>RDXX01000009.1 GCA_004292955.1 Oscillatoriales cyanobacterium | reverse complement strand
CAAGTAATCATCCAAGATATCAGCTTGGCAACCGACAACATATTGTTCCGTAAACAGAAATATTACTCACCCTCACTCCGAAAAACTTATGTAGCAGAATTACCAATGGGCTACGAAGGAGAATTTGGACCAGGAATCAAAGCCTTAATCATCAGTTTGTACGCTAGGGGGTAATATGAGGATGCGGTAAACTACTGGAGTTTTTAGCCGATCTAGGTATTTCCATCTCAGCAGGTTATTTATCCAACCTGCTAATCAAAAACCACTCCGGTTTTGAAACCGAGAAAAAAGAAGTTTATGATTCAGGACTAGCGAGTAGCCCCTGGCAACACTTCGACCAAACAGGCGCGCGTGTAGCTGGAGTAAACCATACCACCAATATCATCTGCAACCCTTTATATACAGTATACTTCACAACAGCGAATAAAGACAGACTGACTGTCCTGAGAGGATTACAGCCAGGACGAGAACTAAAATTCATGCTCAATCCACTGACATTCTCACTAATTGAGGAATTCAAAATCCCGGCTAAATGGCAGAATGCTCTCAAGCTATTACCCCAAGAAACGGTGTTGGGTGAGTCAGAGTTTAATCACCTACTTAATAAGTATGTACCCAAACTGGGTGCTCAACAAGTTACCAGGATTAAGGAAGCAGCAGCTATTGTTTTCTATCATCAGCAAACTGATTGTCCAGTCGTACAAACTCTGTGTTGTGATGATGCTCCCCAATTCAAGTTAATCACTGCTGATAGAGCATTATGTTGGGTGCATGAGGGAAGGCATTACAAAAAGTTAAGCCCGGTATTCCATTGCCATCAAGTAATTTTAGGGAAATTTATCGAAAATTTTTGGGATTATTATCGGGAATTATTAGCTTATAAAGATGTTCCCAGTCCTGAAGCTGCACTGCTTTTAAGGTCGAAATTTCGGCGGCTTTTTGAAACTCCAAGCGGCTATGAATTGTTGGATGAACGCAAACAATTAACTGCGACAAAAGTATCGGAGTTGCTGAGGGTTTTAGAGCACCCTGAATTACCTTTACACAATAATCCCGCTGAGTTAGCTGCCCGAACTTGCTGTGCAGCGACGTAATATTAGCTATGCAACTCAGACGATTGAGGGTACGAGGGCATGGGATACTTTTATGTCTCTTGTTGCTACTAAGGAGTCAGTTGGGAATCAGTTTTTAAGGGTTATGTGCGTGACCGAATTTCTCAACTTGGAATTATTCCCTCTCTGTCCACTATTATTCGCGAAAAATCTTCTCTTTATCCCTTGGGCTTGTCTTGGCAACTAGATTAACTGCTACCCCTACTTATTGAGCCGATACGTATGTATGTTGATGTAGACCTTGGCAGGGCTCTCGCATGAGGACAAAAAAATGGTTGGCGATCGCGATCTACTGTCGCCCTCATGCGAGAGCCCCTACATAATACATATTTTGTTCTTTTTGTCAAAATATTCTACTGTACGGACGCTCTAGGTGCGCATTGCGCACCTTACAGGATAGAGGTTATCCTCCAAACTCTTTCTTATCTTCCAATCCCGACATATTGGAAACCAGCCGCTTCTAAAACCTTCTTATCTAAGAAATTGCGGCCGTCAATCATCACCGCATGAGCCATCAATTTGCCCATTTTATCGTAATCTAAATTACGAAACTGTTCCCAGTCAGTCACCAACACCAAAGCATCGCAACCGTCAGCCAATCTTTCCGCATCGGTTTCCACCAAAACTCCCGACAAACCGTGACGCATCCCAGTTTGAGAAACAATCGGATCGTAAGCTTTAACTTTCGCTCCCAATCTGTTTAAATTCTCGATTAAATTCAGGGAAGGAGCATCCCGCAAATCATCAGTATCCGGCTTGAAAGTCAAACCCAAAAGTCCGATTGTTTTGCCTTTAAGAATCTTCAAAACTTGCTGCAACTTTTCAATCGCAATCGAGCGCTGGCGTTCGTTCACTTCCACCGCCGCTTTCAGCAAATGCGCTTCATATCCGTAATCGTCAGCAGTGTGAACTAAAGCCGAGACATCTTTGGGGAAACAAGAACCGCCCCAACCAATGCCAGCCTGCAAAAACTTACTACCAATTCGCGAATCTAAACCGATACCTTTCGCTACTTGGGTAACATCTGCACCGACTCGATCGCAAATATTAGCAACTTCATTAATAAAGCTAATCTTGGTAGCCAAAAAAGCATTAGCTGCGTACTTAATCATTTCTGCGGAACTGATGTCAGTCATCACCACAGGTACCACAGGCAAAGACGGATTTTCTGCAAACTTGCGATCGACAATTGGTGTGTATAATTGTAGCATCAGATCCATCGCCCGCTGAGAGTTGCTGCCCAGAACAATGCGATCGGGATTAAACGTATCGAAAACAGCACAACCCTCGCGCAAAAACTCTGGATTGCTAACCACATCAAAATCAGCACCAATTTTTGCTGCTACTTCCTCACCCGTAGCGCCCTCACCGCTTTGAGCTTTTTGACGTTCAGCCAAGCCATCTAATACAATCCTCCGCACCCAATCTCCCGAACCGATGGGTACAGTTGATTTGTTTACGATCACTTTGTAATCGCCGTCGAGGTGAGCGCCAATGCCGCGCGCCACCGCTTCCACGTAGCGAGTATCGCTTTCCCCAGTGGGTAAAGGAGGCGTCCCCACCGCAATGAATAAAATCTCCCCATGAGCCACTCCTGCTGCTAAATCTGAAGTAAATTCTAAATTTCCCGATTGAGAAGCAGAGGACATTAATTCAGACAGTCCGGGTTCAAAAATAGGTGACTGTCCCGATTTCATTAATTTAACTTTTTCTTCGTTGTTGTCTACACAAATGACATGATGTCCGATGTGGGCCAAGCAAGTGCCGGTGACTAAGCCAACGTATCCTGTACCGATGACGCAAACACGCATAGAAATGTCCTCAAAGTTAGTAAACAGTTGACAGTTGACAGTTGACAGTTGACAGTTGACAGTTCTTATTAGTCAGATGGCAGGCAGATTGAGGAAGCAAAAGGGAATAGGGAATAGGGAATAGGGAAGAATGAAGAATTAAGAAGTAAAAATACTCCCCCTCTCCTCCTCTCCCCCTCTATCTCTCCCTCTCTCTACTTTTGGTTTCCCTCGATGCGATCGCGAAAATCTTTCACAGTTAACTCTAAACCTTTATCCAGCGGCACAGTTGGTTCCCACCCCAACCAATTTTTAGCAAGAGTAATATCCGGTTGTCGCTGTTTTGGATCGTCTTGTGGCAGCGGTTTGAAGATGATTTCCGCCCCTGGATTAATCATATTTTGAATTTTCTGTGCTAACTCCAAGATAGTGTATTCGCCGGGATTCCCCAAATTCATCGGCCCGATTTTGTCGCTATTCATCAACCGAATAAATCCTTCCACCAAATCGGAAACGTAGCAAAAACTCCGGGTTTGGGAACCGTCACCGTAAACAGTCAGCGGCTCATTCCGCAAAGCTTGCACAATAAAATTGCTGACTACTCTGCCGTCATTTTCCAACATCCGGGGGCCGTAGGTATTGAAAATTCGGACAACTCGAATGTCTACCCCATTTTGGCGGTGGTAGTCAAAAGATAGGGTTTCAGCTACTCGCTTCCCCTCGTCGTAACAGTTGCCACAAAACGCTGCCTTGCCGTTGCGGCGGACGCAGATTACGTGATTTTTAACATTGACACAATAAACATTTCCCGCATAACGAACTGGTTCGGGAGTTACGAGATTTGCATCTTTTGGAGGGCGAATATTAACGCGATAAAGATCGCGACCGATTGCATGATTGACTACCGTTGCTGCATAGCCGCAGCGCATTGCTAACTCTTGTACGTCATCAGCCAATTGCTTTGATTTAGTGTAATAAGCGTAGGCATTTCCTTTTTGAGAGCCATCTCCCAATATCAAAGCTTTGAACAAAATTAATGACTGTCGCTGAGACAGATTTAGGTATTCTCGCGGTATGTATTTGTCACCAGACTTGCCCAGAGGCAGCAAAATTTCTGCTAATTGTTTGCTGCAAATCCGAAATTGATGGTCGTCGGAGTCAAAAAACTTGAAAGGAGTCCGCTGGAGACACTCTGCTATTGCTGTCCGTCCTTCTGGATTTACTTGAGCGATTAATATGTTGTAATCAGCAATATCATAATCGCAACCGTTAACGACTCGCGCTCGCCTGCGGACGTGAACGCAACCTTCGGAAATGTAATAACCCAGAAATTCCAGCCAATCATCCATCCGCACCCGTTCGACATTTACTTTAGCATTGCGCGGCGGTTCTCCTAATTCAAACCATTCTTGTTCTGCCGCTAAAAATTCTGCTCCCGTGATGGCTCTTTGATGGTGCCAATATACATCTGTATCGGCTTGGAGAAAGTTCAATTTACCAGTGCGGTTTTTGACATACATCCAGTGATTGGGAGTCACACAAAAATCAAATTTAGAATTGGCAAATCGGAGCAAGTTACCCACATAAGGCTGCACGATATGCTCGTCAGGAACGTGATATTCAATCTGATTGTCTGGATTGAGAGTTGCTACGCGAACTCCCGGCTGTAAGTTAGGAAAAGGAACCCAACCGTTTTCTGTCAAAATTTCAGTATTCTCGTCGTAACAACTGCGAATACCTATACAATTAACGTTACCGCGATAGTCTTCTGTTTGGGGATGGACATCTGGATCGCCGTAAACTTCTGATGTGGAAGCCAGAAAAAATCTGGCCTTCACCCGTTTCGCCAATCCCAACATATTCATCGTGCCGATGACGTTTGTTTTAATTGTCTTGACAGGATTGTACTGATAGTGTATTGGGGAAGCTGGACAGGCCAGATGGTAAATCTGATCTACCTCTAACCGAATCGGTTCCGTGATGTCGTGGCGGATCAGCTCAAAATAGGGGTTGTCCATCCATTTGAGGATATTGCGCTTAGTCCCGGTGTAAAAGTTATCCAGGCAGACTACCTCGTGTCCTTGGGCCATTAAGCGATCGATCAGATGGGAACCGATAAAACCCGCACCGCCTGTGACTAAAATTCTCATGGGGGAAACTGCCGTTCTGTTTAGAGGGTAAGACTGTGGTACAACAATTCAGTCGATCGAATCAAACTTGTTAATACAATAACAAAATATCGATCAACAATGTAAAGACTTATCCGCAACCTGGATCAAATCTTTAATTAACTTAGCATTGTCAGAATATATGCAACAGATTGCGAGCTAGACTGGAGCTAACCTAGTTAATTTTACTTACACTTCTATAATTCCGAAAAAATACTGTTGACATTATCTCCACAGTGACTATATAATTATAAATCTTAATTTTTGGTGCCATTTTTAGTTAACAAACATTAGTTAGCAAACGAAAGATAAAGTCCTTACTATAAACTTAATAATGACTAAAGTCCTGACTACAAACCTAATAATTTTGCAACAATTATGAAAGTTGGTATAACTCCACCAAAAAAACATCACACCGAGAAACCGGGTTTCTCGGTGCGATCATATCCAGTAGCTTCATCCCTCATTGGATTTGATATAGCAATCCTAAATCATTTGCACAATTGTTGTAGGGCTCGAACCACGTTCGGTTGCCCGATAGATAGGGTAGGCAAAGAAAGGTACTACCCTACAAATTTATCTTAATTATTTAGGATTTCTATATGAGTAAGTTAAGCACACTCTAACCGTACAAAGACTGTACCCATTCCCATTCTTGCCTCAATCCTTCTCTCAAAGACACCTGTGGCTGATATCCCAAGATTTTCTGAGCTTTCGATGCGTCAGCGCTAGTATCTCGTGCATCTCCTTTGCTCGATTCTAGGTAATTGATGCGAATCGGGCGATCGACAATGCTTTCCATCGTCTGAATAACTTCCGCCAAAGCAACTCGACTTCCCCCTCCAATATTAAATATTTCCCCGACAGATTCCGGCACTTTAGCGGCAGCTAAATTAGCGGCAACGCAATCGCTGATAAAAGTAAAATCTCGGGTTTGCTGTCCGTCTCCGTAAATTGAAATCGCTTCGCCGCGCAAAATTGACTTAAAAAATATGTGAAATGCCATATCGGGACGCTGGCGAGGCCCGTAAACGGTGAAATAGCGTAGGATGGTTGCGGGAACGCCAAAATTGTGATGATAAAGCGAAGCCAAACGTTCAGCAGCTAATTTGGTAATCCCGTAGGGAGAAACTGGTTGAGGGCAGGCAGTTTCGGAAGTAGGAAAAGTTTCAGCATTGCCGTACACCGACGAAGACGAAGCCAATACAAACTTTTTCAGTTGCGGTGCATCTTTGGCGGCTTCTAGGAGTACCTGAGTTGCATTGATATTGCGTTCCGTATAGCTGCGGAAACCGTATCCCCAACTAGCACGGACTCCTGCTTGGGCTGCTTGGTGGTAAATGACTTCTGCATTTGCTAATAGCGGTTTCCAATCCAAAGATAGGATATTACCCTCAATTAGTTTAAAATTTGGATGTTTTTCAAAATGAGCGAGATTTTTTCTCTTTAATTCGGGATTGTAGTAATCGTTGACTTCATCAACTCCGATTACTTGTTCACCTTGGTTTAAAAGAGTTTCGACTAAGTTAGAGCCGATAAAACCTGCCGCGCCTGTAACAATATTACTCATGGGTTGATTGTTGATTGTTGATTGTTGACTTCAGCATATAAAGCCTCGTATTGCTTTGAGGATATGTGGCAGGTCATAATTAACCATATTTTCTCGTCCGCGCTTGCTCATATGTTGAGCTTCCTCTGGATGGTCTAAAATCTATGCCATTGCTGTGCTATTCCGTTGATATCTCCCAACTTTACCAGCAAACCATTGCCATTTTCTAATAAATCACGAGTGCCTCGAATTTCTATACCGATGACGGGGACTTCGATGCAGAAAGATTCCATGACGCAATTAGGAAGCCCTTCTTGAGAGGAAGCAATCAGAGTAGCTACTGAGGCACGAATCAAAATGGGGATATCTCGTCGCAAGCCCAAAAAATGTACTTGCTTTTGAATTCCTAATTCTGATGCTAGTTCTCGCATTTCCTCCAAAATTATGCCATCTCCGACCAAAGCTAAGTGTACTTGAGGTCGAGCTAGTTGGGCAAATGCCTTGAGAATATTGCCAGGGCGCTTGCGGGGAATAAATTCAGCCACCGACAAGAATAAAGGGTTTTCCGACTATAGTCATGGGCTGGAGATGAAACATCGGGGGCGATCGCGAGGGATTGCCCCTAGGAAATGCTAGAAATAGAGTTGCTGAGTTTTTGCCACCTGTACCAGTTGGGTCAGTATTGTGCAAAAAGTGCGTGCGATCGCATATCTGATTTGGTTTAGGCTAAGACAGAAAGGGCGATCGCAGCCATACCTCGCTAGAATTAAAAGTGGAATTATAGTAAAATTATAGTTAGCAGTACGATCGGCTAAAAAGGAAGGATTAAACTGTGCAACTAGAAGAATACTTCAACTTTCTAGCACCTGATGACATTCGCCTGAAAGATTCGCGGATTGGAATTGAAACTATCCTGTACGAGTACATTTATCGTGCTCGCACCCCAGAGGAAATTGCCAATATTTACACTTCGCTGAGTCTAGAACAAGTTTATGCGACCATTCTGTATTATCTTCACAACAAAGAATCTGTGAGCAATTACATCGCTGACTGGTTGGAATGGGGACGCAGAATGCGAGAGGAACAGCAGCGAAACCCGTCGCCTGCGGTGCGGAAACTGATGCAGTTAAAGGCAGAAAGAGAAGGCAAAAAGGCGAAAAATGCTCAAATATCTCATGGATGAAAATGTTAATCCAGTTTATATTAACCAACTGCGCCGGCGGGAATCAGATTTGATAATTCGGGCTGTGGGAGAACCGGATACTCCTCCCAAAGGTACGTTAGATCCAGAAATCCTAATTTGGTGTGAAGTACATAACTTTGTGCTGCTGACTAATAACCGCAAGTCAATGCCGGTACACTTAGCGGATCACATTGCCCAAAATCGCCACATACCCGGTATTTTTATCTTCAACCCCGATATGGGTATTGGGGAGACACTGGACGAGTTGATTGTGATTGCGGGAGGTTCTTTTGATGGGGAATATCAAGACCAAATTATTCACTTGCCAATTCCTTGAATTCGTTGAGGCTTGGGTTTTCACAAAGTCCGATCGCCCTTGTGTGAAAAACAGCAAGATACGCGCGTGCGTAGCTATCCTGTAGGGAATCGCCATTCCCGATTTTAGTGGCTTCCTCCCAATGACATCTGAACCCAGCGGCGAAATAGTTCTACAGCTATACAGTAGCAACCATTAATTTCTTTAACAACATCGTGGCGTTCCAGAGTTTTTAATGATTCCTCTAAACTTGTTTGATCCATCCCTGTTTCTGCACTCAGCCTGTCGAGATTCATGCCTTTTACATGAGGTGCTAATACTCTTAAAATCTGCTGTTGTCCCGATGCACCTTCCGCTGCTTGACCCCAAACTGCTGTAAAATAGTAGCGACCTCTGGTGAAAAATTCCGGGTCATTGATGACTGTTTCTACATCTTCTACGGTAAACATTGGATCGCGGGGGCGTCCCATTTCAAATACTCGATCGTTGTAGTGGCGGACTAACAGGAATCCTACCAATTGCGTGAGGTAGGGTTGGCCGTAAGTTAGTTCGTAAATGCGATCGAGTGCTTCGGGTTTATAGTCTAGGATAAAGTCATCATCGGGATTGGCTAAAACTTGGCGAGTTGCACCTAGACTCAGGAAACCAACTCGGATGGGGATAATGCTAGCAAAAAGAGGATTGAAATAATCTCCGGTCATTTCATCCAAGGTGTGCAATCCAGCAAAAGCTAAGGCAACTTTAGAACTCATTTGCAGTATTCCTCGCAAAAAGCCGATAAAATCTGGATTGATTTTCCCAGCCTTAATCAATTCTTCAATTTTTTCAAACTCGTCTAAAGCAACGATCAATCCACTTTCTATATTTGCTACTACTTGTTCGATGTAGCGTCCAAAGGTGAGATAGGGTAGATTGAGTAAATCGCGATCGGCTGGAGGTGCAATCTTGACCGTTTTGGCAATGGCATCGGTGATGAATATTAGTAGTTCGCCGACTCCCTCAGAGCAATCTCCCACCCGCAGCAAATTGACATAAGCCACCTGTACCTTTGCTCCTAAGCAGTTGGTAGCATTTAACAAAATCGAAGTTTTCCCCATCCGCCGATGACCGTAGAGAGCCACAGATTGCAGGTTATTTCCCTGTACATCCTTTAGCTGTCTGATGATATCTTCGCGGCCGACAAACAGATTGCCTTGGACTGGATCGCCAATTACATAGGGATTAGTGACAGCTTTAGTAATTGAAATATCTCCGATTTTTCCTGTGACTTGCAGTAAAGATTCTTGCCATTTTTTAGCGGTTTTAATAATTAAATCTCGTTCGGCTTGTGGTAGAATATCTGGAGTATCGAGGATAGTTTCAAGTTCACCTAATGCTCGGTTGAGGGCAAGGGAACGGGCAGAACGAGATACGCTATTCTGCACGAGTTGAACATCGGCAATTACCCGCCGTAGAGAGGCAATTGCTTGCCAAGTAGTCTCGCGTAGCCGAGGTGGATTTGGGGAAGGTGGCAGTTTCAGGGAAGCAATTTCGGCTAGTTCTGCTGTTTGGTGAAAGCCTGTGAGAATTTTCGCTAAGGCGAACATCTCCTCTCCATAAAGCAAATCTCGGACTATGGCAAAAGCCTCTGTGGCTTTGTCTGGTTCTTGTTCATGGAGATACCAGAAACCAGCGGCAGAGGCACGGGCAGGAGTATTTAAACTAATTTCTATTTGAAAACGATCTTGTATTTGTTGTTTCCAAGGTATGAATGAAAAACTTTGTACTGCTCTTGACTTCATTGCTTCACCGAGAGAAACTGAGGCAAAACGCACCAAGTTCCAATCATAAAGATCTTCTGATAATTGAGCGACGCGATAGATAAGTTGGTCTTTTGGTGTCTCTGCTAGCACGCGATTTACAGCTTGAACAACAGGGATAAACTGAAGAGTAAATAGTAATAGTTGGTTAATGTTGTGCAATCCTGTTTCCCAATCCCGCCTCAGCCAATGAGCTATTTGAGAAGACAGGTAGGGAATGGGAAGTGGGGTAATGTGAGGAAATTGTCTATTTTGGTGTTGACGTTGGAGTAAGGTAAACGGTACAGCGAAAAGCCAATTTTCAGGACGTATCCTCGCCACGCCGGACGCCACGCCGGACGCTACGCCCAACGCCACGACGGACTCCACGCCTAACGCCACGACGGACTCCACGTTTGAAGCCGCGCTTAACATCACGCCCAATACCACGTCTGACGCCGCGCCGGACACCACGCGAGACGGCACGCCGAACGCCACACCGGACACTACGCTGGACGGTATGCCGGACGCCATGCCCAACACGATGCCCAACGCCACGCCCAATACCACGCCAGATGCCATGCCAAACGCCACGCCCAATACCACGCCAGACTCCACGCCTAATACCACGCCAGACTCCACACCAAACTCCACGCCAGATCCCATGCCGAACGCCACGCCCAACGCCACGCCCAACGCCACGCCGCGCCAATCAATAGAAATGCCTATTTCCTCGGAAAGTCTACTCAAGCCTACGGGGATAGCAAACATTAACACCAAGGCTTGTAGAATCAACTGACGTTGGACGGAATTTTGACGCAACCACTCCCACTTTTCTCGCCAGGTTTTGGTATCTTCTAAACGAGATTCACTTCCAAAAGTATACTCATAACGCCTCACAGCTTGAGGAAAGAAAAACACCCAATATAATAATCGCAGGTAGTCTAAAGGATTCCACAAAGAAAGAGGACGTTTCAGTTTGGGTGCTAAATCTAAGCGAGGAATGGGGGGATGGTTTTGATTCATAAATAGGTGGGATGAATGAATTTAAATATGGGTGATTAAGTATCGTATCCAGTAAATCAACCACGATTCTTGTAGGGGCGGGTTCGCCAACCATTCATGACAAAAATCAACAATTTCCTAAACCCGCCCCCACCCCACCAACCAAATAAATGTACCGCGAATTTATTGGTAAAATGTGAATCTTGGCTGGGGAGGGCAGGTTTATGAGATTGTCTGTTTTAGCCAATTATTGTTGGTGAACCTGCCCCTACGAGATAAATGTGAATATAAATCTCGGCTGGGGAGGGCAGGTTTATGAGATTATCTGTTTTAGGCGATTATTGTTGGTGAACCTGCCCCTACGAGATATTGGATTGTGCGATCTATTGTTGGTGAACCTGCCCCTACGAGATATTGGATTGTGCGATCGCATATCTATCAATTTATATAGTCTAGTGAATCTTGGCTGGGGAGGGCAGGTTTTTGAGATTGTCTGTTTTAGGCGATTATTGTTGGTGAACCTGCCCCTACGAGATATTGGATTGTGCGATCGCATATCTATCAATTTATATAGTATTTTAGGATGATCTAGAATCGTTGAGATAACCAGCATAAGTTTTATAGCACAATTGCATCAATTTCTGAGGATAGCCGCCACTTTCAGCAATTAAACTCGCAATTTCTGCCTCAGTAAAATTCACGGGTTTGTCAACAGGTATTAACCAGTCAGCTTGGAGGCGACTAGCAATAAATTTGCGGCTAATTTGATCATCCCATTGCTTCAGAGTTTCCTCAATGCAAATCCCTTTGAAAGGAGATGTCATATTTTTGTCTTGACTATCAGGAAACAGGGTATCGAGAGAGGTGCAGGCGGCGACAACTAGACGCAAAGGTGCATCGGTTCCCTCGGCCAAACCCCGCAATTGGCCGCGTACTTGGTTCGTAAATCCATCCCAGGTCATTTTCTCGACTTCATCTAAAAGCAACAGGAATCGGTGCGATTCTAGAGCCCGTTTTAGTTGATATCCTTTGACTGTCTCGATACCCGCTTCGCCACACAAAGCATCGTAAAAGTCATGTTCATCATAAACATTATTTAAGTTAAGGTAAATGGGTTGGCGCGGATGACGGAGTTCAGTTGGGGTTTCTCGGTAAAGGGCTTGTAGGAGGGAACTTTTGCCGATCGCCCTTTCGCCAATAATTGCTACACTACTACCACCATTCAGCGTCTCAAACACCCGCCGTATTTCTCGTTGTCTGCCAAAGAAAAATCGCGGATTGTCTATCTTGCCATGTTGGGGAATAAACGGATTGTTGTGGTTGGAATTATCAACTGCGATCGAAGAAACCGGGTTTTTCACCGAATCTATCGACTGCAACGAAGTATTGTCGTGAAAAAACCCGGTTTCTGGGCCCCGCGTAGTTGTATTGGGATTTGTAATGTCTTGCCAATCCAATCCTAAAGCCTTACAAATTCCAACAAAACACTGCGGGCTGACACGCTTCTGCTTGAAAAAATTATTAACTGTTTGAATATCAATACCTATCTTTAGACTTTTGTCTTCTCCCATTAAAACACGATCGGCTAAGTCTTTGCGACTCCAGCCTTTGTCTATGAGAGCTATTTTTGCTTTTTCGATTCCAGCCTCAGATGCTGCGATTCCCGCCATAGTCAAATTACAAACCTTTTAAGTATTATAACTGGCGATCGCGAACCAAACGCATCTTAAACGCATATCAAACTCATAGTATTTGAAACCCATACACACCTTGGCTTTCAAGGTTTTACCCTTTATGATTAAAACATCACCAATCAAAAGGTAGCAATTATGAAAGCTCAACCAAATATGACACCTGCTAAACCTAAATCTCCTAAAATGATTCGTAAAAATACCTCTCCTCAACCTCCCTCTCCTTTCGAGTACGTCTTCGCAACTGTTGTCTGTATTACCTTACTTTCTGGAAGCGTGTCCTTATCGCTTAGTATGGAAGATCGGCTATCTCCGCAACAAATTCGCATTTTTGAGACTTGCAAGGATACTTGGAATATGGGTGTCGGTGCAATTTTCGGACTTTTAGGTAGTAAAGCAGATGATGATGAGTAATCTCTGATGGTTTATTTGCAAAAGTACGATCGCCCTTAATGTTCAAAAGTGCGATCGCATTTAATCCCTCACCCAATTCCTCAAATTGTCCAATCTTCAAACCTCAAACCCGGTACTCGCTCAAAATCTCGCCGGTTCCGCGTCACCAGAATAGCGTTTTTAGAAAGCGCAATAGCAGCAATCCGCAAATCTTTTGTGCCGATGCGAATCTTTTGACGCACCAAATCTGTATAGCAATTGTAAGCATCGCGATCGAACTTCAAGACATTCACACTGTTGAAATACTCTACTCCATCCAGAAATCCCTTATAACCCCAGATTACTCGCTCCGATTGAGAAGATTGATTGATCGCATTCAACCATCCCCGCATTTGTTCCTCAACGGTAATCACTGTTACTGCAATCTCTTCAGGATTAACCTGACTAACTCGCAGCTTTACCAGCGGATGATCGTTTTGAAAAAGCGTCAAACAATCCGTATCTAATACCCACAAACTCATTTTACTCCTATCTCCACATCAACTTGTGGGTAATCTGTTCCCATTTCCTCATCAAGGGTGTTGCGATCGGCTTCCATATAAGCAACCACCTCATCAAATAGCGGATTGTCTTTATACATTCCAGCAAACTTCATCCAAGGATGTTCCGGTTTGGGCGGTTGAATTGCCAAAGAAATGAGTTCGGCTTTCTCTAGCCGATCGCCCACAACTAAGCTAATATTGGTAATAACCTCTTCCCGGCTATTACCCTCTGCCTTACATTCTTCCCAACCCAAAGCCATCGCTTGATACTTTCCCTCTGTTTCCTGTTCGATCAGGATTGTCAAAGCTGGGCTATCGGGTTTTTGCTCTTGGATTTCTAGCGAAATGAATTCAGCTTTTTCTAAATGATTCGTCACAAGTTGGCTGAGATTTGCGATCGCCTCTTCGCGAGTATTTCCCTCAGCTTGACATTCAGGTAAACCCAATACCATCGCTTGATATTTTCCCTCTGTTTCCTGTTCGATGACGGCTGTCAATGAAAAGTTAGTTAATTTGTCCGACGACTTCAGTAATATTTTGGTAGTCATAATAGTAAATTCAAGTGAGAATTATATTGTTAATTATATCAACATCTTATATCATTTTCAATAAACCTTTTTGGCACGGGCAAGATGCCCATCCCACAAGAAAATTTACTCTTTGTGGAACAGGCATCTTGCCTGTTCGAGGTGATTGCAAAAAACTACGATAAAATTGACTCTTTGTGGAACAGGCATCTTGCCTGTTCCTAGAACCCCACAAGAAAAATGACTGTTTGTGGAACAGGCATCTTGCCTGTTCCTAACAAAGCCCTACAGACAAATTACGAATCGCGATCGAGCTTAAGCACAGCCATAAAAGCCTCCTGCGGCACATCCACAGTACCCACAGACTTCATCCGCTTCTTACCCTTCGCCTGCTTTTGCAGCAACTTCTTCTTCCGCGAAATATCGCCGCCGTAGCACTTCGCCAACACATCCTTCCGCAAAGCCGGAATATGTTCCGAAGCAATCACCTTAGCGCCAATAGTCGCTTGAATCGGCACCTTAAACTGGTGGCGGGGAATCAACTCCTTCAGTTTTTCCGTCAAGCCGCGGCCAACATTGTAAGCCTTATCCCGGTGCACGATCATCGCCAAAGCATCAACCGGATCGCCATTAATTAAAATGTCCAATTTCACCAACGGATTTTCGCGATAACCGATGATGTGATACTCCATACTTGCATAACCGCGCGATCGCGATTTCATCTGATCGAAAAAGTCCGTCACCACCTCCGCCAAAGGCAACTCATAAACCAACGTAGTCCGCCCCTGACTCAGATACTTCATATCCATAAAAATGCCCCGCCGACTTTGAGACAACTCCATCAGCGCCCCCACATAAGTTTCCGGCGACAGCATTTCTACCCGCACATAAGGTTCCTCAATCTTCTCCCGATATTGAGGATCTGGCAAGTGACTCGGATTGTCAATTGTTAACACTTCTCCCTTAATTGTTGTGACTTGATAAACCACAGAAGGAGCCGTAACAATCAAATCCAAATTGTACTCTCTCTCCAATCTTTCCTGCACAATTTCCATGTGCAGCAAACCCAAGAAACCGCAGCGAAAACCAAATCCCATCGCACTAGAAGTTTCCGGTTCGTAGGAAAGCGCCGCATCGTTGAGTTCCAGTTTTTCCAAAGCTTCCCGCAAGTCAGGAAATTGGTCTGCATCGATCGGGAATAAGCCACAAAAAACCATCGGCTTAGCCTCCGTATAACCAGGCCAAGGCTCCGGTGCAGGCTTTTTGACCAAAGTAATCGTATCCCCGACGCGAGCATCAGCTACCGCCTTAATTGCCGCGCCCAGATAACCCACTTCTCCCGCGTGCAGTTCGTCTACTTGTACTTGCGTCGGTGACAAAATGCCCAATTCATCGATGACATATTCCTTCCCCGAAACCATCAACAAAACCCGATCGCCCTTTTTGACACTTCCGTCCATCACCCGGAAATACACAATTACCCCGCGATAAGCATCGTAATAACTATCAAAAATTAGCGCCCGCAGCGGTTTCTCAACAGTATCCTGCGGCGGCGGCACCAATTCCACGATCGCCTCCAAAATATCATCAATACCAATTCCTTCCTTAGCAGAAGCCTCAATCGCCCCGCTACAGTCCAGACCGATAATTTCTTCAATTTCCCCTTTAACCCGTTCCGGTTCCGCCCCCGGCAGGTCAATTTTATTTAGAACCGGAATAATTTCTAAATTATTTCCCAAGGCAAGGTAGACATTTGCCAAGGTTTGTGCTTCCACGCCTTGAGAAGCGTCTACCACCAGCAGCGCCCCTTCGCAAGCAGCGAGCGATCGCGAAACCTCATAGGAAAAGTCAACGTGTCCGGGAGTGTCGATCAGATTTAGCACGTACTCCTGACCGTCCTTGGCAGTGTAATTCATCCGAGCCGCTTGCAGCTTGATCGTAATGCCACGTTCGCGTTCGAGATCCATATTGTCTAAAAACTGCTCCTTCATTTCCCGTGCCTTCACAGTCCCAGTCGCCTGCAACAGTCGATCGGCCAAAGTCGATTTTCCGTGGTCGATGTGAGCAATAATCGAAAAATTACGAATGCGAGATACAGGAACGTTTGTCATAAAACCTATCGGCAAAAGATTGACTTTTGCTGTATTATAAAACTTCATTCAATCTACAGTCATTTATAGTCATTTAGAGACTTAAATAAAATTTAAATTTTTCTCGCTTGTGGGTTGACAAAGCCATTGTATTTATGCTATGTTCTCTCGCCTCCTCCAGCCTAGACGCCCTCCTCAGAAAAAGTTTTGTCTCTGTTGTTTTACAGAAAACTCTGGAACAGTGGAGAAAAAGGCGATCGGCAGCATCCCGCATCAAACGAACAGCCCAGTCCATTTGAGATTAGAGATTTTAGACTTCGGGGTGCACAACAGATTTAGATTTGAGATTGGAGACTGCGGCGTGAGACTTGAGCGAGCGCGAGCATCGAGTTCAAAAAAGGAGAACGATTTTCAACTTACTCCGCAACCGATAAATCTGGGAGATCGAGCAGGGGTCTAAAATTTTGGGCCGAGCACCACGATTGTCGGGCGCTTGTACCCATTTTTGGCGTCAGGTTACTCTACAGAGGCGGATAGCAAACTGAAAAATATTGGTGAGAAGTTGCTAGCGCTTGACAAGAAGCAGATAATTTGGTCAAATGACGGAAGCGGGGCGGCAAGGGTGTAAAAAATACAGGTTTTGAGCCGCTGTGCATCTCTACTAGGGATAAGGCATCACTTCCTTCAAAACACTTCCTTCAAAACAAAAAGGCGTAAATTCCTAGAAGGAATTGAAACTTAAGAATTAAAACTAGGATTTTTTAAGTATGAGCGAGTCAAGTATACACTCCCACAGTTCGTCAGAAAAAGTGGAACTATCTATCCATATAGATTCTGAACTGCTAGACCAAATTAAGCACTTGACAAATGACCCCAGCAAAGTCATTGAAACAGCAATCAAGCAGTGGCTCAGAGGCGAGCGTCGCGAAGACGATCAGGCTATGAGTTTGCGTCGCACCCCTCCTGTCCCGCCCCGCGGCGAATGGAACGACTGAGGTTGTCTCCTGTCTCGCCCTCCTACGGCGCGCACAAATCTGCTGGGCATAAAATTTCTGGGTGTGAAATTTAGATCGTCCGAGCTCCGGCGAGATAACTCCGGCAGATTTCCGGGCGAAATACAGGTGGTTCGGAGCAATATTGGTTAAGTAGAAGGAGCTTTTCTATTGTGACGGCAAAAATGCGATCGCCAGTCCCCGACTTTAGTTTTTGGCAGCCTCAACTTTTGGCGGAATTTTTAAACTCGATCGTTAATATGTGCAGACTACTAATTCCTACATCTTAAGTTGTATTTTTAAATTACCGAAAACTGCTGACAACAAATAGTTTTGAGTTTTGAGTTGAGTTATAAATTAATTTTTGGGGAAATTATTGATAACTAAAAATGCTGTGGTAGAAGTCTAAAAGAGTTCTGAGTTTCGAGTCTCGACCTGTGAATCATTCATTAAAAAGCCAACTACTTTGCAGTCAATTAATATAGCCACCGTGCCCGATCGCGGGGAATTTATTAATTGCTAAAACTAATGCGCTCGATTGCATCTTGCATCTTCAATCTTGCATCTTCCATCTTTTTAGCTTGAGCGACTTATACGGCTTAGCCGAAGGAAGCCGCAAGGGCTTATTCCTTCTTCCTTCTGTTAACCCTTGTCTTGCGCGATCGGGCTCTTCTGTCAACCCAACGACCGGCTTTTCGGGCTCTTCTGTCAACTATCAACTGTCAACTCTCCACTCTTCCTTATTGCTTCTACCATAACTCACATCTTAATTATCAAAACCCAAAACAATTTTGAGTTTTAAATTTTAAATCAAAAACTCAATACTCAAAATCAGAATTACTTTTATCCCCTAATCTGATGGACTCTAACACAGATTTCCGGCGATCGAACCTCGCCTCTACAGCATTTTTTCAAGAGTTAGGGGCAGAATTAGTATTTACCCAAGACGCAAGGGGTCGATATCTGTCTTTTTACTGGCAAAAAGCCGAGGAGTACAACCTCACAGCAGAAGAAATTGTCGTTAGCGAAGCCCTCGAAGAGGATCGCCCCCTCAGCGAAACCCTGCAACCCATCGCCCCTGCACCTTATCTCGAACGCCTGCGGCGGGCGCTCGAAACCCTTGTCCCCCAAAGGTTTAGCTATCCATTTTGCCACGCCGAACAATATTTTCTCTTCGATTTGACAGTCACTCCGGCGATCGACTCCAATGGTAAAGCTACAAAAGTCTTAGTTATGGGCAGGCTGCTGTCGGACAAACCCGTACAATTGTCGGCAGATTCCCCAGAATTCATGGCATATCCAGCTTTGCCATCTTCCTCCGACGCCAGCCAACAAATGCTGTATCCAGCCAGCCTCATCGGTAGACCGCTCACTACCTACTCGGAAATCGATCGCAAAATTATCTCCCAAATCGCTCAAAACCTGCACAGAACACTCGATTTACAGACAATTTGGCAGCAAACAGTTAACAGTTTGGGTGAAGTTTTGAACGCGAGCCGCTGTATCATCTGTTCCTCCAAAAAAGACAGCGAAAACCTCGAAATTTCCCCCTTCCCGATCTCAGAAAATCAGCAAAACTATCCAGATCTAGCAGCAGAACTGCAACACTCAATTGCCAGCGATGGATCGCCCCCGCTGTCTGCCGATCAAATCGAAAATCTCCAATCGAAAACTTTTAAAGTAGTAGCTGAGTACCGCCAAGAACCTTACTCTTCGATGCTGGGATTACAACTGCGCGCAGCCGAACAGCCGGGCTGGATTCAAACTTTAGCCACGTTAAAACCCGTAGCAGTCGATTACGCCTCCCCCATTGTCGATCGCTTCGATCGCCATTCCGTACTCGTAGCAGCTACCTTCTATGAAGACCAACCCAATGCCCTGATATGTTTGCACCGCTGCGGCAATTCCCCGAAATGGAGTCCTGTCGAACTCGAATTTGCCCGCGAGTTAGTCGCTCAAGTCGGCAGCGCGATCGCCCACGCTACACTTTACCAAGAATTAGAACAAGCCCGTGCCGAAGCCGTCGCCCTTTCCCAACTTAAAAGTCAATTTCTTGCCAATACTTCCCACGAACTCCGCACCCCCCTCAACGGCATCCTCGGTTTCCTGAAACTGGTTCTGGATGGCATGGCAGATGACCCCGAAGAAGCGCACCAATTTATCGAAGAAGCTTATCAATCGGCATTACACTTGTTCAATGTGATTAACGATATTTTGGATATCGCTAAAATCGAAGCTGGCAAAATGGAGTTAGACCTCGCTCCAGTCAAACTCGGCGAACTTTTGCAGCAAGTGGAGAACTTTACACGGGTTCAAGTGCAAGAAAAGCGATTGCAATTTCAAATCCAAACACCAGCCATCGAGGACGAGATTATTTTGTATGCCAACTACCAACGCCTGCTTCAGGTAATTTTGAACCTCACCGGCAATGCAATTAAATTTACCAAGGAAGGCGGAATTCGCATCAGTGCCGAAGTTATTAAGAAAAAAGTAACTGTTAACAACCAGGAGTTACCCGGAATTGTGAAAATCCGAGTTGCGGATACTGGCATTGGGGTTTCTCTAGACAAGCAATATAAATTATTTGAGTCATTTTTTCAGGTGGACGGCGCTCGTACCAGACAATACGGCGGCACTGGTTTGGGATTGGCTATTTCTCAAAAACTGGTAGAAGCCATGGGTGGCACAGTAAATTTTTACAGTATGGGGGAAGGACTCGGATCGACAGTTACTTTTACTGTGGTGCTTTATCAAGAACCGCTCTTGAAAAATTAATTATTGGTAATTGGTAATTGGTAATTGGTCATCGGTAATTGCTTCAGTTCTGGGTTATCCGAAGAGAGGAACGCTATCCATAAAAGCGATATCCGATCTATGAAAACTTTTGTGGGGTAGGCATCCTGCCCGCCCCAAAGATCAACTCATTTGATTAAAACTCTTGTGGGGTAGGCACAGAAAGAATTGGTTGAAAGCCCCAAGTCTTTGAGGGAGAAATTAAAATCAGACTATTCATTACTCCAATCCTCTTCCTTCTAGGTAGAGGTCGCTCTCCTTCGGTCAACTGTCAACTATTGAAAGCTTATCCCAAGCGTATTGGATCGTCGCGACGTTCAAGGACGTGGGGAAACGAATCAGTTTCAGGGATTTGACCGATTTAACGGATAGATGTTGAGGCCAGAAGTCCGAGATCAGAAGCCCGAGCAAATCACCAAGAAGCAAAACTTGTCCGCAGCCAAAGGAGGGAATAAGCAAGAAGCAAGAAATAAAAAATAGCTATAGCTGTTCTCAACTTGGGTGTCTCGCCAGTTGTCTTACCACTTACCAATTACCACTTACCACTTACAAATTTGTATATCACTCAGTTGATTATGTCGGGATCGGTGTATCCCTGATTACAAATTCGCGCATAAAAATCATTGATAATTGGTGGTTTTGATAATAACACAGTTATATTGCCCGTCGCAGTATCAAATTTTACCTTGTCCGCCACCAATCTCCCTCCTTCGGTGTTTTCCACTCAGACCGATCGCCCCACCGCTGCCGAACCCACGCAGAATTCGCATCAATGGCATTGGGGGGGGTAGGACAACAGATTATCTCGCTCTGTCTCTTCGCGGCTCACACCTGCGAATAAACCCCCCCAAAAAATCGCTAACCTTACCAGAACTGAATGCCCACCCATAGGACTGATTTAACTTCCACAGCCCTATTGTAAAGTTATATTAAGAAAACTTGACGTTCTTAGTTTTATGTGAGAATTGTAAAGATATTGTAAAGATCCTTGCAATAGATAGTATTTTTTGACTAAGTGTGGGAACATTTAAGTGTAATTACGCAAACCTCTATTTGAACAGTTTGCGTCTGGCAAATTAAGTAAATTTCTGCTGTGTTGGTGGAGTGGTAGACTTTTGCCAGTCTAGTAGAAAGAGGGTTGCTATGAATCAGCAAGTATCAGCTCAATCGCAAAAACTTTTGCTCCAAATTGGCAGAAAGATTCGTCGAACTTTGGATCTCGATACCATTTGGCAACAAACAGTTAACTCTCTCGGACAAACATTAGGTGTCAGCCGTTGCATCATTTGTCCCTATCAAAGTTCTAGCCAGCAAGTCACAGTGGCTGCTGAATACTGCCAAGAACCATTTCTACCAATGCTGGGAGTGAAAATCTCGCTCACGTCAGCACCTCATATTACTCAAGCTCTAGAGACCCTAAAACCGGTGGTAGTAGAATCGTTAGGAGCCGACGATCCTTTTGAACGGCATTCGCTGCTAGTGGTCGCTACCGCTTATCAAGATAAACCTAATGGCATAATTAGCTTGCACCGGTGCGAGGGCGGATTGTCAGGGAATGATGGTAATGCCGATCGACCTTGGACTCAAGACCAGATCGAATTCGCAGAAGAAGTTGCGGATCAAGTCGGAAGTGCGATCGCCCTAGCCACCCTCTACCAAGAGCGCAGCCAGCGAACAAAAGAACTATCCCAGTTTAAAAAAGAGTTTTTGTCAACCGCATCCCACGAGCTGCGAACTCCACTAAATCACATCATCGGCTATCTACAACTAACTGTAGATGATATGGCCGACGATCCAATAGAGGAAAGAGCTTTTATCCAAGAAGCTCACCGTTCGGCTCTCCATCTTTCCAAGGTAATTGGTAATGTCTTAGATTCCATTCAGTCAAGTAAAGCTTGTCAGGCTCACGTAGAGTTAGATGCTTTGAGGAGTCAGCAAAAATCTCTAAACAAGTAAAGATGCAATTCCCGCATTCAAAAACTCGAATATTGATCGGGCACACAAGTCTTCTGCCTGGAAAATGTGACACTTGCATCTATATAGCAATATAGCAATACTAATTTATTTGCTAGTTCTAGAAAAATTTAAATCCTTGTTCAACAAGGAGTCTAGCCAGACAAAAAAGTTTTTATCTTGTGCCAATCCGCTCTGATTGCTATAGATTTTTTCAAGAACTTCGATAGCTGGTTACTAAATTATTTTTAGGTCATTAGGGTTGTGTCTAACACAGCATAGCAAATAATAAAGGTAGAATCAGGGTGTATTTATTATGATATTATGTGGGATCGATCGAATAGCTTTGTAGTGAGGAAGTCCGTACTAATAAAACTCAGAATACCGACTTCCTTACTACAAATCTGCAACGGCTATTTTACCGGAGATGATATCGCCAGCAGAAGATTGCTGCTTCGGACTTTTAGTGTTTTTAACTTATAGCCTTTCTCAAAAAGATGAGGTATGACTGACAGCTTATATAACCGCTTAAACCAAGAGGGCCCAAGCCCAACAACATCCGCGAATCTTTCTGAGAACCGCTATATGCTTGAGGGAATTAGTTATCCCCATCTTTTTTCTTGGTTGGCGGGCGGCTGACATAGCGGGCCCAAAAAGGTTCTTCCATATTTTTCAGGGATGCTAGTTTTTGGCGCTCATCTTCTATGCGCTTGCGTTCTGAAAGGTCAGAAAATATGTTGATACTGCCGACTGTCTCGCCGCCTACATCTTGTACGGGTGCGGCAAACAGCCAAAGGTCGATCGAACTACCGTCTTTTTTGGGCAAAGACACTTCCAAACCGTTTTCCGGTTTGCCATTACCCGCAGATTTCAGCAGCGCGTAAAAATCTTGCTTTTGTCCTTCAGGAATATTCGGCAATGGTTGACCCAAAACCTCAGCAGCAGTCCAGCCAAAAAGTTCTTCGGCGGCGCGGTTCCAGACAAGGGTGCGGCCGTCATTGTCGGTACAGTTAATCGCCAGCGGCGCCGATGCAATCTGGGCTTGCCAAACTCTGTTAACGAGTTGCAGTTTCAATTCTACTTGCTTGCGATCGGTAATTTCCTGACAAGCGCCCCACAAACGAACAACCCGCCCTTCAGTTTTGTCCCACACGGCTTGCCAGCAGTCCCGCACCCAGCGCACACCACCATTTTTGTTAACAATTCGATACTCATTGACTCCCATACCTCTAGAAGTACAGCCTTCTAATTGTTTAATTAACATTTCCCTATCATCAGGGTGAACGATATCTGAACTCCACCAGCCCGAGGCAGTTAATTCTTCAGGGAGATGACCGCTCACGCGCGCCAAAGCTTCCGTTACCCACTCACAAACAAAGTTACCGTTGGGAAGTGCCTTGAAAGAATAGGCAAAATCCGAAGTAATTTGTGACATAATTTTGTAGTGCCGTTGCGACTCCAGGAGTGCGCTTTCTGCTTGCTTGCGTCCCTCAATTTCCCGGGAAGCAATCAGAATTCCCTGTACGCTAGAATCGTGAAGCAAACTATTGCCGATCGACTCCAAGTAGATCCAAGAACCGTCCGCGTGGCGTTTGCGATATTCAATTGTCGCCCCAACTCCAGGAAATTCTAGCAACTTGCCAAAATATGCCTTCCAACTCAGCAAATCGTCTGGATGGATCAACTCGCCATGAATCTTGCCAATTCTCTCTTCTGGCTTGTAACCCAAAACTCTCTCTAGCGCTGCGCTGTGATATCGGACTCGCCCGTCGGAGCCAACAATAGTAATTATATCTGGAGAATTACGGAGCGCAGCCTGAAGTTTGGCTTCGCTTTTAGTTAATGCTTTATTATCCCGGCGGTGCTGGTTGATTTCTTCGTTCAACTGCTCCTGTAGCTTTCTGAGTTGCGCCGCTTGCTGGGCGACAGTGCGTTCCAAAAGACGATTTAAATTTTCCGCCTCAACTAACTTTGCCGCGTTATTTGTCGCACTTTCAAACTGGCGGCTGGTTGCCATTTCTTGCAAAGAAGTTGACAGAGTTTCCACAGTTTTTATTAAAATTGCCTGTTGGGGAGGTGGTAAATGCTTAACTTGTTCCTGCAACGTTTCTAGGTATTTGTAAATTGTTTCTAGCATTTTATTAATTAGGGAATCTAATAG
Organism: Oscillatoriales cyanobacterium; assembly: GCA_004292955.1. Taxonomy (GTDB): domain Bacteria; phylum Cyanobacteriota; class Cyanobacteriia; order Cyanobacteriales; family Microcoleaceae; genus Microcoleus. The sequence continues at coordinate 370,304 of RDXX01000009.1, read as the reverse complement.
TTGCCACAGGTGAAAACTCTAAAAAGCGGACAGAAGTTTTTTTTAAGATAACCCATAACTAAGAGTGATGTATGGCGATCGATCGCGATCTTAATCACCAGTCATTGCGTGACTTTATTTTGACATCATAGCAACTGAGACTGAAAGTAATTTTTTGTGGCGGTAAAGTTAATAGCCTAGCGACAGCACCCCATTCGGGAACCTGCGAGAGTCGGCAACCCGCCCCTGCCGTCAATGCAGGGCACAGGAGCGGTTACGCTAAACTAGATGGGTGTAAATAGAAAGAGAGATTTATGACAGAGCCAGCCAACGCTCGCGATTTGTTTCGCGCTGCTTACGAACACCGTTACACCTGGGATGCCAACTTTCCCGGTTACAGCGCCGATATTGAACTCAAGCAAGGCGACGAAGTATATACGGGTCATGTTTCCATTAAACCAGACATGACAGTGGAAGTCAGTGGCATTGCCGATGAGGAAGTAAAGCAGAGCGTTTACACTCAAATGCGCGATATTGTGACTCACCGGAAGCGATCGACATTTGAAAAATCCCACGGCAAAAACAGCTTCACCCTCGGCGAGAAGGACAGTACCGACGCTGTGGATATTTTAGTGCAAGGCGACTCAATGGGCTCGAATTATAAAATCCGAGGTCTGTCAATTTGTCAAGTCAGCCGGGTGATGGGTCGCATGGCTTTCGTCATTGACACGCACAAAAGCTTAGAGACACCCGAAGGTTCTTTGGCTAGTCATTACGATGCCGTTTTTCGCAACCCCGAAACCAACGAAATCACCAGAGAACTGGAATTTGAAGATACCTTTGACAAAGTAGGCGACTATTATGTCATGACCAAGCAAGTAGTGCGATCGAAAGAAAAAGGTCAACTGACAACAACCGAGTTTAACTACTCCAACGTCAAACTGCTAGAACCAGCAGTAGTCTAGGGTTATACCCTTTTCGAGTTGCGCGTTGAAGATTAAAGACTTGGCAACGATGGATGACAACCCAGGTGGGGGAATCTCTCCTACAGTTGCAGTCATTCTGGGAAGGATTAATTGCAAAATCCGTTTTGTTGGAGCAAGCGGGTTTTGCGATTAGTGTCTCGGACTCAACTTCATTTAACGGCAAGTAACGGTACGATCGAACTAAGTCAATTGTACGAATAATTTTTGAGGCAAAATATGACAACACTAGCACTAACCAGAGATAACGTCGAAACAGTTCTCGATGAAATGCGCCCCTACCTGATATCAGATGGTGGCAACGTCGAACTGGTAGAAATCGACGGCCCAGTAGTACACCTGAGACTGCAAGGAGCTTGCGGCTCTTGTCCGAGTTCCACAATGACTCTGAGAATGGGCATTGAACGCCGCCTGCGCGAAGCAATCCCTGAAATTTCTGAAGTCGAACAGGTAATGTAATTAGTCAGTTGACAGTTGACAGTTGACAGTTGACAGTTGACTGTTAACGGTTGACTGTTACCTTTTTTCAATTCCTTATATAGCGACAGGTGATTTTAATCCAGAATTTACCAGCCTGAGTGTTAATTCATGACTGTACGGAAATGAAGATAATTCTAGTTGACTGGCTATTAAAGCTTTTACCGCTATTACCAGAAAGAATTGGTTGAAAGCCTGTCCATTTTAAGGAGAAATTAAAACAAGACGATTCATTACTCCAATCATCTTCCTTCTAGATAGAGGCTGCTGTCAACTGTCAACTGAATCCAATCCTCTTCCTTCGAGTTAAAGGTCGCCCTCAAGCGGTCAAATATCAATTGAATAAAAGCCCTAGATACAAAAAGTAGTTTTATGTGCTACTCGATGGTAGTAATGTGTGCAGCATCAACCTGCAATTGAGAAGTTGGAAGCGCTACTTAATAGGGACAATCTGCGCTGTTCATCACCCTAAAGATAGAAGTTAAGCATTCCTGACAAAATTACAAAATACCAATTACAAAATACCAATTACAAAATACCAATTACAAATTATAATTACCCATTACCCATTACCCATTACCAAAATCAATGTCTCATCCACTTTACGTAGCCTTCATTTGGCACCAACACCAACCCCTCTACAAATCAAGATCGTTCACTAGCGCCGGAGCATCCGAGTATCGACTGCCTTGGGTGCGCTTGCACGGAGTCAAAGATTACTTGGATTTAGTCCTAATTCTGGCAAAATATCCCAAGCTGCATCAAACTGTAAACCTGGTTCCGTCCTTAATTTTGCAGATAGAAGACTGCATCGCCGACAAAGCATTAGACCCTTACTTGGCGGTAACTCTCAAGCCAGCAGAAACTTTAAACATCGCTGAACAAGAGTTCATTTTAGAACACTTCTTTGATGCCAACTACCATACCCTGATTCAGCCGCATCCCCGGTACGCTCAACTCTACACTCAGCGGCAGGAAAAAGGGATTCAATGGTGCTTGGCAAACTGGAAAGTGCAGGATTTTGGTGACTTGCTGGCGTGGCACAATTTAGCTTGGATCGATCCGCTGTTTTGGGATGACCCCGAGATTGCAGGGTGGCTGAAACAAGGACAAAATTTCAATCTGGCCGATCGCAAAAAGATCTATTCAAAACAAAAAGAAATTCTCGCCAGAATCATTCCCCAGCACCGTAAAATGCAAGCTGAGGGACAGTTGGAAGTGTCCACAACCCCCTACACTCACCCGATTTTGCCGCTGCTTGCTGACACAAATGGCGGCCGCATAGCGATTCCTAATATGACACTGCCAGAACATAGGTTCCAGTGGGCTGAAGATATTCCGAGACATTTGAGAAAATCTTGGGATATGTATCAAGACAGATTTGATTGTAAACCGCGGGGTTTGTGGCCGTCGGAACAGGCAGTTAGCCCGGAAATTTTGCCCTACATTGCTAAACAAGGGTTTAAATGGATTGTCTCGGATGAGGCGGTATTGGGGTGGACAATTAAACACTTTTTTCACCGCGATGGGGCGGGGAATGTTTGCGAACCAGAATTGTTATATCGCCCTTATCGTTTAGAAACTCCTGATGGCGATTTGGCGATCGTATTTAGAGACCACAGGTTGTCTGATTTGATTGGTTTTACCTACGGTTCGATGGAACCGAAGAAGGCAGCGTCGGATTTGGTGGGACACTTGGAGGCGATCGGCAGAACTCTCAAACACCGACAACCCGACGGCCACACATCTTTAGAAAATCCGTGGTTGGTGACGATCGCCCTAGACGGCGAAAATTGCTGGGAATTCTATCCTCAAGATGGCAAACCGTTCTTAGAATCACTCTATCAAACTCTCAGCGACAATCCCGATATCCAATTAGTCACAGTGTCGGAATTTCTCGACAAATTCCCCGCCACCGAAACAATACCCGCCGCCCAACTGCATACCGGTTCCTGGGTAGACGGTTCCCTGACAACTTGGATCGGAGATCCTGCCAAAAATCGCGCTTGGGATTTGTTAGGGGCGGCGAGACAAGTATTGGCAAACCATCCAGAGGCCACGGAAGAAAGCAATCCCGAAGCTTGGGAAGCGCTTTATGCGGCGGAAGGTTCCGACTGGTTCTGGTGGTTTGGCGAAGGCCACACGTCGAATCAAGATGCTATGTTCGATCGGCTATTCCGCGAACACGTAGCAGCAATCTACGAAGCTCTCGGCGAGCCTGTACCCCCGGAAGTGCTGCGACAAGTAGAGGCACACGAGGTTCAAGGCGACCACCAACCGCTGAGCTTTATTCACCCGATTATCGACGGTATCGGCAACGAACAGGATTGGGACAAAGCCGGCCGGATTGAAGTTGGGGGAGCAAGGGGTACGATGCACCGGAGTGCGGCAATTCAGCGGCTTTGGTACGGCGTAGATCACTTGAATTTTTACCTTCGCGCCGACTTCAATGCTGGGGTGCGGCCGGGCATTGATTGCCCGCCGGAGTTAAACTTGTTCTGGTTTTATCCCGATCGCACGATGCACAACAGCTTGATTCCGCTGTCAGGTTTGCCCGATGAAGCACCCATCAACTATCGCTTCCACCATCAGTTAGAGATTAATTTGCTGACGAAATCGATTGGGTTTCACGAAGCAGGAGAGGGCGATGAGTGGCAGCCCCGCCTCAGCCGGGCCCAAGTGGGATTGGATAAATGTTTGGAGATAGCAGTGCCCTGGGCGGATTTGCACATTATGCCAGACTGGCAAATGAGGCTGATTGCGGTTTTATCGTCCGGGGAGCGCTACTCTAGCTGTCTGCCGGAAGATGCTTTGATTGGAATTGGAATGCCTTAAAGAGTCATGAGTCATGAGTCCTGGCGTCATTAGTCATCAGTCATTAGTCCGATCGCGTCCGGTCGATCGAGCGCTATAAAATAGGTTTGTAGTCAGGAATTCAGTCCTCTGTTTTTTGAGGACTGAAGTCTTAACTACAAACCTGCTATAAAATAGGTTTGTAGTCAGGACTTCAGTCCTCTGTTTTTTGAGGACTAAAGTCCTCATTACAAACCTGCGCTAGAAAATTGGTTCGTAGTAAGGAATTCAGTCCTCTGTTTTTTGAGGACTGAAGTCCTCACTACAAACCTAATAATGGGTGAATTTACTGGACATCTAATCATTAGTCATTGGGAAATCATCAAACTAATGAGCCGCATTTTGCTCTCGCTCGATCGCTACCAACAACCCTTGCAGATCGCACACCTCAACACTGAGCATGAGGTGATGCTACTCGATTGGACTTCCGAACCAAACTCAGAATTTATTCTTCCAAAAATAGCTTTTGACTTGTGCATTCTCGACGAGGCAAACTTCGATCGTATCGGGCACATGGTTGAAACATTAAAAACTGCGGTGGAGCCTAGTTTTTTACCGTTTTTGCTATTGATAAATTCCCAAACGCCGACTCTTTCCGAGCAGCAGTTTTTGCTGAGTTCCAAACAACTCGAAGGCAGAATTGATGATTTGATAGTAAGTCCCATAGATGCCAGCCAACTGCACTTGCGCGTAGAAAATTTGTTAGCTCGCAGGCAGCTATCGTTAGAACTCCACAGACTTCAACAAGTAATTAAAGAACGCACTTTTACAGAAAGTTTGTTGATCGACTCGCTGCAAACGGCAAACGAAAATTTGCAACGGGAAATCGCCAAGCGGGGAGAGGTAGAAGCTGCACTCCAAGAAAACTCCTATCTCGAATCGCTGATGAATGCCATGCCAGATATTGTCTGCTTTAAAGATGGCGAGGGCAGGTGGCAGGAGGCAAATCAAGCAATATTGGAATTGTTTGAGCTATCAGCAGATAACTACCGGAGCCTCACAGATACTCAGTTAGGAAAACTCAGCAGTTTTTACGGGGAGGCTCTACAGGCTTGCGAGGTGAGCGATCGAGCAGCGTGGGAAAAAGGTACTCTTTGTAGGGGAGAAGAAGTGGTTCCCCGATCGAACGGTACTGTAAAAATCTACGATGTAATTAAAGTACCCGTATTTCATGCCGACGGCAGACGTAAAAGTATCGTGATACTGGGCCGCGACATTACTGAATACAAGCAAGCTAGAGATGAACTCGTGCGCTTGGCGTCGATTGTCGAGTCTTCCGACGACGGCATCGTGGGCAAAACCCTCGCCGGGACAATTCAGAGCTGGAATGCAGGAGCCGAGAAGATTTACGGCTACTGCGCGCAGGAAGTCAAGGGACAGTCGATCGAGATTTTAGCAATTCCCGAACGCCCCAAGGAAATCCCCCAAATTCTGGAAAATATTCGGGCTGGAACTACGATCGACCATTACGAAACCGTACACTTGCGTAAAGACGGCGAACAGATAGATGTGTCTCTGACGATTTCTCCGATTAAAGACGCCACAGGAGCAGTAACGGGCATTTCAACTATCGCTCGCGACATCACCGATAGCAAGCGAGTTCAAAAAGCTCTCGAACAACTCCGCCACCAAACAGAAATGATTTTGTTCTCCGCAGCAGAAGGAATTTGCGGGTTGGACAAACAGGGAAAAGTAACTTTTGTCAATCCGGCGGCGGTGAGAATGGCTGGTTGCGAATCGAAGCAATGGATCGATCGACCTTTGTCTGAAAGCTTACACCGTTCGCAGGCAGAATGCTCGAAGGCGATCCTCTTCGAGGGCTGCGCTAACGAGCAAATGTCACCTGCAACAGATATCAATTCCGGCTCTCAACTTGCCCCCGAGGGCGCCACACCAACCACGGGAAAACTCTCGAACCCAGTATGTTCTCAAATTTTAGACACCTTGAGAGACGGAGAGGTTCGGCGTGTCACGGATGAGGTTTTTTGTCGGCAAGACGGCAGCAGTTTTCCAGTTGAGTACGTTGTCGCTCCGATGCGAGAACAAGGCGAAATTATTGGCGCTGTGGTGACTTTTAAAGATATCACCGATCAGCTTGCGGTCGAGCACATGAAAGATGAATTCATATCTGTTATCAGCCACGAACTGCGGACGCCCATGACTTCGATTCACGGGGCACTCGGTCTCCTCAACAGCGGCCTGCTTGAGGCTCACCCCCAGAAAGCCAAGCGGATGCTGGAGATTGCGATAGCTAATACTGACCGGTTAGTGCGCTTGATCAACGACATCCTGGATTTAGAGCGCATGGATTCTAATTACAGCACTGCCATCAAACAAACTTGCAATGTCGCGGATCTGATGTTGCAGGCGGCTGACGAGATGCAGGGAATGGCCCAGCAGGCAGGAGTTACTCTGTCTGTGAGACCTGTGAGGGCGCAATTGCTCGCTGTTCCCGATCGGCTAATTCAGGCATTGACAAATTTGCTCAGCAATGCTATAAAATTTTCGCCCGCAGGTGCTACGATTTGGCTGAGCGGTGAGTCGATCGAGCATCCGGATTTGGCAGAAAAAGCTGAGTTGAAGTCAGTGTCGTCTCCTTGTTTGTTGTCTCCCGAGACTGCCACCAATCCGCACTTACCCGTGAGTTCGGAAATCCTGATTGCGGTTAAAGACCAAGGACGCGGCATTCCGGCGGACAAGCTAGAGATGGTCTTTGAGCGCTTTCAACAGGTTGATGCTTCTGATTGTCGCCAAAAAGGAGGTACTGGTTTGGGGCTGGCTATTTGTCGCAGTATCGTGCAGCAGCACGGGGGCCGGATTTGGGTGGAGAGCATTTTGGGGGAGGGCAGCACTTTTTTCTTACGTCTGCCAGTTATGGGGGAGGGAGATGATATTCCCCATTAGGTAAATTGCATTAGCCATGACTAATGAAAAAATATTAATGCAAAAATTTTCATACCATCCTGGATGCAGAAACCAGGCTTTTTTACCAAAAGACTGGGTTGCAGGCAGCAGAAACGCTAAAAAACCAGCTTTCGAGGCGTCTGAAGTGCGTCCGGGCCAGTCATTTTTGGCAAAGACGGATTATACAGGCAGGGACGGGCAAAATCGCGATTGTCGATCGAACAGCGGATTTTTGGGGACTCCGTTGTATAGCAACGGCCAAGGCGGTTAGGACGTTCTTAATTGCTGAAACCCTTGCGCTAGATAGCTTCTATCGCGAGGAAGAAGGAAAGATTTCCTTCTTCCTTCCATCCGTTACATCCCGTACATTGCTCGTTGCCGAACTTCATTCTTCTGTACAGTTTTGCAGCTTTACTGTAAAGTCCGATCGGTAAAAAAGTTTGCTTTACAAAACATTCACATTTCGCCTCTAGTCTGTGATCAGTTCTGATTCTTAAAAAAGATGTTAATTTTGACTGCCAAACGCATCTTGGTTATTGACGATGCGGAAGATATTCGGGAAGTGGCTCAAGTCAGTCTTGAGGTGGTGGGGGGCTGGGAAGTCCTGACCGCAAGTTCTGGTCGCGAGGGTATGGCTAAGGCTCTTGCCGAACAGCCTGATGCTATTCTCCTCGACGTGATGATGCCCGACCAAGACGGGCCTACTACTTTTAAACAGTTACAAGCTAATCATGCTACCCAGCACATTCCGGTAATTTTATTGACGGCTAAGGCTCTCGCTAGCGACAGGCGGATGTTCGCAGATTTGGGGGTAGTGAGTGTGATTGCTAAGCCTTTTGAACCGATGGCTTTGGCTGCTCAGGTGGCTGAAGCTCTGGGCTGGCAGGAAGCATAGGTCGATTGTGCGCCTTAAAATCTGTGAAATCTCTAACCAAAAAAACAAATTATTTCTGCTCGGTTTTTAGGCTGAATATAATCGGGCAGAATTATATTTTTTTTTGTAACAACTTACTTATCTTCATAAGTTCTTCAGGTTTAAGTTTTAATTTAAGCACATCGTCAGGAATCGATCCTGACTGTTGGCGGAAACCTTGGGAGAAGACGACTATGCCCTCAGCTTACATTTTGCTACTGATAGTTTCTCTGGCAGCCGTCTGGATTTACTGGCAAACCTCTCAAGATATTTTTGTTCTTGTGGCTTTGGCCGGACTGGGTTGTTTTATTTGGGGTTTCTCTTGGGCTCCTTGGGGCGTTCAGGTTCTAATTGTGGTGTTGCTGTTGGGCATCCAAAAGTGCTACTTGTCAGACGCTCAAAGTTTGGAGTGAAAAGAGCTTTTTTATTGTTGTGCCTGGAGTAGAGATACAGCGGCATTCCTCAATCTCTGTAATCAATTGGTTTATCGATCCATATCTTAAAGAAGGTTTAAAATATCATGAATAGTTGCCCTTGTTGCTCCTCTCAATTGTTACGCCACGCTCGCCACAATCGCGTTTATTGGTTCTGCTCGCGCTGCTGGCAGGAAATGCCGGATCTGTCGGAGATGATTTTAGGTAACAGCCTGCGGACTCACAAACAAGAAGGCTTGGTGAAGCTTACTGGTTTGACTCCTAAAGCGAGAATTTTGGATTCAGTAGGAATTGCTTAGGAAAGATCGAGTTTGACTGACGATAAATATTGAGACGAAAAAGTTTTTTGATTGTGCCATCGGTTTGACTTTTTAATAAAAAATGCAAAAGTCCCTTCACTGTGAGTGAAGGGACTTATTTGCGTGCGGGCGATCGCACTTGTAAGGGGGTCGATCGCCCCCACAAATTACAGCTCTTGTATGGAGTTAAGCTGATTACATCAAACCGATTTGAGAGAGAATGCCTTGACCGGTGAGGAATTCGGTAGCTAAGCCGATCGCAAAGCCTAGCATTGCCAAACGACCGTTCCAGGTTTCAGCGAACTCGGTGAAGCCTACTTTTGCGTCTTTGTTTTCCATGACCATAAACCTCGTTGTATTTCAACCTTATGTAACTAAACTTAACATAGCGAAAGAAACATTGCAACATATTTTTACATTTATTTTTCAAATGCTGCTTGTCAGCAGGATGAATCGACGTGTAGAGGGGCTTGTGGGCGATCGCACGGGGGTGAGAAACCGGGTTTCTCCCGATATGTTCTGTGAGTAGTCGCCAAATCTCGTAGAAACGGGGTTTCACTCTTGTCGCAAGCGCGTAACTTGCGATCGGTGTCAGGTTCACGAAAATATTGCTCAGAGGTCTAAGAATGTCAGAAAAATAATTTTTACTAAATACTTGACATCAAAAATTCAAAAAGCTAGATTAAAGGCAGAGCTAAAACTAAATATCGCATTCAAAATTAAGGAATGTTGATTGAGTCGTCTTAGCTGCACGGTTGATAGAACTGTAGCAAGTTTCTAGAATCCCGTTGAGCGGAAATTAAGTCTAATGTCGTTTTAACAAGTTAATACAAGCTTGACATAAATCGAAACATTATAGAGTTAGATTTCCCTTCAACGGGCTGCTACTAAGCTCGTTACAGTTCTATCAACCCTGTAGCTAAGACGCTAATCAAATCCCTACAAAATCAAAGTGTTTTATGGTAACAGATTGTCTTGTGCCGAGATGTTCATTTTTGAGCAAATCCACAGACAACACTCCATTAATGCTAGATGCGTGATATGTCGAGGCTGTCCAGCCCACCAAATTTTAGGAATTACTCAAATGGACACTCATCGAACCTCAAATGGATTAATCTACCAACAGCAAGCTTTAGTTTCCATTTATTGGGATTATCAAAACATCCCAACCTTAAAACTATCCCCAGATTTATTGCTCTTGGCTAATAAATTTGGATATGTAGTTAACCGCAAAGTTTACGATAATTGGCAACAACAAAATAAGGCAGCACAAGTAAATTTGCGCTCTCAAAATTTTGAATGTTTTCATGTATCCCAAAACATTAAAAATGCTGTAGACTTTCATTTGTCAGCAGACTGCTTTAGTGAGGCTTCAAGTAGCCTATACCCACACACATTTATTATTGTCTCTGGAGACGGCTACGGTGAGATTTTGATTCAGAAGCTGCATGAAAAGGGGAAGAAGGTAATAATTGTTGCCCGCAAAGGTAATGATAGTCACAATCTCAAAAAGCTTGCAGATAGATTTTACTTGATCGATGAATTGCCAAAGTCGATCGAGACTTACAAAGTCACAGCATAAACAACCTCGACATTTACCCCGCCGCAGATAGCAAAAATCTAGTTTATTTGATAAACTAAATTCTCCAAACCAACCGCCATCTGCGGCTCTTTCATGTCCGCCAACATAACAACAAGAAACTCCAAAATCAATAACAATTATCAAACTCCCATGCCATCAACTAATCAAACACAAGAACTCCAAATAACGATTCCCCAATTCAACAATGAAAAACTGCTGCGCCAAGCACTAACCCACCGTTCCTACGTCAACGAAAACCCCACATTCCGCGAAGCAGACAACGAACGCTTAGAATTTCTCGGCGATGCTTTGCTGACATTTCTCAGCGGCGAATATCTCTATCAGCGTCACCCAGAAATGGGAGAAGATCAAATGACTCGCCGACGTTCTGCATTGGTAGATGAAAAACAATTAGCCAGATTTGCTACTGAAATCAGTTTAGACTTAAAAATGCGGCTCGGCAAAGGAGCTTATCGAGAAGGTGGAATTACTAATCCAAATTTGCTCAGCAGCACCTTTGAAGCATTCATTGGCGCTTACTATCTCGACACCGAAAATATGGACAAAGTTCGTGAGTTTGTATGGCAAATGTTTGATTCTGTTCCCGACAATGTGGTGGAAACGCGATCGACTGTAGACTCGAAAAACCGCTTTCAAGAATGGGTACAAGCCAACGGTGACACGACTCCGCCCAAATACGTGACAGTCCAAGCAGGAGGAACGCCCCATCAGCCCGAATTTCTCGCTCAAGTTTATGTTGGAGACAAATCCTATGGAGAAGGTAAAGGTAAAAGCAAGAAAGATGCTGAGAAAAATGCGGCTGAAGATGCGCTAGCAAAGCTGAAAAAACGCGGACTGATCTAAACGTGAAAACACCGGTAAAAACTACTATAGCCTTTCTCAGAAAGATGAGGTACTCATGGGCATGGGGCATCGGCCAAACAGGGCATCGGGGATACCTAACCACGATTAAGAACCGCTATAGTTTGTTTTCCAGATGACACAATAGACGCGCGCCTCAGTGGCTCTGGGGATACATCAACTCGCCCAATCAAAGAGATATAAAAACCCGAAATGCTGCCTAAAGCCACTCTTTCTTTCTCAAAGTAGAAGCTCTTTTGGCTATCCTAATTAAATCTGTAGGCGACGTATTTTTATCGACAGTGATGCGAGAGATGCGGTAGTTATTTTCCAGTCGGTTTACTCTAAATAAATGGTCATTGTACAAAAAGCCACTTAAATGATATTTAGGCAAAATATCTTCCACTTCCGAGTCTGATGCGCCGTAGGGATAGGCGATGTGAGCGCCGATAACTTTATTTTTGTCTAAATCCCCCAGACATTTTCTCAACTCTAACTTAGATTTTGCAATTTCAAATTCTAATTCTTTTCCGCTCACCTTAGTTAAGTCTTTGTGAGTAAAACCGTGTGACTGAATGTCATAAAAACCTTTTTGATATCCATCTCTTAAATCGTTGCAAGTAGTGTGTGCTAAAAAATCTTTGCCCATATCAATACCTAAAAAGTGAGGGTTGACAAATAACACAAATTTACCCTTTTCTTTGTTGGTTACAGACAACTTTTCTAATATTGGAAGTGCATTTTCATGAACGCCTTTGTAGCCGTCGTCAAAGGTTATCATGATTGGTTTTTGACCGAGATTTTTAGCGGGTATTGGCTGCGACTTGTCAATAAAGTATACGTACAAGTCTTGAGATGATAAAAACCAATAGTTTTCTTTAATTAGATATTCTAAAAATACTGACAAGTCTTGTTTGGTGTAGTTAGTGGGAAAAGCGAGCCTCCGAGGTGGTAAGTCGGCGGGATTGCGAGTGTCTACAATGTTGTGAAAACCGATTATAGGGATTCTGGTGAAGTTAGATTCTACTGTCCAGCCAGAAATACCTATACTGATGGCAAATATCACCAATAAGTAAATCAGTTTGACTTTGTGTAGCAGTCTAAAAAGAAAATTTTCCAGGAATTTTATGTTTTCTAACAATTGCTCGAAGCTCATACTTTCTTTACCAAGTTGTGTGCTTTTTACCTCTACCATTAATAGAGGCAAATTCAGCTAACTTGACATTTTTTTTGGTATTTCTTTGGAATCTAGGTAGAGTGTGGATGCCGTAAGCCGATCGCCCAAAATGCTTCCGAGAACCCAAAATGCGTTATAATCGGGGCTGGCGCGAGTGTTACGGCTGTCGATCGAGGGTTGCAATGGCAGAAATCCGTTGACCTCACCTGGATAGGGATGCAAGCCCTTGACAGGAGTCGTAAAGATTCCCCAAATTTAGACTTTGGTTGGATCTCCCAGATTCATCTATGGAGTCAATCTAAAATCTAAAATCTAAAATCTAAAATCGACTGACGAATACCCGAGTGTCGATCGTACTTTTTGGAAATATCAGAGCAATTGATGTCTACTCAAAACCCGACTACCCTAACTGTAGAAGCAGCACAGCAAATCCTCAAAGATTTCACTTGTCTGGATATGCAATCTGTAGCATCGCCGCTGGAAAAACAGGCGCTGCGTGAAGCGATTTTGCTGGTAGCAAGTTTGTCGGATTACCAAATGCTGGGAGTTTGCGCGACTTCGACGGATGAGGGTTTTGCAGCTTTAGCAACTTATTTGAAGGCTTTGGGATATGATCCTGTTTTAGATCCAAGCGCTTTTGCTGCATTTACTGGTTCGGTTTATATTAAGTTCAATACTTTGAAGGGTTCGTATTATGTTGATGGCTATCCTGGAACTTATCGGGGCGTGTTAGTATCGTGCCAATCTTCTGAAGAAGGTGGAGTTAGCGGGACTTACGGTCATTTACCTTTGGATGTATTTGTTGATTAATTGGGAATTGGGCATTGGGCATTGGGCATTGGGCATTGGTAATTGGTAATTGGTAATTGGTGATGATGCGGACGTGAATCAACTTCACTATTACAGTTACTGTAGGGTGCGTCAGCAAATATCCTACTCATTAAAGCGACAATAACGCCTGACGCACCCTACAAAGAAAGAGATTAACCTTTACCAATGATTAATTCGGTTTCCGGTTCCGGTGCGATTTCGTCTGGTGAGATGCCGAGAATTTCGCTGTACAAGTTGACATATTTTCTGGCAGAAATGTCCCAGCCAAAATCTTCTTTCATGCCGCGCTTTTGCAGTTCTTTCCACTTATCTTTGTAGCGGAAACCTTCCCATGTTCGGATCATGCAGGTGAATAAGTCGAGGGGTTCGTAGCGATCGAAACAGTAACCTGTGCCGGTATCATTAATCGGGTCGTTGTGAGATACAGTATCGACTAAACCGCCGGTGCGGCGCACCATTGGGACGCAACCGTAGCGGAGGGCGAGCATTTGGCTGATGCCGCAGGGCTCGAAACGGCTGGGCATCAGGAAGGTGTCGCAGCCTGCGTAAATGCGGCGGGAGAGGGCGTCGTTGTAGAGTAATTGGGTGGACATTCGGCCGGGATAGCGGGCGGTCATTTGCCAGAGTTGGGTTTCGTAGTAGCGATCGCCAGTTCCGAGTACAATAAACTGAGCGTCGGTATAGGCCATGAAGCGATCGAGCATTTGAATGATCAAATCCAGCCCCTTCTGTTCTACTAGCCGCGTCACCATGCCGATTAACAGGGCATTTTTATTCACTTCCAAACCGACTTCTTCTTGCAGCGCAATTTTGTTAACTGGGCGCTTGTCAATAGTATCAACACTGAATTGTTGGTGGAGGTACTTGTCAGTTTCTGGGTTGTAAGATTCTGTATCAATTCCGTTCAAAATACCTGATACTTTGCCGCCGAGGAAAGATAGCAAACCTTCCAAAGTTTCCCCATAGGCTGGGGTTTTGATTTGTTCGGCGTAGGTGGGCGAAACTGTATTTACGCGATCGGCAAACTGTACAGCCGCAGCCATTGTATTGTGACCTTGCATATACCAAGGGCACCAAGTCATCTGATCCAAACGCCAGCGCCACGGCCCTTGATAAGCTAAATTGTGAATAGTAAAAACTGTGCTGATATCGGGGTCTTGCTTCATCCAAACAGGTATCATCCCCGTATGCCAGTCGTGACAGTGCATAATTTGTGGTTTCCAGTGATTCCAGGCAAATTCAGCGGCAGCATTGGCAAAGAAAGTGAACCGCCAATCTTCATCGACGCCGCCGTAAACCCGGCGTGGTAAGAAAGATGGATGTTGCAATAAGTATAAAGGTACATCGGTTCCCGGCAAAAGAGTTTCAAAGACGGAGAAGCTTTGGAACATGGCCGCCCCATTCCAAACAGGTTTTTTGGGAACGTCCATTTTGTCGGGGACGAAGCCGTAGTAGGGCATGAAGATGCGGACATCGTGACCCATGCGGCGCAGAAATTTAGGCAAAGCGCCGACGACATCGCCCATACCGCCCACTTTGGCTAGGGGTGCTGCTTCGGCGGATACAAATAAAATTCGCATTATTTTTTTGTGTTCCTTGGGATAGTTAGGCTAGATCAAGTTTAAATGGCGAGGGACACAATGTTAACGTGCCGTCCAAAAAACAAGTATAAATCTCTATTGTCGATGGTTAAGCAATTTTTTTAGTGCTCGGTTCAAGCATTTAGTAGAGGCTGTGAAGGAAATCTCAAATTTCTTGTCTCAAATCTCTAGTCTCAAATCGACCTTAGAGGTAGGAAGTATGGAGTTTCTGGTAGATAAGATATGTTTTGATAATTCCGATACAAATACTGGGAATTGCTAATGGCGGACGTACTGATTGCGATCGCACGTATTGTACCTGACTATGTATGAATGGCGCTGGGGGCGATGGTGTAAATTATTGTTACAAAACCTGCCAATATGCGTAAAAATAGAAGGCTTTTTCCTAAATACCTATAGAAGCTGAAGTTTGGGGAGGAAAAAGCTATGGGGTTTGTGTCAAATGATGCTGCGGGCGATCGGGCTGAGAAAGCGGGAGACAGTAATAGTAAATCTAAGTCCAGTCAGAAGGTGGAAACAGATATGCGATCGGGGCGAGAAAGTAGGGATAATCCGATTAATCTGGTTTTTGATAAAATCGAGGACATTCTGTCGGAAACTTGGGAAAAAACTGGGTTTGGAGAGGTGACTATTGAGAGTGAGAGGGAGAAGAAAAATTTGATTCGGGTAACTACTGTTAAGGGTTCGACTCATTATCGGTATTTTATTACTGATGAAGATGTTGAGGAGTGGAAGTCGAGAAGGTAAAGTGCGATCGGGCTATTACGCTAATCCGTCAGGTTAAACACGCTAACAGCTAGATTTTACGCGATATCTGTAGGGACGTGGCATTGCTGTTTCCTTACCGGGATCTGCTAAATAAATGGGGTTTTTCAACCGAGGGCGATCGCTAATAAAATTTTTGCATTGGGGTATTGATAAATAGAAGAGAATGATGTAAAATATCATTTTAGGGTTTTTCAACCCTAAAGTGCATCTAGACTGTACGGCTGTGAGGGCTGACAGCATTAAAGTTTGAATCAACTGAATATAGGTGACATAAAACCTAGTCTGTGACGGATGTGAGTTTCGCGGGGCTGGGGAAATGGCAGCAGGCGATCCGTGCGATCGCATTTGTCACTTTTCCGGCTTGTTGTTTATTGGCAAATAATTAGTTTTTTGAGAGAAGTTAATAATCATGAGCAAATGGCAATCAATGACTGCTTTGACAGTAGGGGCGATCGCGATCGCCCTTAGCAGCGTATCTTTAAGCGCTAAACCCGCTCAAAGTCAACCGGCACCGGGACAGCGCGGTTTTTGGTGCGACAATTCAAGCGGTGTGCCGATTACGATGTATCAAAACGTACAGGGAAATCGAGAACCTTGGATTCGGTGGGTTTCTAATGATTTCTCCGGTGCTGGGTACGATCCTGCGACTCGTTGTCGCGAGGTGAGCAGTCGCCTGGAAACTTTCCGCAGTAACAAAGAGCTTAAGTTCATCACTGTAGGGCTAATGAACGGACAGCGAGTGGTTTGCACTGCCAGCCAAGTAAATGGCCGCTGCCAAGGATTGATATTTACACTGAAACCGAATCAAGATGCAGTGAAAACACTGAATAATCTCTTGGCTTGGCGGGAGGGACAAGCGGGTGCGCCTTCTCTGTCTGAAAGCAAAGACAGTATTCCGTTCATTGATGTCAGCGGCAGGTTGGGGGACGAGGGAAGTACGATCGCGCCCGTAGCTGCGCCAAAACCCGCATCAGGGCAACCGCGAGTAGCCCCCACCCAACCGAGCACTGGTGCCGGATCGCGGGAGCTTTAAGGTGATGAATTTGCGAAGACTGGGACTGACGGGAGTTTGTGCGGTTGTGCTGAGTATTTTTCCAGCTAGTTGCAGCGTTATTGCCCAACCAGTTAGCGCAAATTCTCCCGTTACTGATGCTCAAAATGCCGATGTTGAAAGGTTGGCAAAGCTAACGACGGTACGTATTTTAACGCCTGATGCTTCAGGTTCCGGGGCGATCGTCCAGCGGCAGGGTCAAGTTTACACGGTGCTGACAAATTGGCACGTTGTCGGTTTCAGCCAGCAGCATACCGCGATCGCCCCGGACGGTGAGCGTTATCGGCTGCTGGGTGCTCCGAGACAGTTGGGAAATGCCGATTTGGCGATCGTCCAATTTCGCAGTTCCAACACCTATCAAGTCGCCCAAATTAGCACTGATTTATTAAGAGTAGGAGAACCCGTATTTGCCGCCGGATTTCCGATGTATCGGGGCCGCAGTTTAACAACTACTTTCGAGCAAGGAATTCGGGCATTTAGATTTACCCAAGGTGCTGTATCGGTGCTGCCACCAAAATCCCTCGCTCAAGGATATCGTTTGGGATACACAAATGATATTGCTGTAGGGATGAGCGGCGGGCCAATTTTTAACGATCGGGGGCTTTTAATTGGGATTAATGGTCGGATGAAGAACGGCGATCCAGATTTTGGAATTTATGCCTTTGAGGATGGAACTGAGCCATCGGGAGCAATGTTGGAACTCATGGTTAATTCTAGTTGGGGAATTCCGATTAGTACCTATTTGCGTTATGCGCGAGTTTCTTTGTAGGGGCGGTGCCCCCCGTGCGCGCCCTTAAATTTGGGGCAACCACGGGGGGATTGCCCCTACAAAATCCCCGAAATTTGGGGCAACCACGGAGGGATTGCCCTACAAAATTTAGAACTTGTACGCCATTATTTGACATTTTGTTTCAGATTATCAAGGGAGTTATTTATGAATTTCGGAGTTTCTCGTTTTAATTATGTTCCGGCGATCGTAGCAGGAACCGCAACAGTTGCAGCAATTGTGATTAGCCAGCCTGTCATGGCAAAAACTGCTAAAGAAGTCGCTCAAATAGCAGTTCCCACTACAGTACAGATCAACAATATCCTGAGTCCAGGAGATAGTGGTTCTGGAGTAATTATTACTAAGAAAGGTAAAACATACACGGTGCTAACGGCAAATCATGTCGTGAAAAATCCTAATACTGAATTTATGATTCGGACTTCTAAGGGGAAAGAGCATAAGGTGACGGATGTCAAGGGTTTGCGGAATAATGAGAGCGGGCCGGATTTAGCAGTTGTGGTATTTGAAAGTGACGAAGAATATTCCGTTGCACCGATTAGCAATTCCGATGAAGCAACGATTGGATCGGGGGTTTATATTTCGGGATATCCTTTACCTGCGGGTGTGGGGAGTCAAGAACGAGAATATCAGTTTACCAATGGGCAAGTTACTAATGTCCGGTCAAGTAACGATCAAGGATATACGATGCGTTATGCTGCGGTGACGCGGCGGGGAATGAGTGGCGGGCCTGTTTTTGATGTTAGTGGTCGAGTGATTGGTATTCACGGACAGGGAGATACTGACGGTCTTATAGCAGTTCAAAATGAGAGTGGACAAAATACGGGAGAGGCGAAAACGGGGTTTAATTCAGCGATTCCGATTAATACTTTTGTGGGGATGATGTCGCAGGTGGGGATAGATAAATCTGCTTTTAAAATTGATAATAAACCGCCAGCTAATGTGGATGCGGAAGAGGTAAAGCCTGGGGAGGCTCAGGGTTGGTTTGGAGATTTTGGTAAAAATATTGTTAAAGATGTGATTCAACGGGGTATTCGGAGGATTTTGCCGTTTTAGGGCGTGAGGGCGATCGCTTTTATTGAGAGCGATCGCGCTTCTGATTTACTTGAAGGTTCTGGACTTGTTTCGGTAATCTTAACTGCTCAATCTGTGAGGTAAGTTATGGGTAGGATTCGATTTCGATTTATTAATTGGGGAATTTTTATTTTTGTTACAGTTGGAAATACGCTGTCTGTTGCTAGCAATGGACAAGCACCGCCGTATCCTGAAGATCCGGGGCCTAATATTATCCGCCCTGAGTTTAATAATCCTAATGGCAATTCAAACGCTCCATCGCCCTCGACATCTAATGCAAGGGTTACTTGTCCTGTTACTGGTAAGTGGAAATTTAGTTCGCCTACAGATTTTGGATACAACCCTGAATCGGGATTTTTTGCCGGAGGACAACCTTATACTGCGATGGTAGAAATTACTGAGGATGGAGATAACCTCTCAATTTCTGGTTTTTATCAAAATAGCAGCGGTTTAGGTAAAGGACAGCGTTTGGGAGAGCAGATTACTAGCAGCATACCTTTGCGATTTGGCAACGGACAATTAACGGGCGATATTAGCGATCGCGGTTTCAAAATCAACGGTCAGATTGCCTTCTCGGATGGCAAGCCCGATCGCAGTAAAGTGACAATTCCTTTCACAATGGAGCGACAATCGCCTTACCCTCGCCTTCCTCCTAATTCTCAACTGGTTTGTGGTGGTTGGTAGTGCTTATGTACAAGATGTTTAAGATTTTCACGTCACTCTCAAGTTGGGTAGTTTTGTGGACAGCAGCCACAGGTTTAATTGTTAGCCACCAACCTATTGTGTTGGCTCAAGTGAGAGGGCTATCTCTTGAATTGCAACCGCCAGTTAATCAGGAAACTCGCCTAGAAGTCAGTCTTAGTCGTCGCCAAGTGACAGTTTACCGGGGTGCAGTTGAGGTTAAAAAATACCCGCTAGGTATTGGCAAAGCTGGATGGGAAACACCTACTGGAACTTTTAGCGTTGTTCAGATGGTTCGCGACCCAATTTGGATGAATCCATTGACGGGTCAAATTGTCCCAGCCGGCGATCCGGCAAATCCGCTAGGTAGTTACTGGATTGGGTTTTCTACTGAAGGTCGAATTTGGTATGGCTTTCACAGCACCAACCAGCCACAAACAGTGGGACAGGCTATTTCTCACGGCTGTTTGCGGATGTATAGCCAGGATGCAGAGGAATTATTTTCTCAGGTAAAGGTAGGTACTCTAGTCACTATTGTTCAGTAGTCATTGAATCATTGAGTTGAGGTGAATTATGCGTCGTATTCGTATTTTGGCTCTGGGTATTGTCAGTTTTTTTGCAGTTTTAATGAGTGCTTTGCTGGATCCTGGTACGTTTATCAATCGAGCTTTATCGGCTGCACTTTGTACAGTTTTTAGTTTTAATTCTACAGTTTGTACAGTGAATTTAGTTAATTCGTCCGATCGGGTGGTGGCGGCGACTCCCCCTGCTGTGGAAAGGAATATTTCGGATTGGTTGGTGCAGCGAGATCCGGGGGAGTTTGATGATGCACCGAGTGTGCGGCCTGGGAGTAATCCGCAGGCGCCGCCGTTTCCTCAAGATCCGGGACCGAATCAGCCGGTGCGTCCTGATTTTGATAATCGCGATCAAAACCCTGTTAATCCAGCAGCGCCATCAAATAATATTTCATTACAAGAACTTACAGGAACTTTTATCACCAGCTATTATGCAGACTCTAGCCCGGAGTCGTTATTTTATTCGACACCTGTAAAAGTTACCGAGACAGAAGAAGGTCTTGTGGCTGAATTTTGCGATGAAGACTGTGTAAGTGGACATAAATTATCTCCGAATCTGAAACATCTTCCGTTGCAAGAAACAACTATTATTGAAGATGAAGGCTTAATTGTTGAAACTGCCGAAAGTCAAGATGGCGCGGCTGTATGGGGTGAAATCAAGGATAAAGATTCTGGAGAGGCGATTTACTTCATGTCTGAGAAAATCGCTGATGGGAAAGCCATTTCAACGCGAAGTAATCGTCCTGTAGCCTCCAGCCTATTACGTCTAAAAACCGTTCAATCCAAGACAATTTTTCCAACAAGAAGTAATTTTATTCAGGTCGATAATAATAATATAAAACCTGGGAGTCCAAACATACCTAACAATCAAAATCAGCAACCTCTGGCTAAAACTGGTAATCTTTCAAAAAATGTAGAATTGAAGGATGTTACCAAAAATGTTACCTCAAGTGATACATTTAAGTTGACCAACAATAACACATCAAGTCCACGTACCTTCGAGGTTACAGGGAATCCGAACCTTAATAATTCGGAGGTTCGACGTTCTCAAGCTGGCAGAGACACAAATACCGGGTCAAGTGAAAGCGACAAAGAGCAACTAGATAAGCAGAAACTCGCAGAACAGGAAGAATCTGCTAAGAACCGACTTAACAAAGGTAACAAACCTAGTCCTAGCGTGCAAGAGCAATTGCGAAAAAGAGGAGGCAATAATCCTTGCCCTCAAGCCAGGGCTGAAATTAAAAGCGTTGGAGTAAAAGTCTTATCTGTTTCACATAATCTGTCCGAGATTGCAAGTCCTGCATCTCAAATTTCATCAATAAAAGTGGGATCAAATATCTTTTGTCCTCCACGTAATCTGTCTAAGATTGCCACTCGTGCTTCTCGAGCTTTATCAAAATCCAGTAAATTACTGGGACTGATTGCGCGTGGCTCTCGTCTGGCACTGCGAGTCGCTGGTCGTTTTGCAGTGCCGTTGATGATTGCTGATTTAGCTTTTACAGCATACGAATATTGTCGCGACAATCCAACGGTTTGTAAATCTATTAGAGATCGAATTGCCCGCGCTCTTTTCCCAGACAGTTCCCCACAGCAACCTCAACAAACTACACAACAACC
Source organism: Oscillatoriales cyanobacterium (assembly GCA_004292955.1). Classification (GTDB taxonomy): domain Bacteria; phylum Cyanobacteriota; class Cyanobacteriia; order Cyanobacteriales; family Microcoleaceae; genus Microcoleus. Next base: position 348,860 of record RDXX01000009.1, on the reverse strand, counting down.
CACAGGTCAACTTAAAACAGCTTCTTCTTGGGGCGATCCACATCTCACAAGCTTTGACGGTCAAAAATACGATCACCACGCAATCGGTGAATTTGTCCTAACCCGATCGAAAGACAAACGATTCGAGGTACAAGTTCGTGAAGCCCCCTATGGATCGAGCTCATCACTGGGAATAAATATCGCCGCCGCTATGCGAGTCGGCAACGATCGCGTCGCCATCTATTCCCAAGATTTCCCTGATAACAACACTCAAGATCCCTTGCGCGTTAACGGCAAAACCATTTCAGGGGAAAAACAAAACCTATCCGGTGGTGGCTTTGTTGCTCGCACGGGCAGTGGCAGCTACCTCGTGCAGTGGCCCAGTGGTGAGCAAGTAAGTGTGAAGATTTTTAACAAGCTTGTTGAAGTGACACCGGGCGTAACCGAAGGCGATCGCGGTCAACTTGAAGGTTTACTCGGCAACTTCAACGGCAACCTCTCAGACGACTTTATGACTCGTGATGGTCGCGTCATTGCAGAAAATAAAGAAGCGATGAACATTGCCCGATCGGTATTAAGTAACTTTGATGTTAGCCGCTGGATTCCTATTCCACTCGACCCACTGACCGAAGCTTTTTTAGACTCCATTCATCGGCAATTTGGCGATAGTTGGCGGATTTCCCAAACAGAATCGCTGTTTGATTATCCCGCTGGCAAAAATACCGATAGCTTCACGAAAAAATCCTTTCCTAATGGTTTTGTAATCTTGCGGATGCTTGCCCCCCAAGCCGTACAACTTGCGGAAGAAACTTGTCGTAAAGCTGAAGTACCAAACGAACGCCTAGAAGGATGTTTATTTGATGTGGCGGCCAGTGGCGATGTCAGCCTTGCCAGTGTTGCTGCTAACATCCTTAAAAACGAAGTTAAGCAACGAGTTGAACAAGAAATTCGTAATCGCGTTCCGATTCCGATTCCTTTACCCTTCTAATTCGCGATCGATCTTTTAATCCCCTTTCAAAAAAAGAGCGATCGCCCCTAAAGATATTATGAGGCGATCGCTCTTTTGTGTGGAAGGGCGATCGCTTATAACCACCTATTAGTGAGATTGCTTAGGTGCAATTTCAAATCCTAGTTCAGATACATAAAAACAAACATCAAACTCTGCCAAAAAATTTAACCTTCCTAAAATGAGCGGCATATTTCTTTGTCTAGTCCAAGCAAAAGCCAAGTTAACTGGTGCAAACCTGCTGACTGTCCCTGACAACAACAAAGCCCTAGCCTCGATATTTGCCAGATTTCCCGACAAAGAAATAATAAAAGTTTGTTCATCCCAAACTGCCCCTAATTGTAACCCAATTTCATAAGGCAAAACATTCATACTTGCCCCCGTATCCAACAACCCCATCATTTCAATTGACTGGTTTCGATAGCTTAATATTATCGGTAAATAAGGCGCATAAGATACCTCGCCAAAGCGATCGAATTTAGAGGCAAAAGAGTATTTTTCACCATTAAGCATTTTGCAGTTGCTTTTGTTCCTCTAAAAACTGTGCTAATTGACGTGCTCCTTCATCGGAATTATGCAACATCTCAAAATAATTATCTTTCGACTCTAAGTTAGCCAAACCTTCTTCTTTTGCTAACTCAGAGACCAAAAATTCTATTACTCTTAATTTATCCACACGAGATAAATTACTAAGCAGAGGAAATAGTTGTGCAATTGGCATAATTAAAATTTCCATTTTCTTTTGTGAGGTGCGATCGCCCTTATTCTATGCGCGTTTATCTGTGGTAAAAAAGGGCGATCGCCTTTATTTATCTGGTCTTAAACACTGGCATAATGTTTAGCGATTAACTCTCTAACTAACGGTAATAACTCCAAAGGAATTTGGACAAACGCTTGATCTTTATTGTCAAACGCTGCTTCATCTTCTGCTACTGCTTCATCTTCTGACTGTCGATCGTAATGTTCGATCGTTTGGCGCACTCGTTTTTCATCCCAACTCAAGGGAAATTGATTTTGTGTTGCCATATTTACCTACCACGTTGTCGGCGTTTATAAGCACTCAAAGGTTTACCTGTTAACTCATACGCTGTTATAACAAAAGCGCTATATGACTCAGGTTCAGGAACGTAAACGATCTTAAGATAACGACCATCTATAGTTTGACCAATAGCTACCCGCGTACCTTCGCGCCCCAAACGATCCTCACCTGGCTTTCTCAGTATATCCTCAACTTCTACCTCATTAACTCCATGCTCATAGATATGAGGTAAATCAGTTTCAGGATCGATATAAAAGCGCAAATTCATACATTAATTATTTTTATTAAACAGATGAACCCCAATCAAATATAGCATAAAAATTGGCAATGTGATGTATAAGGAGCTATGAAAATGAAATTTCCCTTGTTTAAAAGAGTAGCATTACGAACCGATGTACCCAAGTACAAACTCTGTCGAGGAGATATTGCCACTATTGTTGAGCATCATCCCCACCCCGATGAGGATGGCTACAGTCTTGAAGTTTTTAATGCTTTAGGTGAAACTATAGCTGTAATTACTTTAGCTGAGTCGGAAATTGAACCGTTAATGTCTAATGAAGTTTTGCGTGTCAGAACTTTGACCGAGGCCGCATAATAAATATCCAATACTCATCGCTAGAAGGACGGCTTTTTTGTGTGTAAGGGCGATCGCTGTGAATGTATGGGAGGGAGGGCGATCGCTTTTTTGGGAGAAGGGCGATCGCTATGTATGATTAAAGTATTAGAGCTTTTAGTTGAAGAATATCAGGGAGACGGTACATCTCTCCCAAAACCTAAGACGATCGCAAAAAACCTACTATTTGCTTGAACCGTCGTTTGAGCCGATCGCCCTTTTCACATCTTTTCACAAAAAGTGCGATCGCCCGAATCACAGATTACCGACAACTAGCGACTATTCCTCATCAGGTTCACCCTCAAAAGTTTCTTCAAATCCAGCCAAGAAGTCATCCAATGCAACGGAGGCGATCGCCAAATTAATAGTATCAGCATCTTCCAATCCCCACGTGTTCACCCCAACAACTTGACCGGCCATATTAATCAACGGGCCGCCCGAATTTCCCGGATTAATCGCCGCATCCGTTTGCAACACCTTAACCTCGGCAATCTCATCCTCATCATCCTCGCCCACCTCATACTCTTCCGGTTCGCGAATTGCACTAATAATACCTTGAGTTACAGTTGCAGCAAACTGTCCCATAGGATTGCCCACAGCAATTACCCGATCGCCCACTTTGACATCAAAAGACAATTCTAGGGGAGGATATTCTTCGGGAGACTCCACTTGTTCCCCTGTTGCCGGATCGATGATAAAACCAGTAATCAACAGCAATGCTAAATCCTCTTCCGCATTACCTGTAAATACCACCTCTGCCATTCTCAACTTTCCGTCGTAAGTTTCCACTAAAACCTGTTCGACTTCATCTTCCTCGTAGAAGTAATCTTCATCGGCAATATCTTCGATAACGTGATAGTTAGTGACAATTACGTCAGGAGATACAAAAAAGCCGCTCCCGGAAGAAATTTCTTCTCCTGTATCCCAATCCATCACGTAAACTGAAACTACGGAAGGCAAGACTTGCTCGACGACATCGGAAAAGTTTCCTGTCTGAGTTTTAAACTCTTTCAATTGCTGCTGCAAAGCTTTCCGATCTGCCTGCATTTTGCGATAAAGTTGCTGAACTTTTGCCAATTCTAGCTTTAATTGAGTTTCCTGAGCGCTCATATTTTGCATTTCCCTGAAATAGGTTGTTGATTTATTGTCGATGTTTGATTGGAGATTTTGGATTGTATATTGACAATGATAGGGCTGATGCAAAGAAACCCAGTTGCTACGAAAAATCCTGGGCTTTACAGCAAGGTATCTATCCATAAACCGGGCTTCTCAACATCCTGCGGAGCATCCTAAATTAGTCAGATATTTGTGAATTTGGCAATTTTATTTAAAATCACCATCTAAAATCTACAATCAGACTGCTATTGTACCTGTCAAAACAAAAGCGAACCGCCAGTTATTTTTATTTTACCAAATGCGATAAATCGCGTCTCAAAGCCGTGAAAAACAGATGTCGATCGCATTTATGAACCGCGTTGAACTTCGACAAAGATTTCCTCTAAAATAACACTCGCTCCCTGGGCGCGCAGGCGGTGAGCGAGGTCTATTCCCAGCATTTCAGCAGTCTCGGCTGCGCCGGAAACAGTATCTTTGACGAATCGCTGGCCGTCGAGACTGGATACCATTCCAGTTAATGTTAATTGACCGTTTTCTATATTGGTATTGACGCCAATGGGTACTTGACAGCCGCCTTCTAATTCCCGCAGAAATGCGCGTTCAGCATGACATCTTTGGGCGGTTTCGGAGTGTTCGAGAGCTTTAATAACTTCCAGGATTTCTGGATCTCCGGCGCGGCATTCGATGCCCAAAGCACCTTGTCCGACGGCGTGGAGGGAGATTTCAGGATCGATAACTTGGTGGATGCGATCGCCCATTCCCAATCTTTCGAGTCCGGCAACTGCTAAAATAATCGCGTCGTAACCGCCATCATCTAATTTAGCGAGTCGAGTATTGAGATTGCCGCGAATATCTTTGAATACAAAATGAGGGAAATGGTGCCGCAGTTGAGCCAGCCTACGGAGGGAAGAAGTGCCGATTACTGCACCTTCGGGGAGGGTGTCAAGTTGCTTGTCTTTGTGCTTGGAGTGAACTACCAGGGCGTCAGCGGGATTTTCCCGTTCGGTGACACATCCTAATATTAAACCTTCGGGTAAGTTGGTCGGTAAATCTTTGAGGGAATGCACGGCAAAGTCCGTTTCACGGTTCAGCATTCCCGTTTCTAATTCTTTGGTGAAAAGTCCTTTGTCGCCGATTTTAGCGAGGGCGACATCAAGAATTATGTCCCCTTGGGTGGACATGGTGTGGACTTCAAAAGTGTGTTGCGGGAAGCGTTTCTGTAATTCTGCTTGCACCCAGTGGGTTTGAACGAGGGCGAGTTGGCTTTTGCGGGAACCGATGCGGACGGTTCGGGAAGGGGCAGATGTGGTTGGGGACATAAGATCGATCGCAGGATAGCTTGAAATGAGCCAGTATATTCACCTGATCTAGCGTACCGCAGGTGGGGACTTTAATTGCTGGTTGGGACAATTCGGGCGATAAAATAGTAATACCAGATATTGATCGGCAGCAGCGAGCTTTAAGGGTGTTTCCAATTTTGCGTTGGCTTGGGTGGCTTGAGTCGATCGGCATTTCGAGCCAAAGGCAGCCGAGGATGTATGATTTTCCTAGAGTTAATGCGGATGAACGCGGTAGAAGCCGGCGGCAGAGTTAGCTCAAAGGTGGCGGGATTTGGAGAGAGAAATATAGACAGGAGGGGAAAAGGGCGATGTAATTGCGATCGAACTTTTAGCTCTCAGTTACAGCAATCAATAACTGAACTTCAATTCCTAAAGTCTGAGCACTGCGAGCCAGAGCCTCATCGCCAGTAACCAAAAGCAACTGATTAGAACTTGCTACTGCTAAATGTAGTGCATCTAAAGTACGCAACGGTACTTCAAAGCGACTAATCCAATCGCGAGCTAAATTGTAATGAATGGGCTCTAACGGGATGCGAGTATAAAAATTTTCATCCAAGTCAGTTTGAAAATCGAGCGCTATTTGTCTTGCCTCTTCAGCAGAAATTTCTCTCATTCGCAATTTGCGGGCAATTGCTGAAAACAATTCCACCTCAACTAATTGACTTAGTGCAGGTTTGTCTTCAATCCTCAGTAATTCATCAACAGCATCGCTGAGAGCTTCTGGTAAATAGAAGGGGACAAGAACGCTGGTATCTATATAAATCAATACCGTGCTTCCTCCCTTAGCCTAATGACTGTTGCGCTCAGGGGTTCGCCCTTGACATTAATGGAGTTTCGGAATGCTTTACGCCTAGCTAACCGCTGCTCCTTGGATAGGGGCGGGACTACACGAGCTACTACTTTGCCCTCCTGTACGATTGTCACTTCTTCTCCTTTTGCCACCTTTTCCAAGATATCTTGCAGACTCTGCTTGGCTTCTTCAACGCTAATCGCAGGCATCTTATTAGTTTTTTAGGTACAATTAAATTGTACATCAAATGGAATCGAAAATCGAAAATCGAAAATAGTATTAACGTTGTCCTGCTTGAAGTGCAGAATTTACCATCGCAACAACATCTGACTGCCGTCCGTTTTTGAGACTTACTCGATACAACACCCCCAGCCTTTGCCACTCAACAGAAGCAATGCAGTAATTACCGCAACTATTGAAATAAGTTCCCTTCATTCCGCCTGCTAATTCAATACTTCTGTAAGTATCTCTCGGCAATTGCGAAGGAGGCGAAATCGGTTCATCTCTTTTCGCTTCAATTGTGCCGAAAGTACAGGCTCCCCCGCGACATCCTTTGCCGAAATACATTCCAACAATGTAGCCGTGGGAGCCAGCTTTGATATCAAAATCAAGTTGCTGAGTATCCGATAGAGGAAGCATACTCGGCAGAAAAACTGGTACTCGTGTTTTGCCTTTGATTTGCCCAAAAATGTTACTTACAGGAAAACGAGTTTTAGCTTGATTTGTACCTGACTTATTGGGGATTGGGGGAAACTTTTGGACATAATCTCTCCACTGTAAAACTCTATTTTTAGCAACGTTCAGAGTGGGAATTGAATATTTTACAACTGCAAGAGAAGGGCGGCCGTCTTTTTGATCGAAGTTGCGGCGAATGACTGTATTTTCGAGTTTGCCTAATCCGTAAGTTATGGCGGTGGAACGGGCTTTCTCGCAGCTAATTTTGAAGATTCCCATGTCAATGTTGCCATTTTCGGCTTGGTAAGACCAATTGTAACCTTCAGAAGTGCGATCGCGATCGCACAAAAAACGCGAAATCTCGAACATCTTGGCAAGATGAACGTCGTAGGGGCGCAGCTTGCGGCTGCTGGTAGATTGTGCAGTATTGCGATCGGGCACAATAAATTGGATGGATTGCCAGCCATCTTTGGAAGTATAATTAAACCAGCGAATTTCTGTCACAGACACTTCTGGACGTGCTAACGCGGAGTTGGGCGTCAAAAGTGCGATCGGCAAAGCAGTCACCACACCAGCAAAAATCGCCCAAAATAGTCCTTTTCCCCTCATCCTGATTTCCCTGTAGACATCACAACCATTCTCTCTTGCTTCCCCAGCTTAACTGGTTTCAAGGCTCCCAAAATATATAATATTCTCTGTCATTGCGAGGAACGAAGCAATCGCCAGGACTAAAATTGCTTCGTTTCTCTACAAAATCGCAAATTATCTTAGCGTTTACCAGCTTGAATAGCAGAATTTGCAATCTTAATTAAATCTGCTTCACCTCCATTTCTAATGGCTAGAGTATACATAAAACCCTGAGTTTTCCACTCAAGATTAGCCGTACAGTAAGCCCCGCAACCGTCGTGAAAATTTCCTTTCACTCCGCCCGCAAGTTGAACAGTTTTTAATGTCTTAGTTACCCCTTCCATTTTAGTAGAAAACTCACCACCTTTTTGACCTCTAATTTCCCCAAAAGTGCAAGCGCCCGTACCTTTGCAATCTGCTGTAAACTCCATAGAAACAATATAGCTGTCGGGTTTACTTTGGGTTCGATAGTAAAGTTTCTGCGAAACAGGAACCAAGCTGGGGATAAAAATAGGTACTTGCGTTTTGCCTTTTAACTTTGGCAAAATTTCACTTACAGGCACGGCAGCATCAGCTTTAGCAACAGGCTTTGTTTCCGCCAGCATCTGCGGCAACTTGCCCGCACCGAAAACTTGCGATACAGGTACTAAAGCAGTCAATACGCACGCAGAAGTCGCCAAAAGTAATAATTTATTGTTCACTATTTTCGTCCTCAATGTCGAAACAGTCCAGTTTGGCACCCAAGCGTGTTCACTTAATTTACAACACAACTCCCAAATACAAAAGCCACAACAGGCATTCAGGAAAAAAGCAAGTTTAAATTTTCTTTACAAATGCACGGAAATATGCAATTTCCGATAAAATAGAGAAGGCGAGTAATTTAGGAGTCAAACGTGGAACTGCAAGAGTATTTACGCCAGCACGGATTAGAAACTTTGTGCGAAACTTATCATATCAAAGTTACCCGCCACCGCCAATATCCTCATCTAGTCTGCCTGAAATACTCGCAGATAGAATCCCCGCTGGGCGAAAAAATAGTCCAGCAGTGTCGAGGTATTATTTTAGATTCATCTCAAAACTGGGAAATAGTTTCTTATCCCTACGACAAATTTTTTAATTACGGGGAAGGCCACGCCACAGCGATTGATTGGAGTCACGCCAAAGTTTATGAAAAGTTAGACGGTTCTCTGACTGTACTGTATTTTTATCAGGGAGAATGGAGAGTGCAATCTAGCGGCACTCCCGATGCAGCGGGTGAAGTTAATGGTTTTGGATTTAGCTTTGCCGAACTGTTTTGGAAAGTCTGGAAAGAATTGGGCTATGAATTACCGGAAGCAACCGATGAGTGTTTTATCTTTGAGTTGATGACACCTTATAATAGAATAGTTGTTCAGCAAAAAAACAATGATATCGTGCTGCACGGGGTTCGCAATACTGAAACCTTGCGAGAAACAGATCCCCTTTTCTGGGCAAACAGATATGTCTGGAAAGTAGTCAATTCGTATCCTTTAACTAGCTGGAAAGAAGTTATCGAAGCAGCTCAACATTTAGATCCAATGGATTTAGAAGGGTATATTATCTGCGATGCTAACTTCAACCGAGTTAAGGTTAAGTCTCCGCAATATGTGGCGATTTCCCACCTTCGCGAAGGGTTTTCGACGCGGCGGATGATCGAAATTGTTTTGACTAATGAAGGAGAAGAGTTTTTAGCTTATTTTCCCGAGTGGATTGACTTGTATCAAAAAGTTAAGAGTAAATATGAATTGTTAGTTCAAGAAATCGAGGAGGTTTACAGACAGCACGAATCTATCGAAGTGCAGAAAGATTTTGCGTTAGCTGTGAAGCATTTGCCATATTCTGGGATTTTGTTTTCTTTGCGGGCTCGCAGGGTTGCGGGAGTGAAAGAAGCTCTCCGCGATGTTACGATTCATAAGATAGAGGAGTTATTGGGTTTAGATTATATCAATTTAGGTTTGTGAGGTTCGCAGAGAATCGGCGGTTGAAACCGCTACTACACAAACAAAGTCCGCCTCCGCGGACTAAAGAATTAAGTTGCAAATTACCAATTATCCATTACCCATTACTATGAAAAGAGTTATTGTACTTGTCGGCTTACCTGCTTCTGGAAAATCTCTATTTGCGAGAGAATTGCTGCTGTCTGAACCTGCAAGATGGGTGCGTAGCAATAAAGATTTACTTCGAGAAATGGCTCACGCTTCTCATTGGTCTCCGGCGAATGAAAAGTTTATTGTGCAGTTGAGAGATACGATTATTCTGATGGCTTTGGAAAGTGGCAAGCACGTGATTGTGGACGATACTAATTTCGGGCCGCATATCGAACATATCAAAGAGTTGGTTAAGGGTAAAGCCATCGTTGAAGTTAATGATTCTTTCCTGCAAGTTCCGGTGGAGGAGTGTATTAAACGGGATTTGAAAAGACTTAATTCGGTGGGTAAAGATGTGATAATGAAGATGTACAATAAGTACGTGCGGGTTCCGGTTGCGCCGCCGGAATATAACCCGGATTTGCCGGATGCAATTCTTGTAGATATGGACGGTACATTAGCGCTTCTCAATGGTAGAAATCCTTTTGATGCTTCAAAGTGCGATCGCGATTTACCGAATCAGCCTGTCCTAGATACCATCCGCAAGTGGCAGTCTAGCGTTAATATTATCGTAGTATCGGGCAGAACCGATGACTGTCAACCTCAGACTGAACAATGGTTGCGGCAATACGAGGTGAATTATGCAGGTCTCTATATGCGGAAAACTGGGGATATGAGGAAGGATGCGATTATGAAGGAGGAAATCTATCGGCAGCAGATTGCAGGGCAATATAATGTTAAGTTTGTATTGGACGATCGCCAGCAGGTGGTTGATATGTGGCGATCGTTGGGATTGACTGTATTTCAAGTAGATGAAGGGGATTTTTAACGAAGGATGGATTCGGGCGATAAATCGCCCTGGCCGTGATGCTACAATCGAAGTAAGATTGAATCCAAATTTTACCTGTCAACTGTCAACTGTCAACTGTCAACTGTCAATATGATAGCTATTCCCCAACAACCCCCAAGGATGACCTTCGAGGAATATCTCGAATGGGAAGCGCAACAAGACATTCGCTACGAATATGTCAACGGCGAAGTCTTTGCGATGACTGGCGGTACAATTCCCCATAACGATCTTGCACTTAATTTTTACACGGCTGTGCGCCCTCATCTGCGTTCTAGAGGTTGTCGCGCGAACGTGTCAGATGTTAAATTGCAAGTCAGTCCTCGCAGCCGTTACTATTACCCGGATGTGATAGTTAGTTGCGATCCTGAAGATATGAATGCGCGCAAGTTTATTCAACATCCGAAACTAATTGTGGAAGTTCTCTCGCCCGGTACAAGTGGTAAGGATCGGGATGAAAAATTCACGGCTTACCTGAAAATTCCGACTTTACAAGAGTATATCTTGATTGATTCTGAAAAAATCTCCGTTGAACGTTACTGTCGGGGTGAGGGTAAAATGTGGCTTTACTATTCTTATAGTGCTGGAGAGATTGTAACTTTGTCAAGCATTGAATTTGAATTGGCGATCGAACTTTTGTATGAAGGTGTTACTTTTGAAATAGAAACGGAAACAGAAACTGAAAAATAGGCTATTTCACATTTAAATTGCATATTCGGGACGGGCTAGAAGCCCATCCCACAAGAAACATCAACATACATAATTTGTTTCACCTTTAACTTTTATGTTTCGGACGGGCTAGAAGCCCATCCCACAAGATTAGATACAATTTGTGCGTAAATTATAATGGCATTTTTTACCGCGTCCAAGCCAGCCATTTATTGAACAAATTTTTTACAAACGGAGTCAAGCGAGTACGATTGTAAGCATCTCCTGCTTTCCGAATTGCTTCGGCTTGCGTCGGATACGGATGAATGACACTAGCAATCTTTCCTAAACCAATATTGTTTACCATTGCTAAAGTAATCTCGCTAATCATATCTCCCGCGTGTCGCGCCACAATAGTTGCACCTAATATTTTATCGCTGCCTTTCTTGACGTGAATTTTCACAAAACCTTCATCTTCACCATCTATAATTGCTCTATCGACTGTATCGAAAGGAATCAAAAACGTATCGACATCAATCCCCGCGGCTTGCAATTCTCGATCGCCCATTCCGACGCGCGCCACCTCTGGGCTAGTATAAGTACACCAAGGTATCGTCAAGGCGCTGAGCTTTTTGCGCCCGAAAAATAGGGTGTTTTGGATGACCATTCTGGCGGCAAAATCAGCAGCATGGGTAAATTTATCCTTCATACAAATGTCACCGGCGGCGTAAATGCGGGGATTGGTTGTTTGCAAATTGTCGTTGACAAAGACGCCTTTTTCTGTATCGTACTCCACGCCGACAGTTTCTAGGTTCAATCCTTCCACGTTTGGCGATCGCCCTACGCTGACAATAATCTCATCTACCGTTACCGACGCTTCCTTACCTTGAGATTGATAATAAACTACTTTGCCTGCATTTGTTTGTTCAACGCGCTCTATTTTTGAGTCTAAAATTAATTGAATATCTTCCCTGACAAAAGCTTCCTGCACAATGGTAGCAGCATCGACATCTTCCTTGTCCAAAATCTGAGCATTTTTGTGCAGCAACACGACTTTGCAACCCAGGCGCCGAAAAGATTGGGCTAATTCGCAGCCGATCGGCCCACCGCCAATTACCGCCAAACGCTGAGGTTTTTCTGTGAGGTTAAATACAGTTTCATTTGTCAAATATCCAGCTTCCTTCAAACCGGGAATTTGCGGTTCTAGCGCCCTTGCGCCTGTGGTAATTACTGCTTTTTTGAATTTAAGAGTTTGACCTGCAACTTCTATGGTAGAATTGCTAGTAAAACTACCGGAACCTAAGAAAACATCGACTCCTAATTTGTGCTGGTAGCGATCGACTGAATCGACATCGCTGATTCCCGCCCTAATCCGGCGCAGCCGTTCCATCACAGCAGCAAAATCCACTTCTGCACTGTTAGGAACATTAACACCAAATTTACTCGCATTCCAGATATCGCCGACAGCGCGGGCCGATCGAATTAAAGCCTTTGACGGGACACAACCGACATTCAAACAGTCGCCACCCATCAAATGTTTTTCAATCAAAGCAACTTTCGCACCCAAACCTGCGGCGCCCGCAGCCACAATTAATCCGGCGGGCCCGGCGCCAATTACTACTAAGTTGTAGCTGCTAGCGGGCTGCGGGTTTACCCAATCCGGCGGATGCAAGTAGGAGACTAATTTTTGGTTGTATTCGTCCATCGGGGGGACTGTTACGCGATCGACTTTTGACTGCGACATGAGCAAATCTTCCTAATTAAATAGTTTCATCTAAAGCTTTGCGAGCAATCCTAGTTATATAGACGGTGACGGCGACAGCAGCCGTAAAACTGATGGTATTAATCAACCATTTTACAAGTTCGGCTTGAGGATTTGCAGGCTGATTTACCGTACATATAGCAGCAATATTTCCTACCAAAGAACCTGAGTAAACGTACATCACGGTTCCCGGAATCATGCCGGAGGAACCTAATACATAATCTTTCAAAGAAACCTGAGTAATCCCCAAAGCGTAATTCAATAAATTGAACGGAAATAAAGGACAAAGACGAGTTAAAAAGACTATTTTTAATCCTTCTTTAGCAACGGCGCGATCGAGGGCTTGAAACTTTGGGTGAGCTTCCATATATTTTACCACGCGATCGCGCGACAGGTATCGCCCGATCAGAAAAGCAAAGGTCGCCCCTAGGGTGGCGGCGATTAACACGTATATCGAGCCCCACCACAGCCCAAACAGCACGCCGCCTCCCAAGGTCAGCACGGAACCAGGTATAAATAGTATCGTAGCGAAGTTGTAGGTAGCGATAAAGGCGATCGGGCCCCAGACGCCTAAATGCTCGATTTGGATTAAAACAGCTCTTAACAGTCCTTGAACGTAGGCGGATCTAGTTGCTACAATTAACAGAGGGACTGCAAGGGCGATCGACAAAAACAACAATCTGCTTTTAAAAGTATAGCTGCTAGAAATCTGACTTGCTTCTGGCTCCATAATTGACCGATAAATAAATAGATACCAGCATTATATAGCAGTTGTTAACTTACCAGAAAGAATTGGTTGAAAGCCTCTCCCCTTGAGGGAGAAATTAAAATCAGAATATTCATTACTCCAATCCTCTTCCTTCTAGGTAGAGGTAGCTCTCAAACTGTCAACTGTCAACTGTCAACTGTCAACTGTTGAACATATCAACCATGACCACAAAAACACAACTCCCAATTCCAGAATATTTCGATGCCCATAAAATCAGTCAAATCTGGCGAGTTCCCTATCAAGAAAGAGCGAATGAAGCTAATAATTGGGCTTTAAAACATAGTATTCAGCCAGCAGCTAGCGACGAAAAGCGAATTTGTTTGCTAATAATTGATGCCCAAAATACATTTTGCGTACCGGAATTTGAACTATTTGTCGGCGGGCGTTCCGGTAGCGGTGCTGTTGATGACAACCTGCGCCTATGCGAATTCATCTACCGCAACTTAAACGCAATTACCACGATTGCGCCGACAATGGATACGCACACCGCCATGCAAATTTTTCATCCCATATTTTGGATCGATGATGCAGGCGAAAACCCCATTCCCGCCGCCACATTAATTACTCTGGAAGATGTGCAGCAAGGAATTTGGAAAGTCAACCCAGCCGTCGCCGATAGCATCGCGGGTGGGAATTATGCGGAACTACAAAAACACTGCCTTCACTACGTACAGAAACTCAGCGACAATGGCAAATTTCCCTTGACAATTTGGCCGTATCACTCGATGCTGGGTGGGATTGGACACGCCCTGGTTTCTGCGGTGGAAGAAGCGATATTTTTTCACAGTATGGCGCGCCACAGTCAAGCACTTTTTGAGATTAAAGGTGGGAATCCCTTAACTGAAAACTATTCGGTTTTGCAGCCGGAAGTCTTAGATGGGGCCGACGGAAATCCGATTGCTCATAAAAATGCTGGGTTTATTGATAAGTTGTTAGAGTTTGATGCGGTAATTATTGCGGGACAAGCGAAGAGTCATTGTGTTGCTTGGACGATTGATGATTTGTTGACTGACATTGTGGCGCGGGATTCTATGTTGGCTAGGAAGGTTTATTTGTTGGAAGATTGTACTTCGCCGGTGGTTGTTCCTGGTGTTGTTGATTTTACTGAACAAGCAGATGCGGCTTTTTTAAGATTCGCGCAGGCGGGGATGAATGTGGTTAAATCTACTCAGTCAATTGATAGTTGGGCTGGTATTTGTTTGTGAGATATTTGATGAATGCTATGATACAATACGCTTAACTGAAAACCGATTCCCCTAACCCCCCCCCTTAAAAAACAGGGTGGTTTTATTGTCGTTAGACAAATTAGGTACGTAGTTGCGCTTCAGCGCTCTTTATAATATTAGGAAAGAGCGCTAAAAGCCCGGGTTTTTCGTGAGGATTTCAGTCCTCAAAAACTTAAGAGGACTGAAGTCCTCACTACAAACTTGAGCGCGGTATTTTTTATAACTATTTTCCATCCAATCTCGGCACTCCTTCCAAGAAAGGGCCGCTCAACATTAACTCAGTCATTCTATCTAATTTGCCGCTGACTTTCATTTTTTTGTCTGTTTGAAATCGCTCGATGTCTGCTGGCAAATTACCAGAATTATATCCTAACTTAGTCAAATAATCAACAGCCTGTTTGTCACTTAACAACATATCCGTAGCACGAAAAATCGGCACGTACTCCTCCCGCCAAATCATGGCAAAAGTCGCCCTGTCTAAATAGAAAATCCTGCCCCGCGCCGGATCTCCAATCGCTGCTACACTGTCATTCATTCCCAGCAAAGCCACGGCGTGCGGTAACTTCCGAGGGCCGTCAAACAGCCAAACCGATAACACTCCAGGGCGATTAATTTGCTGAATTTGCTCCCAAGTCGGCCGCAGTTCCACTGCACTTACACCCAAAGCCCTCGCTGCTACAATCAATTGTGGCATCGAAGTACCCAAGAGACTTGTGCCCGCCAAACGCGCTACGCTTGATTCCGTCGCCTCGATTCCCCAACGCCTCAACACGGTTGCTAGCGCCGCCGGTGCACAACTGCTGCTAGATGTTTGCCGAAATACACCGTTTGGCTGCAAATTATCGATTAAATCAGCGTAAATTGGCTCCAAAAAATAGGATTCAGCGCTTGTAAATCCTCCCAATCCCAACAAGCCAATTAAAATTACTGCGATTACTTGCGATCGCGCCGTCAACCAACTTACAGTAAACCCAATACCGCAGACTCCCATCAGCATCACCCGCAGCAGAGTCCAAGTTACTCGCATCCCATGGAATCGCCACTCGATCGGCAAAACAGGCATTTGAGGCAGATTTAACGCCAGCAGCAGCAAGCCAAAGTAAAAACCCAAAAACAGCAGGGCGATCGAGTTTCGGCCCTTAAACAGATCGTTAGCCGTCACTCCCGATCGCACTAACGCCTTTCCTGCGCGCATTCCCCAGACAAACAGCGCCGAACCCAGCAGCAGCGTTACCACTATTTCCATGAGATCACAATTTTGTTCCTTAGCCTAGGTTGTAACACGCGCGCACTCGCGATCGCCCGTGGAGGAATCGCAGAATCGGAAAATCTCACAGCAGAAAACTGCCAAATAAACAAGACAAGGAAGACATATACCAGTGGATAGTTGACAGTTACAGAGTACGGAAATCAAACTGTTTATGCTAAATTGTTCAGGAATCTATACAACCTAAAACTTGCCATCTGTCAAGAAGTTGAGTAGCTTTTTTTACCTGTTCGGAAAACTCCCAAAAAAGATTTAGCACCGAAAAGAATTTCCCAAACCAATTGGCAAAGACAGACACATCTGCTGTAAGATAGATTGAAGTCAAAACGCCTTCAAACAATTAATCAACCCTATTGTCGCTCAATATATTCACGCTCCAACGAGCGAGGAGTTGTATTGAGCGCGCTGATTCAATATCGATAAAAGAAAGCTCGCCAAACAACAAAAATCCAGGAAAAATTATGCCAGCAAAAGCCGCCAACGATGTAGACGTAGCAGAGCAATATTGGCACTACTTAGAAAGATCCAAAGTTGCAACTCAATTAGAAACCAATCTGGAAAACGGTATCGATCCAGCAGAAGCAGCCAGTCGCCAACAAAAATTCGGGCCAAACGAACTAACAGTTAAAGCAGGGAAACCAGCCTGGTTAAAATTTATACTGCAATTTAACCAACCCCTCCTGATAATCTTACTGAGTGCCGGTTTAATCAAAGCACTGATTGGAGAATGGCTGAATGCCAGCGTAATTTGGGGCGTAACAACTACCAACGCTATTATCAGTTTCATCCAAGAAGCTGGGGCTGAGAAAAAAATCGATGCCCTAGCTAAAGCTGTTACCACAGAAGCCACAGTCATTCGAGGTGGCAAGAAATTAAGAGTTCCCTCAAAAGAACTTGTTGTGGGCGACTTAGTAACCCTGACTTCCGGTGACAAAGTACCCGCCGATTTGCGCTTAGTGAAAGTCCGCGACTTGCAAATAGATGAATCTGGACTTACAGGCGAATCCGTTGCTGTTGAAAAACAACTCGGACAGGCGGGAAACTTGGTTTTGCCAGAAGAAACGCCGCTCGCAGAACGCGATAACATGGCCTATGCTGGCAGTTTCGTTACCTTCGGCCAAGGTAGCGGTATCGTAATTGCGATCGCCAATAAAACCGAAACCGGCAAAATCTCCCAATTGCTCGATCGCCACATCGACCTCACCACGCCCCTCACCCGCAAATTTAATCAATTCAGTCAAAACTGGCTGCTATTTGTCCTCGCAATGGCAACCTTGACCTTTGCAGTGCGTTTAGGGCGACCAGTCCCAGCCGGAGTTTCAGCCTTTAAAGAAGCAGTCGAACCAGCAGTCGCCCTCATCGTCGGCGCCATCCCCGAAGGCCTCCCCGCCGTCATTACCGTCACCCTCGCCGTCGGTGTTTCCCGGATGGCCGCCAAACACGCGATCGTCCGCAAACTCCCCGCAGTAGAAACCCTCGGCGGCGCCACAGTCATTTGTTCTGACAAAACCGGAACTTTGACAGAAAATCAGATGACAGTGCAAGAAATCTATTCTGGTGGCAAATCCTACTCCGTTACAGGTACAGGTTACAGTCCAGAAGGCGACATTGAACTCAACCAACTACCAATTAGTGTCAATCAATCTCCAGCTTTGCAAGAATGTTTGCAAGCCGGAATGATCTGCAACGACTCTCACTTAGAATTCAAAGATAACGATTGGATTGTCGTCGGCGATCCGACAGAAGGAGCTTTAATTGCAGCAGGTAAAAAAGCAGAACTCAGCCAGCAAGTCTTGGAAAAATCCATGCCGCGCCTCGATTCAATTCCCTTTGAATCTCAGTTTCAATACATGGCGACACTGCATCGAACTCCGACAAGCGACAAAATTTTGTATGTCAAAGGTTCCGTCGAATCAATTCTCACCCGCTGCGGTTCCAGTCTCGACACTGAAGGAAATTCGACAGAAGTCGATCGCCAGCAAATCCACCACCAAGTCGATGCAATGGCCGATCAAGGCTTGCGCGTCCTAGCTTTTGCTAAAAAAATCGTTCCCCACGAACAGGGATCCGTTGCTCACTCAGACGTAGAATCAGGGCTAGTTTTCCTCGGACTCCAAGGCATGATCGACCCGCCGCGGGCCTCTGCGATCGCCGCCGTCCAAGCCTGCCAAACCGCCGGCATCCAAGTTAAAATGATTACCGGCGATCACATCGCTACCGCCAGGGCGATCGCCCGCCGCATGGGATTCCGCAAAACCAAACACAATAGAGAACTTGTAGCCTACACCGGCGCCCAACTCGCCGCCATGGACAAAAATGCCCTCGCCGAAGCCGTAGAAGCCGGCTCAGTTTTTGCGCGCGTCGCCCCAGAACAAAAACTGCGCCTCGTAGAAGCTTTGCAGCAAAAAGGCGAAATTGTCGCGATGACAGGAGACGGCGTTAACGACGCCCCCGCCCTGAAACAAGCGGATATCGGCATCGCCATGGGTAGCGGTACCGAGGTTTCCAAAGAAGCCGCCGACATGATTTTGACCGATGATAACTTTGCGTCGATCGAATCTGCGGTAGAAGAAGGGCGATCGGTCTACAAAAACCTACTTAAATCCATCAGCTTCATTCTCCCAGTCAACGGCGGAGAATCAATGACAATTTTGCTCAGCACTCTACTCGGCCGAGAATTGCCGATTTTGTCGCTACAAATCCTCTGGCTGAATATGCTCAACTCGATCACCATGACTGTGCCCCTTGCTTTCGAGCCCAAGTCTCCCGGAGTGATGAAACAGCAGCCGCGCCCAGTCAACGAACCTTTCCTGACTGAAAATCGGATCAAACGCATCTTAGCTATTTCTCTGTACAATTGGACAATAATTTTCGGAATGTTTGAATGGGTGCGTCAAGCCGATTGGGGAACTTTGCCACTAGCCCGAACAATGGCGATTCAAGCTTTAGTAATGGGCAGAATTTTTTACCTACTGAGTCTCAGCCAATTGTTACCTTCTTTGATGGCTAAATTTAGCGGTTCTCAGGAAAAAGTTAGCGGAGCTCCCGCCCTCGGTGTCGGCATTGTCGTAGCTGTAATTTTGCAGATTATCTTTGCTAATTCTCCGTTTATCAATCGCATCTTCGAGACAGCTCCAATGAACCTAGATCAGTGGCTGATTTGCTTCGGCGTCGCGTTACCCATGATTGGTGTTGCGCTATCTGTCAACCGCTTCGATCCGCCCAATTAACAGTACCGGGCTTTCAGAAACCGGGTTTCTTGAAGAACCCCGGTTTCTCGGTTTTATATCAATTCCGGTTGATTCGTTTTTGTATAATTTGCGATCGGGTAGGGGCGGGTTTTACCAACCATAATTGTTAAAAACTAAGCATCTCGTAAACCCGCCCCTCTGGCTCGATTATGACGAAATGTTAAAGAGCTGTGCAGTAATGCAACAGGTGTGATATACTTTTTGTAGTTGAAAGCGAGCGAATAATCTGCAATTAATATTTTTTAGCTATGTATCCATCTTCTATAGCATCTTACTACAATAACCCTTTTTACTTTCATTTTCGCATTAAGCATTTAATATCAGAACTCCAATTGCGAGGAGATGAAAAAATTCTAGATGTGGGATGTGGAGACGGTAGAATAACAGCAGAAATTTCCCAATATTTGCCCCAAGGCTATGTTGTGGGTATTGATTGTTTTCCAGAAATTATAGAGTTTGCTAAGAGTAAGTTCGATCGGGAAAATTACCCGAATCTAGACTTTCAGTTAGGCGATGCGAGAAACCTTGAATTTGAAATGTCGTTCGATATTATCGTTTCTTTCGAGGCTCTTCATTATATCCACGATCATATTCCCGTACTAACAAGGTTTAAAAAAGCGCTCAAGCCTTCAGGTAAAATTTTACTATCGCTTTTAGGTGAAGGCTCTCCCACTTCTATTCAGTTTATAGCGCAAGAATTACTGCTGCATAGTAAGTGGCAAGAATTAAAAAAATTTCGTTATGGGTATTATTTGTCTAGCGAATATAGAGAAATATTAACAAAGGTGGGATTCTGTACAAATAGCGTAGAAGTTGTATCCTATTCGATTTCCGCTCGAAGCAAAAGAGAAGTAAAGCAACGAATTGAAAAAGATTGGCTTTCTTTGACTTCTCGGATACCTCCAGAAATTTACGATATTTTCATTGAGGATTTAGTAAATGCTTATATGGAACGCAATCCTCCCAACCAAAGCGGTTTAATTTTAAGTGAAGAAACAAGATTAGAAATTACAGCAAAAAACTTACCATAATAAAGTAATTGAAGACGATTTACGATCGCAGTCCATGCATAAGTCTTATATATTTTACATAAATTGTAAACTTTTAACATTTAATTTATGAGTTAGCTTAGACTGTAATTTACGCAGTTTAAATCAATTTAGTCTATAATATGATCAACATAGAACGCCGCTCAACTATGAACACAAATCTTGTCGAAAAACTCGATACTCAAACCGAACAACGCCTGATTCTACGAGGCATCAGTTGGCAGGACTATCTCACCATTGATTCTGTTCTCGAAGACGTACCGGGACTACGCCTCACCTATTGCCAAGGACTGCTTGAAGTTATGACCCTATCTCCCAGACACGAACGCGAAAAAACAACCATCGGTCGCCTTTTGGAAACCTATGCCCTTGCTAAAGATTTGGATCTACATGGTTGCGGTTCTACCACCTATCGCAACGAAGCAGAAGCCAGGGGATTAGAACCCGATGAGTGCTATTGTGTCGGGGAATTAAAGGATATTCCAGATTTTGCGATCGAAGTTATTGTGACTAGCGGTGGCATCGATAAATTACAGGTATATTTAGGTTTAAATGTGTCTGAAGTTTGGTTTTGGCAAGATGGGCAATTCTCGCTTTATCGATCGCAAAGTGGCACGTATCAAAAATGCGAGAAGAGCGAATTTTTCCCCGAACTCGATTTGACTTTACTGGCTAGCTTCGTTCAGCCAGATAATCAGCCCGCTGCGGTTCGAGAATTTTTTAATAGCTTGCATTGAATGCTAACTGTTTACTCGTTCCCAGGCTCTGCCTCCAATTTTCCTTCTTGCTTGCTACAATTAATCACAAGATAATTTGCGCGATCGTAGAAGCGGTTTTTACCAACCATCTATGTTTAAAACTCAGCATCTCGTAAACCCGCCCCTCTTAGCGAACCGACAATTTATGGTTTAGTAGAAATGGCGCGATCGCGCAAATAAACCCACAATAAGATCGTCATAGATAAACACAAGAAACTTTCCAAACAAATAACCACCAAGGACTCCACCACGCGCCAGTTTGTGCTTCGACAATATCTGAGCAACCAAACAATAAAAAAATATGGTGGTAATCAGGCGATAAATTCTGGTTTTTTCTGATGTTTTTACGGCATCAAGAGCGAAACCAATAGCAAAGCACAACCAGATAAAGGCTTCAATATAATTGCCTTTTACATAAATTGTTACTAAAGATTTAGATTGCGTTTTAGCTTGTTATAAAGAAGCCGGATTTGTCATGATTTGCCATGAATAAGCACCACCTATTCCGAGCAAAATAAATAGAATTGTTAGTCTGATTGCTGCACCTTTTGTGAGCTTCATAATTAAAAGTTAATCGTGTCTTGCCCACCATACGATACTTAGAGGGAATTTTCGATGGTAAGACGGTTCAAATTTTGATCGTTAAATAGAAGTCTGCTGAAGCAAGAAGTCAGAATTTACAAGTCAGAAGAAATATACAGCAAGCTTTTTAGCGTTCCATATTTTATGTTTAATTAAGTAACGAAGTCGAGTGGGTGCGACCTGCCCTACGGCTACTACTCAGCTTTCTACTCAAAACTTAATTTTTTTTCTCATTTTTTTCTCATTTTTTTCTCATATAGTCCCACCGCCTCCACGGGCGATCGCTCGTGGAGGCAGATACTCAACCGCTTATATAACATTTTTAAAATTATGTCAACATACCAAAAGTATGAGATTTGCAAAATCCTTGATAAAAATGAGAAGACCGGCTGCTGGTAACTGCCCAAAAGCTTACAGCGCAAGTTTTTTGTCAAATATGGGCGATCGGTGAAACCATCGGGCCACACCAAGGACTACTTAATAAAACGCAACATCCTACAACATATACTTATCATTTAAATTTAATATTTGTTTTATAATCACAGCAAGAGTACGGTAAACTGAATAAACAAGCCAATTAAATGTAGAACTCGCTTTTGGCGAGTTAACACAACTTGGCCGATCGCAATATTGAGTTAATCAAAAGAGTCAAATCAGCAGGGATATCATAAAAACTTATTGTTACCATAAGTTTTTTCATCCTTACTGCCAACCTGCGCTTAAAACAGTTCTCTAAGCCGAATTTAGCGAACAGCAATAAAGTGCTTTGATAAACTTCAGTGATGTCGTTACAGAAGATTATGTATTGGAGCGAGGCTAGGCTATGACCAAATTTTCAGAAAATTTTTCTCGGCGCAAATTTATAGTTACAGCAGGTGCATCTGCCGTCAGTTCCATACTGCTCAAAGGCTGTTTGGGAAATCCCCCCGAACCCGGTGGAACTGCTGATGGTGGTGCTGGTGGGGCTGGAGGAGCCCCTGCTGCCACATCAGCAGTTGCTGTGGCCAACGAGAAAAGAGTAGAAGGCATCGAAAGCACGAAGATTACATTGGGATATATCCCGATCGTCGAATCAGCGCCTTTAATTATTGCCCAAGAAAAAGGCTTCTTTGCCAAATACGGCATGGTAGATGTCAAAGTCGCCAAACAAGCCAACTGGGGTTCGGCCCGAGACAACGTAGAAATCGGCTCAGCAGGCGGTGGTATAGATGGCGGGCAGTGGCAAATGCCGATGCCATACTTGATTAGCAAAGGCCTGATCACCAAGAATAAAGCCGGCATCCCGATGTACGTGCTGTTACAGCTAAACACTCAGGGAAATGGAATTGCGATCGCTGCCAAACACGAAGGTAAAGGCCTCGGACTCAAACTAGAAAAATCCGCCCAAGACTACATCCTCGGACTCAAGAAAGCAGGTACGCCCTTCAAAGCAGCCTACACTTTTCCCAAAGCCAACCAAGATTTATGGATTCGCTACTGGCTAGCAGCTAACGGCATCAATCCCGACGTAGATGTCGAGTTGCTAACAGTACCGGCGGCCCAAACCGTGGCCAACATGAAAACCGGCAGCATGGACGGTTTCAGTACAGGTGACCCCTGGCCCCTACGGATTGTCAAAGAAAAAATTGGCTTCTTGTCCGCTTTAACTGCCGAAATGTGGAAAGGACATCCAGAAGAATACCTCGCAATTCGCGGCGACTGGGTAGACAAACACCCCAAAGCTACCGAAGCGCTGTTAGCAGGAATAATTGAAGCGCAGCAGTGGTGCGACAAACCAGAAAATCGTGCGGAATTGGTGTCGATTGTTTCTGGCAAAAACTTCTTTGACGTAGCTCCTGGAGTGTTGCTTCCTCCTTATGAAGGCAAGTATATCATGGGCGACGGCAAGCCCGAAATCAACGACTTCAAAATGAGTACGCTGTACTGGAATGATGGAGTCGGCAACGTTTCCTATCCCTACAAGAGCCACGATTTGTGGTTCTTAACCGAAAGCGTCCGCTGGGGTTTCTTGCCAACAAAAACCTTGGCAGATTCTAAGACAATCATCGATAAAGTCAACCGAGGAGATTTGTGGAAAGCTGCGGCTAAATTAGCCGGAGTTGCTGAAGCTGACATTCCGGCAAAATCGACTCGTGGTGTTGAGAAGTTCTTCGACGGCAAAGAATTCAACCCGGACAAGCCCGAAGATTACATCAAGAGTCTGGCAATTAAAAAAGCGTGATGGGTTAAACAGTTGACAGTTGACAGTTGACAGTTGACAGTTGACAACACAGTTTTTAGAAGCGTGCGATTTAAACCTCGTTCTAAAAACAATCCGCTTCCGTGGGGATGCGAGACCATTGTTAGTTGGTAAAAGCTTCGCATAACTTAAGTCTCGAAAAAAAACAGCAGAAACACAGGAGATTAGCAAGATGGCTGTCAGCACAAATCGGAGAGGCGGAGTCGATGTCCAAGGAGTTCTTGGCGAGTTTTGGAAAAAGAATTCGTCAAATATATTGCCGCCAATTTTAGGACTTTTAGGGTTCCTGCTAATTTGGCAATTCCTGTCGGGTACAGGAATCATCAAGTTGCCACCCCCAACTAGCGTTTGGACTGACGAACGGACGCGGATTTTGTTGATGTATCCTTTCATGAACTCCAAAACCTACGGAGTCGGCTTATTTTGGCAGACTATGGCTAGTTTGGAACGGGTAGCAAAAGGCTACACTCTCGCGGCCGCTGTGGGCATTAGCATGGGAGTTGTGGTAGGTACGAATCCCTTCCTGAACAAGGCTTTAGACCCGATTTTCCAGTTTTTGCGGATGGTAGCACCTTTGGCTTGGGTACCGATCGCCCTGGCTGCACTTCAACAAAACGAACCGGCTGCTTTGTTCGTGATTTTCATTACCTCTGTTTGGCCGATTTTAATCAACACGGCTGAAGGTGTTCGTCAAATTCCTGACGATTACAACAACGTGGCGAAAGTGCTGCAACTTACTCAGAAGGAATATTACATCAATATCTTGTTTCCGTCGGCGCTTCCTTATATCTTCACCGGATTGAGAATTGCGATCGGTTTGGCTTGGCTGGCGATTATTGCAGCGGAAATCGTGATGTCCGGGATTACAGGTATTGGCTTCTTTATTTGGAATGCTTACCAGCAAAACTACATCAGTGAAATTCTCTTGGCGGTGTTCTACATTGGGGCTGTTGGTTTGATGCTCGATCGCCTGATGGCATGGTTGCAGCAAAAAATTGCTCCCTCTCAAGGCAAATAAAAACAGTTGATAGTTGACAGTTGACAGTTGACAGTTGACGGTTGATAGTTGACAGTTGACAGTTGACAGTTGACAGTTGACAGTTGACAGTTGACAGTTGTTAGCTAAAAGCTAATATCAAGTCCGGTAAAATAACTGGGAACCCATATCCAAGAGGATCTGCCTCGGCTGGAAAATCGAGGCAGAGCCTCCTGATTATGTGTTACCAGGCTGTGCCTGATAACGAGTTAAAGGAGTAGCAGAACTTCAGTCCTCAGCTTTTTAAAAGAATAGAACTGAAGTCCTCACTACGAACCAATATTATTATTGCAGTTGGGCGATCGGCATAATATAAAAGCTAACGGTCAACAGTCAAAAATAATCGAAAAATCAAGGACAAACCTACAAAAAAGGCAAGAAAACCATGTCAGTTTTGATTGCGGTAGAACAAGTCGGAAAAACATTTAATTTAACAGACGGCGGTACATACGTAGCCCTCAAAGGGATCGACTTAGAAATTAAAAAAGGAGAATTTATCTCCTTAGTCGGACACTCGGGTTGTGGCAAATCCACTCTGCTAAATATGGTGGCAGGTTTGGATCTGCCCACAGAAGGATTGGTGACGATCGACGGACAAAGAATCACTCAGCCGGGCCCCGATCGCATGGTGGTGTTCCAAAACTATTCGCTGCTACCTTGGCGGACAGTCAGAGAAAACATCACCCTGGCCGTAGACTCAGTAATGAGCGGCTTAGCTAAAGCCGAGCGCCTCGACATCATCCAAAAACACATTGACATGGTGGGCTTGGGCCCCCACGCCGAGAAGCAACCGGCACTACTATCAGGCGGACAAAAACAGCGCGTGGCGATCGCCCGTGCCCTAGCCCTGCGTCCCAAACTGTTACTCTTAGACGAACCATTCGGCGCCCTAGACGCTTTGACTCGCGGCAACTTGCAAGAAAAGTTGATGGAAATCTGCCAAGAGTACGAAATTAGCGCCTTGATGGTAACGCACGACGTAGATGAAGCGGTGCTGCTGAGCGATCGCATCGTCATGCTCACCAACGGCCCAGAATCGAAAATTGGCGGCATCCTCGAAGTAGACATCCCCCGCCCCCGGGTACGTATGGAAGTAGTCTCGCACCCCAGCTACTACGCGCTGCGGAGCGAAATGATTTACTTCCTCAACCAGCAGAAACGGGTGAAAAAACTGCGCGCGCGGAAAGTACCGGCGATCGCCCGCCACGGCCTAGAAAAAGTCAACCTCGAACTCGGCTTTATCCCCCTGGCAGCCTGCGCTCCCCTCGCGATCGCCAAAGAAAAAGGCTTATTTGCCAAACACGGCCTCGATGAAGTGCATCTCGTGCGCGAAACAAGCTGGCGCGGCATCGTAGACGGCATCGCCGCCGGATACCTAGACGCAGCCCAAATGCCCTCTGGGATGGCAGCGTGGTTGAGCTTAGGAGGCCACCAAGAGAAGCCCATAGCAACCGTTACAGCCCTCACCATGAGCCGCAACGGCAACGGAATTACCCTGGCCCGTCGCTTCTACGACCAAGGAATCTACACTCTGGCAGATTTCAAAGAAATGCTGCACAGAACCCCCGCCCAAACTCACCGCATGGGCATCGTTCACCCTTCATCGATGCACAACCTGCTGCTGCGCTACTGGCTGGCTTCCGGCGGAATTGACCCAGATCATGATGTTTCACTGAAAAACATCCCTCCAGCCCAGATGATTGTGGACTTGCAAGGTGGGACGATTGACGGTTTCTGCGTCGGCGAACCTTGGAACTTGCGCGCGGCGATGGAAGGAGTCGGCTTTACCGTGGCTACGGATTTGGAACTGTGGCCTGGACACCCGGCAAAAATTCTGGGAGTTCGGGAAGACTGGGCGAATGCTTACCCCAACACTCACATTGCTCTAGTGAAAGCTTTGCTAGAAGCTTGTCACTATTGCAGCGATCCGGCCCACGCTCAAGAAGTTTCCGAAATTGTGGCGGGACGGGAGTACGTCGCTACTGACAAGAGTTACATCCAAATTGGCGATTCCAAATCTACTGCTTGCGATCTTGATACTCCGATGCGGGAATACGCTCACCACTTGTTCGCCGGCGACGGGGTGAACCGCCCAAGCCGTACCGAACAGTTGTGGCACATGGTACAGATGGCGCGTTGGGGCGATACAGTCTTCCCCCGCAACTGGGTAGAAATTCTGGAACGGGTGGTGCGAGTCGGCCCCTTCAGTACAGCAGCGCGCGAGCTGGGAATGTCTGATATTACTTACACTCGGGGTTCTCTCCGCTTGTTTGATGGCTCGGTGTTTAATGCTGAAGATCCGATCGGCTATCTCAACAATCTAGCGATTAAACGCGATTACACGATGGCTGAAGTGATTCTGGATTCGGGCCGCAGAGCTGCTTAGGATCTGTTGAGTGTCCGCCCCAGCCGGTGGAATGCTTTCCACCGGCCAAATGTCTAATGGTGCTCTGCGAGTTTTGAGGTATCAAAAGGTGAAAAAATTGCTTAGTTCTCGATCGCCCCTGTCAAAGACTTATCAACTCACAAGTCAGACAAGAGGAATCAGAAATCACAGCGATTGATTGCATTGTTGAGAGCGAAGCGGCACAATTATATAATTGATGCAAAAGTCTTGCAATTTAAACTCAATACTGAAAATATACAGGGAACTCGAAAATCTACAGTCTCGACTCGCAGCTCACCATTCAAAACTCCATTATTTGCTATCGCTAATCACCTACTAACGGCTTCTCAAACCCATGATTAATACTGCTGTCAACCAGACAAACACCAAAACCCAGAGCCAGCAACCAAACGATCGCCGCCAGCCTTTTTTGGTGATGGACAATGTTTATAAAGTATATCCAAACGGTTACAGAGCATTAGAAAACGTTAACTTGACCGTAGCTGAGGGAGAGTTTATTACTCTGATCGGACACTCCGGCTGCGGCAAATCAACACTGTTAAATATGGTGTCCGGTTTTAGCCATCCCAGCGAAGGCACCGTGTCGATTAACGGGCAGCGGATCGAAAAGCCAGGCCCCGATCGCATGGTAGTGTTTCAAGGTTACGCTTTACTGCCTTGGCGGACTGTGTTTGAAAACGTTTACATTGCCGTTAACGCTGTATTTCCCGAGAAGTCGAAAGCCGAAAAAAATGCGATCGTCAAAGATCATTTGGCAATGGTGGGACTGACAGAAGCTGCTGAGAAAAGACCTCCGCAAATTTCCGGCGGTATGAAACAACGGGTTTCCATCGCCCGCGCCTTAGCAATTCGTCCCAAGGTGCTGATTTTGGACGAACCCTTTGGTGCTCTCGACGCAATTACTAAGGAAGAATTGCAGGAAGAATTGCTGAAAATCTGGAACGATCACCGCTGTACAGTGTTGATGATTACTCACGATATTGACGAAGCGCTGTTTTTGGCCGATCGACTCGTGATGATGACTAACGGCCCATCAGCAACGATTGGCGAGGTTTTGGAGATTCCTTTCCCACGTCCGCGCGATCGGGTACAAATGATGGAAGATCCCGAATACTACAACCTGCGGAACTACGCCCTAGACTTCCTCTTCCGCCGCTTCGCTCACGATCACGACGCTTAAACCCTTGGAGATTGGGGATTGCTGGCAAAATAAAGCTCCAGCATTTCCCCACTTGCAGGGAAACATCGCTGTGTGCGAAATTTTCCCGATCTGCTTGGGTAAACTGGAGCTTAATTGTTGAGGATAAGTTTTTCCGGAAGATTTGGATCTTTTTCTCAACTTTTACGTCAATCGGCTAAGAGACCCGATTGCCTAGCTGTCTGTAAGCTGGCATGAATTTAGCCCACCTTTGACTGAAGGCGGGCTTCTTTCTTATCTTATTAACAGTTTTTCCTAAATTGATGGTTTGTGCATTCCACCATTTTAAGTGGCACAGGGCCAATGTTGATTAGTGTTTTATGGATTAAGTTTTTGGCAAAGATATCAGTTTTCTGTAGGGAAACGGCACTGCCGTGTCCTGCGCGGGGATCTGCCACTGTTAAGAATTGGTCTAAGATTGATGATTCTAGCAAGACTTTTTTAAATTCGTATTAAATCAATTAATTTTCAACCAATTAAACAACTCGGCTGCGGATAACTGCCAATCGCCCAACACGCTAAGAACAGGTAAAATATCCGTATCTGATTTAACCTCAGGCAATTGATTCGGTTGAAAAACTATTACTGATTTATCGCTCGGATCGGCAAACCAACCCAATTTAGTACCGTGATTGATCGAAAAAATTATTTTTTTTATCACCTGATTTGGAGATTGGTCAGGTGACAAAATTTCAATTATCCAATCCGGTGGAATTTCAAAGCGGTTGGCAATTTCTCCATCTTCATCAACGGGAATGCGAGACCACTCAAAAACAGCAATATCGGGAACGATCGATCGCCCCCCAAACGTACAGCGCAATTCGGGAAATGCACAGGCTAACTTTTGAGGTTCCCCAACCTCAGAAATTGCCTCCAGCAATCGTTTTTGCAATCGGCTATGTTTTCCTTGCGGCATAGGTTTTTGATAAATTTGACCGTCGATGTACTCGCTTGCTGGTTTAGTTTCGGGCAACTGCAAAAACTCTGCAAGAGAAATCGTTGATTTTGCTGCAACTACCATATATCGTATTTCCTGAAATCATCCTAATGAACAAATAATCTAAGGTTCTTGTATTTCTGCTGCTTGCATTCAAGTTTGCACGGAAAACTCTTCTGAGTCAATGTCCCAATTTACCCAGCGAATTGCCTCTTTTGCTGATACTACATCAGGAGGCACTCGCAACGAATGAATGTGTCCGGTGCTCGGACAGGTCATTTTTAACAAAAAAACTGGTAACGGCTGCCCAGATTCGTCGAAATCGTCCTCAAAATCTATTTTTAACAGAGTGTATTCTTGCCAACTATCTAATTCTGTGGCTTGCAACTCTGAGCAAATTCTAGCGTAACCAATTCCCTGAATTAACGCTCGCCGAAGTTCGGCATTTTCTTCCTCTAAAATCCATCGTGCTTCCCACTGATTCGGGTGTATTTGTCCGTATTTTTCCGGCAAATTTACTCCGTGATACGAGTAGAGTTTGTAACCGTCGGTAAATTCGATCGCACTTTCTCCTTCTGCGTGCAGTCGATCTTCACTGTCGAGGGATAGTTTTGAGGGGCGATCGCACACGCAGCAGACATCCTCAAATGCAAAAATCCACCCGCATTCAACTAAAAGCTGCTTCAAGCATTCAAAAGCTTTTTGTGCATCGGGGTTGATAAAAATTTTAATTACAGACACACAAAAGTCAGCTATGTAGATGGTCTTCAACAGAGAATTCATAACAGAATTCCAAGTAAATATCGACGTTGAATAGTTCAAATAGTCCGAAATATCTCGTCGCAATTCTTGTTCGAGCTGCCCCTCCCATCTAATTCCTGAAATACTCACACGACTTTTCATGCAGTAAAAAAGCCGACAGGCTGATTTTATCTGTTGATAAAAACACACAAATAAATCAGTTTTATTAGTTAGAAATTCCAAACTTTTCAATTGTGCTATGGCGGAGTGAGGACTCGCACAAAAAATAATTTTTGGGCAAGTCTTGCCGAGAGTGGCGTAAGCAAATTCGATCGCTGCTGCGGCACGAGTGCGATCGACTCGCTCTGTAGAATTGACGGTAACTTTCCACAGAGATTGCAGGGGTGTTGAGTCTGGAAGCTGATTTTTTTCCAGCTTCAAATAATTTAATTTTGTCAGATATTGCAGTGGTATTAAGTCTGATATTTGATTGTTGTCCAGATTCAGATAAGTCAAATTGGTCAGAGATTGCAGGGGTGTTAAGTCTGATATTTGATTGTTGCCCAGCCCCAGATAAGTCAAATTCCTCAGAGATTGAAGGGGTGTTAAGTCTGATATTTGATTGTTGCTCAGGCCCAGATGAGTCAAATTCCTCAGAGATTGCAGGGGTGTTAAGTCTGATATTTGATTTGTGTTGAGACACAGCGTTGTCAAATAGATTGCAGGGGTGTTAAGTCTGATATTTGATTTGTGTTGAGACACAGCGTTGTCAAATTGGTTAAAGATTGCAGGGGTGTTAAGTCTGATATTTGATTGTTTTCCAGATTCAGATCGATCAAATCGGTCAGAAATAGCAGGGCTGTGAGGTCTGATATCCGATCGCTTACAAAACTCAGAGAAGTTCTATTTGACAGGATTCGCTCAGCTTTATAACAGTAAGAAGTTCCTGCTCTTTTTAACAGCACTTCAACTGTATGTTTCGCTTCTTTTGAAAGACTATTTTTGTGAAAGCACCATTCGCCAAAGCTAGTGCAAATAATTGGTTGGTTTGCTTGTGGTTCTGGCATAGTAAATTCCGATTCTATTTTGGTAAAATTTCAGTCGGCCTGTCCGTCAGTTCCGCAGTCCGGCAGGGGTTTAAACCCCTGCCTCATAGCTTAAGTCGGTTAAAACCGACTGGAATTAATCGATTGTTGGTAGTTGATGTGATTGATTGTTGAGTGGGATGATTTATTTGAAGGAACGAGGCATAGCCTTTGGATATGCGTTCCCAGGCAGAAGAGCCGGGGAACGAGGGATATCTAAAAATGCAGGATTTAATTACCAGCCAAAATCTCTTCTAGAGCCAACTTCAGCATCGGATACTGATATTGAAAACCGCTAGCCAAAGTTTGTTTCGGCAAAACTTTCTGCCCTTCCAAAACAACTTTAGCGCCGTCTCCCAACAGCATTTCTAAAGCAAAACCTGGCACCGGCAACCAAGAAGGCCGACTTAAAACTTCCCCTAAAGTTTGGCACAATTCATTCATCCGCACTGGATTCGGTGCTGTCGCATTCAAAACGCCTTGAACTTGCGAATTTTGCAAAGAATACAAAATTAAATCAACCACATCCTCGCGGTGAATCCAAGAAAACCACTGTTTTCCTGTGCCAATTGGGCCGCCTGCAAATAGTTTAAAAGGTGGCAGCATTTTTGCTAGCGCGCCTCCCATTCCCAAAACTATTCCCAGCCGCAAAATTGCTAGCCTTGTGCCTGCATTTTTGGCAGGTTGGGCCGCAGCTTCCCAGTCTTTGCAAACTGCTGCTAAAAAATCGTTTCCCGCAGGGCTGCTTTCGTCAAACTCAGCGGTTTCGCTGGTTCCGTAATAGCCGATCGCCGATGCGCTCACAAACACCGATGGTTTAGGATTAGCATTGACGATCGCCTCTACCAATTTTGCCGTCGTCAATCTGCGACTGTCGAGAATCGCTTGCTGGCGCGCCTCCGTCCACCTTTCCTCCGCAATCGGCACCCCAGCTAAATTAACCACAGCGTCGCAGCCCGCGATCGAATTTTGCCAATCACCAGACTCCGCCGGAGTGTAGGCGACAACTTCCAAATTCGGATAAGCCGAAGCTGGGAAAACTCGCCCAGCTTTCGCCGCATCTCTACTCAAAACCACCACTTGATGTCCGGCTGCTTGCAGCTTCTCCACCAGCCGGCTACCTACAAATCCCGTTGCTCCCGCGATCGCTACTTTCATATTTCTTCCCGCACTTCATCTCAACAGCAGTTTACACGATCGCCCAAACCCGTTTTAAATTCTATAAAAATAAATAGCTAGTTCGATCGGCTCCCCACAAGCCCAGTGGATTTTCATTAAACTGATAAAGGACGCTAGGATCGAAAACAATGCCTGCAAAAAAACCAAAGCTTCTAATTGCTGCCGCCATCATTGCAGCAGGTAGCGCCGCGGTGTACCTTTACTTCCACGGTTTGAGCCAACAAGTCTCCAACCCCCAAGACAGCGCCAAAGTTGTACCCGACGAAGCAATGATGGCCGCCTTCATCTCCCCCAATCCCCAAGCACTGTCACAGTTGCAGCAATTCGGCACCCCGGGCGCTCAAAAGTTGGTCGGTGCGGGTTTGAAGGCCTTTCAAGAACAAAGCTTGGCAGGCACTCAAATCGACTTTGAGAGAGACTTAAAGCCCTGGCTGGGGGGCGTGATGGTGGCTTTGTTACCCCCAGATGCTACCGCTAAAACAGAGCCTCCTAAACTGCTCGTTGTAGTCAGTGTCAAAAATAAAATTAGTGCTTGGAATTTTGCTAATAAATTAAAATCTCAGGAAGGTGCCACAACTCAAGAAACTGAGTATAAAGGAGTTAAAATTTCTGAGATTGCAGAGCCAACGGGCAAGCGCTACAGTGTGGCTTTGTTGGACGATCAATTAGTGATGGCTCCTTTGAGAAAGCCTGTGGAAATGGCGATCGATACTTTTAAAGGACAGCCCTCCCTCGCCACCGAAAAGAGTACAACTAAGTTTTTTGCAGAGAGTGCTGGCGTACCGAATCCGATCGCAACTATTTACATTGCTGATTATCCTGCTGCAATCGAGCAATTAAAAACTAATTTGCCCGATGATTTTCAATTGCCTTCGACAGTGCTTTCACAGTTTAAACAAGTCAAGTCTTTGGTAGCGGGAATAGGGGCCGACAGTTCGGGATTGAGGGTGAAAACTATCGCTCGGTTAGATCCTAAATTCGGACAGCAAAAGCCGCCAGTCGGATCGAAATTGTTGCCCAGATTTCCCGGTGAAACCATTGCTTTAGTAGGGGGTAAGGGACTCGAT
The DNA here is from genome assembly GCA_004292955.1 of Oscillatoriales cyanobacterium. Taxonomy (GTDB): domain Bacteria; phylum Cyanobacteriota; class Cyanobacteriia; order Cyanobacteriales; family Microcoleaceae; genus Microcoleus. The sequence continues at coordinate 315,522 of RDXX01000009.1, read as the reverse complement.
CGCATTTGGTTGCAGGCGACGGCAGAGGCAAAAGATAGCCCGGAAGTTGACAGGGGCATTCAGCAGGTGAGAAGTAGTTTTAAACGCTTGGATTTGGATGCCGATCGTGATGTTTTTGGCTGGATGAATGGGGAATTTGCGATCGGGGCGATCGGTTCGGATCAAGGTATTTTGTCTCAGTTGGGGATGGGGGCGGCGATGATTTTTGAAACGAGCGATCGCCCCGCAGCCGAAGCAACCCTCAAAAAACTCGATGCGATCGCCAAAAGCAATCCTACAGTCAGCGTCGCCCCCAGACAAGTCCAGGGAAAAGAGGTTACAGAGTGGCAAATACCGCAACAAGGAACCTTATTCGGGCACGGTTGGCTGAATGAAAATTCTGTATTTGTTGCCTTCGGCGGCCCTTTAGTTGATGTCATCACCACAGCGCCACCGCAACCATTAAGCAGCAGTCCGAGTTTTCAGGCGATCGCCACTGCTGTACCGCAGGCGAACCAAGGTTACTTTTATATAGATATGGAAAAAACCATGTCATGGGCGAACCGTTATTTGCTCGCTGTACAGCCCAATTTAGTTTCGCCGCCCGTTGCTGAAGTGCTCAATTCTCTCCGAGGAGTCAGCGTAGCCACAACTTCGACAGAACCGACAACTGCTCAGCTCGATCTGCTTTTTGCCTTCAAATCTAGCAATTAGGCGATCGGGAATTGGTCAACAGTTGACAGTTGACAGTTGACAGTTGACAGTTTGAGATCGACCTCTACCTAGAAGGAACAGGATTGAAACAGTGAATAATTTTGTTTTATTTCCTCCTCGAACGAGGAGGCTTTAAACCCATTATTCTTGGTAATCGGTAATTTGTAATTTTTCTATCAAATCTAGCAATTAGGCGATGGGGAATTGGGAATTGGTAATTGGTAATCGGGAATTGGGAATTGGTAATTGGTAATTGGTAATTGGTAATTGGTAATTGGTAATTGGTAATTGGTAATCGGTAATCGGTAATCGGTAATCGGTTATTGGGAATTCTATCCGTTACATCCGCTACACAACCCGTTGCCGAACTTCCTTACATTGGTTAGATCTCAATACGGTTTACTTAACGTTTTTTGTCATTGCGAGCGTCTTCGCGAAGCAATCGCAGGGTCTGTTTGTCAAATCGTTTTTCCTGGTGTACTGTCTTAAGTGAACTGTATTGGGTTAGATCTAGTACACTTCTGACTGATGACTGATGACTGCCCGACGGCAGGACTAATGACAACTGACAACTGACAACTGACAACTGACAACTGACAAAAAAAAAGTTGCTGCCTCTCCAGGGAGGGCAGCTACTCAAATAAAGCATTTTAATGTCTCTCAAAACTTCTGGATTAACCTTCAGACATTCCCGACTTATTCGGCAATTGCAAGTCATCAGGATCTACATAATGACAAACTGCTTTGTCCATGCAAATCAAGGCCCAGCCGGATTTATCGATGCTCATCAATTTGTAAGAAGCAGGCTGAATAAAGAAACCTTTGTGGTTGCGGGTTGCTGGTTTGATGTTAACGTGGCTGTCAGTGCTCATGTTCTTACAACTCCTAGTATTTATGGTAGTCAAGTCTGAAAACCGCTGTGCCGGTTTGTCGATCGTCTAAGTTTTCAAATACTAGCACTGACTTCCTGAGTTTTCCATAAAGTTATTTATTGATTTATTACGAGATCGTAATAAACCACAAACCCGATTTCCTTGATCCCCACCCCCAAATCGACATTGTTTGGGGGCTTACGCTTCCAGAAGCCACTGTTTCACGCGGGCGAGACTCTTCCAGTCCGGTTTGCGGCTTAATCCTTCTTCAAAATTTTTTGTAACTTCCTCTAACAACTCTTCGGAAGCCATCAGGAGTTGCTGAGCAACTTCTACGTGGGGGCGCACCCCTTTTTCTTTGAGATCCAGAATCGCGACTGCTAGGTTGATGCGAGCTTGGGCGTCGTGAGGGTTCAATTTAACCGCTGTTTTCGCTGCTTTTTGAGCCGATCCGGGTTTATTTTCCAAAAGGTAGAGCCACGCGAGGCTAGCCCAGGCATTGCCATTTTTGGGAGATTTCTCGCACAATTCTTTGAACACGGGGATCAGATTAGCAGGGGCTTCGCCAGCTTGGTAGCGATCGAAACCGTCTTTAAACATTTCTTCAGGGGTCATTCGATTTTGGATTTTGGATTTTAGATTTTAGATTGCTCGAAAGCATGGGGTGCGGGACAAAGGAAGCGCATCCGAGGCTAATTGTCGATCGCGATTGTCAGCAATTAGCTGGAGACCAATTACCAATGCCCATACCCATGCCCCAAGCAATTTTCCCATTTAAGCAGAAAAAGAACTGCCGCAGCCACAAGTTTGAGTAGCGTTGGGGTTGGTGAACTTAAAGCCACCGCCGATCATCGAATCGCTGAAGTCGAGCACCAAACCGTAGAGATAAAGAATGCTCTTGCGATCGCACACTACCTGAAAACCCTCGTAGTCGAACACTTCATCGTCAGATTTCACAGTGCTGGGGTCTGCGAAATCCATCACGTAAGACATACCAGAACAGCCGCCCTGCCGCACCCCTACGCGCAAGCAGAGGTCTTTACCTTGTTTTTCTCGAAGAGCTAAAACTTGACGAACAGCAGAGTCCGTCATTTGAATGCCCCGCTGTTGGGAAATCGCTTGAGTCATAATCTGTCGAACTCCTGAGACTGTCGAATGTTAAGAGTTTAATCTTATACCTCCATTGTACAGGGAAGGAAGAAGGAAGAAGGAAGAGGGAAGAAGGAAGAGGGAAGAAGTCATTAGTCATCAGTCATTAATTAGTGCGAGCGTCCCCGAAGAGCGAACGTTATCAGTATCAGTCATCAGTCAGTCACCTACTTTCCTGCCAACTGCCAACTGCCAACTGCCAACTGCCAACTGCCAACTGCCAACTGCCAACTGCCAACTGCCAACTGCTTTCGGAGTCAACTGTCAACTGTCAACTGTCAACTGTCAACTGAACGTTGAAGGCAGAATTTTTAGCCGGAAATTTTTAATTACGGTGAGACCTCATTTCCAAGCTTGATGTCCTCTCCCCCTATAGGGTTTATGATTGAGAAGCAGCGGTTGACCCTTTGTGGCACCGCAACAATGCTTCACCCAACGGGCTTACTCTATGGCAGCGCTGAATCGCTCTACTCTTCGTCGGCTACAAAACTTACCTCAAATTCCCAGCGTGTGGGAGGGCGACCGCCGACCGTTATCAAATGCTGACTCGCACATGATGCTAGAGGACGACGACGATCCAGAAGCTGGTGGCGAGTGTATTCTCTGGGTGGACGGCTCTGAAGGCATCGTCAGAGCAATGGACATGGTAGGCCCAGATGCGGGCCCAGAGGCGATCGTCCGCGCTCTCCTGCGGGCAATGGAACATCCCCAAAGTCCGGCCCCCGCAGTCCGCCCCCAAAAAATCGTAGTCAAAAATCGAGAAATTCAATTTTACCTGCGGGGAATACTTCAAGATTTAGGTATTTCCATTGACTACGTACCGGAATTGCCCTTAATTGATGAAATCTTTCGGGGCATGGAAGAGGTCGCTGTGAATCGGCCTCCCGAATTACCGCCTGAGTACGCCGAAGTGCTAATGGAAAAAGCCGCTCAAATTTGGCACGATGCTCCGTGGCGGACTTTGAGCGAACATCAAATTATATCTATTGAAATCAATCAGTGGGATGTCGCCAGCCTCTACGTATCCGTATTGGGCCAAGGGAGAATGGATTACGGAGTTTTGCTGTACCGATCTCTAGAATCCTTGAAGCGGTTTCGAGAGCGAGTTGTCAACGATGACTCTTTTGAAGATTTAGAACAGGCTTTTTTAGGGCAAGACTGTTTGTTTCTCACCTTTGAAAGCGCCGGCGAGCTTGATGAGGATGACGATGACGAAATTGATTTAGCCGATTTGCCTCCATCGGAAATTGAACCGAATTTTGGCAACCTGCATCCTTTAGAAGGATTGCGATCGATTCTTTACGAAGAAGAAGCCCTGACGATGTTAGTTGCTCTCGAAGCATTCCACCGCTTTTTCCACAACGGCCGCCGGAAATTGGCAGCAGACACATTTCCCGCTCTCAACAGTCGCTACCGCATCCCTGTTCCGCAGTCTGATGGAGAAATTCAACAGGTATCGGTTAAAGTTTCGACGATGCCTGAGGTGTCAGACGAATTATTACAGATGCTGGGCGATGACGATGACGATGAGGATGATGAATTTGAAATGCCACGGCTGCGGGACGATTTGGTGCCGCAAAATTCATTCTTGAGTCTGGGTGTCGTACCTTGGGAAACGGTAGATTTTCTACGCGGAAGTGTCCAGTTTCACGAAGGTGCAGAAGTCGATATTAATACCGCCGGGGATGGTTTGCCTGTAGTGATGATTCAAACTTCCAATCCCAAGGCTAAAACTATGATTCAAGATTTGAAAGAAGCTGGAGGGGTGAAGGCAATTTGTTTTAATCCGGGCGAAGATCCTTTTCAAGACGAGCAATACGACTTGGGTATTTTGCAAACAAAAAATGGGGAATTGTATTTGTTTGGCGAGTTTAATGAAAACGACCCGGTGCATCAGGAAGCTCGCAAAAAGTGGGAGCGCCGCTGTAAATCAACTAACGGTTGGTGCGGTTTGGTGATTGCTAAAGGGTTGATGGGTGCTTCTCGCGGTCAGCCTCAGTTTAAGGATATGGTCGCTTTGTTTGAGGTGCGCTGGGTTTCTCCTAAAGACTTAGGAATTGGGCCACTTCAGTTGATGCCGATGTTTTAAAGTCAGTTGTTAGTTGTTAGTTATTTGTTATTTGTTATTTGTTATTTGTTACTCGTGTGATGCTGCTAATAACCAATAACTAACAACCAATGATATTAGTCGCCAGTCAACAGTTAGCAGTCATTTTTTTATTTGAATTGGCAAGGAGAACGAACGTGTCAAATTCTACTCAAAAGCGAGAAGTGTTGGTCGCCCTTGATGCCGAGTTTGCTGATAAAATAGACCAGCTTACCGATAATTGGACGGAGGCGATCGAACAAGCTCTCCGTCTCTGGTACGCCAAGCAAATAGAAGATAAATTGCGGAAATTTTATCTCAACCGCAGTCAAGAAGATATTCAGGATGAAAAAGAGTGGTTTGATTTTGTAGAAGAACAGATAGAGGAAGCATGGAACGCCGATGGACTCTAATTCAATAACTACAACTTATCCCAGACAAGGAGAGATTTATCTTTCAAGGGCTTTGCGTCAGTTAGGAGATACAAAAAAAAAGACCTGTAGTTGTGGTTTCTCCTGACATCCGCAACGAGTTTAGCGATTCTGTGATTGTTGTTCCTTTCACAAGTAACCTTACAGGCGTAGATAATCCTAATCGCATCTTAATTCCGGCTGGTGAGGGAGGATTACAAGCTGATTCTTTAGCTGTCTGCGAAAATGTGTCTGCTTTGCGCCAGACTTATCTGGAACAAAGCCCTTACGGTGCAATTAGTGCGGATTTTTTGGCAAGAATTCAGAGAGGGGTGCAAGTGCCGATCGGCATTTACGCACTTTAGAATGTTTCGGAAACTCTAAAACTTGTTACAATTTGTAAAAATACTGGATAAGGATAGGTAAAATGCGGGTTGCGATCGCAGGTGCGGGACTGGCTGGAATGACCACAGCAGTCGATTTAGTGGATGCCGGCCACGAAGTAGAAATTTTTGAGTCCCGCCCTTTTGTCGGCGGCAAAGTCAGCAGTTGGGTAGATCCCGACGGGAATCACGTTGAAATGGGTTTGCACGTATTCTTCGGCTGCTATTATAACTTATTTGCCCTAATGAAAAAGGTGGGAGCTTTTGACGATTTGCTCCTCAAAGATCACGTCCACACTTTTATCAATCGAGGCGGCGAAACTGGTTCTTTGGATTTTCGCTTTCCCGTGGGTGCTCCTTTGCATGGTTTGAAGGCATTTTTCACTACATCCCAGCTAACGGTACAAGACAAAATTCAAAATGCGATCGCCCTGGGAACAAGCCCCATCGTCCGTGGTTTGATCGACTTTGACGGAGCAATGAAAACTATCCGCAATTTGGATAAAATTAGCTTTGCTGACTGGTTCCGCAGTCAAGGCGGCAACCAAAACTCCCTCAAAAGAATGTGGAACCCGATCGCCTACGCACTAGGTTTTATCGACACTGAAAATATTTCAGCCCGGTGTATGTTGACAATATTCCAATTCTTTGCATCAAAAACCGAAGCCTCTGTCATGCGGATGCTGTCCGGTTCTCCCAACGAATATTTGCACAAACCAATTGTCGAATATTTGGAAAGTAAAGGAACCAAAATTTACACGCGGCGCCGAGTCCGAGAAATTCAGTTTGAAGAAGGCACAGAAACGCGCGTAACAGGTTTGCTAGTAGCTAACGGCGAAACTGAAGAACATATTACCGCAGATGCCTACGTTTTCGCCTGCGACGTGCCTGGAATTCAGAAAATATTGCCTCCAGCTTGGCGCAAATGGTCGGAATTTGACAACATTTATAAGTTAGATGCGGTACCTGTTGCGACAGTACAATTGCGGTTCGACGGTTGGGTAACGGAACTGGAAGATGAAGCCAAGCGCAAACAGTTGAGCCACGCTGTAGGCATCGATAATTTGCTATATTCAGCAGATGCAGATTTTTCTTGTTTTGCCGATTTGGCGCTGACAAGTCCTAAGGATTATTATAAAGAAGGACAAGGTTCTCTGTTGCAGTTGGTGCTGACACCGGGCGATCCGTTTATCAAACAAAGCAATGAGGCGATCGCCCAACACGTACTCAAGCAAGTTCAGGATTTATTCCCCTCAGCACGGGAATTAAATATGACTTGGTACAGTGTGGTTAAGCTCGCTCAATCTTTGTATCGGGAAGCGCCGGGAATGGATGTTTACCGCCCCGCTCAAAAAACTCCTGTTGCTAATTTCTTTTTAGCAGGAAGTTACACTCAGCAAGACTACATTGATAGCATGGAAGGTGCGACTCTTTCCGGTCATCAAGCGGCTAAGGCTATTCTGGAAACTTACAGTTAGTTGGCAGTTGATAGTTGGCAGTTGGCAGTTGGCATTAGTCGCTCCAGTGAAAAATGCTAAAAGCTAAAAGCTAATGATTTTCTCTCGTTTCCAGGCTCTGGCTGGGAATGCCTTGGAGGAGGCTCTGCCTCTGATATTCGCTTTTGAAAACCGAGGCGGAGCCTCTGGATATGCGTTACCAGGCCGAGCCTGGAAACGAGAAGAAACAATTCTTCAATCTAAAATCTAAAATCTAAAATCTAAAATCGAATGACTGATTGGTTAGAGCATAGTGTACAAGTAGAAGTGGCAATTCCTATCGAATTAGCGTGGGAACTTTGGTCTGACTTAGAGCAAATGCCGCGCTGGATGAAGTGGATAGAATCAGTTCGAGTTCTCGAAGAAGATCCAGAATTATCGCGCTGGAAACTTGCAACCGGGGGGTTACAATTTAGCTGGCTTTCTCGGATTCTCAAATTAGTGCCGAATCAGATAATTCAGTGGGAATCGGTAGATGGTTTGCCCAATCGGGGTGCGGTGCGGTTTTACGATCGCAAAAACAGCAGCATTGTCAAACTAACGGTGGCTTATGGAGTTCCCGGCTGGTTGGCAACATTGATGGACAATTCATTTGTAGGGCGAGTTGTTGAATCGACTATTCAGGCTGACTTGGAAAGGTTTAAAGAGTATGCTCTGAATGTTAAAGCTAGATCTTAAATGCTGCGGACTGAAGTCCTCACTACAAACTGGTTTGATCGTTCGGACTTCAGTCCTTTAATTTTAAATTGTAACGCGAGAGATAAGACTCGGCGGTTGAAACCGCGACTACACAAACGATGTCCGCCTCCGCGGACTAAGAAATAAAGGGGATATTTAAGTCGGATTTGGTATTGCCTCAGTATCATAGAAATATGCTGCTGATTGCTTCCCGGTTCAGTTATGAGTTATTGCCTAAACCCCGCCTGTCAAAACCCGCAAAATGCCGATCGAACTCAATTCTGCCTGAATTGTGGCACAAAACTGTTGCTGAGAGAGCGTTACCGCGCCATCAAACCCCTCGGGCGCGGCGGTTTTGGCCGTACTTTTTTAGCCGTTGACGAAGACAAACCCTCAAAACCGCGCTGTGCAATCAAACAGTTTTTCCCGCTATCCCAAGGAACCAGCAGCGCCGAAAAAGCAGCAGAATTATTCAACCGAGAAGCGGTGCGGCTGGACGAATTGGGAAAACACCCGCAAATTCCCGAATTGCTGGCGCACTTTCAGCAGGAACGATATCAGTATTTAGTGCAGGAATTTATAGAAGGTCAAAATTTACAGCAAGAATTGGCGGGGGCTGGGGCTTTTAGCGAAAATCAGATTCTCGGTATGCTGAATGATTTATTGCCAGTATTGCAGTTCGTGCACGATCGCAATGTAATTCACCGAGACATTAAACCACCTAACATTATCCGCCGCCGCGTTTCTCAAACTCCGATTATTTATACTTACCCAACACTAACCGGGGAATTAGTTTTAGTTGACTTTGGTGCTGCAAAACTTGTGGAGGGTTTGAGAGAAACAGGTACAGTGATTGGTTCGCCTGAATTCGTGGCGCCGGAACAAATTCGAGGTCAAGCGGTTTATGCTAGCGATTTGTATAGTTTGGGCGTAACTTGCATTTATTTACTGACTCAAATATCTCCGTTTGATTTGTTCGATATCAATCAAGATGTTTGGGTTTGGCGAGATTTTTTGAAGGTTCAAATCGATCCGAAATTAAGCCGCATCATCGACAGAATGATCGAACCGAGTCTCAGTCGCCGCTACAAATCTGTAGCTGAAGTTCTCCAAGATTTGCAGCCGCAGCAGTCGGGGGCGGGCACGCACCATCCACCGCCCCTACCAGCGCCTGCAATTCCCGTGCCACAGAGGATGCCTGCGGTGCAGAATGCCGTGCCACCAACGGTTGCAGGCACTATTATACCTGTGCCGCCGATGCAGCGGGTTGTACCGGCACGCGCGCCTACTTGGAGGTGCGTTCATACTTTGGTAGGTCATTCCCATGCTGTTACGTCAGTAGCTTTCAGTCCCGATGGCGCGACTTTAGCTAGCGGGAGTGAGGATAAGACGATCGAGATGTGGAAGTTGGACGCGGGTAAGCGGTGGTACACTCTCACTGGTCATTCTGACTGGGTGACTTCTGTGGCGTTTAGTCCTGATGGCGCGACTTTGGCTAGCGGCGGCCGGGATAAAACGATTCAAATTTGGGATTTGAATAAGGGTAAGTGGTGGTATGCTTTGCGCGGTCATGAGGATCGGGTTTATGCTGTGGCCTTTAGTCCCGACGGTCAGGTTTTGGCGACGGGGAGTCGGGACAAGACTGTGCAGTTGTGGAATTTGAATAAGGGTAGGCCGATGTCGGCTTTGAATGGTCACGTCGGTGGGGTTGAGGCTGTGGCTTTTAGTCCTGGTGGGGAGTTTTTGGCGACGGGGAGTCGGGATAAGAGTTTGCAGTTGTGGGATTGGCGCAATGGTCGATCGATTTGTACTTTAGCAGAGCACGGGGATTGGGTGCGGGCGATCGCCTTTGCATCTACCCCCCCCAGCCCCCCCTTGGTAAGGGGGGGAGTAGGAGAAGGATCGATTTTGGCGACGGGGAGTCGGGACGGTACAGCGAAGCTGTGGCGGGTGGATGCACAGGGGCGAGGGACACTGCTGCGAAGTATGAGGGACAATTCTGGGGATGTTTTGTGTGTGGCGTTAAGCCGGGATGGTGGGTTTTTGGCGACGGGGAGTCGGGATGGTTCGATTTATTTGTGGGATACGGCTACGGGGGGTTTGCTGGAACTTCTGACGGGACACGGGGGGGAGGTTTTGTCGGTGGCCTTTAGTGCTGATGCGGGGTGTTTGGCTAGCGGTTCGGGCGATCGAACTGTGAAGATTTGGCGGGTTGGGAATTAGGGTGGTGGCTGTGGGTGGCTTGAAAAATTTTATATTTATGCTTGACAATCCATCTAATGTTCTGCTACATTGGTAATTCGTGAGGACGCATAGCTCAGTTGGTTAGAGCACTACGTTGACATCGTAGGGGTCACTGGTTCGAGTCCAGTTGTGTCCATAGTTTTTTAAGCCTTATGGCTACGACATTTAGGACTCTGACTTAATGTATAGTAACAAAATATTTATCACTGATAACATACTTAATCGCGCTGGCAGCGATCGACTCTTGTTGGTCTGTGGGTTTGAGCTTTGAAATACTGGCAGCGCTCAAACGCCTTTATGAGAAAGAACTGGAGTTTACTCACCCTGCTTCAGAGATAAGGAAATGGATTTAGAAACATTACTCGATCGCATAAACCTTGGAGAAGACCAAGACATTGAATTTAAGTCTGCTGACGGTGGTTTTCCCAAAAGTAGTTGGGAAACAGTATCAGCATTTGCCAATACAGATGGTGGTTATATTGTTCTAGGTGTCACGGAAAATCGAAATGGGTTCGAGATTTCAGGTGTCCGTAACCCCAGTGTACTATTAAAAGAATTTTGGAACAATCATAACAATCTGCAAAAACTCAGCACTCCTATCTGTTTTAACTCCGATCTAGAACAACTAGAGATTGAAACTAATAAGTTAGTCATTATTAAAGTGCCAAGAGCGACTCGGACACAGCGACCAGTTTATATTAACAATAATCCCTTAACAGGCACATATAAACGCAATTATGAAGGGGATTATCGTTGCACTGATGCTGAAATCCGTCAAATGTTGCGCGATGCCAGTGATGCACCTCAAGATATCCAAATTTTAGAAGGTTTCGACCTTAGTGATATCGATACAGAAACATTAAAATCCTTTCGTCAACGGTTTAGCTCTAGAGAACCAGATCATCCTTGGCTGGCATTACATGATTCGGATTTGTTGCGTCAGTTAGGGGGATGGAGTCGCGATCGCAGCACGGGTCAAGAAGGGTTAACTATTGCTGGTTTGCTCATGTTTGGTCGCGAACGTAGTATTTTAGATGCACTGTCTCACTACCAACTTGATTATCAGGAGCAACTTTCTGACGATCCAGAAACACGATGGACTTACAGACTAACACTTGACGGCAAGTGGGAACCTAACTTGTTTAATTTTTACTATCGTGTTTATACTCGTGTAGTTAATGATTTAGAAGTTCCTTTCCAACTCGACAAAGATGCCATACGTCGTGGCGAAACTCATGTCCATGAAGCATTGCGAGAGGCTTTGGTCAATACTCTTATTCATGCCGATTATCAATCTACTCGCCCTTTAAAAATTACCAAGTATAAAAATGGTTTTTCGTTTTCCAATCCGGGTCGTCTGAGAATTTCTATTCAGCAGCTTTACGAAGGCGGCGTTAGCGATCCTCGCAATCCTAATTTGCAAAAAATGTTTCAAATGCTTGGCTTAGGAGAAAAAGCAGGATCGGGCTTTAGAAAGATGATCCGCGCATGGATAGAGCAGCAATGGTTTCCTTTGGTATCAGAGAAATTAGAGTTAGAGATGACTTTGGTTGCTTTACCAATGGTGAGCATGATTCCCGAAAATGTCGAAACAGAGTTAAGGGAAATTGTGGGAGATGACTATTGCGAATTGACCGAATTAGAGCGGATTATTTTGATACTGGCACATCAATCAGGAGAAATTAGCAATGCTGACATTCAGTGTTATAGTCGAGAACATCCCAGAGATATAGGGGAATGTCTCAAGCAATTCGTAAATAATGGTTGGTTAGAGCGCTCTGGTCGTGGTCGCGGAACTCAGTACGCTCTACCAAATAAAAGTCAACCTGATTTACTTTCCTTGATTCCAAGCTCCGTGCATAATGAGCCAAGCTCCGTGCATAACGAGTCAAGCTCCGTGCATAATTACTCAAGCTCCGTGCATAATGAGTCAAGCTCCGTGCATAATGATGAAAATTTCTTTTTACTAGAAATAGCTGCTCCGGTTCGAGAAAAGCAACGGGCAAGTCCAGAGTTGATGAGAAACACGATTCTGAAACTTTGCTCGGAAAGATATTTAACTGTCAAAAGATTAGCTGAACTATTGAATCGCAGTTCTGAAACAATTAGGACTCATTTTATTAATCCAATGTTGTCAGAAAAATTACTAGAACTCAAATATCCTGATGAACCAACTCATCCTCAGCAAGCATACAGAACTTTATTGTCTCAAGGAATCAGCAATATTTCTGATACTCCGCCATCTTTTTAAACCTCACAAAACCTCCTTGACACCAGCCATCCGCCCACAACGCGGGAATCTTAAACTTCGCCCCACAGTTGGGACATTCCGATCGCACTTTTAACCAATCTCGATACTAATGTCGTAAGCGAAGCAGACCGAAGGTATCGCCCCAACATCCGCAAATCATGACAACTCCCATAACCCAGTAGGGACACGACACAGCGCCGTGTCCTTAATCGTAGCTTATCGACGACAGCCTTCGGCGATCGCCCTTAACACCGCTAGCCGCACTTCAGGATGCGATTTTTCAAGGCCGTTAGCCCGAAAAATCCAGTGTCCGCCGCCCGCGTGCTCGATCGCAATCTTCTGTCCGTCAGGCAAAACGATTTGCCACCAATTCAACACAGTGGCTTTAATCAGTTGGCACTGAATCTGGGTCAATTGAGCCTCCATCAGCTTCAGTTGACGCATGATTGGGTTTTGGGCAGATGACTTCATTATTTTGTTCCTGAAATAAATTGGATAGTTTCTCGACTGGAATTTCTGTTTGCTTATTTTTCAGCTTATTTTCACTTGGAGAGCTTTTCGCTTTTACTTTACCTTCCGAACTTTTCGCCTTCACCTCCCTTTTACCACCTTTTGGCTCATTTTTTACTCCAAAACCTTTAGATTTAACTTTGGCTGGAGCAGAATTTGAAATCTGTTCCGCTGCGGGCTTCTTAAACTCCGCGTCCAATTGGTCTAAAATCTCCTCTTGTTCGGGAGTGTGTTCCGCCGGCTGCTCTACAATTCTGGGGTTGTATTCGTCAACCAGCCGCCCCAAAAATTCCGAAATTGACATTCCCGCAGCGGCTGCTTTTTTGGTCAACAGGGCGTAGGTGTCGGTTTTAATCCGAATTTGTTTTAACCTGAGGTTGGGATTGTTGTCAACTGTTTCGGCTATCGTTATTGCTGTAATCCTTTCTTTGGGGATGACATCCACAACTTCTTGCCACTTTTCCTGTAAAGCACAGTCGCCGTATTGATCTGTGACTGCGTGTTTGAACAAGGGGACAACTTGAGCGACGCAGCTAGGCAAAATCTCAAATCCGGCTTTTATTAAGCGCAGGCAAATTGCCGCAGATTTGATAATTTGCGTGCAATAAAAATACTGTCTGCCTAAGGCTTGTTCGCAGTAAATTTTGAAAGTTTTGAACTTGTCTTTGTACAAGCGCAGTTTTCGGATCGCGTCCAGCATGATCCCTTGTCGCACGTAGTCGAGGAATCCTCTTTTTATTTCGCCTGTCAGATACTCTAAATCGTGAAAGGGCGATTGATTCTGGATTTCTTCTTCAAAGTCTAGCAGCGGGCCTGCGAAGTGAAAGTTGGAGGCGATATCGCCTAGGTAGAAGTTGTCGGTAGATGTGGTCATGATCGGGAAGGGGTCGAGAAAGGGAACGATAGCACGGAAGTTGGGCGATCGCAAAGTGGAATTTTTGGTCGGGATTTTTGGTACAATTTTGAGTTGGGCTGTGTTGTAAGGTCGATCGACCTTTTACATCGCATCACCTCAAGGCGGCTATTCAAACTTGGACGTTTGGACTGTTCGGCCTGACCGACCGACTTGTGTTATGTCGCTTTTGTCTCATTATGAGATGTCGATTTAATTTTGTCAAGTATGACATCTCAATTTGAGATTTTATGTTACAATGTCATCAAGAAAAGAACGAAGACAGGAGGGCAATTCACCATTGGAAGCCCTAAGAATCAACAAAACAGACTTATCACAAGATGAGTTTGCTTTTAGATGCGGGATTCCGCGGGCCACATATCATAGATGGATATCTGGAGCCACAGAACCAAAATTTTCTCTCTTTCAGTTGAAAGCTATTTGCCGAGAACTAAAAATAGAAAAAATAGATGAACTTCCAGAGAGCTTTGGGCCGAATTAGCAATTAAATTAAACCAACAGATACAATTTTGAGTTGGGTTGTGCTTTCAGGCTTGCCGGCTGCTTGCTATGCCTTTATTCGTAGTTTAGTCAGGCTTCCTGTCTTTGTCAAGCGTAAACTACGAAATTTTCTGCACAATGAATCAAGAAGTACGGGATTTATACGAAATGAGCCTTGCGGAAATTAGAGAATACAGGGGCTTTAGTCGCCGTGAGCTGAGCCTGCAACTGACGGGGAAAGTTTCTGAAGATACTTTGTATTCCATAGAAAAAAGAAAACAAAAACCCAGAGTTGATACTGCAATAGCCATTTGTACAGCCCTAAATATTAGCTTGAAACAGTTCTGTCACTCGATCGGGCTAGATGTGTCAGGACTTGTTGATGATTACGTGCCGCCGAGGGACAGCTAACCAACAGAGCGAAGTTTTGGTCGGGATTTTTGGTACAATTTTGAGTTGGGCTGTGTTGTAAGGTCGATCGACCTTTTACATGGCACCACCTCCTCGGAGTTCAGAGAAAGGGGCTTAAAGTATGCACTCAAACCCCAAAAATAGGCTCTTGTATGCCAGCACAATTGATAGACAGCACAAGCAAGGCGGTTATTAAAACCTGCACGTTTTGAACTTGAAGGCTCGCCGACCACCTTCTGCCATGTCCGTCACTTACAACTTTAGTTGGACAATTCTAATTTGTCAACTAAAGTTGTATAACTTTAGTTTAAATGAATCAAGATATAGACTATCTCAAACCAGAAACTATTCAAGAAGCTATCCAATTGGCTGAAGCTACGCAGGAACAACTAGCCCGAAACCTAGGAGTTTCTCTAAATACAGTGAATTCCTGGGTTAATTGTCGGAAAATGCCACGGGCGGATAATTTTTTCGCCCTATGCAGGGAGTTAAAGCTTTCGCCCAAAACCGTCGCTAGATTGCTACGCATCGATATCTCCAACATTCCTGACGATATCCCTTTGGTAAAATCGCCCTCACGATCGGACAACTAACAAGCACAGGGAAGTCATGGTCGGAATCTTTGGTACAATTTTGAGTTGGGCTGTGTTGTAGGTCGATCGACGATTGACATCGCATCACCTCCTCGGAGTTCAGGGAAAGGAGCTTGAGGTATGCACTCAAGCCCCAAAAATACTAAGGGTTATGCAGGTGCATAATTGATAGACACTACAAGTGAGGCGGTTATTCAAACCTGCATTTTGATCGAAGGAGGCTTGCCAGGCCGCCTTTGTTTTGCCTATCTACTAGCAGTTTAGTGCCAGATACCAACTTTGTCAAGCACTATTTTGCTAGCAATTAATTGCTATAGTTAATGGAAGCTGAAGACCGAGAAACGATAACCTTGAAAAACCTGAGAGAAAGTGCAAATTTGACCCAACCCGAACTTAGTCGTCGAATGGGGGTAGGAATTCGCATTATTGGTGATTGGGAACGAGGAGAAGCCATTCCTCGCTTCGATCGCGTCATTGCTCTGGCGCGGGAGCTAGGCGTACCTCTAAAAACACTTGCTAGATGTATGGGATTAGACGTAGCCAAAATTCCCGATGACCTACAAGCATTAAGTGTACTTCATCTTTCGACGGAGGTCAAGAAGCCAGAATCAGTGAAACAAGCTTCATGTATTAGGGAAGAAAATTCGCAAGAAAAGGAAAAGTCTCCATTAAGGCTTCTCAGAGAACAAGCTGGGCTAACCCGCCCTCAAGTCAAACAACATATCGGCGTTTCTGAGCGGATGCAAGCTGACTGGGAATCAGGAAAGTCTATGCCAACTGTTGAAAACGTGGCTGCACTGGCTAACCTATACCAAGTTTCTCTAAAAACTATGTTTGAGCTTTTAGGATTAGACGTAACTAAAATTCCCGATGACTTATCCAGTAGATCGCGAGGGCGATCGGACAAATAACGCGCAGGGGTTAATTCTTAGGTACGTAGTTGCGCTTCAGCGCTCTTTCCGATATCCCAAAAAGAGCGCTGAAGCGCAACTACGTACCTGGGAGCCCTTTGATCCCTTAATCGGTAATTTTCCCTCTCAGAGCCTTAATCTGCCCCCGCTTGGTTTTGCTGTCAAGACGCTTGCGCTGGGAACTACGAGTCGCTTTGCTGGGTTTGCGCCTTTTCGGGATGACGATCGCACTTTTGATCAATTCTTGCAGCCGCCTCAAAGCCTCCTCGCGGTTTTGTTCCTGGCTGCGGTGCTCCTGTGCTTTGATGATAATCACACCTTCGGAGGTGATTCGCCCATCGTTGAGTTGCA
Organism: Oscillatoriales cyanobacterium; assembly: GCA_004292955.1. Lineage (GTDB taxonomy): Bacteria > Cyanobacteriota > Cyanobacteriia > Cyanobacteriales > Microcoleaceae > Microcoleus. The sequence continues at coordinate 299,091 of RDXX01000009.1, read as the reverse complement.
ATAAACGCTCTTTGTAGCGATCGGGTAATGAAGAAGCTGGGATATCAAAGCGCAGGTGAATAGCACTCGCCACCTTATTTACATTTTGTCCGCCCGCGCCTTGGGAGCGAATGGCAGTAAGTTCAATTTCGGCATCTGGAATAAACACTGTATTAGAGATTTGTAACATGATTTATTGATAATTCTTAGCTGTCAGGATGAATTCGATGAGTTTTTTTCTATCCCATAACTCTACGTCGTTAGATTTGGCAAGTTTGCAAGCATTTTCTGTAAATCTGTTGTTGGTGATGACTCTGCCTTTATTTCCGTTGTAATGTCTGACGGCTCCTGCTACTTCTTGAACTGCTTTAATCCCAACTGGATTTTTGCTTCTTTTTGCTTGAACTACTGTTTTCGATCCGTCTTTGTACAAAATCAAATCTGCTCCATAATCTTGACTGTCTTGAGTTAAAGTGACGCTATAACCACAGTTTCTAAAATGGACAGCTAGAAATTTTTCAAACTCTTTGCCAGTCATTGCATCCACTTCGAGAATACCGCTGTCTGATAAAAGTTTTTTTGATTCTTCTTCTTTAATTGTATCAAATACCAATGCTGCAATATCACCGATAATGGCAGCGGCTCTTACTAGAAAAGGTTTCATAAAATTACACTTACTTTAAAGAGATATCTATAGTTTATAATACAAAGTGGCGAGTTGTTCGTATAGACGAGGTTGAAGACTATGACGAAATCGCATGATATCATTCGAGAACAAGACCGGAGATTGGGAGAATTAATGGCGATCCTCTTCGAGGGCTTCGCTAACGTCCGTCAGCGATTCCTCGATGCAGGCGGCGATCCCCGACACCCGCCATCAGGCTTAAAAGGCGATGACTACATGACAGACGCAGAAAGACAAGAAGCACTGACGATCGCCCGATCGCTCTTTAACGACGAATATATTAAAAGCTATCTCAAAAACAAACGTCAAAACAATTTGCAACCCCAGATTAATTAGTAAGGTGCGCCGAAACGCACCCTACAAAAACTAATTAATCAGCAGTACCAGTTTGCAGCGACTCTTTAGCAGCCTGAGTCCACTCTGAGTGGAAGAATTCACCGCGCGGTTTGTCGGTGCGCTCGTAGGTGTGAGCCCCGAAATAATCGCGCTGAGCTTGCGTCAGGTTTTGCGGGAGTCGATCGCGCCGATAGCTGTCGAAATAGTCCAGGGACGCGCTGAAGGCCGGTACAGCGATACCCAGCAGGCTAGCCGTAGATAACACTTCGCGCCAAGCTGATTGGCGATCGAGAATGCTCTGTTTAAACTCTGGCGCTAACAGCAAATTCGGCAGTGCGGGATCGTCCTTGAAAGCTTTTTTAATCTTGTCCAAAAATCCAGCCCGAATGATACAGCCGCCCTTCCAAATGCGGGAAATTTCGCTCAAACTCAAGTCATAATTATACGACTTTGAGGCCGCGCTCAACAGCGCCATACCTTGGGCGTAGGAGCAAATTTTCGAGCAGTAAAGAGCATCCCGAACTTTGTTCACAAACTCTTTAGGATCGCCTTCGTACTTGGTGGTAGGCCCCGTCAGTTGTTCCGAAGCTTTGACGCGCTCTGCTTTGTAAGAAGACATGATTCTGGCATTCACAGCAGCGATAATTGTGGGAATGCTCACGCCCAATTCCAAAGCACTCATTACAGTCCAGCGACCAGTACCTTTTTGACCGGCAGCATCCATAATTACCTCAACTAAGGGTTGCTTAGTTTCCGGGTCAATGTATTTGAAAATATTAGCCGTAATTTCAATCAAAAACGAGTTGAGTTCGTCCGTGGTATTCCATTCGGCAAAAACTTCCTGCAACTCCTGGCCGCTGAGTCCACCGACGTTTTTTAGCAAATCGTAGGCTTCAGCAATGAGCTGCATATCCCCGTACTCAATACCGTTGTGCACCATTTTCACATAGTGACCGGCACCGCCAGGGCCGATGAATGTGACGCAGGGGCCGTCATCTACTTGAGCCGCTATTTTGACGAGAATTGGCTCTAATTCCTTGTAGGCTGCCAGCGTGCCACCGGGCATCATGCTAGCGCCATTCAGTGCGCCTTCTTCGCCGCCGCTAATGCCCATGCCGACAAATCCCAGTCCGGCAGCTTCTAAATCTTTGGTGCGACGTTCGGTGTCATCGTAGAGGGAGTTGCCGCCGTCAATAATCATGTCATTGGGGTCTAGCATGGGTTTGAGCTGGTCAATTACCGCATCTACGGCTTTGCCAGCTTGTACCATGACTAAGATTCTTCGAGGACGTTCTAGAGCTTCGACGAATTCCGCCAGAGTCTTGGTGGCTACAATGTTTTTGCCCTGAGCCCGTTTTGCCATGAATTCGTCGGTTTTGGCTGCTGTGCGGTTGTATACCGCTACGGAGAAGCCTCTGCTTTCGACGTTGAGGGCTAGGTTTTCGCCCATAACTGCTAGACCGATTAAACCAAAATTTTGCTTTGCCATAAAAATACTCGGTAAGTGGGAAACTCAGAGTCTTTAGACCTGAGAGGGAATTTACTCTTTGTGGAACAGGCCGGAAAGCCTGTTAAGCGAGCATGATGCAAGATGTCAGTTTAAGTGTATTTTTATATTCAAAAAATTGATGTTTGGTGAATCACTAGGGTTTTTTTAAGATTTAAGCGATATTAGCGATATTAAAGAGAGCGGTGAGGGATAATGAGACGGATATTAATTCGATCGCAGTAACGATAGATACAGATAAGCGGACATTTTGAGGAAAATTTAGGAGACTGTTGTAATTATGGAAGATTTGCAGTATCTGGCAGCCTGGGTGAAGGAGCAACACGCTCGGGAGTATATTTTGACTTGGCTGCTGAGTCAACAGGGGCTGTGGTGGTCGGATGGAGAGATTTATCAGGCGGTTTTGCAAAAGTCGGGAAAGCTGTTGAAGGCTTACGTGCAAAAACGGCAGGCTGGAGAGTTGTTTGAGGGGATTTCTGAGAAGTTGGTCGGAGATGAGAATTGGGATGATTTGGTAATCAGTTTGGGGCGAATTGTTGCTGTTTATCAGGAGGAATTGGTGAAGTTGCAAGAGCGCGATATGCGGGGAGACGGACTAAAAAAAAAGTCAATTAGCCAACCTGTAAGTGGAGATTCTTTGTCGGTGTTGGAGGTGCAGCAAGCTTTGCCCGATCCTTATGCGGATACGCTGACTGGGAGATAGTCAGTTGGCAGTTGGCAGTTGGCAGTTGGCAGTTGACAGTTGGTGATTAGTTATTGGTTATTGGTTATTCGTAGCAGGCAAAAAATAACAATAATATCGTTTCTGGTTGCATCGGAATAGTCAGTGCTGTCCCCGCTCGCTACCCCAATAGCGAGCGGGGACAGCACTACATAATTCGGATGTCACCCGATTTGATATACAAAATAACCAATAACTAATAACAAGCAACCAATAACCAATATCTAAATATAGCTGCTAGCTTGACGGGTGAACATGGAACAGTAAATTTCGCCCAATTCTATCAATTCGTCGTGAGTTCCGATTTCGACTATTTTACCATTTTCCATCACGGCGATGCGATCGGCAATTTTGGCCAATCCCAACCTGTGGCTGATGACAATCGTGGTTTTCCCGGCGGCGATTTGGCGGAAGATGCTGTAAATTTCGTGTTCTGTCTTGGGGTCGAGGGCGGCGGTTGGTTCGTCAAAAATTAGGACTTCGGCTGTATCAAGCCGCATTAAGGCGCGGGCGATCGCAATTCTTTGCCACTGTCCCCCCGATAAGTCTATGCCGTCTTCTAATTGTTTCCCCAACGGTGTCTCTAAACCTGCGGAAAGACTATTGACTTTTGCGCTAATTCCTGCTTCGGAAATAGCTTCGTTAATTGCGGTGTCATCCGACAGTGAAAGCAAGTCGCCAAAACCGACGTTTTCGCGCACTGTGGAGGGGAAACGGGCGTAATCTTGCATGACAACGGCGATGCGCGATCGCACGTATGCTAGAGGGTACGATCGCAAATCTTTGCCATTCCAGGCGATCGTACCACTTGTCGGGTCGTACAGGCGACCGAGGAGTTTGCCAAGAGTCGTCTTACCCGCGCCATTTTCCCCGACAAGCACTAGCATTTCACCCGGATTAATGGTTAAGTCGATATTTGCGATCGTGCTTTTAGTGCTACCGGGATAGCAAAAAGATAAATCCTTAATCTCGATACCAATTTTATCTTTTGTGGCACGGGCATCTTGCCCGTGATCTGATACTTGATTTGTGGCACGGGCATCTTGCCCGTAATCTTCTAAACTAGGCAAGCGAGATGCCACATTCACCAGCGGAGACTGCAACTCGGGTTTGAGATCCAAAAGTTGAAAAATCGGACTGACGCCGAGGGAAATATCGTACAAATTAGTGTAATTCCCAATCAGCAATTGCAAACTGGTTTCTACTTGAACAATCAAACCAGAATACAGCGCCAAATCTCCCAAAGTGTAGCGCCCTCCCAAAGCTCCCATGACCACATAAACAAATGGCAAGGCTACACCTATTCTACTAAATATCGACCACAAAAGTACAACAATCGCTCCTTTTTTTCGCACTTGCTGCATCTCGCTAAAAAACTGCAAATACTGACCATTCCAGCGTTTGAGCCAAAGTTCCTGCAACCCAAACAAACGCAATTCTTTAGCATATTCTTCCCCTGTCAATACCGTAGCGGATAAGTTCATCTCGCGAGTGATTTTAGCTTGCTTTTTTTGAACTCTCCAGATAAGTTTGAGATATTTTCTTTCAATGTGAATTGAGGGAAGTGATGACACCACCATCACCACAGGAACCCACCAAGCTATTGATGCAGCCAGGCCGATCGAGGGAATGAAGATACAAATTCCCGTGATTGTCATGCTGATGGTGAATGCTAGTTGCTGTACTTGTTTAACTCCGGTTTTGGCAAGTTCTAAGATATTTAATAGTTCGGGGTTTTCAAACAGGGCGATATCGTCGAAATTGGCGACTTTTTCGAGAACTTGTCCTTCAACTCCACCTTGCACGCGATCGCGCAAAGATGTTGCTGCAAAAGAACTCATGGTTTCGATTGAATCGCTGACTAACTTGAGAGTTAAGACTCCGACAATACTCCACAGCAAGATTGGGTGGGAAAGGATCAAAGCTAAGGGCTGTGCTGTTTGGGTTTGCAACAGCAACCGAGATACTTCATCAATGATTAGTTTATCTAAAACAAGCACGCCAGATGGGGCGGCACCGCGGATGATGTTGAGTATGATTAAATTGCGGAGTTCGATCGGTGCGGCTTTGATTATCAGGCTTAGGCTGCGCCGCAAAGCTTGGAATGTGGTGATTTGGATGGGTTGCATAGTTTGTGGGTAGGTGTCGGGTCTACTCATCCCCTCCCGTTATATTATAGATGATGAGTTGATTAATTGTCGTTGGCGAGCGCATAATTTCTCTTTTTTTCTCCTCACGTTTCCCAGGTTGGTTGAAAACTTATGAGTGCATTCATAGCTCGTTGTAAACTGGGGGAATTAGTCTGTGCTGATGCAACCTGCCAACTTTGATTGACAAACTGGATGAGTTGACCGTTATAGTCTTTACCAATTTTTGCGGTACTATTACGATCGGGGACAATCCCCTCCCGCAGATTTCGCTTCCTTGACTTTTTAGCCAGAGTGATTAAAAGCTGTTTGGGATCGGAAATTCGATCCACATCGCCAGGAATTAAGTCTACTGAAATACCCAGAAATTCGGCAAATCCCTCCCGATGTGCAAGTAACCACGCTTCCACTTCTTTAACCGCAATCCGAAACAGCAGATTAGGATGTTTTGGTTGAGTTAGCCACTCGGAAAGAATTACTAGCGGACAGTCTGCATTATCCAAATCAGTTAATACTAAGTATGGCATTCCCTTCGCCGCATGATTTAATCCAGGAAGAATCTTTTTGATTTTGCCATATCCTCTCTGGTTCAAGCAATTTCCCACTGAAAATCGACGTTGAGACTGTTTAAGCATTTCTTTAAGAACTGCTTCACTCAGTACATCCTCAAACACTAAATTGATGGGAATATCCGTCATTTGAATAAACTGAGTTGTTCGATGGCGGGCGGTGCTGTGAGAGGAAGTGCAGCATCAGCTATACTTAAACCTCCTTCTAATAGCATTGTTATTTGTTCGTTACTAGAGGCAAGTTTTACTTGAGTTCCTTCAGCAGTCGGTGTCATTAGCAGCACCTCTTCGCCGCCAATGCCTTTGTCTGAGAGCAAATCGGCACTATGGGTACTGAGAATAACCTGTCGCTTTCTCGGACGCTGAAGGCGATAAATCAGAGACGGTAGATTGCTAACAATCGCCGAATTTAAGGAGAGTTCTGGTTCTTCTAGTAACAATAATGAATCAGTTTCTAACAGCGACCAAAGCAAACCAATTAACCGTAACGTTCCGTCAGAAAATTGGTCTTCCCGTTGTTTCCCCGCTCCGGGCCGCCAATGTTCGTAAACAGCTTCTAAATGCGGAACTCCCATCACATCTTTGGTATCTGTGAGGTTTTTCAATTGTGGTACAGCTAACTTTAAAGCATCTTCAATTTTTTTTAATCGTGATTTTCGGGTTTTTTCGGGAGTTTTAGCAACTCGCTCTAAAAAAGTTCTACCAAAAGGATCTTCGGAAAGTCCAGGAGTAGCAAAAGCTTCGGGATGACGAACTAACTGAGGAATTAAATGTAAATATAAAATCGATTCTAAAAATTTAGCAATTTCTCTAAATTCTGCATTAGCATTAATTTGCTCTAAATAAGTCTGGGTGAGACGTAGCTCATCGTTCTCATCTTCTTGAGTAGGGCGATCGATAATTTGCCGATCGCCCTTCCAAACTCGCTCGTAGGCAACAATCGGCTCATTTTTCCCACCTTTTTTCTGTTTAATTCCCAGCCCATACCTCCATAATGGCTGTTCGGAATTAGATTCTGAAAGGTGAATTTCTATTTCTACATCGGGATATCGACGTGCATAAAGACTGCGAATTTTTGAGACGCCGCCTCGATCGCTCACGGCTTTCTGCAATCCGCCTCCTGCTTTGGCCAGATCCCGCAAAAAGCGCAATGAATCGAGAAAGTTTGACTTACCACAGGCATTCGGGCCTACCAGAAAAACGCGATCGCGCAACTCAACATTCACTGACTGAAAATTGCGCCAATTTTGCAGAACTATATGGGAGATAATCATTATTTTAACCTAATCAAGAAATACTTAATCATAGAGTTAATTTTTACTAGCGTTTTAGTGAGAATCAGAATTGTCAGGATTGATTAGTGAGTAGCTGCTTTCAAAAAGATCCAGATAGGGTTTGTAACGATAAAGTCTGTTGCGTTGCCAACCTGTGACTTCATCAAGCAAAGCAATTTCTACAAATTTATCGACTATTTTCCTAGCTGTTGCGTAACTACATTGCAATTCGTTTTCTACTAAACGAATATTCACGATTGGGTGCTGGAAAAGTATATCTAGCAAGCGCAAACCATAACTGCTACTGGAAATTTGCTGACCGATAATTTCGCGGTGATTTTCGCGCATTTCCAGAATAGAACGGGCTGTAGTTGTTGCTGACTGGCTGACTTCAAAAATACCTTGAAGAAAAAACTTTAACCATCCTTCCCAATCTCCATGAGTGCGAATTGCCATCAGGCGATCGTAATACTCTATTCTGTGAAACTTTAGATAATGACTGAGGTATAGTAAAGGCTTTTGTAGGATTCCTTGCTGACAAAGCAGAAAAGTAATTAGCAATCGTCCAATCCGTCCATTTCCATCTAAAAATGGGTGTATTGTTTCAAATTGAGCGTGAGCTAATCCGCAATGAATCAGTACAGGTAAAGAATTGGTATCGTGCAAAAATCTCTCTAGGTTGTCGAGAGATTGGTGCATTTCTGCAACTGTTGGAGGTACATAGGCCGCAGTACCCAGGTTACAACCTTGAGGGCCAATCCAATTTTGACTTTTCCGAAATTCTCCCGGTGTGCGATCGCTTCCTCGCACGTCTTTGAGTAATTCTGTATGAATTTCTCGCAGCAAGCGCAGACAAAGTGGAAATTCTTGAAGCCGCTTTAAACCGTAGTTCATGGCGTTAACGTAGTTAACAACCTCTTGCACATCTTTAAAGCGTTCTTGACCTTTGACATCAATTTCATATTGAAGTACGTCCTCTAGGGTGCTTTGCGTTCCTTCAATTTGCGAACTAAGAACGGCTTCCTGACGGACGTACATCGCTACGAATAGGTCAGGGTTGGGCAAAATAGAGGTAGCACCGTCTAGTCTTCCTAAAGCCCGATCGGCATTGGAGAGCAAGCGATGAAGCTCTGCGTCCATTTTAATGGGCGGTTCGGGAGGGAGGGGCGCTGGAATGAAGGCGCTGTATCCTTCAGTTTGTTGGACGTATCGACCAGATCGCATCATTGGGTGACGGAGGGACAAAGGTTGAGGTCTTGTTATCTTATGTTATTCCAGTGAAATAAGACGGCGGTCGCGGAATCTTATTATAGCAAAAGTCTTTTTAGTATAATAAGATTGCCAGGACAGGCCAACTCGATCGCAATACGAGGATACAGCAGTGCTGTGTCCCTACGGATATGGTTGAGACAGGAGGACACAGCAGTGCTGTGTCCCTGCGGATATGGTTGAGAACCTTGCGTGACATACCCGGCACTCATTTTGTAAACAAATAGAGTGCAGGCTTCCTCTTTCAACGGGAGAGCCTCGACGCGAGCCATCTCTAAGCTGGTCTTATCCTCCCTCCGTAGGTTTTACTCACCTTTATTTTATGTGGTACTTACTAGCAAGATAATTACTTATCTTTTCCGGCAGACTCCCTGTGTCCCAAGGAGTAGAATTGTTGATTTTTTCACCCATCCATCAGCTCTTTTATGGCTTAGCGGGATATTGGGGCTACCAGTCAGAAACTGATAGGTGGTGTCTAGCCTTTATACAACGGAAAGTTCGCCCACCACGGCTACTCTTGTCATCTCCGGTTAGTTCGATCCTATCATGGATTCGCTATCGCTCAATTTCTTTGCTGCTCGTTTTCATCCCGTCACTCATCCTGTAAACGGATAGAGTGCGGGACTTCCCACTCGTATTAGTTAAAATATCAAACGCCGCACCGTGCCATCATCTGTAAATTGCTGTTCCCCAATCCCCACAACTTCGACAGTAATTTCGCGCTCCGAAATCGCAAATTCCCCCTCCCGCGCCGCAATTTCCACTATTACTTTTTCCCCTTCAAAATACACCTGATAATTAGTCGTAGCCCAGACACCTTTTTCGTACTCAAAAGTGTGTCCGTCGTCCTCATAAAGCGTCCATTCACCAGTTCCGGGCCAAATTCGCATTTTCAAAGAATCGATCGCCCTTTCCTCAACAAATTGTCTCACAGGGGCGATCCTCTTCGAGGGCTTCGCTAACGCAATTATCCCCCCACCGCGCGCGTACAACGGCATTCTCTCCACAGGTGCATCAGCCAAAATGTGCGTCGGGCCCTGATAGCATTCGCCCGTCCACCAATCGTACCAAGTCCCCTCCGGCAAATACACGGCGCGATGCTCAACTCCCTGTCGGTAAACGGGTGCAGCCATCAGCGATGGGCCGAGCAATACTTGATCGTAAAGGTGATAAGTTGTACGATCGCGCGGAAAGTGATAAAGTAGCGGTCGCAAAATCGGTGTTCCCGCGATCGCAGCTTCCCAAAAAAGCGTGTAAATGTACGGCAATAACTGATAGCGTAAATTGATGTATTCGCGGCAAATCTGCTCGGTGCGATCGCCAAAAACCCACGGTTCATGTTGCGCTGTCGTCATCGCCGAATGACCGCGCATCAACGGATACAGCATCCCCATCTGCATCCACCGCGCGAACAATTCAGCCGTTGCATTCCCCGCAAAGCCGCCGATGTCGCAACCGACAAAGGCGACGCCGGAAAGCCCCATGTTGCAAAGCATTGGTAGCGACATTTCTAAGTGTTCCCACTGCGATTGATTGTCGCCCATCCACACGGAGGAGTAGCGCTGCACCCCCGCAAATCCCGATCGCGTCAACACAAAAGATCGATCGCCCCCTCGGACTTTTTGCAACCCTTCCGCACAAGCTTTCGCCATCATCAACCCGTACAAATTGTGGGTTTCGGCGTGAGTTGTGCGATCGAATTCCGGGCCCTGCGGTGCATCCAGCGGAAACCAAATGTGTTCGCCACCATCGCCAAAAGGTCGATCGGCGATCGCAGGTTCGTTCATGTCGTTCCAAATCCCCGCAACGCCCATATCTGTCAGGCTTTTGTGCAATTCCCCCCACCACTGGCGCACGTCGGGGCGCATGAAGTCGGGAAACACGGCTTTGTCGGGCCAAACGTAACCGTGGAAAAGCTTTCCGTCGGCGGTGCGGACGAAATAGTCGTTTTCCACACCGCGATCGAATATTGGATAATCTGCTTCCGGTTCGTACTTGACACCGGGATCGACAATCGTCACCACTTTAAAGCCCGCTGCTTTCAAATCTGCGATCAGTTTCGCCGGATCGGGGAAGCGCTTCGGGCTCCAAGTAAAAACGCGGTAGCCGCGCATATAGTCGATGTCGAGGTGGATGACATCGCAGGGAATGCTGCGATCGCGAAATTCCCGCGCCAACTCCCGCACAACGTCCTCGGATTCGTAGCTCCAGCGGCACTGGTGGTATCCCAGCGCCCATTTTGGCGGAATCGGCATCCGGCCGGTCAACTGCGTGTAGGTGGCGAGAATTTGGGCGGGTTCCGGGCCGTAAATGATGTAGTAGTCGAGTTCCGTGTCTCTGGTTTCCATCCGCAAAACCCCTGGTGTTTCCGCGCCGATGTCGAATTGACTCCAAAATGTGGTGTTGAAAAAGATGCCGTAAGCGCGATCGGGATTCAGGGCGATGTAAAATGCGATCGCCTGGTACATTTCATCGGTGACGGAATTGTAGTCGAGGGCGTCAATTGTCCAGTTTGTCTTGACTTCGGAGAGTTTGTCGAGGAAGCCGGTGCGTTGGCCGAAACCGTAGAAGTGTTCGTCTGTTTCGATGCGCTTCCAGGCGGCGGTTGCACCTGTGCGCCATCCCATCGGGCGATCGCAGTCGCTAGCAAAGGGTTTTCCTGATTTGTCAAAGCATTCGATGGCAGGGCGATCGCGCTTGACAGAAATTGTTATTTGTGCTGTTTCAATTTCGATTTTTTCCGCTGTTTCTCGCACTTCAAAAGGTACAATTTGCCATTCTTCGTCGGGGAGAGTTACGGAGTGCGATCTATCTTTAAATTCACCTGTCGGGGACATTCGCACTCGAATTAAATTCGGCGCGAGGATGCTGATTTTGAGAGAGGAGTTGGTACAGTTGAAGTGAATTGTGCGATCGGTTTTGTCGATCGATTGTATAGAGCCAATAATTGACCAAGGCTGTTCGGTAGTTTGGAGTTTTCCGAAGTATTGCGGCATATACTATGAATCGAAATATTATAAATTGTCGTTTGATGAGTTAAGGGTTGTCATCTGGCAAAAGGAAGAAACAAGTAAATCAACCTCATTAAACATAAAACTCTCTCCCTATTAAAAACCCGATCTACCTGCTAAATACTTGCAAAATTTTCTGCACTCCGTTCTTTTCTAGCCTCTCAAACTGCTGCCGTTCATCAGCAGTAAAAACAGTTGTAACTTCCCGTTTATCCGACATTTGTGCTTCCAAAACTCCACGGTTGAAGAAAACAACTTCACCCGTACCAAAAAAGACGATCGCCCTTACCCGATCGCCTTTTAGCCAAAATCCCACTCCATCTCCCACTTCCACCAGGGCTTCCGATGCACTGACAATGGTTTTACCGCCATTGGTAGAACACATGATGTAGCTAATATTTTTGACGGTTTTTGTGGCTTTTTGACAGGGTTGAGCCTGAAGTTGTTTCAATTCTAGATCGTAATTTTCCCGATTCATGACAGGCTTAATTTGATTTAGCAAACAGCGATCGGGTATACCATCACCATCATCATCCATGCGGATGTCGTCCTGTTGTCCGTCGCGATCGCAATCAATCGCCGGCCCGATCTGTCTGCTGGGTTTCGCCGATTGTGCTAGTGCACCGCCACTGATGGCAGAGCTTAATAATAGCAGGGCGATCGGCAATAATTTGAATAGCATCATATTGAAAAAATATCCTCGGTCAAATTTTAGCACCATGCTGTTTTAATAGCTTAATAATTTGCAGATTAGAAGATTTATCGGCAATACTTAGGAATGAGAATTAAATAACTTACAATTTTTATTGTTCTTGTGGGATGGGCGTCCCGCCCGTCACGAAAGGACGGGCGGGACGCCCATCCCACAAATATGTGTAAATTATTTAATTCGCGATCCTTAGATGCTATCTCTTCATTCATGCGCTCGATAACCACCAAAGTAATATCATCAAACACCTTGACTAATAAGTGATGTTTGTTGAAGTATCTTCACAGGATACTAAGCTTGTTCGTTGATAGTTGCTGTTAACTCTGCCGGCAATTCAAACTTGCCATCGGCACCGGGTTCAAACTCAAAAACTTGCAACACAGCATCCACATTTAGCGGCCCGTAAATGTGCGGGTAATCCTCACCGGCGGCAAATTCATACTTAAGTTCAGATTCTATTTTTTCCGAGTCAATCCACAGCAGCAGCAATCCTGTTTGTCCTACAAAAAATTTATTGGCAGATTTCAAAACTTGCGGCAGAGTCGAACAGTGGATAAATCCTTCTGTATCTAACGTATCTCCGCGATAGGATTGCACTTGTTTTGCTTCTTCCCACTGTTGGCTGCGGGTGATGTGAAAGATAACGCTCATAGTTTGATGGATTTTAAGTGCGATCGCCAATTGGCAGTAAAATCTGAGAAGGACAACTCCCGCCACAACTTACTGTCAGCGTCATAATTTTAGCATCAATTAACCGCGCTGCACCCGGAGGCGCACAAGTTCCCGGATTCACGTCATAAGCTGGAAAACAAGCGGCACTCAAACTCAGGCGCATTGAATTGTGAAACTGGCATCTTGCCCGTTCCTACCTATTTCTGCAAGAGGTATACTGAAGTCCGAACGATCTAACTTAGCGCGTTTAGCTGTTTATTTTGCGGACTGAAGTCCTCACTACAAACCTAGCACGGCACGAGTACATCCGATCGCCCGAGAACCCTCATATCTTCCTCATCGAGTTCGACTGGTGTACCGCTGCGAATTAGTTCCACAAAATCCTCGTTTGGCACCATAATGCACAAAGTGTAAAGACGTTCGCTGCCCGTATTTTCAATGACGTGAGTGCCAGTTGGAGGCACTAACAAACTATCACCCGGTTTAATACTAACTGTTTTGCCGTCGCAAGTCGCTTGCCCTCTTCCTTTGAGTACAAAAAACATTTCTACCGCAAATTGATGGCGGTTGGGAGGAGTTTTTCCGCCCGGATCGAAAATCTCGATGCAAACAGTTAATGAGGCATTCGCGGTTGCCGGATCGAAAACTATGGCTAATCTATTAGTATCCCCCGGGCTGATGCGAAATGCTTGGTAGTCTTGAGGCGATTTCATCACCGGAATCATGCACTGGTTTGTCATTTTTTTATTCTTAGTTGTGAGTTGTTATAGCTGAAGGAAGAAGGAAGAGGGAAGAGGGAAGAGGGAAGCAGAACCCAGGATTTTAGCAATTAAGAACTTCCTAACCGTCTCGGACAGTTGCTATATGTTTCGGGTGCATCTCAATGAATGCAAATATACTCGTAGGGGCGAAGCATTTCGGCAGTAAATCTCTGATTCTCACTCATAAATTATGTGCCGAAATGCTTCGCCCTTGCCAAAATGAGATGCACCCTATGTTTCTGCTGTCATTAGTGAGCATTCAGAGTCATTAGTCCGTGGCTCAACCTCCCCAGTTTATTGCTAATGACCAATGACTAATGACCAATGACCAATGACCAATAACCAATAACTAATGACTAATGACTAATGACTAATGACTAATGACTAATGACTAATGACTAATTCCCTAGTTATTTAATTGCTTCTAACATAGCCTGAGAATCAGACAAAAACCCAAAACATTGTTTAACGTTATAAAGAGTAGCCTGCCAGCAATACTCTGGAGATGTGGTAGCTGTACAATCTTTGACTAAAATGCAGTCGTAGTTTAGAAAACAAGCATCTTGTAGGGTAGCCATGACACATTGATCGGCGTTGACTCCGCCAAAAAAAAGTGTAGTTCTTCCCAGGTTCCGTAGGATACTATCTAAAGGAGTATCCCAAAAGGCACTCATGCGATATTTATCAATGCAAATATCCTCTGGTTTCTGTTCTAATTCATCAACAACCGCGGCCGCCCAACTCCCCGCCATCAAAACAGATGCGCCGTTTTTGGGTAGCGGATCTCCCAAACCTACGCCCTCGCCCGTGGGATTGTAAACGTGGCGCGAAGCTGCGCTAATATTGAGCAAATCGGGGCGGTTTCCCCAGTTTATCCAAATAATGGGTACTGCGTGCGATCGCAATTTTGGCAGCAAATTTTGCAAAGGATTAATTGGAGTGCGCGCAGGGGTTACATCGACGCCGATGTGTGATAGCCAACCGTCGGGGTGACAGAAATCGTTTTGCATATCTATCACTAGCATCGCTGCTTTTGCTAAGTCCAATCGCAGGGTTTTCGTTTCTGTTTCTAGGGTAACAGGTTGAGGCGCGATCGGCGATCGGGTGATGTCGGCAATTTTAGCATCAACTTTCCAAGCATTTGGCGCAACGCCCAAGGTGCGGAGGCTATCTGGATTCATATTAGATTGCGACTGAAAAACCACTTCAATTTTATAACTCTTTGATTGTTGCTAACTTGCGATATCTTAAATCTTTGCTAAGATTAAGTCTCAGTATCAAACGTAACTGTTTCGATCTACTTGATGCTTTATTGAAATTAACCAAATTTAGGCAAAAAGTTTCTAGTTTCCAGGCTATTTTATCGTTCCCAGCCATAGCCTGGAAATTCCTTGCAGGAGGCTCTACCTCCAGTAAACCACAGGCGAGGCTCTTTCTCGCTTATATGCATTACCAGCCATAGCCTGGGAACGAGATTAAACGATATTTAAAAGGCTGAGAACGAGATAAAAGAAGATGATCTAGTCCTAAAATAGAAAGAGATGTGAATTCACCAGAAAGGGTAAATATATGAGTTTTACAATCCAAAATGCTTTGATTCCGGTTGAGAGTGGTTATGAAACCGCAGACGTGCAAGTGGCCGATAATTGCATAAGTGCGATCGCCCAAAATTTAGCTCCTACAGAAACAGCAATCGATGGCAAAAATAAGCTGCTGCTGCCCGGTTTTGTCAACGCGCACACGCACTCTTCTGAAATGTGGCAGCGCGGGATTATTCCGCCTTTACCGCTGGAGTTGTGGATTGGCGAACTGTACGATTTCACGCCTCTCGATCCGGAACAAGTTTACTTGAGTGCCTTGGGAACTGCGGTAGAAACATTGCTCTCGGGCGGCACAAGCGTAGTCGATCATTTAGTTTTGATTCCGGGGCAAGAATTAGAGACGATCGCCGCCGCAGTTCGCGCTTATCAAGAAATCGGCATCCGCGCTTTTATCGGGCCGTTAATTCAAGATGAATCCCTGACAGCGGGAATGCCTGCGGGCGAGGGTGGCATCGAGCACGCGGCTTACATTCGCTCGACAAATGCAACTTTGGAACTCATGGAAGCAGCTATCAAACAGTTTCACTATCCAGAAAAAGGTGTTAATATATTGCTGGCACCGACGGGAATTCAACTGTGTTCTGATGCTTTGTTTGAAGGCTGCATCGATTTGGGCGATCGCTACAATCTTTGCCTGCACGCCCACCTCTTAGAAACGCCCGCTCAAAAACAGTTAGCTCGCGAAAAATACGGCTGTAGCGCTGTCGAACATTTGCAACAAATCGGTTATTTAAGTCCGCGCACTTCCTTAGCGCACTGCGTGTGGCTGGACGATTCTGATATTGCAATTATGGCAGAAACCCAATCGACAGTCGTACACAATCCCCTCAGCAACCTGCGGCTGGGAAGCGGGATTGCACCGATTTTGAAATACCGCAAAGCCGGAGTAAACGTATCTTTTGGCTGCGACGGCGCCGCTAGCAACGACTCTCAAGATTTGCTGGAAGCGATTAAAATGGGTTCAATTCTGCACAATATTACGGATTTGGATTACCGCCACTGGATTACACCGCGCCAGTCTGTAGAAATGGCATCGCTGGGCGGAGCAAAAGGCTTGAATCTGGGCGATAAAATGGGTTCGCTAACTGTCGGCAAAAAAGCCGATTTAGTGCTGTACGATTTAACCAGTTTATCATTGTTGCCGCGCACCGATCCGATTGGTTTGCTAATTTTGGGACGCCCGACAAATACGGTAGATAGCGTTTGGGTAAACGGCAAACAAATTGTCGCTGAAGGTAAGGTGAAAACCATTGATGTTGATGGTTTGAGGCGGCAATTATTCGATCGCAGCGAGTGGAGTAGCAAGCGCCAATCGCCGATGGTGGGCGAGATTGAATCGCACTACCGCCAAGTGATGAAATTGCCACTCGGCGGTTGAAACCGCGACTAGACAGACAAAACCCGAGGAGGCGGGTTGAAGAAAGACTCGGCGGTTGAAACCGCGACTATACAGACAAAACCCGCCTCCGCGGGTTCAAGAAAGTCAGGTTTGCAGTGCGAACGTTACAGTATGATATTAGATTGTGGTGTTTGCGAAAAATTGATGATTAAACTGCACAAATGGCGGCGGATACTGGCTTTAATAGTTGTTTTTGCGATCGCCCTTACCTCCGCCGCAATTTTCTCCCCCCGAATGGAAGCTCAAACTGCACCCAAAACCCCAACCACCGAATTGCGCGGCATCTGGCTGACTAATATTGACAGCGACGTTATTTTCTCCCCCAGCAACATCATTGACGCTGTAAATCGACTGGACAAACTCAACTTTAACACCATTTATCCTACGGTTTGGCAAGGAGGCTATACGCTTTATCCCAGCGCTGTAGCCAAACGAGTATTCGGAAAGTCGATCGACCCATCACCAGGATTGCAAGACCGAGACATTCTCAAAGAAATTATAGCACAATCCCACAAAAAAAGTATAGCAGTAATCCCGTGGTTTGAGTTTGGTTTCATGGCTCCCGCCGAATCGGAATTAGCCAGACTTCACCCTGACTGGCTGGCGACGCGACGCGACGGTTCAACTATTTGGAAAGAAGGCACGCACGATCGAGTTTGGCTGAATCCTTTTCATCCGGAAGTTCAGAAATTTATCTTAGATTTAATCTTAGAAATCGTCGATAATTACGATCTAGATGGCATTCAATTTGACGACCATTTCGGTTTGCCCGTAGAGTTTGGCTACGAGCCGCAAACAGTGTTAATGTATGAAAAACAAATCAAAAGTCCTCCCTCCAATGACGCCCGCGAAACCTTCTGGATCCGCTGGCGCGCCGACAAAATCAACGACTTCATGGGGCAAATTTCCCGCGCCATCAAATCCCGCAAACAAAAATGTATTATTAGTTTATCTCCCAATCCCTTGCACTTTGCTTTACCCGCCCACTTGCAGGACTGGTTTACCTGGGAAAGACGCGGTTACATCGAAGAACTTATAGTACAGGTGTATCGCAGCGATATCAAGCGTTTTAATGCCGAACTGGAACGGGAAGAAGTCAAACTCGCCAAAAAGCACATTCCAACTGCGATCGGTATTTTAACAGGTTTGAAAAACAGTTCTATTCCGCTGTCACAAATTCAAGAGCAAGTGCAAGCAGTCCGAAACAGGAATTTTGCAGGAGTTTCCTTCTTTTTCTATGAAAGCTTGTCAAATTGGGCCAGCGAAACTCCCGAACAGCGAAATTCTGCCCTGCAAGAATTCTTTCCCACAAAGATGCAACGCCCGCCTGTTTAAAACCGTTCGTAGTGAGGACTTCAGTCCTTCTTCTTCTTCGTTCGTAGTGAGGACTTCAGTCCTTCTTCTTCTTCGTTCGTAGTGAGGACTTCAGTCCTTCTTCTTAAGATTATTAAGGACTAAAGTCCTCACTACGAACCTTGAAAATAGATATAATGTTTAACACTAAATTAATTTACCGCATTTGTATTCTTAATTTATGTCTGATTGCTATCCTTGCTGCAATCGGCTACCTGACTCCCCGAAAGTGGGAACAATCCTCGCAAAAAAATTGCACAGTTAGCGTACAAGTTTCTAACCAAGGCATCCACACCGAAATCATCGTTCCAGTTAAAAATCAATACTTTGACTGGAATCAATATTTACCAATTACACAAATAGGACGAGAGGCAAATTATGATTATAAATATTTGTCTTTTGGCTGGGGAGATCGAGCTTTTATGCTGGAAAGTCCCACCTCAGCAACCATCAACCCAGTTATAGCTTTCAATGCTCTATTTCTCCCTACTCCGTCTACCCTCCACGTTCAAGGTTATCGAGTTTTTCCTCAAGATATAGAAACCAAATGTGTTAAAATTAGTGGGAAAAATTATCGGAGGCTGGTAAATTTCCTTAAAAATACATTCCAATTAGACGCAGCAGGTAATAAAATAAAAATCAGCTACGGCTACTACAACACTGACAGTTTTTATGAAGCAAAAGGCAGTTACTCTATTTTGAGAACTTGCAATGACTGGACGGCTGAAGCTTTGCGAGAAGCTGAGATTGATACTCCTTTGTGGTCAACTCTATCGTCATCGATTATGTTTCATTTAAATAGCGGTTGTGAAGGTATTTAAACAGTTGACAGTTGACAGTTGACAGTTGACAGCAGTCAATTACCAATTCCCAATTCCCAATTCCCAATTCCCAATTCCCAATTCCCAATTCCCCAATTCCCCAATTCCCAAATATTATGAATGTAATTCCAGCGATCGACCTTTTGGACGGAAAATGCGTCAGACTCTATCAGGGAGACTACGCCAAGTCCCAAACTTTTAACGAAAATCCCGTCGAAGTCGCCAGACAGTGGGTAAATGAAGGCGCCACAATGCTGCATTTGGTAGACCTCGATGGGGCAAAAGCAGGTCATCCTGTAAACTTAGCAGCCATTGAGGCGATCGTCCGCGCAGTAGACGTTCCCTGTCAATTAGGAGGCGGAATGCGCGATCGCCCTTCTGTCGCGGCAATTCTCAAATTAGGCGTTCAGCGCGCCATTCTCGGCACTGTCGCCGTCGAACAACCGCAATTAGTCGGTGAATTGTGTGCCGAATTTCCAGGTCAAATTCTCGTCGGAATCGATGCCAGAAACGGTAAAGTTGCGACTAGAGGCTGGCTGGAAACTTCCGAAGTTTTAGCGACAGAATTGGCGCAAAAAATGGCAGAATTAGGGGCGGCTGAAATTATTTACACCGACATTCACCGCGACGGCACCATGGAAGGGCCGAATTTGGAATCTTTGCGGGAAATTGCTAGCGCCATCTCGATTCCGGTGATTGCTTCCGGCGGCGTCAGTTCGATCGCAGATTTGTTAAGTTTGTTGGCTTTGGAACCAATTGGTGTCAAAAGTGCGATCGTTGGTAGAGCAATTTATACCGGCGATATCATGCTAAAAGAAGCAATTCAAGCAGTAGGACAAGGAAGATGGCAGGATGTTCCCCCAGATTTGGGTTCTTCAAGTTTTGCTTGATACAGCAAATTCCACATTTATGAAGTACACCCGCCTATCGCTCAATCCCCGTAGGGACACGGCAATGCCCATTAGTGTCAACTTAACGTCAAACCCATTCAGAGACTATTGTTTGACGATTAAAGCCAGATCCCCCCTAACCCCCCTTAAGAAGGGGGGGACAGGAGTCTTCTCAAAGTCCCCCTTCTTAAGGGGGATTTAGGGGGATCTGGACTCAGGTAAAAACGAGACTTATCAAGGGTTGTAGTCATAAGTTGACACCTATGGGCACGGCGCCGTGTCCCTACTACACTTCATAAATTCAATCATCAATCAGCGTAGAATCATCTTTATTACCATCACATCACTCATGTTTGTGAACCATACAATTACAGCTTTCAGTTCAGGGATAGCACCGCTAATTGCTCCCATACCTTTGCTAGCAACAGTCGATCCCGAAAATTCGCCGATCGTCCTCAGCGGAGTTTTGCTCAGTTTAGTAGTGATTTATATCGCCAGTAAATTCGGCGCAGAAGTAGCGAGAAACTTCGATTTACCGCCCGTATTGGGTGAATTGGTAGCAGGGGTAATTGTCGGGGTGTCTGCTTTACACCTGATCGTTTTTTCCGAAAGCGGGCTGTCAGCTTCAGACTCCGGGATTATGAGTGTTCTACAATCGCTCAACCATCTATCCCCTGCCGCCCTTACCAGTGTCTTTGAGTCGCAGAGTGAAATCATTTCTGTGCTGGGCGAATTAGGCGTAATTATTCTGCTGTTTGAAATTGGCTTAGAGTCCGATCTCAATCAACTAAAACAAGTCGGAGTTCAAGCCGTCGTTGTCGCCTGTGTAGGCGTGGCTGTTCCCTTTGCCGCAGGTACTGTTGGCTTGATGGTAATTTTCCACACTCCAGCAATTCCGGCAATTTTTGCAGGTGCGGCTTTGACAGCAACCAGCATCGGAATTACCTCGAAAGTGTTGTCTGATTTAGGACAACTGACATCTAAAGAAGGTCAAATTATTGTCGGTGCGGCAGTGATTGATGATGTGCTGGGAATTATTGTCCTAGCTGTTGTCGCTAGCTTAGCTAAAACTGGTGAAATTGATGTTGTTAATGTCATCTATTTGATTGTCAGCGCCACTGTATTTCTGTTAGGTTCGATTCTGTTGGGCGGTGTCTTCGACAAAACCTTCTCGGCGGTGGTGGGCCAACTCAAAACTCGCGGCAATATTATTATCCCGGCCTTTATTTTCGCCTTATTCATGGCATTTCTGGGCAACGCAATTCATCTGGAAGCGATTTTGGGTGCGTTTGCGGCTGGTTTGGTGTTGGATAAAAGCGATGCGCGCACAGAGTTGGATGAATTGGTGAAACCCATCTCAGATGTCATTGTCCCCATCTTTTTTGTGACAGTGGGAGCTAGGGCCGATTTGCGAGTTTTGAACCCAGCAGTGCCGGATAATCGCGCCGGCCTTTTGATTGCGGCTTTCTTGATTGTGGTGGCGATTGTTGGCAAAATTGTGACTGGTTGGGTGGTGTTCGGTGTGCCCGGAATCAATCGATTGGCGATCGGAGTTGGGATGATTCCTCGGGGCGAAGTCGGTTTGGTTTTTGCCGGAATTGGTTCGGCGAGTGGGGTGTTGGATAAGCCGTTGGAAGTCTCGATTATTATCATGGTGATTCTGACGACTTTCTTGGCTCCGCCTTTTCTGCGGATTGCTTTTGGCGATTCAGTAGTACCTCCTGGTACGGGGGAACCCGCGAGCAAACAAATCGTTTGATTTAGGGGAATTTGAGTTCAGGGCGATCGGCTGATTGAAAAATACAATTAGACATCTGGTATAATTCTTGTGCAACAGGCCGGAAAGCCTGTTCGAGATTAGTTTTTCGCCAGATATCTAATGTCGATCGTCCAATTTTATTCAGCAGCGTAACTTCTAAGAGAGGTTAAACAATGCCCCGCCTATCTTCTACTCTATTTTTTGCTTTCTTATTGCTATTTCCCACTGCCACAATTGCTCAAATCATCCCCGATCGCACTTTAGCAACTGAAAACTCCCGCACAGTCTCCGACAGCATCAATAACCTACCATCAGACCGCATAGAAGGCGGTGCAAGTCGCGGTTCTAGCTTATTTCACAGTTTCCGCGAATTCAACGTCGGTGAAGGTAGAGGCGCATATTTTGCCAATCCTAACGGCATTGCTAACATTTTTACCCGCGTCACAGGTAGCAATTCTTCCAATATTTTAGGAACATTAGGAGTACAAGGAAACGCCAACTTATTTTTAATTAATCCGAAAGGAATTATCTTCGGCCCCAATGCGCGGTTAGATTTGCGCGGCTCATTCTTAGGTTCAACTGCTGATAGCGTTCTGTTTAATAATGGCTTTGAATTTAGCAGCGCGAACCCCAGCGCCGTGCCGTTATTAGCGATTAATATTCCTGTGGGCTTGAGATTTCGAGACAATCCCGGTACAATTGTCAACACTTCCCAAGCAATTGGCCCCACACCAACCTTACCACCACTACCGATAGAGGTTCCTGTTTCTAACAAACTTGGTTTAGCCGTAGACCCCGGTCAAACTTTAGCCTTAATTGGTGGAGACATTCAACTAAACGGCGGCAATTTAACAGCTTATACCGGACAAATATTATTAGGAAGTGTGAAAACTCCAGGTTTAGTACAATTTGAACCAACAGCTTTAGGTCTGAATTTAAACTACAGCAATATTCAGAACTTTGGCAACATTGAAATGAACGGTGCATTGATAAATACCAGCGGATTAGGCGGTGGAAAAATTGACATCAGAGGTTCTAATGTCACCGTCAGTAGTTCAGGAATTTATAGCCTAACACTCGGAAATCTTGATGGCAGAAGTATTGATATTAATGCCCAAAACTTGCGAGTAGATAAAGGGTCGCAAATTCTCAGCGCCACACTCGGAGATGGGAAGGGGAACAATTTAAACATCCACGCTACTGACTCAGTAGAAATGAGCGGGCTGGGAATTGAAGGCTATCAGCGGGTTTATAGCCAATATCTAGCCTCTGGAGCGTTCAACCCTTTTGACCCGCAAATTATGCTGAGTGCTGGTACTGCTGGTAGTGGAGCCGCTGGAAATATTAACATTGACACTCCTCGGCTGCTGCTGCGCGATGGGGCACTGGGCGGTACCAGTACCTTTACTGCTGCAAATGCCGGAAATCTGAATATCCGTGCTAACACCGTCGAATTGATCGGTTCAGTGCTCAACAGCGGCACAACTCGTGGAAGTACCGGCCAAGGCGGAAGTATCACTGTTGACGCACAACGGTTAATCATGCGCGATGGAGCCAGTCTGATCGGCATCAGCCGTAGTGATGGAGCATCGGGGAATATCGCGATTAAAACGAATGAATCTGTAGAATTGTCGGGGAGTCTGGGTGGAGGTACGGCGCAAACTACTCTGGCTACTAGCTCTTTCGATGGAAAGGGGAAAGCTGGGGATATTACGATCGACACTAAGCGGCTGACTGTTTCTAATGGAGCTGTAATTACTTTATCGACGGGTACGATTATTGGTGAAAATGTGTTTTCTACCGGTGGGGGGCCAGGAGGAACTTTAACTATCAGAGCTTCAGACTCGATCGAAGTGAGCGGCGTGTCTGGAGTTTTGACAGGGGGGAATGCGGGCTTCGCACCGAGTGTTCTTGGCACTCAAACTACAAGCTCTGGTAGAGGTGGAGATATCCGCCTTTCTACACCCAGGCTCACTCTGCGGGATGGGGGCATTATTACTGCGGGTTCTTTGAGTGCAGCAGATGCGGGAGATATTACGATTAATGCCGATCGCACAGAAGTCCAAGGCAGTGGGAATAACGGTCGGTTCAGCAGTAGAATTGAGGCTTCGGCTGGCAGGGCGTTTAGTTTTGTCAATCCCAACGCTACGGGGAATGCGGGCTCGTTGAATCTGAATGTTAATCAATTGATTATTAGGGATGGGGCAACGGTCAATGTGGCAAGTATTGGATCGGGACGCGCTGGCAATATCAACGTTGTTGCTGATGCGATCGCCCTGGATAACAAAGCCAGCATTGATGGTACAACCGTATCTGGTACTGGGGCAAATATTAATCTGCGATCGCGATCCATCCAGTTGCGGCGCAATAGCAGAATTACCACCGATGCTGGTATTTCTGAAGGTGGAAATATCAGAATTAATAGCGATATTTTGTTAGCCCTCCCGCGTGAAAATAGCGATATTACAGCCAATGCTCGCACAGCCAGGGGCGGACAAGTTACAGTCAATGTACCGAATATATTTGGTTTTACGAGCATTAATCGCGAAGCAGCTAGAAGCAGTTTAGGACTGACTGATGCTGAATTTGCTAACTTACAAGTGAATCCAACTTCTTTAATTCCCACTAGCGACATCGCGGCTATTTCGCAACAGGCTGGCCCGGCTTTGCAAGGGGCAGTAACGTTTAGCACTTCTGGTGTCAATCCGGCTCAAGGATTGGTAGAATTGCCACAAAATGTTATCTCTCCAGAGGCGTTAATTGTAGCTAATCCTTGCACTCAAGGGGCGGGAAGTGAGTTTACTATTACTGGTAAAGGAGGAATACCTGCGAACCCAAATGATTTGCTCAGCAGCGATTCTACCCTGTTTAGTTGGGTGGAACCGGCCGTCGGTAGCAGTCAAAATCTACAGGGTACAAAAGCAGAAATAGAAATTCAGCCCCAGCCAGTGATTCCCGCTCAAGGTTGGGTGATAAATGCTGATGGACAAGTAACGCTTGTAGCATACAATCAAATGGCTCAAGTTCCGCAGCGATCGAAGCCTGCTTTGCCTGTTTGCCGGGAGCGCTGAAATCCGGTTGATAGCAACTGTAGGGCGTTGATTAAAATAAAGTTTTTAACCATAACATCAAAGGAGACGGCAGTGCCGTGTCCCTACCCCAAAATAATATTGTAGGGACACGGCATTGCCGTGTCCCCACAAATCTCACCAGAAATTAACCAGGTTTGCGATTAAGCACAAGTGCATTGAAATTGTATAGTCAAGTTTAAGAAAAGTCTTGTGGGGTGGGCCAGAAAGCCCGCCCCAAAAATACAATTTAGATGCCCAACAGCTTACTTAACAAACAGCATTTCTTGATAAGTAGGAAGCGGCCACAAATCATCAGCCACTTCAGCTTCCAAAGCATCAGCATACTGACGAACCTCATCCATCAAAGGACGAATGGTTTGCGAAGCATACTGCATATGCTCTTCAGTTGTAGCAAAATCGTGCTTGCTCAAAGCATCACTCAACTTGCTCGCAGTATCCATCATCGACTTAACCAGCGTCGCGACTTGTTGAGCAGTTGCCTTTTCTAATTCAATGCCAATCTCTTTCAAGCCAGCAATTGTGTTAGAAAGATCCGACAAATATCTCACCGCTGCCGGATAAATCATTGTTTTGGAAATGCTGCCGACCAGTTTTGCTTCGACTTCAATAGCCAGTATATACTGCTCTGCATACACATCAAAACGGCTTTCCAATTCAACCGGAGTGAGAACACCTGTCTTTTCAAACAAGTCCTCAATGTATTCTGCCTTCAATACGGGCAAAGCATCAGCGGTAGTCCGCAAGTTAGCTAAACCGCGTTCTTCAACGGCCATTTTGTGCCATTCTTCAGAATAGCCGTTGCCGCCAAATACCACAGCGCCGTGCTCGTCCATCACTTCTTTCAAGAGTGTTTGGATGGCAGCATTCAAGTCAGTTCCGTTGGTCAAAGCGCTTTCTAATTTGTTAGCAACCCAGTCCAAAGAATCTGCGAGAATTGTATTCATCGCGACCAGCGGGCCGGAAACAGATTGACCCGAACCTACTGCGCGGAATTCAAAGCGGTTTCCAGTAAAGGCAAAGGGCGAAGTCCGGTTTCTGTCGCCGGCATCTTTGACGAAAACAGGCAGTGTTTCTACGCCTAAATTCATGATTCCGCGACCTTGGGAATCCTTAATACCCCCCTTGCTAATTTGATCGAAGATATCTTCTAATTGGGATCCCAAATAGACAGAGATAATTGCTGGCGGAGCTTCATTGGCGCCCAAGCGGTGGTCGTTGCTAGCAGTTGCAACTACGGCGCGCAACAAGGGGCCGTATTTGTGAACGCCGCGAATTACAGCGCCGCAGAAAACTAGGAACTGTATGTTGGAGTGTGGTGTATCGCCTGGATCTAATAAGTTGCCTTGGGTGGCGTTACCGACTGACCAGTTGACGTGTTTGCCGGAACCGTTGATTCCTGCGAAAGGCTTCTCGTGCAGCAAGCACATAAAACCATGTTTCTTCGCGGTGTTGCGGAGAATTGTCATGGTTAATTGTTGGTGGTCGCTGGCGACGTTTGCTGCTTCAAAAAAGGGTGCAATTTCAAACTGACCTGGTGCTACTTCGTTGTGGCGAGTTTTGGCAGGAATTCCCAGGCGGTACATTCTTTCTTCTACTTCTTGCATGAAGACTTGAACGCGCTCTGGAATTGCTCCAAAATAGTGGTCGTCAAATTGCTGACCTTTGGCAGGAGGCTTGCCAAACAGGGTGCGACCTGCTAATAACAAATCGGGGCGGCTGTTGGCGAAGTTGGAATCGATCAGGAAGTATTCTTGCTCGGCACCGCAACTGGAATTTACGGGAGCGACTTCGGTATTTCCTAGCAGTTTTAAGACTCTGGTTGCTGCTTTGTTCATGGCAGCAATGGAGCGCAAAAGCGGGGTTTTCTTGTCTAGGGCTTCACCTGTCCAGGAGATGAAAACAGTGGGAATGCACAATGTCATGCCGTTGTCTGTTTCCATGACATAGGCGGGGCTGGTGACATCCCAGGCTGTGTATCCGCGAGCTGCTGCGGTGGAGCGAATGCCACCGTTGGGGAAGGATGAACCGTCGGGTTCGCCTTGTACTAGCAGTTTACCTGCAAATTCTGAGATGACGGAGCCGTCGCTTTGGACGGAGATGAAACCGTCGTGTTTTTCGGCGGTGCTATTTGTTAGTGGATAGAATACGTGGGCGTAGTAGAGGGCTCCTTTGGAAATAGCCCAATCTTTCATTGCTACTGCAACTACATCGGCTACGGAAGGATCGAGTGTTGTACCTGTTTGAATGGTATTTTTGACTGATTTAAAAATGCTTTTGGGCAGGCTTTCTTGCATTTTGCTCAGACTAAACACGTCTGTTGCCCACATTTCTTCTAACCGCTTGGGAGGCTTTGCAGGAGTTATTTGGCGGTTGACGATTTGAGAAATTGCTTGAATGCGCGATTCGTTTCCACTCATGGTTATTTTTATGCGAATTAAGGACGAGTAGCTGTGAAAAAATATAGGTTAGTGCAATTCTAACCGTTGACGAATATGTTGGATTTACCAACATTTTTAGTCTGACCTAACTTTTTGGAGAATGCCTTGTTTGGCTGGCTCTCAAAGATTGGAGGAGCGAGGCGGAATCTCTTCGCCGTCGGTGTTGGTGAGAATCCGGTGTTCCATAGATGCGGTTGGATTTCGATTATTAGCAAGCAAATAGATGACTGGAGACTGTACTAATTTGAGTCAACATCGTAGATGTCGGCGCTGCACAGATTTGCTGGCTAATTTTCACCCTGGTAAGCTCAAAAATTTTGTGCGAGTTAATTCCTATGAATTCTGGTCAAAACTACTTATGGTTTTTAATGGTTCGACGATCGATAAATCGCTGTCCACCAAACAACGCACTTGTTTAGGGTTTTGGGGAATTATGGAGAGTACACAATCTACACTTGGAAATTGTAAACAATCATTAAGAAAATAAATGTATCGTAGGCTACAGAATTTTAGTTTTTTTTCCAAGGTGGCGATCGCCCGATCGCACATAACGGCAGAATTTGAGTTGTAGGGTGTGTCAGCAGCGGGTTATTTTGTCAATAATTGAGAGTTCAAAGCTGACGCACCCTACTAGCTACTAGCTCATTTCATGTCCGTTGAATTGCGCGCGAGCTAATTTTGTCGCGTGGTGGGGGCGGGTTTATGAGATTGTTGGTTTGAGCCATAAATTGTTGGTTAACCCGCCCCTACAAGCATTTTGATTCATTCACTGGATCAGATATCAATTATCGAATAAACTTCACTTATTCTTTGCTTTCGCGGCCCGAGACTCGATTGTAAATCCGGGAATATCTTGTAATTCTGTGGCGCTCAAACTGTACTGTTCGCAAACCAAACTTAAGCGAGTCCCGCTACTTTTTACGGCGTTGACTGAGTGTGTCAAATCTCCTTGAAAATAGATCAGTGAATTGACTTGTGGCTTAATCTGTCCGACTTGCTGTTTGTTGCGCCGGAGTATCAATTCTCCGCCTTGCAAATTTGGGGGAACTTGTACGTACAAAACGCTGACGGCGGCGGGAGGTTCAACCGTTTTGCAGTACGATCGCAAAGATCGATCGATATGCGGATCGACGCGGGAACCTTCGCCCAGAAGCAGGGGATTGAGGTAAAAAGCGTTGCATTCCGGCTGTAATGCTTGGTCTAGATAGGGTTTGAACAACGGGAATCGGCGCTCGACTTCGGCGATTTGAGCGCGCCCAAATACCACGGAAAAGCCTTTTGTGCCGATGAAATCGCGGTTGAGGTTGTTGGTTGCAAAGTAAGGTGAGGCGAGAATTGCTCCTCGTAAGTCGTTGAGATAGTCGATCGAGAAAGCGTTAGGATGTTGGCTGTAGTATTTCAAGGCGCTCAAAAATCATCAAACTATTCGGTAAGTGAGAAACTCAGAGTCTTTAGACCTGAGAGGGAAACAACCCGGGCGGTTTCAACCGCCTTGAATCTTTCTTGCCATTACCGCCTTGGAGTTGCTTGGTTTGGTGTACTTTTGTAATGCACTTTCAACGGGACAGTTACCGTTTCAAACCTTGCAACCCTGTACGCATAATGTTTGCTCTTGTGGAGCCTCCCTTGCGGGGTAATGTTCGCCTCGCCAATGTTATAAGGGCTTGTTGGGCTAGCAGCACTGTTTCAGTGACCTTAAAACTGTTTAACCACTAGCGACAGAGCAGGAGACTGGCGTCGCATCCACAGGGTGTCGTGACCCAAATAACGTAGTCAGTGAAGACTTAGGCTGGTCAGAATGGCTTACTTGATTTCTCTTGCAAGCCCAATCTCTTTAGAGTTGGGTTCCTGACCAAAGTTTAACGGAAACAGCGGATAGGAATGCAGCAATTGCTCAGACTTGGGAAAAGCTTAGTTCCTCGCCGAGGATATGCGGAAGTTTCGTAACTCAGTAGTAACACGAAGGGAACAACCAGCACAAGCTCCAACGGGAATTCCCGGACTTTGCTGGATGAATGTTTTTTGATGAGTTGTTGTAAATTGTCGATCGAGAACGACCATTACAACTCTAGTCTAGCTTGCAGTAAATTTTGCCGATCGTCCAAAAGTCGCTCTATCTGGCGTCACCATGCTGCTGAAAGATTTGCAGGTGCGATCGCGATCGTTGTTTGCTAATTCCCAAAGTGCGATCGACCGACATAGGTTAAAAGTTATATAGCAATCCTAAATCATTTGTAAATTTCTTACTCCCTCCCCTTAATAAGGGGAGGGTTGGGGTGGGGTAAAAAACTTTACGACTCATTTAGCACTGCTATAGTCGATCGCATAAGCTACCTTAAGATAATTATGCGTTTCTTTCGTTTTGGCTGTCTTGGTATTTTAGGCTTGTTAATTATCCTCTCCGTTGCCCCCCGACAAATTATGAAATTGGGTATTCGCACGGCCGAATTTAGTCCTGATGGCAAATATTCGATCGCGATTCTCAGATATCCGATGCTGTTTTCTATGCCCGGTGGAGGAAGTGATGCCCCCTGCGATGTATTTCTGTTGGATGCGGCTGGAAAAGAGTTGAATAGTACAAGTGTTGACATGGTGCAACTTGTGTCTGTGAGTTGGCAGGGCGATCGGGTGAGAATTGGGGATATGTTAGATGAATGGGAATTGCCGAAAATAGATAATATCAACATTTTGCTGTTTAGTGCTGCTTACACGGGCGATCGCGCAGCAGTCGAAAAGCTCTTGGCAAAAAATGCAGATATCCATTTCAAGACTTATTTAAACCAAACACTGTTACACGCGGCTGCTTTTGGCCCAAATCAGGCAATTGTACAGTTGTTTCTCCAAAAAGGATTGGATGTAAGGGATTTCGACAAATCAGGACAAACGCCCCTGCACGCGGCGGCTGCTGGACGGGGTAGCGGGGCGATCGACCTTTTAATCGCCAGCGGTGCAGACATGGAGGCGATCGATCTCCCCCGTCACGATACTGGACAAACAGCACTCAACATCGCAGCAGAAAGTGGCAATTCTCAAGCAATGAAAGCCTTGATCGAGCGAGGCGCCAAGGTGAATGATAACACCTTTTTTTCTGTAATCAATAGGTTTGAGTCTGAAAAAAAGAAGCAAGAGATAATTGAATTACTTCTCAAGAATAAAGCCCAAGTACCATCAGGTTTACTGTACAGCGCTGTCTCCGGTCGAAATATTGAGCTTGTAAAATTATTGATCGATCGCGGTGCTGATGTGAACGCTCCAGATCCCTACGATAATACTACTCTGTTGATGAGAATTGTGCAATCCAATACTGGTATCTCTCCGCAATTAAAACCTGCATTAGTGAAGTTATTTCTTTCAAAAGGTGCAGATGTGAACGCTCGAAATAAAAATGGTGCAACTGCCTTAAGTATTGCTTACAAATCATCAACTCCGGAGATTGTTAAGTTACTCAAACAGCACGGAGCTCAAAGATAAATCGGCGGTTTAAACTTATCCTCAACAAACTAGGCTGGCTCAGGGATAAACGAGGTTTGAAAGTCGTATTTTGTATGCGGTAGTCAGAGGGCTAAAGCCCAACAACGTACCTCATACCTCATCTTTAATCTGCCGAGGCGAATTTAGGAGTCAACGAGGTTTCAAAGTCGTATTTTGTATGCGGCAGTCAGAGGGCTAAAGCCCAACAACGTACCTAATCTTTCTGATAACCGCTATACATTTTAGGGATTTGTATTTATATCAAATCTGGCTGTACCGCAACAAAGTCTGACGCCAATTTCAGGGCATCTTCGCGAGTCGCAATTCTCCCTTCCACCCGCGCTAATTGAATCTCCATTAACAATTGACCGATGCGTGGACTTCTGGGAATATTCAAAGATTCCATTAACTCATTGCCGCTCACTAATTGTGTGGGATGGGCGACTATATCACCGACATCGAGATAGCGATTAATTAACAGTGCAATCTCCTCAACCGCAATTCCCGCTGCCATGGCTAAAACTGCTAAAATTGGAAATACTATTCCCACGTCGCGAAACAAGAAATACTGTTCTCGTAAGGACATTTCTGCAATCGGTTGTGCTTGAAGTTGTGGCAAATATTTCAAAAGCTCGATCGCACTTTTAATCTCTGCATTGCTGTACTTCAACCGCAGCAACTCGGTTTCAGCGATTGTCGGGTCGGAATTTGCCAAAACAGCCAACTTCCCGATCGCCAACAACGGCGTTTTAATTGTATCTCGAATCGATCGCCCAAACTCTCTCTCCAACTCCGGGTAAATTGCCGCCAATTCAGCAGCACACGAGTCAATTTTTGTCAAGATATCGAAACGGTCGATCGCGCTTTCAAACCAAATCGAAAACAACCCATCTTCGCAACCCTTACAAATCCAAGGAACGCCGTTATTATTGCTCAACAAATAACCTAATTCTGTCCGCACCCGTTCCACCGCCACCCGACTCAACAACGGCGCCAATTCCCGAATCGCCTGCAAAGTTTCCGGTTCGATCGCAAAACCCAACTGTGCCGCTTGGCGGTAAGCTCTTAATAACCTCAGCGGATCGTCCTCTAAATTCGATCGCGAAATCATCCGCAGCAAACCCAACCGCAAATCAGCTTGACCGTCCAAAGGATCGATGATTTCTCCGGTAAAAGGATTGCAGGCGATCGCATTTATCCGAAAATCGCGGCGGTGCAAATCCTCCTCCAGACTCCCCCCGAAAGCCTGTGCAAAATCCACCGTACCGCCCGCAAACACCACCCGCGCAATCTGTCGTTCCGCATCCAACAACACAAATCCGCCTTTCGTGCGATCGGCAATTTTTCTAGCAGTTTTCACTGCCCGTGCTAACATAACGAAATCCAAATCAAAATAGTGCGATCGGCGGCCCAGCAGCGCATCCCGCACCGCGCCGCCCACCAAATAAACAGGCGGTGTCAGCAGTTCCAAATCGAACGGCCAAGTCTCAGGAGATAACGCAGGTGGCAAATTCATCGGCATCGCAACAAAAATCTACTTTCCTTACAAACAATTAAACTCTTGCTACGCTAGATTAACAGAAAGCTCAAAATTCACCAATCTTTTTGAAATGCACAGAGGATATCAAGAATGTGTATTTGTATTAACTGCCACTATGTAGACCGCTGCTTCACATACCACGCCGTAGAAGGACAGCACGAACAAATCCACCTCACCGAAACACCCGATTTCGACCCCGTAGAACCCACCATCAACGTCAACATCCGCCCCCGTCAAGACGAAGTAGAAATGGAATGGGATGTAGTCGGGTGTCAAAGTTTTAAGCAAGAGATCGGCAAATGGGCAAAATTGCGGCCGGGCGAACTCGTACCGACTTGAGTCAGTTGACAGTTGACAGTTGACAGTTGACAGTTGTTAGTTGTTAGTTATTAGTTATTAGTTGTTAGTAGACCGTAGACATTTGACCTGTGGTAGGGGCAGTGCCCCCGTGCCCGCCCTCTTCGTTAACAGTTGGTATTTTTTAGTTCCAATTCCCAATTCCCGATGCCCGATGCCCGATGCCCAATTCCCAATTCCCAATTCCCAATTCCCCATTCCTAAATCTAAAATCTAAAATCCAAAATCTAAAATCCAATGTCCTATTGCTTAAACCCAACTTGTCAGAATCCGCAAAACCCCGGTGATGCAGAATTTTGCCAAAGTTGCGGCTCAAAATTGTTGTTAACTAACGAACAATCGCCATCAGCATCTCGCTACCGTACCATAAAGCCGATCGCGCAAGGAGGCTTCGGCAGAACTTTCCTAGCAGTTGATGAAACCAAACCCCAGACTTTTGGGCAGTGCGTCATCAAGCAATTTTTCCCGCAAAACACCGCAGCCGAAAAAGCCGCCCAACTCTTCCACCAAGAAGCAGCCCAGCTAGAAACCTTGGGAAAACATCCCCAAATTCCCGAATTAATCGCGCATTTTGAACAAGAGGGAAGACAATATTTAGTACAAGAATTTATAGACGGCAAAAATTTAGCTCAAGAATTAGAACAAAAAGGAGCATTCACCGAAACCCAAATTCGACAAATCCTCAACGATTTATTGCCCGTAATCCACTTCGTTCACAAATCCAAAGTCATTCACCGCGATATCAAACCAGAAAATATCATTCGCCGCCGCCTATCTCCCGCCCCTTTACCCGCCTTAGAAAATTCCTATCAACCCTCTCCTTTCCAAAAAGATATAGTTTTAGTAGACTTTGGTGCAGCAAAGAAAGTAACAGCAACCGGATTGCCACAAACTGGTACAATTATCGGCAGCGCTGCTTATACAGCCCCAGAACAATTGATGGGAAAAGCAGTTTTTGCTAGCGATATCTACAGTTTGGGTGTTACTTGCATTCACTTGCTGACTCACATTCCTCCCTTCGACTTGTTCGAGGGCGCCGAAGATTCCTGGGCTTGGCGCAATTATTTGAAGAGTGCTGTTAGCGACGATTTCGGCCGCATCCTCGACACCATGCTCCAAAGTGCCACCAACCGGCGCTACAATTCAGCATCCGCAGTCATCCGGCAGTTGAACCCCAAGCCGGTCTATTTAGACGCGCAGCCCGTGCTGGATGCGCCGGAAACAAGCGCAGAATCGAAGCCTGCACTGGCCCCGACACCTGCGCTTTTGGGTCGGGAACAGCAAGCCGAAATTCAGCAAGCTTTACAAGAGGCGATCGCCCCGTACAATGTTACAATCCAAATCAGTCAAGCCAAGCAAAAGCTGAATCTCGTCATCAACAGAACCCAAGACAATCCCGTTCACTATCCGCACTTATCCCAAATAATTGCCACCAGACTCACCACTTTGCAGTTAAATAAAGTCGCAACCATTAAGCTGTTGGGAAGAGTAAACAATTCTCGCGTCCCCGAGTGGAAGGAAGTATTGCAAATCGATCCCAAAATTCAATTAAAAAACAAACTCCTGCGGCTGCAACACAATCAATTAGCCAAGAAAATCGCCCCAGTTGTTACCCAAGAATTTTGGCTTCCGAAGTTGAAAACTCAGGATTTCTGGCTCGATTCGCTCATGTTTGCTTTAGTTTGGTTTATCTTTGGCTCTCAAATAGTCATTTTTAATTCTTGGTTCGCGCTTATAGTTGCATCCGGTTTTATGGTTGTCAAACATCAAGTTTCTCAAGACAAAGAATTTGCGAACAAGAATTTATTTGCCAGTTTAGTAGTGCTGTTTTTGATAACTGGTGGCATGGGCAATTCAAGGATTTTAAACACGGGAATATTTGGCATTCTATTGGGTTGCTTGGTTGTGGCATTGCCGCTGTTTTTTGTGAAGGAAAATTATCAGTAATCGTGAATAGCAATCCCCAAGACAAAACATTAGTAAAAAAATACGGCTTAGCGTTGCACACCTCAACACCAGAATTAGGTTTAGCAATCAGCAATTTTTCCGGCGATAATCGCTGCCAAACTTGGAATTTGGGCCGCAGTTTAGCAACGGATTTACACCAGTATTTAGTAGAGTTTATCGCGCCGCAAACTTGGGCAGATTTGGCTTTTATTGCAGTAGCAAAGGGGCCCGGAGGTTTTACGGGGACTCGCATGGGTATGGTGACGGCGCGAACTTTGGCTCAACAGTTGAATATTCCGGTTTTTACTATTTCAACTTTGGCGGCTGTTGCTTATGATATCAGTAAAAAATCTATGTCAACTCAGGATATTGCGCTGCAAATGCCCGCACAGCGAGGTCAATTGTTTGGCGCGGTTTATTCAGTTAACGGTAATTCTGGTTTAACTGGGTTGTTTCCTGATACGGTGATGACTCCTGAATCTTGGCAGGAAAAGTTGGCAAGTTGGGGAAGTTCCTATCAGTTGATTGAAGTTGGTAGCGAGTTGGGTGCGTCGGTTTCTGGCGTGTTGGATTTGGCTTATTGGGAGTGGAAACAAGGAAGTCGCCCTGATTGGTGGGATGCTTTGCCTTATTACGGGCAACATCCCGTGCAGGGACACTGAATCTAGGGAATAGGGCATTGGGAATAGGGAATAGGGAATTGGGCATTATTTCGTTTCAGTTAAATCAACTTGTAGAGTGCGTTTTTTCCGACTGTTTGCCCTCTTTGGCCGATGCCCTCTTTGGCCGATGCCCGTAAATGATTTATAAGCAATTAAGCAGACTTGATATCGTTGTTTATTTAAGGGCGATACAAAGTTCGAGGCAAAATGTTAATGTCAGCGGGTCTGGGTTTTCGGTTCGCAATTGGTCGATTTCATCAGGATTGCAGCCGCGAGATTCCATAAAATCGAGCATCCAGCTAGTTAGCGCATCAATATCAATGTATTTTGCTCCGAGACATTCGGGGCAAGTTTCTCCGTTGACTGTACCTGTGCCTTCGCACTCGGGGCAATCCCAGTGGGTGTTTATCGAATTGGACTCGATTAGGCTGTTGTTCATTTTAGGCAAAAGTACGCGTGCGCGTAGCTATCGGGCTCTTAATCGCACTACAAGCTCAGTTTAGCAATTGGTTGGGGAAATTCCGAACAAAATTCAACAGCGCCAACGATTAATTATGACTTTTATGAGTTCAAAATTATGATGTTTATGAATTGACTTGAAGCTCAGCCTGTTTCATAATGTTAATTGACTGGTGTTAGTAAACCACATTCATGAAAAAATCCTACAGCTTCTTAATATATGGAAAATCGACTGACTCAAATTCAATTAACGCAAATAGTAGCTGAAGTAGAACGCCTTTCTAACGTCCGGGAGGCTGAACTTAGTTCCGAAGAAGTCACACAAGTTTTGCAGGAATTGGGCTTGCCGACTGAGTTGCTAGATGAGGCTTTAATCCAGTTACAGCGTCGGGAAGCACTGGCAAAGCAGCAACGCAATCGGTGGATTTTTGGATTGTTAGCGGTGGTAGTTGGGGTGGTACCGATCGCAATTACCGGATTCTACATTTACCAAAATGAACAAGCGATCGCCCGCGTTTCAATGCAACAAAACCGCATAACTTCCGTGCAGGATGATGGCGGCAATTTGACTGTTATTTCCCGCCAAAACAATCCCGAAATCTTTTACCGTACTACCTTAAAAGACGCACCATTAGGCAAAAAACTATCGATATCCTGCGATTGGATCGATCCCAGCGGTCAAGTTGTCAAACAAAACCGCTATCAAACTCGCGAAATCGACAAATCCATTTGGAATACTCACTGTCGTTACAAAATTGGTAGTGCTACTGCTACCGGAAAGTGGCAAGTTAAAATGTTTCTTGAAAGTCGGGCGATCGGCAGTACATCCTTTGAAGTTAAATAATCATCAAAAACTCGCCTATGGATTCATTTTAACATGGTAAAAATAAACAAAAAGCGTCAATTTATAGGATACTGGGGCAGCGATTCCCGCGATAAATTGGAAGCACTGCTAGCCAAAATAGTTAGCCAATCTGCAACAGAAATCCCAGTCCAAAAAGTCGATAATTTGTCCAGTTTCGCCACCACAGGCGACGAAAATTACCCAATTTGGAATGTTGTCAGTACGGAGTGCGTTAGCGAAGCCCTCGAAGAGGATCGCCCGCAGCACTTGCCAACCCAAAAAAGCGCTAAAACTTGGCAAATCGCTGCCCTCTCAGCATCTGGGCTATCGACTAATCCATCATCCAACGGTTTGCTGTTACCTGATGCCTGGGCAAACGTCCGCGAAAATTGCCTAATTTTGGGACGAGAACCCTTTGGGCGAGTAACACTTTACTGGACGCAAATCGGGCAGAGTATTTGGTTTGCATCGAGTTTACAACTGCTGTTAAATATTTGCAAAAAACCAGATATCAGCATTCCAAGTTTGTACGGTTATAGCTGTTTTTCCTACGTTCCAACTCCCTTAACTCCTGTAGAAAATGTGTTCGCAGTTCCCGCCGGAACCGAATTGACATGGGAGTGCGATCGAGATAGCGGTGTCATTCTGAACAATCCATCAAAATGCTTGTTAGAATGGCGAGAAAGTTCAGAAAAAATACAAGACGAAGCAGAAGCAATAACACAATTACAAAACTTACTTAAAGATGCCGTTGAACGTCAAATTTCCGACATCAATAGCAATGAAACAGTCGGAGTATTTCTGTCAGGCGGTTTAGATTCCTCAGTAGTCGCAGCATTATTAATCAAAGCCGGAGTCAAAGTCCGCGCTTATACTCTCGACTTCGGCGAGGCCGGAATTCCCGAATATCCTTGGGCCCAAAAAGTTGCCGATTCGCTGAACATTCCCTTGGTAAAAGTAGATGCTAGGCCACATCGGATTAAACAAGTCTTGCATTCTGCGGTGAAAGCTTTAGATTTGCCCTTTGGTGACGGAGTTACAGTCCCGCTGTACCTGTTAAATGAGGCTGCGAGTCAAGAATGCGCGATCGTTTTTAACGGCGAAGGTGGCGATCAATTATTTGCAGGCTGGACGAATAAACCCCTGATTGCAGCGGCTGTTTATCAAGCAGCAAATCCCGCCGGAGACCAAACTTTTGCCTTGCAATATTTGCGAACTTTTCACCGCCTTTGGGGATACGAATCTAAAGTTTATCAGCCGGAAATTTACACTCAAATTCAGGATTTGCAGCCTCAAGATTGGCTGTTAGAGGCTCTTAATCCTTCTGTGGGCGCGTCTTTGCTGCACCGCCTCCGCCGCGGAGGTTTGATGCTGAAAGGGGCGCAGAACATCCATCCGCGGGCTGCTAATTTGGCTTTGGCTTTTGGTCTGAAAGTGCGATCGCCCTTTTGCGATTTTGCCCTCACAGACTGGACATTTCAACTGTCGGGAGAACTGTGTTTGCGAGGTGCTTGCGAGAAATACATCCTCAAACGGGCGGTAGAAAATTGGCTACCTGCGGACATAGTGTGGCGGGAAAAGCGCGGTATGGGCGTGCCCTTAACTTCGTGGTGTTTTAACGAATTTTGGCATGACATCGGCGATTGGTTGAATCCTGCCGTGTTGCGATCGGAGAAACACTGGAAACCAGATTTAGCGGCTCAAATTATGTCCGGCAAATTCGCAGCCGGAATTCAAGGGCGGCGTATTGGGGAAATGATTTGGCTGTTGGTGATGTGGCAAAATTGGCGATCGCAAATTTTAGGTAAAAATGTGAAAAATAAATCTTGGAATCATCCCTTTTGGTTGCCTCGACAGGTTTGGAATTACCGTCAGCGGTGGGGAGAATGAAAGCTACTCCCTTGATTACTCGGCGGTTGAAACCGCGTCTACACAAACCAAGTCCGCCTTCGCGGACTAAATACATACTTTACACTTATGCAAACAATTACCGATCGCAAATCAATCATCAAACAACCGCCTTTCACTCTAGCTATAGCCCAAGAGTTATTAGCCACCTACGGTTCGCCGCTGTACGTTTATCAAAGCGACATTTTGCGCCGAACTATTGACCGCATTACTAAGGCGATCGACTATCCGCGAACTCAATTTTGTTTTGCCAGCGTCACCAATGGTAGCATCGCCCTGCTGCAAATTTTTCGGGATAGCGGGTGGGGATTGCACGCCAATACACCGGGAGATATTTATTTAGGAATTCAGGCAGGTTTTGCACCCAAAAATATTGTTTATAGTGGCAGTAATTTGCACCGAGATGAGATGGAACAAGTTCTCAAATGGGGTGTCAAAACTTTGAATTTCGACAGTCTTAGCCAGTTGCAGTTGTGCTGCGAAGTGTACCAATCTCTGAGGGAAAACCAGCAGGCTTTAGAACCGCCCAGTCTGGGTTTGAGGCTGAATTTGCCCGAATTAACGGGGGAAAGTCGTATTGGAGTGCGATCGCCCGAATTTCCCGCAGCAATTGCGATCGCCAAAACAGCCGGATTAAAGCTAAGTGGCTTACATTTCTATCGCGGTACCGGCACTAATTCAACCGCAGCCTTTACTCAAGTAATTGATACCATAATTGCCGCAGCCCAGCAATTGCCAGATTGGGAATATCTCGACTTTGGCGGGGGCTTTGGCTATCCTTACCACAGCGGGGGTACAGCCTTTGACTGGGAACTATTTGGGGCAGAATTGACCAGTAGAATTAGTCAATTAGACCGCGCAATTGACTTAATAATTGAACCTGGAAGAGCCGCTGTAGCAGGATGTGCTACTTTGCTGGCTCAAGTTGTTTCCACAAAATGGCAGGAAGCTAAACAAATTGTCGGTGTAGATACGACTGTTGCTAATCTTTCAGTACCGTCGGTTCATGGTGGTTATCGAGAAATTTATACCTGGAATTGTCGGGATGCTCTACATTTTACTGATGTTTGTGGCAATACGACTTATTCGCGAGATTATTTGGGGAAAAACTGTCAACTTCCGGCTTTGACTATTGGCGAAATCCTTGGTATTTTGGATGTTGGCGCTTACGGATATGCCATGTCGTCGCACTTTTTGCACCGCCCCAAACCTGCGGAAGTGCTGTTAGAAAATGGCGGACATCGCCTAATTCGCCACAGAGAAGATTACAGCGTTTTGTTAGCCAATCAAGTTTTTGAATAATCAATAGGAGATTTTTATGAAGTGCATTAAATGTGGAACTGACAATAAATTAAAAGACCGCACAGCCTGGCGCGGCCGCTGTAAACAATGCAGCCATCAGTTTGCTTTTGAACCAACTCTAATGACAAATTTAAAAATAACTGACCCCATGTTTGCTAAGGCGATCGCCGATGTTTCTGTGAACGATACGCTGTTTTTTACTCCCCGACAGTTATTTTACTTTTTAGATCAGCGATCTAGAGTACAAAATGAGAATTTGTTTGGCTTGGTTTATCTGTGTATATTTCCTAATTTTGGGTGCTATTTTTTTGCTGGTATTTTTTTATCGTCTTTGGGAATGACAACTGAATTGATTTACGCCATGTTTGCAGTAAACATTTTATTGTTAGCGATATTTTTTGTGAAGAGCCGTTCTCGAAAATATCCGTACAAACAACGGCAGACTTTTGCAAGAGCTTTGCAAATTTGGGGAGGAATATTTATGCTCTGCGGGATCGGCTTGAGTCAGTTGTTATATTCCTCCGAAGTGTTTTTCGCTAGTTCTGCGATCGGAATCCTATCTATCTATTTGGGAAGCCTAAAAATTCCTAAACTAACTCAAGAAGTTATTCTTACATTCAACCTGTTTCAATACTGGATTAATAAGTGGACAGAAATCAACTCCTCGATCGCAAAAATGCTGCCACCTTCCCGCGATACAAATCAAAATGCCACCGTCAGTCC
Source organism: Oscillatoriales cyanobacterium (assembly GCA_004292955.1). GTDB lineage: Bacteria > Cyanobacteriota > Cyanobacteriia > Cyanobacteriales > Microcoleaceae > Microcoleus. Next base: position 258,885 of record RDXX01000009.1, on the reverse strand, counting down.
CGATGTCAGCGCTTACAGTTTTGACAGATTGCTGGTGTGCGATCGCCCGGAAATTGCCCAATTCTTAATCGCCAACTATTTTCACTTTGAAAACAACTGTGCAGTCCTCAGTATTACCGGATATCCTCAAAGTATCTTCGATACAACGATGGAAATGCTGCGCCGCAATCCCGACTTAAAAGTGTACGCTTTGCACGATTGCAGTCCCAAAGGAATTGGTTTAGTTAACCACCTACGCACGAGTCCTAATTGGTTCCCAGGTAACAGCGCGATAATTATTGATATTGGATTGTTACCGAAGCAAATTCTGGCGGCTGGCGACAATATGTTTGTTCTAAGTTCTGAGAGTTCGGCACGAGATGCTGTACAATTGCCGCCAGCAATCCGCCAAGATTTATCCGCTGAGGAATTGCAGTGGTTGGAATTAGGTAATTATGTAGAATTGGAATCGTTTAGTCCTCAGAAACTGATTCAAATTCTGAATCGAGGAATTGCTGGAAGTCGAGATATAGGCAGCGATGATAGCACTTTGATTCTGCTAGGTGGTACGGAGAGTTCTATCTATGTTGTTGATAGTTTTGGTTGAGGTTTGTGGGGTTACGAGGAAAGGACACGGCAGTGCCCATTGGTGTCAACTTAACGTCAAACCGGCCGTCTCTCTTGTTGGTATCAAAGTTTCGATCCCCCCTAACCCCCCTTAATAAGGGGGGGACAAGAAATATCCTCAAAGTCCCCCTTATTAAGGGGGATTTAGGGGGATCTAGACTGGGGTAAAAGCGAGAATTCTCAGGGGTTTCAGGCTTAAGTTGACACTAATGGGCACTGCCTAAGTCCCTACAAATATAATGTGCAATCGCTCGGACACGATCTTACTTATTACTTTGCAGCCAAAGCTCTAAACTTGTCAATAGCCACAGCTTAACGCCATAACGCCCCCAAGTATCTCCTTCATAATCTAACCATTGAGCAATTAAAGATTGATTACAATAAGGAGCAATAGCAGCTCTTCTTGACAATAGCAAACCCCTAGCCTCCCGCTGCCAAAACCTCTTAAACCCTTGCTGTACGGGAACTAGCATCCCGCTTTTGGGCCTGTCTAAAATTTGAGCCGGCAGCAAATTTGCCACCGCTTGTTTGAGCACAGCTTTCTCCACAACCCCGGATAATTTGTACTCAGGCGGAATCGTCATACTCAAATCCACGATTCGCCGATCGAACAAAGGCGATCGCCCGTGCAACCCCGCAGCTTGAGTCAAATTGTTCACTTTGGTCAAAATCTGGTCTGCCCCCTTAAACTTGATATTTAATGCCATTAATCGATTGAGATAATTCCCGCTAGCATTCAAATCCGCACTAAATACCGAAGGTTCTGCTTGCATCGCGGCCCAAAATTCCGGTTTTAAAAGTTGAGGTAAATCCGCCGCGCACTTTTGAAATGACAGCAAATATGCTGGCAGCGCATCCAAATTAGTGACAGAATTGTACAAACTGTTCATTAGCATCGGTTGATTTTTGGGGCCACCAAAACAAGGATCGCCACCTTCGCCGTTCAGAATTACTTCGACTGATTCCCGCGCCATTCTTCCTAATAGCAAGTTTGGCACTGTCAGCGGATCGCCGATCGGATCGTCTAAGTAACCCATAGTTTCTGGCAACTTTTCCCACATATCCCGAAAGCTAATTTCTAAAATGTGGTGTTCAGTTTGACAGTGTTGGGCGACTAAACTGGAAAACTCTAATTCGTTGGCGCATTCTTCGCCAAAATGAATTGAGTAAGTGTGAATTGGCCGATCGCAAAATTGAGCAGCTAAAGCCGCAATGCAGCTAGAGTCTAACCCGCCGGAAAGAAACACGCCTACAGGTTGATTTGCTGGCAAATATTCCCGGACAATTTCGTCTAAAAGAGTTCGCAATCTCGCGCCGTGCCATTCCAAAGATTGTTCCGCCTCGACAACTTGTTCTCGCAGTTCCCAGTAAGCCGAAATTGTCTCGTCAGGCAAGCTTAAAATGCTTCCTGGACGCAGTTCTCGGACTTGCTGCCAGAGGGTACGATCGCCCGGAACGAACGAACAACAGAGGTAATCTCGCAGGGCTGTGAGGTCGATCGCCCTTGAGTGGTATTGTGCGATCGCCCGCAGTTGAGGCGCAATCCAGCGAGTCGCGCCAACAGTAGTGTAGTAGAGAGTGCGCGCGCCCGTGCGATCGCGCGCCAGCCGCAAAACCTGCGATTGACGATCCCAAACCGCAAACGCAAACATACCCGCCAGCAGCGGCAAGCATTCAGGGCCCCAGCGTTCCCACAGTTGAGCCACTAATTGGCGATCGCACCCCTGCCAACTACTCGCAGAAATGCCCAATTTTTCCAGCAATTGCGATCGATTGCTGAGCCAAATATCGCCTACAATCACAAATTTTTCAGAGGGACTGAGAACTAGCTGAACGCTTGGGTTAGAGCAAATAATCGCAATTTGACCATCTCGCCACGCTGCATTATCTGCGATCGCATCTATTTTCCCCCAAGCTATCCGCCAACTTGAGGCAAATTCAACCAGAGGACTTGGAGGAACTGAAATTTTTTGTTTTTGGCTACTCTTGTAATTCAGTAATGATTTTATATTGTTCATTCTGGCAAGCTTAATATTATTTAGAATAATATTAACTTTAACAGAAACGTACACCCTGCGATCGCTTTATTTCTTAGTCCGCGGAGGCGGACATCGTTTGTGTAGACGCGGTTTCAACCGCCGAGTAACCGTAAGGTGCGCCGAAGCGCACCCTACGTAGCCGAAACAGATTTATCGCCCGCCAGCTAAAGCCTCTCGCAATTTACGGCCCCGCGATTTATCCCTAAGTTCGGGAGTGGCCATCCGCAACACCAAATCCAGCAACCAAGGCGCAATTCGGTGACACCAAACCGCTAAATGACTTTGATATCCCACCAAGATTTCCGGCGCATCTTTGTGCAATCCCGCGACAAGTGCGAGGGCCACTTTTTCGGGAGTTGTGGGCACTACCCAGCGAAATTGCTCTAAGTCTCGCACCATGTCGGTATCTGTTAGAGATGGTAGCAAAGCTGTGACTCGAACATTGTAGGCGGCTAACTCGCTGCGTAATGCTTGGGTAAAGCCCAAAATGGCAAATTTCGTAGCAGAATAAGTTGCCATTGTCGGAGCAGCAATTTTGCCCATCAAGCTCGAAACATTGACGATTGTTCCGTCTTTTTGAGTTGCCATTCGTCGGGCTATCAAGCGGGTAATCGTGTAAGTTCCCAGCAAATTTAAGGCGATTTCTTCCTCAATTAACGGTAGCGGCGATCGCAAGAATGATGCTTGGTGCGCGACGCCTGCACAGTTGACTAGCAGGTGAATCGGGCCGTTATCTCGCCAAGCTTGGGCGATCGCAATATTCACCGCCACTGACTGAGTTAAATCTAAAGCTAACGGCACTACTTCTGTACCAAAAACATCGATTTCCTCTGCCAATTCGATCAACTGGTGGCGGTTGCGCGCTACAATCAGCAAGCGTTTGACTCCTTGTCTGGCTAATTCCAGGGCGATCGATCGCCCAATTCCACGTGAAGCCCCTGTAACTAGAGCTGTTTTTCCTTGAAGCTGCATAGATAAAACCCTCTGATTTTGATACTCACCGCGCGCGAAGTTATAAGTTGCGAGTTATGAATTTTGTGGAGTTAACTCAAAACTTTTGAATCGCCAACGGGCGCGTGAGTTGAACTAAACTTTTGGTTTGCCAGAAATTGGTTGTAAATCTGGCTACTCAACCTCATTCAAGCAGACAAACCTGAGATGGGAAAACCAGGTGGAAAATCATACCGACTTTGGCTTAATTTCCCTCTTTCTTTAGTCTGCGAAGGCAGACTTTGTTTGTGTAGTCGCGAATGACCTTCGCCGGGATTTTTGAGCAATACAGAGCATAAATTCCATACCTTAAAATTGGGTCTGAAGCTTCCCCATTTAGGGGAAAATCAAACAAAATGATTCATTGCTCCAATCCTCTTCTATCGACGGCTATAGGTAGCTGTCAACTGTCAACTGTCAACTGTCAACTGATGAAACCTCCTAGATATGAGAATCTCCTATCTACACACACGTTAACAACTCCACCTCAAAGCTGCAACAATTTTTAATAAATCTTCCGCAACACTTCTTTACAATCTTCTCAGACGGTCGATTTCCAAGTACCGTGAAAGCCCAAAGGTATGACACCAGGCAATTCTAGCTGACAAACAGGCGGGCGCGAAAGTCCGTCGCACTCATATATCCACACTTCGCTGCTATCAGAATTGCCGTCGTAAATAACTGTCAAAATCCAACCTTTCTCCGATGAAATATCTGGAACGTAGATGGGTTCTGCGGGATAGCGATTTTCGCCGCAGTCGGCAATTGTGAGATTGCGGGTTTGCGTGTCCAAACGGGCGATCGCGCCGTAACGTTCCGCTACAATATCAACATCAGGCCGATACATTGCCAGATAAATATACCGCGAGTCTTGTCCTACTTCTGAAGCAGGTACAACCGGAAACTCACAAGGTTTATCCAACAATTCTTCTATTCCTGTCACTTTCCCTGTCAAAGGATTGAGATGCACTCGGCAAAGAATACCCTCCGCATCGGTGTGAGTTTCACCAGTCGCTACTTCTTTCAGTCGCTGATTAGTTGTAAAATCAGCAAAGCGCACAAAATCTACCGCCACCGAACCATCTTCCTTGACAAAACCGTTAGCAAAATGCCACTGAAACCAAGCATCGGTTTCGCCGCGACTAACTAAAGACAGAGTTTCCGATTCAAAAACTAATATCTGCGTTCCTAATTCCGGTTTCCACTTAAAGGACTCGCTATAACTGCTAATTCCCGCTAACAATGGCAACAAATTGACTTGCACCGGCGGAATAAAAAATATCAAATACTTTCCCGCAAACACAAAATCGTGGATCGGGGAAATTCCATCTAAAGAAACAGTTGATTTTTGTACGACTTTGCCAGTAAAATCGCTTTTATACACATTCAATTTTGGACTCAGACCCGGTGTAATTCCAAAATTAAAAATATTCCCAGTAATCGGATCGCACTTGCAGTGAGCGGAATAACTAAATTCCTTATCTAAATTGCCTAAATCGTCCGTTCCCAGAGTTTCTAGGGTTTGTAAATCAAGGCTATGAGGCGGCCCACCTTCCCATAGTGCCAAAAGGCGATCGGGCAAAGCTAAAACAGAAGTATTCGCAGCATTTTTAACTGTTTTCGTCCACCGCAACCACACAGGGCCCGGCGCTGTCATGCCGTAATTACTGTAGAGAAATCGATCGGCTTTTTCTTCAGCTAGATATCCCGCTGTTTGCACGTAGCGATAAACAGCAGCAGCACCGACATCAGTAAAATGTACTGCCAAAATTGCACCGTCGCCATCAAACCAGTGTCCCGCAGCAACACCGCCGCGTTCCAAACGTGCGGGCCCGTTGCGGTAGAGAGTGCCGCGCAATCCGTCGGGAATTTTACCAGTTTTAACCGATAGCTGAGTCAACGGAAACTCCGCAGCAGGACGGGCTAAAGATTTGGCCCAGGATTTTTTAGCTGAGATTTTACTGTCTGTTTTCATTGGCAACTGGCAATTTTTAGCTGAGCTGGCAGAATTTTTGCTATACAATTATAGCACAAATTACCTAACAGTTATGACTTTCGCCCGCCGCTACCTGCTCAGAACTTTTGGGCTGACTGCTATTGGTACTCAACTTTTGCCGATCGCCCAAAACAACCTTTTTGCCAAAAGTGCGATCGAGCCGCGCCGCCTCAAAGTCGGCGATACAGTAGCCTTAATCAATCCTGCCGCTTTCAACTACGAAAAAGAAGTGCAGCAATTTTTCAAAGTGCTGGATAACCTAGGCTTAAAAGTTAAGCTAGGAGAGCATTTTTACGACCGCTACGGCTACTTAGCAGGCAAAGATGCCGATCGCGCCGCCGATGTCAACGCAGCCTTTGCCGACGACTCAGTGCAAGCTATTTTTACCGGGATGGGCGGCTGGGGCTGCGGTCGCATCTTGCCACTCCTGGATTACAATATAATCCGCAACAATCCCAAAATTATTATGGGATTCAGCGATATTACTGCGCTATTATTGGCAATTCATGCTAAAACTAATATAGTTACTTTCCACGGCCCTTTAGGTGTTTCAAGTTGGAGTCCATTTACAGTAGATTACGTCAAAAAAGTTTTGTTTGACGGAGGTTCTGTGACCATGCAAAACTCCAAAACTATGCCTGTAGAGACCATCCGGCGCGGCACAGCTAGGGGAAAACTCATCGGCGGCAATTTATCAGTAATCTCAACACTAATCGGTTCAGCTTATTTGCCGGATTGGGAAAACAGTATTTTGTTTGTCGAGGAAGTTAGCGAAGAGGTTTATCGTATCGATCGAATGTTGACGCAGCTCCAATTAGCAGGCATTCTTGATAAAATATCCGGTTTTGTTTTCGGACAGTGCACCAAGTGCGAGGCCGAAAAACCGCAAGAGTCCCTCACCTTGTCTCAAGTCTTGACGGATCGCATTCGCCCCTTGAATATTCCCGCCTGGTACGGTTCGATGGTGGGACACATTCGGGATAAGTTCACTTTGCCGATCGGCAAAGAAGTCGAAATCGACGCAACTGCTGGTACAATCAAATTATTATCATCCGCCGTCAGCTAAATCTTGAACTATTCTCAATATTCCTAAGGTACGTAGTTGCGCTTCAGCGCTCTTAGCTTATATTATAAAGAGCGCCCAAGCGCAACTACGTACCTAATTACGTTTAACATTAAGTCGTCACCAATGGGCAGATCGCGAGTAACCATTCAAATACACAATCATAAATACCGTGAATAAAATCCCACAATTCATTAAATTATTAACAGCAATCATCCTGACAATAGTTTGCGTATTTCCGCTCAATCTCGGCGCATCAGCAGCCAATAAAATCGCCAACCAAGATACAATCTATCAGCAGCGAACAATCCACAATCCCGACGGCACCGGCAAATTTTACATGGGTCGAGAAATTGCCCAAGTCATGGGATATCAAGGCGCTAGTTGGCTGGAAAGACCATCTCGTGGCATGGAAGAAAAATCAGCTCGATTAGTCAACAATCTAGATTTAAAACCAACCGACATTGTAGCAGATATTGGAGCCGGAACCGGATATTTTAGCTTTCGTATCGCCCCCCTAGTTCCCGAAGGAAAAGTTTTCGCCGTTGACGTACAGCCGGAAATGCTCAACTTTATTGAATTAAATAAACAAGAAAAAAATATCTCTAACGTTGAGCCAGTTTTGGGAAGTATCGACAATCCCAATTTGCCGGAAAACAGCGTCGATTTAGTTGTGATGGTGGATGCCTATCATGAGTTTGCCTATCCCAGAGAAATGATGCAAGGAATTGTCAAAGCACTGAAACCAGGAGGCCGCACAGTATCGATCGAGTATCGGGGCGAAAATCCGCTGCTTCCCATTAAAGGTTTGCACAAAATGACCCAGAAACAGGTGAAAAAAGAAATGGCCGCCGTCGGTTTAGTATGGAAAGAGACAAAAGATATGTTACCCCAGCAGCATTTAATGGTGTTTGAAAAACAATCTCAAATTTAGTAGCAAAGAAAACAAATTTGTTACCATTTTTTCTGATTTTTGTCAAGGGACATAAGCCGTATTCATGCGAAGGAGCGATCGCCCAAAAATACTAAGCATTAAGTAAGCCTTAAGATAGGCATTGTGTTCAAAATGTCAATCTACAATTAAAAATTGACAACCCAGAGGCGCTTCCCTAATTATTCCAGCGAAGAAGTGTCGCTACTAAAAGGTACTAGCTTGAACATTCCAAGTTCCATCCTCACCATGCTCGTCGGCATCGGAGTGACTCTGATCAGTCTCTGGTACGGCCAGAATCATGGATTAATGCCGATCGCCGCCTCGGCTCAAGCATCGCAGATAGACGGACTATTCAACACAATGATGACACTTTCCATAGGATTATTTATCCTAGTCCACGGAGTGATAGTCGTTGCTGTAATTAAATATCGCCGTCGTGAAGGAGACAATACAGACGGGCCAGCTTGGCATGATAACTTTCCCTTAGAAATTCTATGGACAGCCCTACCAGCGGTGATTATTTTAGGTATCGGAGTCTACAGTTTTGAGATTTACAACTCAATGGGTGGCCTCGATCCGATGGGTAATCACGATCACGGTACAATGCAATCGCACTCTAAAATGCGCGGAAGTGCGATCGCAGGCACCCTGTCAGATACACCACAAAAAGCACCTCAAATTCAGCCAGAAAAACAAATTGCCCTAGGCGTAGGTGCTGCCCCAGAAAACGAAGAAAAACCAGCAGACTTAGTAGTAAATGTCATGGGTTTGCAGTACGCCTGGATTTTTAGCTATCCAGAAAGTGGCGTTAGTTCCGGTGAACTGCATATGCCACTCAACGGCGACGTACAGCTAAATCTTGCAGCTCAAGACGTGCTGCACGCATTTTGGATGCCCGAATTTCGGCTCAAACAAGATGCAATTCCTGGGCGAGGAAGCGAACTAAGATTTATACCAAACAAAGTCGGCGAATACCGAATTGTTTGTGCTGAATTGTGCGGCGCATATCACGGAGCAATGAAAGCTGTAGCATTCGTTCACACACCCGAAGACTTCGACCTTTGGGTGAAAGAACAGCAAGTTGCTAGCGCTCAAAACTTAGAGCAAGCAGTTGCCATCAATCCCGAAAAAATGTCAGACGGGGAATTCTTAGCTCCCTACGTCAGGGAAATAAAAATTAATCCCGAAAGTCTAGAACAACTTCATCCAACTCATCACAAAAAATAGTCATTAGTTCCTGGCAATGGATATTTAATCCAGAGCAAATAACTAATGACTAATAACTAATGACTAATAACTATGACACAAGCACAGTTCCAAGAAACTGCCAACATAGATGCTCGCGGAACAGCACCCGCCGATAGACATTGGCGAGATTATTTCACATTTAATACCGACCACAAAGTCATCGGTATTCAATACCTAGTTACAACTTTTGGATTCTATCTAATCGGCGGCGTGATGGCTACCTTAGTGCGAACCGAACTCGCCACACCCGACTCCGATTTTGTCGCCCCGGAACTCTATAACAGTTTATTTACTGTTCACGCCACGGTGATGATTTTCCTATGGATTGTCCCCGCAGGCGCCGGATTTGCTAACTTTTTGATTCCCCTGATGATTGGGGCAAAAGATATGGCATTTCCCCGGCTCAATGCCCTGGCTTTTTGGATGATTCCCGTAGCCGGCGTATTGCTGTTGAGCAGTTTTTTGGTGGGAGCTCCCCAGGCTGGTTGGACTTCCTATCCGCCTTTGAGCTTAGTTACTGCTCAAATGGGGGAAGAAATTTGGATTCTCAGCGTTTTGTTCCTGGGAACTTCTTCGATTTTGGGGGCGGTAAATTTTGCCGTTACCATATTCACGATGCGGGTTCCGAGCATGAGTCTCAATGAAATGCCTTTGTTTTGCTGGGCAATGATTGCGACTTCAGCGCTGACTTTAGTTGCTACTCCAGTGCTAGCAGCAGCCTTGATTTTGCTATCCTTTGACTTGTTAGCGGGAACGGCATTTTTTAACCCGACTGGTAACGGCGATCCGGTCGTCTACCAGCATTTATTCTGGTTTTATTCGCACCCGGCTGTTTACATTATGATCATGCCCTTTTTTGGGGTGATTTCAGAAGTGTTGCCAGTGCACTCGCGCAAGCCAATTTTTGGTTATTTGGCGATCGCCTATTCCAGTCTCGCCATCAGCTTTTTAGGCTTAATCGTGTGGGCGCACCATATGTTTACCAGCGGTACTCCCGGCTGGCTGCGGATGTTTTTCATGATCACCACCATGATCATCGCCGTGCCCACTGGGATTAAAATATTTAGCTGGTTGGCGACTATTTGGGGTGGCAAACTCCGACTCGTCAGTGCCATGCTATTTGGGATGGGCTTTATCTCAACATTCCTCCTCGGTGGCATCACCGGGATCATGGTAGCTTCCGTACCATTCGACATTCACGTTCACGATACTTATTTTATCGTCGCTCACTTACACTACGTGCTGTTTGGCGGCTCAGTGTTTGGAATTTACGCGGCTTTTTACCACTGGTTCCCCAAAATGACGGGGCGGATGCTTAACGAATTTTGGGGTAGAGTTCACTTTGTTTTAACCTATGTGGGCTTTACTGTAACTTTCTTGCCGATGCACGCTTTGGGGATGCAGGGAATGCCCAGGCGGGTGGCAATGTACGACCCGAAATTTACGACAATTAATGTCATTTGTACTGTGGGCGCTTATATGCTGGCAGTCTCGACAATCCCGTTTATTGTTAACGTGATTTGGAGTTGGAGGTACGGCCCGAAAGCAGGTGACAATCCTTGGCAAGCTTTAAGTTTGGAATGGATGACGACTTCGCCACCGCCGATCGAAAATTTTGAAGGAATACCGGTATTGGCAACCGGGCCTTACGATTACGGCATGGAAAAAATTCAGAACACTGGCGAACGTCTCAGGCTGAAGTTGAGGGAAAATGCGACACGCAACGCCCAGAAACGGGGTATTCCGATTGCGGAGGCTCAAGTTTCCACTTTCTTTGGCGGGACTGCTACTTTGGTCGAGCCTGAATCAGAGATAAACGTTGATTCTCCTGGTGATGAAAGTCAAGATAGCAATTAGTCATTAGTGATTAGCGCGAGCGTCCCCGCTCGCGAACGTCATCAGTCATCAGTCAACAAACACGTCAAACCTAGTACCGCTCTGCTGTCTGACGATTAAGCTCTCGATCCCCCCTAGCCCCCCTTAGGTCGGGGGGGACAAGAAGCAATCAAAGCTCCCCTTGAGAAGGCAGGAATTGGACATACTCAAAACCCCCCTTGAGAATGCAGGAATTGGACATACTCAAAGCCCCCCTTGAGAATGCAGGAACCGGACACACTCAAAGTCCCCCTTCTTAAGGGGGATTTAGGGGGATCGAGCCTCCGCTATAAACGAGAGATACAAAGATTTTCAGACAATTGTTGGCACGAATGTTCTCTTCCTTCTTCCTTCTTCTTCCTTCTTCCTTCTTCCTTCTTCCTTCTTCCTTCTTCCTTCTTCTTCTTCCTTCTTCCTTCTTCCTTCTTCCTTCTTCCTTCTTCCTTCTTCCTTCTTCCTTCTTCCTTCTTCCTTCTTCCTTCTTCCTTCTTCCTTCTTCCTTCAACATCCATTACCAACTAGCAATTTATTATGCAACAAATTCCAGCGATCGATCCAGAAAAAACGGCTCTAAATTACCACCACAGCGCCGAAATAGAAGCGCACGGCGAAGAGCATCCCGACCACAGAATGCTAGGCGTACTTGTGTTCTTGGGATCTGAAGGCATGATATTTATGGGTATGTTTGCCGCGTATTTGATTTATCGGGCGATGGCCCCCATGTGGCCGCCTGAAGGTACACCCGATCGCGAGTTATTGCTGCCGGGAATTAACACGGTGATTCTGATTGCTAGTAGTTTTGTGATTCACAATGCGGATGCTGCTATCAAAAAGAATGATGCGACGGGTATGCGAAATTGGTTGCTCGTGACTATCGCTATGGGCGTCGTTTTCTTGTGCGGTCAAGTTTACGAATATACTCATTTAGAGTTTGGGTTGACGACTAATTTGTATGCCAGTTGCTTTTACGTTTTGACTGCTTTTCACGGTTTGCACGTGACGTTTGGAGTGGTGCTGATGGCTGGGGTCGTTTGGCGATCGCGCGTTGCAGGTCACTATTCTAGCGAACACCATTTCGGCATTGAAGCGACTGAGATTTACTGGCACTTTGTCGATGTGATCTGGATTGTTTTGTTTGTGCTGCTGTACATAATTTGAGCGTAGGCTTTTGTACTTAGCGGGCAGGCAAGAGGTCTGTCCCACCTGAAATTAAGACCCCCGGTTGGGGGTTTTTTATTGTTTGCGAAGTGCGATCGACAGTTTGTAGTGAGGACTTCAGTCCTCATCAAAAGAAGGACTAAAGTCCTCACTACAAACCCGGCCACGATCTCAAAGCCGATCGCCCTAAATGACGCTAAATTAAAAGAAGCAATTCTCCCATCCACCAGCATTGAGGAAATTATGCAGTGCGAATTGTGCGATCGACCAATGGCAGCATTAACCGCCCACCACCTCATCCCCAAACAAAACACCAAGCGGAAAAACGAAGATCCCAGCCAGACGATCGACATTTGTTCAGCTTGTCACCGCCAGATACACTCTCTATTCGACAACAAACACCTCGCCCAAGAGCTCAACACCCTAGAAAAGCTCAAAAATGACCCTCAACTCCAGAAATTTGTCTCTTGGGTGAAGAAGCAAAAAACCGACAAACGCATTCAAGTACACAGCAAAAAAGCTTAAACATCGGCGGGCGGGTTCGGGGGTACCGCCCCTACAGAATGGCGGTGAAACTTACGATAAAGCATCGCCTCTATCGGCTTTCCACCCCGCAAATGTCGATCGGTAATTGCCACAACTTCTTCAGCAGAAACACCGCTATACCAAACCTCTTCTGGTAGCACCAACACCATCGGCCCGTTACCGCACTGTCCCAAACAACTACTAGCGACAACTTCGAATTCTGCACCGGACAATTGCTGAAAAGTTGTCAGTACCTTGGCTGCATTTTGCTTGCGACAAGTGCGGTTTTGGCAAACAAGAACTCGCCTAGAAGATTCGATGATTTTCATGTTTTTTTGCTTGACACTCTGCTTTTTGTATGCTATATTTGTATAATGGAAATAGGTGTGGTCATATATACAAAAGTGGTCAGAGAGTCAATAGAGATTTTGGAAGAGTTCCCGTGCTAACCCAAAAATCATGATAAACCTTTTGAAGCTAACCATTGGCGATCGCACTACATAAATCTATGAATCGGCTAACCGCAGATACTTTTGAAACAAACACTGATAGACGCAGATAATTTCCAGATAATTGGTGAGTTTGACAATCTTATCTGCCCTACAAGCGTTTTCGGGATTATTGCACTACTCCAGACCATCTCGATACACGTGTGCAACGTGCCTACTAATCTGATGATAAACCTTTTGATGCCAACCATTGGCGATCGCGCTACATAAATCTGGGATGAATCGGCTAACCGCAGATACTTTTGAGATAAACACTGATAGACGCAGATAATTTCCAGATAATTGGTGAGTTTGACAATCTTATTTGCCCTACAAGCGTTTTCGGGATTTTTGGACTCTGCCAGACTGATTTCGATACACGTGTGCAACGTGCCTACTAATCTGATGATAAACCTTTTGATGCCAACCATTGGCGATCGAACAAACGCGACTGATACCGAGCTCCACCGTCGCAGAGTACCGTCACAATCCTATGTCCAGGCCCCATTTGCTTAGCCAAAGCCACAGCAGCCCCCACATTAATCCCCACAGAACCCCCCATAAATAAGCCTTCTTTCCTCAGCAATTGGTAAACCACGCGGACAGCTTCAGCATCATCAATTTGGATAGCATCATCTACGGAGACATTCTCCATATTTCCAGTAACGCGACTCGTACCAATTCCCTCAGTAATCGAACTACCTTCAGTCTTAATTTCTCCTGTTTTGAAATAACTGTAAAGCCCGCTACCCATCGGGTCTGCCAAAACAGCTTTTATCGCGGGATTTTTTAATTTCAAAAACATTGATATACCCGCAAAAGTGCCGCCCGTACCCGTCGCAGCTACCCAAGCATCAATTTTTCCGTCGGTTTGTTCCCAAATTTCCGGACCGGTTGTCTCGAAATGAGCTTGGCGATTGGCTAAATTGTCAAACTGATTTGCCCAGACGGCATTCTCCATTTCCGCAGCCAATCTTCCCGACAGTTTGACATAATTATTCGGGTCTTTGTAAGGAACAGCAGGAACAGTCCGAACTTCGGCGCCCAAGGTTTTCAAAGCATCGATTTTTTCTTGTGATTGGGTATCAGGAATCACAATCAAACACTTGTAACCTTTAGCGTTGCAAATGTGTGCTAAACCGATGCCCGTATTGCCGGCAGTGCCTTCAACAACAGTTCCCCCCGGTTTCAGCAAGCCTTTTTCTTCAGCGTCTTTGATGATGTACAAAGCAGCCCGGTCTTTGACGGAACCGCCGGGATTGAGAAACTCTGCTTTGCCGAGAATTTCGCAGCCGGTTTCATCGCTGAAGCTGTTTAATCGAATTAGTGGTGTGTTACCGATTGTGCCTACAAAGCCGTTTTTGATATCCATATTTTTTGATTGTTTCTATACTATATAATTCTGACAATAACTTTGATATTTCGTGCTAGCAGTTTACCAAATTTTGCTCATATTTAGCACAAATCCCGGCAAAACTGGGTCGCCACTGACTGTCACCGGATTCTCCAAGCATTCCTCTGGCAAACCGGGACGGTAGATGTAGACTCTGCGATTTTTGCGGTCAATCAGCCAGCCTAACTGCACTCCTGGTTCCCTCATATATTCTTGCATCTTTTCTTGTAGCGACTTAAGATTGTCAGACGCAGACCTGAGTTCTACTACAAAATCTGGGCAAATCGGGGCAAATTTTTGCTTTTGTTCGGGTGACAAAGCATTCCATCTTTCCAGTTTAATCCAAGCAGCGTCAGGCGACTTTTCTGCACCTGTTGACAAAGTAAATCCTGTACTGGAAGTAAATGCTAAGCCTGTACCATTTTGTTCAGCCCAAACCCACAGCGGCCCAAATATATTGCCTTCTCGATTTCCCGTCTCCGAACCAGTAGGCGGCATAATTAGCAGTTCTCCCGATTTGTTGCGTTCAATCCGTAATTCACTATTGATTTGACAGAACTCGAAAAACTCGTCCTCTGTCATTTGCAATTTTGGCGGTACTCGCAACACGATTGTTGGTGACAGCATTTTGCGTTTCCTCTAATTTCAATTGTTCAGACAATAGGATAATTTTTGGGTTCGTAGTGAGGACTTCAGTCCTCAAAAAAGAGGATTGAGGACTAAAGTCCTCACTACGAACCAGTCGGTAAATTTAACTTATTTATTCGGTTGAGGAGTCATCCGCAAATAAGGCTTAACTGGCGTGTAGCCTTTGGGAAATTTCTCTGCCAACTCTTTCGGGTCGGTAATCGAAGGTACGATGACGCAATCGTCGCCGTCTTTCCAGTCAACTGGAGTCGCAACGCTGTATTTGTCAGTAAGTTGCAGAGAATCAATTACCCGCAAAATTTCGCCAAAATTCCGACCAGTGCTCGCTGGATAAGTAATGCTCAAACGCAATTTCTTCTCCGGGTCAATCACGAATACTGTGCGAATTGTTAAGTTGTTCAGCGAGTTAGGATGAATCATGTCGTAAATGTCAGAGACTTTACGATCGCCATCTGCTAAAATTGGATAGTTGAGAGTAACTTTTTGAGTTTCCTCAATATCTTTAATCCAGCCCATGTGAGAATCCACATCATCCACACTCAGGGCGATGGTTTTAACGCCCCGCTTATCAAATTCAGATTTGAGACGGGCGACTGCGCCGAGTTCGGTGGTACAGACTGGAGTATAGTCTTTCGGGTGGGAAAACAACACGACCCAGCTATCGCCGGCCCAGTCGTAGAAATTGATTTCGCCTTCAGACGAGGCTTGGGTAAAGTTGGGAACTGTATCGCCTAATCGCAGTGACATAACTGGTTTCCTCTAATTTTATTTAACGACGGTTCTCTATCATCCCATAAGTGCCCGGTTTCTCGATCGCACTGTAAATGATTTTAAACTTTTTGGTCGATCGCCGACCAATACCATTACTGTAATATATATGAGAGTTTTACCCTAAATTTTGTTGCTATGCTGTACTTTTTGCTGAAGACAATACAGCCTGTTTTAGTTCCCGTGTGTTGTGTCTGTGCCTGGGGTTTAGTTTTTTTGGTGTGTTCGAGTGTCGGGCGTGCTGTCGGCGACTCAATGCACAGAGCTCAGCGGATGCACCAAATTCCTTGTGCTAACTGCGTGTTTTTCACTGGCGACTACCACCTCAAGTGTCCCGTTCAGCCTACAATAGCTTTATCTGAAGATGCGATCGACTGTTGTGATTATCGATCGCATTCGGGAACTTACGGTTAAAAAAATCAGCCGTCGCTTGACATATTTCTTAACATTTCTCGCTATTTCGATTAAACTTAAGTTGCGATCGAGAGATTTTCAGGAGTGTATAAAGAATGATAGTTCAAAAGCTAAACGGTTGCGACGAGTTTATAGCGGGTGACGGTACTCAACTGCGAGAATTGCTGCATCCAGACAAACAAGCTGTCGAGTTGCGTTACAGTTTAGCCCACGCCACCTTGCCACCGGGAGAAACTTCCGCGCTGCACTCCCTGACCACTTCTGAAGTTTACTACATCATCAGTGGCGTTGGGGAGATGCACATCGACGATGACACTCAATTGGTGGAAGTCGGAGATGCGATTTACATTCCGCCAAACGCCAAACAGTTTATTTACAATTGCGGCACAGAACCGCTAATATTTATTTGTATCGTCGATCCGGCGTGGCGAAAGGAAGACGAGACAATTTTTCAGTAAGGTGTCGAAAAATCTGTTTTAACAATAATAGCTTTAACAATAACAGCACCCAGCCATATGTACCGAGTGATTTCCTCTTTTTGCAACTTCGATGCGGAGTTGCAAAAATCCTAGGATTCACTTGCATTGCTCCCCTCTAATTAGTTGAGGAAGTATCAGCTTTGTTGGTGGGTGCTGTTATTGATTTTTGATGAGACAGATGTGAGATTAAACAGCGTTTTACTCCTTTGATTCTATTTTGAACTTCGCTGTGATATCTAGATGTTGCATCTGTCGGAAAAGCTTTTTGTTTGCTTCATGTTATTAATCTACCACCTTTTTCTAGAAGTGCAAGCACCTGCAACTAAACTTTACAGATGAAGGAAGACGGAAGTTCGGCAACGAGCAATGTACGGGATGTAACGGATGTCGGGGAGAAGGAAGACGGAAGACGGAAGACGGAAGACAATCTTCTATGGGTAGAGATATTGAGGAGGAATTATGAAGTTAAATGAAGCATCGAGCTTTCTGAATGGGCGGCTAAAATAGTACAGTTCGGCTGTGGCTGCTACTGCGAGAAACACGGATAATATTTGTATGAAAAAAACCAAACTCATCAAACTGTGCGCTTTATCGCTGAGCATTTTCCTGCTGTGTAGCAGTATCGTGACAGCGGAACCGATTGCGAAGCCTCAACCGCAGCAGACTTACACTAACCAAGAGATTCTGCAACAGTTGGTGAAGGCGAAAGTCGTGTATCTGGGAGAAACCCACGATAGCGTTGCCGACCACCAAGCTCAACGGGCGATTGTTCGAGAAATGCAGCGGCAAAATCGTAAAATTGCGATCGCGATGGAGATGTTTCAGCGTCCGTTCCAAAGTGCGATCGACAACTACTTAGCTGGTAAACTGACAGAAGAGCAATTAGTCGAGCAAACAGAGTACGATCGCAGATGGCGTTTTCCCTGGGAATATTACGCCCCATTTTTGCGGTTTGCCAAAGAAAAACAACTACCAGTCCTAGCCTTAAATACACCATCGGAAGTAACGAGAAAAGTTGCCTCTCAAGGCTTAGAAAGCCTCACAGCAGAGGACAAAAAATATATTCCGCCAATTTCCGAAATTCGCACCGACAACGCCGAATACAGGCAAATGCTGCTCGAAGTTTTCCAACAGCACCAAAAGGCTGCACAGGGAAATAGTACGGCCTTTGAAAGATTTTTGCAAGCTCAAGTTTTGTGGGATGAAACTATGGCGGAAAAAATCGCTGAATTTGTCAAAGCTAACCCGGATTATCAAGTTGTGGTGTTGGCAGGGAAAGGACATATTATGTTCGGTTACGGAATTCCCAGCCGCGTCGAGAGGCGCTTGGGAGTCGGAAATGTAAAAATGCGATCGGTTTTATTCAGTTCAGCTACAGATAGTCCTTTGTCTGCAAGCAAACCCATGGCTGACTTTGTTTGGAAGCACTTGGAATAGTACAATTTTACTCGCAAGCAATAATCGGGAACAGTCAATGACAAACACACCAAAAATACTTGCATTTGCCGGAAGTACCCGGGAAGCGTCCTACAACAAACTGCTGGTAAAAGTTGCGGCTGCTGGGGCTAGGGCGGCGGGCGCAGAAGTTACTTATGTAGATTTGCGCGATTTCCCGCTGCCACTATTTGATGAAGATTTGGAAGCAAAAGAAGGAATACCAGAAAATGCCCGGAAGTTGAAGGAATTGATGGTAGCACATCACGGGTTTTTGATAGCTTCCCCCGAGTATAACAGTTCGATTACGGCTGTGTTGAAAAATGCGATCGACTGGGTATCGCGCCCAGCCCCGGGAGAACCAGGATTGGTGGCATTTACTGACAAAGTAGCGGTAATTATGAGCGCTTCCCCTGGCGGATTTGGCGGTATGCGGGGATTGGTGCATTTGCGATCGATCCTGGGTAATATTAACGTGTTCGTACTCCCGGATCAGAAAGCCATTCCCCAAGCTTTTCAAGCATTTAATGCTGATGGTACGATGAAAGATCCCAAACAGCAGGAGTCTGTGGAGAATCTCGGTGCTAAGTTGTCTAATGTGCTGTCGAAATTAATCGCGTGAGGTGATTAATTAATTTTGCAGTAGGGACACAATATAGTTGTGTCCCTAATCTAGTTATACATATACGTAAGTCATGTTGAAAGTGAAATTGTACAGACCAGCATCCTAGGGCGTGTTTTCCAACTACTCAACTCTACGCAATTCCTACTCTGGATTCTGCCATCCTTGATAAGCTGCCACCAAAATAGTCACGTAGGTATTATCCATCAATTCCTTGAGCGCTTCGATGCCTCCCGATATCAACGCGCTGACGACTCGTTCTTTAAGTTGCGGATCTTTATCAATTTCCTTCACCGCTACGTCGATAATTTCTTGTGTCTTTGGTGGGATGTCGAGGGGATAGGAGCGATCGAGAATTTGCAGCAATTGTTGGATTTCGACGACTGATTCGGCGAGGGTTTTGGACTGGGTTTCGTGCAACTCGCCAGCTACTTTCGCGCCGCTTTGGATTTCTCCCCCGCTCATGTGTCCGACTCCAAATTTGCCACTTTGAGTGTAGGTATCTCCTTGGCGGTTATTGTCTGTGTTGTTGTTCATAGTTTGACTGATATTTTTAATGTGAATGGTATTGGGATGGGATAATTTTTGAAGAAGAAGCTCTTTTAAATCTTGCGCGTGGCTCTGTTGGCCTTCCAAAATTCCGGCTAGCTTTTGTTCTTTTAATTTGGCTTCATGCGCCTCCACAAACCAGCGTTCGACTTGGCTTTTGTCGGCATTTTCCGGCACTTCTAGCGTAACTAATAAGTCCTCGCCTTTGCGTTCGGTCGCCTGCAATGTTGCTTCGGGATACTCCGCCATCAGTTGTTGCCATGCTTTCTGAAACGCTTCGGGCTCGAGGCCATGCCGCAATAGAATCTGCACCACATTCATCATCTCTGTGTAGAGCTTTTCAAAATCACCCGGCTGGAAAACCCGATCAGAGTCGTGGGGACGGCGTTCGCGACTGCCATTGCCGTTTTCTTTTTCCAGCAAAAAGACGTACTGACAATCGACACCCGCTAGTTGTGGGTTGCTGTCGATATTCCAGGCTTCCAGGCACGCACCTGTCAGGTAGGCGGCGGTAAAATCCGTACCGATGGCGAGGGTTTCAGTGAGGTTGGCATTTTTTAGGTTGGCTCCGTGTAATGTTGCTTGGCTTAAGTCGGCGCGTTTGAGGTTCGCGCCTTCTAGGTTGGCTCCCGTTAAGTTTGCACCGTTGAGGTTTGCTCCTTCGTAGGATTTCTGGTAGCCATTACTGGTGACGAGGAGTTCGCGCACCGCAGATTGTGCCAGGAGGGTGTTGCCGTGACGAGCGCGATCAAGTTTTTTAGTATGTTTCCAGCAAGTGCGGGTGAGAGTGGCATCGCGGAAGTTACAGTTTTTGAGTGTAGCAGCGGTGAAGTTAGCATCAGTGAGGGTAGCGGAGTAGAAGCAAGTGCCGCCGAGGGAACCAAAGGCGATGGCAAACAGGCCCACAATGGCAAATTTTTCGTCCCCTTTCATGGCTCGCGATGCCACGTAGAGGCTGAGAAGGATCACGGCTGCGGCGATGACGATGACGAGGGCTCCTCCTCCATCGACGAAGACGACGACGGCGATGACAACGACGACGGCTCCGCCTCCGACGACGGCGACGGCAACGGTGACGGCGATGGCGACGGCGACGACGACGGCTGCGGCGATGGCGACGGTGATGGATGCGACGATGGCTCCGACGAAGACTCCGATGACGACTCCGGTGAAGACTTCGGCGACGGCTCCGACGAAGACTCCGGTGACGGCTCCGGCGACGAGGGTTATGACTCCAGCGACGAAGACG
Organism: Oscillatoriales cyanobacterium; assembly: GCA_004292955.1. GTDB lineage: Bacteria > Cyanobacteriota > Cyanobacteriia > Cyanobacteriales > Microcoleaceae > Microcoleus. The sequence goes on along the minus strand of RDXX01000009.1, from coordinate 238,407 downwards.
GCGACGGCGATGACGAATGCGACAGCAACGGCGACGGAGATAGAAATAACTGCCTGAATGGTAAATCCCTGACGGACAATCGCAACAAATATAGTAATTAGGAATATCGCTAGAACAATTTCTACTACCAGTTTTTGTGGCAGGCTCTGAACAGACTCGATCGTAGCCGCTGCCAACAACCCTGGAAAGAACGCCAGTATTCCTGACAAACCCAACATCAGCAATGCTAGCAGCCACTGTAGCGCCACCCAGCGCCGTTGTAGTCCCGCCGTAGCTCCCGCGAAGTTCGTCCCCGTCAGAGTGGCGTGGCTGAAGTTCGCTCCTCGGATATCGGCCTGGCTGAAGTCCGCTCCCGACAAATCTTGCTGGACAAACGACTGTCCCCGCAGGCTCACGCGCTTAAAATCTCGCCTGCCTTCTTTGTATTTTTGTAAAACTTGACTCGATTTCATCGGTGTGCTGTTGTGATTTCCCATGCCCTCTCGATATTGCGACGCCCCCGATGTATTCCATTTTTCTATATCCGATTTTACCTCCGATCCGAAAAATAGAGTTTTTTAAGGGTTTTTGATGTTTTCTATCTTTGCGTATCTCTAACTGTATTTCCGCTCCTCACAAATCGAACAACTCATGTGGTTCATTTCCGATATATTGTGCTGTCGAAATTAATCGCGTGAGGCAATAAATTCATTTTCCAGTAGGGACGCAACAATGTTGTGTCCCAATCTCAGTATCTGTGATTTTGCTGGCTGCATCAAGTGAGATTCATAGAATAAAACCCTTGAAATGGCATCATTAAAATTCCCAATATCCGACTAATTTCATTAACAAAAAAGTCTCGCTTGTCAATATAAATTGTACTGCCATTCAACTTAAGAAACTTCCAATCAGTACCTGTAGTCACAGCCCCATAAATACTGGCAATTTGCTCTCCGCTGCGCTGATTAAATAATTGGGCGGCTACCATTTCTGCAATACACTGACCCAAACCAGATTTAATACTTTCATTCTTAGCCTCTGTGAGAGTAATGACGGGGGCGCGAATTTCATAGGAATCCTTTGATGCAGTGAGAATATAATCGCAATAGCCGTTCAAACCTGCTTCTAAATCTACATTGAATTCTGAACCCGAGAAAAAACCAACTTGAAAATCAAATTGCCGCCTGACTTCCAATAATATTGGGGCAATAATTAACTCAGCGCGAGCCTTTTCGGTATTAATTGCCGTAGCTAAGGACAGGTTTTCAGTTAAAGTAGTTTGCAAATAGGAACTTGGCTGTACCTCCGGGATATCGCCAAACAAATCTAAAGGTTCTTCTACGGTTAAATTAAAAGATTCTCTAACTTTCGCTAAAGTTGTAAAATCGCTGTATGCCACAGGTTGACCTCATTGCTCGATTTTGGCGATCGCATTCTCAAATTGCTACAATCATAGTTGATTGCCTGTTATCCTCACCCCCAAATTAACATGACATTCACCGGAGATCCAAATTCAGCACCTGTTTTGCCAACAGCCGCAGAAGCAGCGGTTGCCAAAATCAGCAGCCGCGCCTTAGAATCGCACTTAGAAAATCATCCGTCTGGCGAATCCCTGAAATTGATATTAGATGAAAAAGAGGGGAAGACAATTGACATCCCAGCCGCAGTATTACCCCTGCTGTTAGCGATTTTGCAACAGACAAGTAGCGGCAATACTGTCAAGCTGACTCCCATTACTAAAGAACTCGATATCTGGCAGGTTGAGGGTTTGCTGAATGTGTCCCGCGAGTATGTGTGGCAGTTACTAGATGATGGCAAAATTCCTTACAAAATGGTACAAAGCTGCCGTCGGATACGTTACGAAGATGTCATGAAATATAAAAAGCAGGATTATGACAAAAGAAGTAAAATCCTTGACGAACTTGTGGCAGAATCAGAAGCACTCGGTTTGTACGACTAACTCATGAAAATTGTCAAAGTTGTCTGCGATGCTAATGTGTGATATTCAGCCGCACTCCGCGATTTGTTGATGGAACTAGGAGTTGGTGAGGTATTTGAACCGAGGTGGACAGAAGAGATTCACGAAGAATGGATAAGAAACGTGCTTCTGAACAATCGAAATCTTACATCAGAACGACTTACCAGAACCAAAAATATGATGAATGCCAGCATTAAAAATTGTTTAGTGCAAGACTATGAGACAATTATACAAGATTTGGAACTTCCCGATCCGGGCGATCGCCATGTTCTAGCAGCAGCAATTCATTCTCGCGCAGATTGTATCGTTACTTTTAATCTCAGAGATTTTCCGGCTGACAAACTCAGACAATATAATATTGAACCGCTGCATCCAGATGAGTTTATCCTGCGCTTGCTCAACTTCAATTGGCAAGGTGTATGCAAAGCAGCCGAGAAACAAAGAATCAGGCTCAAAAATCCGCCAAAAACGCCGGATGAGTATTTGCAAACGCTGGTAGAATTGGGACTGCCGCTGTCAGCAACTCGGATGCGAGAATTGTGTTATGCTGATTAGCCCGATCGCCTACTAAAAATTTATTTAACAGAGATAATAGCTACTTAAAGCGCTACCACCAATTGTACCAGTACCGCATCACCCGATCGACCTAAAAGAAAACCACCCGATCGCACATTGGCACACATAGGCTAGAACAAGCATAATTTAACCATCGGTCATCGGTCGGTTATACTTGTCACAAACAGTATGGCAGGCGTGGGAGACTCCTCCGTCACACCTGCCATGCAGTTTTATTTAATATTAGACAAGATTGCAAAATAATTTTATGCTATAATGAAGGGTTTGGCTTAAGTGGAGCAGATTGCAGGTTAGATCGGCACTTTAAAATTATGAGTTAGCTCTCAGGTCTAAAACTCAAAGCCTTTAATTGTAACTCCGTGATTTTTTTTGCAACAGGTCTAATATGTTCCAGGATAGCGGTCAGTCCATATTTTATGTTCATTAAGATATTCCTGATTTGAAAGGCTTCTCCCGCAACAGTGAGTTTTTTTTCGTTTGTAGCAGCAATTAACGAAAACAACATCTTGAGATACAAATTCAAGCTTGCTCGCGGTATTGTAAACCCGTAAATTTACTAGATTTCTTTGCCCAAATAACTCAATATTTTAAAAGTCTAAGTAATTCTATTTACGCCCCGCTTAAAGTTAGGTTGGTAAAGGTTATTATTTGTTTCCCTTTCTCGACTTTCTCCACAAGTGGACTGCTCCCAATCCCAAAAAGGTCAAAAATGAGGCGAAGGGGGAGGAGTTCTCCGGTACGGGAGTAGGAGGAGATTCGTTAATTTCTAAGGTCACAAGCCCCTCTCCTGAAATAGTTCCATTTCGGGCTTCGGTTATATTGTCAGTTGGGCGAGCATCGGGTATACTGGGCGGCGGGTTGCAGGGGCTAAAAAGCAACTAGATCTGATTCTATCAATCGCTCCGACGATCTATGAAACATCGAAATATAGAGCCTGTATTTTTGGCGATCGCCAAAATTAGTTGACGTGCCATCAGATCGGATGCCTTTTAATATTGTATCTTCATTCTATGCAACTTCATGTAAAATTGGTATTATGGACGATGTATTTTCAGTTTAATGAACAAATACCAGAGGTAAATCAACATAATAGAATCTGTCAAAATTAGCAAAAATAAAACCACCATAGCGGACTGGCGATTAACTCCTGGTTACTTGCATGAAGGTAGGTTAGATTTTGAATCAGCACATATTTTGTTAGGGTATTTCTTGGCAGATAGAAATTCTCTAAATCCACCGGGAGAAAAAGAATTATTTGCTGAAGATGGCATTTTTGAATGGGGACACGCCCAGCCTCTAGAAAAAGTCATAAATTCACGGGAAGATGTGGAGTTTCTGCTCAAAAATCCTAATTTGTTGCGGAACTGTATAACCATTATTGAACCGTGGGAACACGTAGGCGTTAACACTCTCGGAGAAGATGTTCGGGCTTCCAAAAACGTTGCCTACATTGCTCAAAAAGTTGCCGATATCGACTCAGTATTATTGCCAGTTTGGTCAACGGGAATCATCGATCCAGAAATAATTGTTCCGGCAATTACCTGCGGTTATGCCGTAGTAGTGGAAGGAGGCGATCCATCGACATACGATGAATCGACTTGGACAAGTCCAGCCTGTCCGCGAGAGGATATGTTTGCATTAGTGGAAAAATTGCTGATTTCGCGATCGCCCACCAGTGCCCCTGCAATATTCATCTGTGTAGGCCACCAACTGGCTGCTGAAGGTAACATACGACTGATTCGTCGTGCAGTCAAAGAAGTCCTGGGCATGACATCTTTGGATGGCGATCGCTCAGGTATTGCTCTGAGATCGTTGCAAGAGGTTGCAGGGCGCATCGAAGCAATAGGTAAGACTCTTCAAGTTAAAAAACGTGATGGGCGGGTTGTTGCCCAGGGCTGGAACGATCGGCATTTTGCGGTGACGCGCAATGAATCGAAGGAAGTTGGCGATCGCGTGTTGTTACCCTATCAGTCTCCAGACGGCGATGCCTTAGATATTCCTTGGGAACTCATCCATGCCCACTCTGTAACAGCAGATGCACATGAAGGTGTCATTGACACGACGATTCAATACGAGCATGAAGTATCAATTTCGATGTTTCACTCAGATGAAGTCAACGAAGAAGCTGTACTGTTTGCTAACTGGGCTTACCGAAGTATTCATGACGCCCTTATTCCTTATCGGCATTTGATAGCTGGAAGTCCTCTGTCATGGCTGATACAACTGCCTGATTCTGTGGAAATTCTTTGTTCGACAGCAGCTAATGGCGAAATAGTTACAGAATGTTCGGCTACGTGCATTAACTACAAAGACTTTGAAGCCAAAAAAATTCGACGTTCTTTTACTTGCCAGTTCCATCCAGAATTGCTGTCAGATTTGCGTGCGATCGGTAACAGCGAAGCTCCATCATATGCAACTTTGAAGAATGATGATGGTGTCCGCTTATTTGTACGACTACTGTATGCAGGTATGCAAGAGTAATGCTGTTAGCTTGCTGTCTTTTGGGAGATGAAGATGACAATTGAACTGAAACTATAGCCTTTCAAGCGAAAGATGAGGTATGCTGAGTTATGCTACAACCCTTACACCACCAACCTTTTCAGGTCAAGATTCGTCCGCGAATCAATGTGAGAAAGGCTATATCACAGCAACAGATCATCTTTTGAGCGTTGAATCACTTATTTTGAATTGAGCGCTCATCAGATACACTAGATGTTCGCTCACAATTCAAAACTATCGATCGACCCCTGCCAGTTTTTCTGCTGGAGCCGATCGCAAATTTTCACTTTTTGATTCGCCAAATATTGCTGAAATTCGGGTTTTTCAATGTCGCTGCGCCACAGGATAGCAGCATCTTCTCCTGTGTCTGCGTAGTATCGCTTTCGCCGTCCTGCTTCCTTAAAGCCAAATTTGTGGTACAGAGACAGTGCGACTAAATTAGAGGCTCGCACTTCTAAAGTTGCCCTTTCTAACTGTCTGCGGTGTGCCGATTTTAGCAAAGTCCAAAGCAGAGCTTGTCCCAAACCCTGACCTTGAAAGCGCGGATCGATCGCCAAAATGGTAATGTGAGCTTCTTCTAAAATTACCCACAGACAACCGATACCGATGAGCATTGGGGGAACTTGTAGGGGCGGTGGATGGTGCGTGCGGGCCCGAATCTGTAGTAGCGGTGGATGGTGCGTACCCGCCTGGTTGTGAGCTGATTCAGAACCCTCAGTTTCCCATGTCCACAAACCCAGTAAATCGCTATTAGGACTGTCTAACTCGCGCCTGTAGCCTTCGATCGTCCAAAGTCCGCCAAAACAGAGGCGATCGAGCTCTACTGCACTGTTGAGGTGTTCGGCGGCGAGATGTTTGATTCCGAGAAAAGGCACAGGGGATTTTAGATTTAATAATTACTCAAAAGCATCAATCTGGGCGCTGATGACCCAATTGCTTGCCGTCAATTGTACACTGGAGAACACAGTAAGGATAGTTATTGCGCGATGGTATTAACTCAATCTATCGAAAAAGTGGAATCTGGACTTCAGTATCTGTCTAAGTCTCAAGAACCCAGGGAAAGTCGATCGCCCAATCAAGAGCTTTTACCGCTGACAGCCAGCGTCAACAGTAAGAATCATTTGGAAATAGGAGGCTGCGACGTAACAGACTTGGTAGAGAAATTTGGCTCGCCACTGTACATCTTAGATGAAGAAACGCTGCGGGCGACCAGCCGCCAGTACCGAGAGGCTTTTAAGCGGTACTATCCGGGCGAATCTCAAGTGATCTATGCTTCTAAGGCTTGGAGTTGTTTGGCTGTTTGCGCGATCGCGGCTTCCGAGGGCTTAGGCATAGATGTGGTATCTGCCGGAGAAATTAAGACAGCACTAAAAGCTGGCGTGAATCCAGAAAAAATTTACTTTCACGGGAATAACAAATCCCGCGAGGAAATCGAACTAGCTGTCACCAGTGGCTGCACAATCATTGCAGATAATTTGTGGGATTTAGACAATCTCGCAGAGTTGGCAAAATTGGGTGTCAGTCACAAAGCCGGTGAGCGGATACGAGTTATGGTCAGGTTTACGCCTGGAATTGAGTGTCACACTCACGACTACATTAAAACTGGTCAAATCGACAGTAAATTTGGATTCGATCCCAACTCCCTCAAGGATGTTTTCATTTACCTCAGCAAGCAGCCGTCTTTATCCTGCGTCGGATTACACGCTCACATTGGCTCTCAGATTTTTGAAGTGAAACCCCACCACGATTTAGCAGATGTGATCGTTAAGGCTTTCAAAGCAGCAATTGGGCACGGGTTGAAGCCGACAGAAATTAATATTGGCGGTGGGTTGGGTATTCGCTATACTGAATCCGACGATCCTCCAAGCATAGATGATTGGGCTAAGACAGTCTGCGACGCAATGGTAGCAGCTTGCAAAAATCATGATTTGACAACATTACCAAAATTGCTTTGCGAACCGGGTCGATCGCTCGTGGGTTCAGCCTGCGTCACCGCTTATACGGTGGGCGCTAAAAAAGTCATTCCAGGAATCCGGACGTATTTATCGGTAGATGGCGGTATGTCGGACAATCCCCGTCCAATTACCTACCAATCAGTTTATCGAGTCCTCGCAGCCAACAAAATGTCTGCTGAGTTAACGGAAACAGTGACAGTTGCTGGCAAACACTGCGAATCAGGCGATATTCTGATTAAAGATGCTAAGTTGCCAGAGTGTCAGTCGGGAGATATTCTCGTCGTTACGGCTACAGGGGCATACAATTACAGCATGGCTTCTAACTACAACCGAGTCCCCAGACCGGCGGCGGTTTTGGTGAAAGATGGGAAAGTTGACACGATCGTAGAGCGGGAAACTGACGAGGATTTGCTGAGGTTCGATCGCCTTCCTGAAAGACTCGGAACTAAAAAGTAAGAAGTAAAACATAAAAAGTAAAAAGTAAGATGATTCATTGGGATTTCTTGATGATTGTTTTTAAACTTTTTACTTTTGGCTTGTTCAGTCACGCGATTGGAATAACAACTGTTCATGGTTCACGGGTTCGAGTGCATCATAGTTCGCGGTTCACAGGCGGTAAGGTTCGATGAACCATGAACAATCAACAATCTGGCTATGACTTTGGCCTCATTCAGTCCTTATTGATTCAGGCGATCGATATTGGACTGGTATTTGCCCTTGCGTATTTGGTGCTCGTCATTGTCGGGGAGCGCCGGACGCTTTGGATGGTAAGGGGATTTATTATTTTGATGCTGGCGGCGGCGGTGAGTAACTGGGCTGGATTGAGGCTGTTGCACGTGGCGCTCAACAGCTTGGTAACGGGTTCTGCTGTGGCAATGGCGGTAATATTACAGTCGGAGTTTCGCCGATTTCTGGAACAATTGGGTCGGGGGGAAATTATACAATTATTTGGACGCGATCGCCGACCAACTCCCGAACCCGACAGCGTAATAGATGAAATTGTGGACGCAGTAAAAGAACTTTCGCAAAACCGCACGGGCGCTTTATTAATTGTAGAAACAGATTCTCCGATCGACGATCGGGATTTTTCAGTTCCGGGAGTGAAGCTAAATGCGGAAGTCTCTAAGGAATTGTTGCAGACTATCTTTCAACCGCAAACTTTGCTGCATGATGGGGCTGTTTTGATTCGGGCTTCGCGGATCGTGTCGGCTGGGGTAATTTTGCCTTTGTCGGATCGCAGCGCCTCGCGGCAGTTGGGAACCCGCCACCGGGCGGCGATGGGGATTACGGAACGGGTGCAAGCTTGCGTGTGCGTCGTGGTGTCGGAGGAAACCGGTTCGATTTCTCTGGCGCAGATGGGAACTTTAAATCGACCTTTGACTAGCAGCAAACTTAAGGAATTGCTAGAAGCAAAGCTGTTTCCGTCGGAAGGAGAAAGAGTGGTGACTCCAATTCCGATCGGCAATCTCGGACGGCAGATAGGATTGAAGGGAGTGACACTGTTAAAACGGATACTGCGCCGTTAGTCGGGTAATCGGGAGAAACCATGAGTCAAGGAATTTGCTTGGAAAAGTTGCCTGCGGATCTACAACAAGAACTACTGCCTAAGCACATAGCAGTGATTATGGACGGAAACGGGCGCTGGGCTAAGAATAAGGGGTTGCCACGGATTGCGGGGCACCGCCGAGGAGCTAGCGCTCTCAAAGAACTGCTGCGCTGCTGCAAAGATTGGGGAATTCCAGCTTTAACAGCCTATGCTTTTTCGACGGAGAATTGGGGCCGGCCGGCCGGGGAGGTGGATTTTTTGATGAGTTTGTTTGAGGGCAAGCTGCGGCAAGAATTGCGCGAGATGGTGGACGAGGACGTGCAAATTCAATTTATGGGGAATTTGCAGGCTTTGCCGAAGTCTTTGCAGGCGGAAATCGAGCGCTCTGTGACGGCTACTCAGCACAATCGGGGGATTTTGTTTCGGGTGGCGACGAATTACGGTGGCCGCCAGGAGATTGTACAGGCTTGTCGGGCGATCGCCACTCAGGTACAAGAGGGCAAGTTGCAGCCAGAGGAGATTGATGAGGTTTTATTTAAACGCTATTTGTATACTGCTGATGTTTGCGATCCGGATTTGCTGATTCGGACGAGCGGGGAAATGCGGCTGAGCAATTTTCTGCTGTGGCAAATGGCTTATTCGGAAATTTACATTACTGAGACGCTGTGGCCGGATTTCGATCGATCGGAGTTTCACCGCGCTTTGTCTGACTATCAGCAGCGCAGCCGCCGATTTGGCAAAGTGTAACGATTTTGGATTTTGGATTTTAGATTTTGGATTTTAGATTAATTTTTCAGTTGCCAATTAGGTATTGATTCTGAAGTATATTCCTCAATCTAAAATCTAAAAACGATTTTGGATTTTGGATTTTAGATTTTAGATTAATTTTTCAGTTGCCAATTAGGTATTGATTCTGAAGTATATTCCTCAATCTAAAATCTAAAATCGCCAATCTAAAATCAAATTAGGGGCCTGAGAAAACGGCATCTTCAATGTCGTGACGCGAGAGCGAGTATTTGAAGGCTCGCTGAATGTCTTGGCCGTCGGCTCCGGCGTCAATATAGCGGATAGTGAGTTGATCGATATCGAGGGAGAGTTCTGCTTTCCAGGTTGGTCGATCGATCTGCCAGCAGTGGAGTTCTCGCCGATCTTGCTCGCAGCCGCGGCTTTTTAGCCACTGCTCGATTTCTGGGAGTGGATGGCTGTACAAAGGAGTGTCAGCGGAAGGAAGAGTCATGAGCAATTGGGAATGGGGAATGGGGAATGGGGAATGGGGAATTGGGAATTGGGAATTGGGAAAACTGTAGTTAATCTTTAATTTAGAACTTTTAGTTGTCAATTGCCACGAATTAAGCCGATCGCGATCGCCAGTACCAAGCATCCGACTAAAGTAGCCCCCATGATAAATAGAGCGAATATTTCGCCGGGGGACAAAGGGCGATCCGTGGGATCTAGGTAAGCCGAGTTAGAAGTTTTTTTACTCGATCCCGAAACCGGAGTGTTGAAGCCCGGGGGCGACTGAATCACATTCAGGCGAGAATAACCTATTTTGAGGTCGTAGGCGAGGCGGCGTTCTGGGTTGCTGAGGGTGGCGTAGGCGTTATTGAGCTGTTGAAATTTGGCGGTGGCGACTGCGGGTGGCAAGTCGGTAGTATCGGGATGGTAGAGTTTGCTCAGTTCCCGGTACGATCGCCGAATTTCGATCGCAGAGGCTGAAGGATGCAGCCCTAACAAGCCGTAATGACTGGAACCCAAGGGGGTTTTTCCGGGTTTTTTCTGACTTTTGTTTTTCGCAGTTGCCTCGTTTCCTGCCACCGAAGCCCCTCTCTGCCGATTGTTGATAATATTTGATTATTTTAGCCCAGAGTTGAGTGTAGCGCCACTGTTTGCCAGAGCGATGGGTTGAGTGCGGGCGATAAATCGTGGCAAGTAACCTCAAACCCAGCACCAAGATATTCGTGCCGTCCGCTTTATCGATAACGTTTATTCTTTAAAGCGTCTCCTCTTTTGAACGCAAAACTTTTAAGCTGTGCGGAAGCCAAAAAGATGCAAACGCAGAATGCTGTACACAGAAATCCACCCAATAAGGCTGTATGCCAGGGCAAATGACCTTTTCGCGTGAGTTGACTGTAAATCATCATTAATGGCGATCCTAATGCGCCAAATAGCCCAAGATAGTATCCCAAGTCACCTATACGCCAAAGCAATCCCAAGAACCAACTTTGCTTGCGTAGTTCTTCATATTCAGGATAGTCTAGTGACATTACAAATCCACTCCCTGTGCCTAATTAATTTAAACTATGAATCTCCCCGCAAATTTTGCACGTCCTCAACGCTAATCCCGGTAACTTGGGCGATTGCGCCATTATCTAGCTGTGAGAGTAATTGTCGGGCGATCGCCAGCTTTTCTTCTCGCTTTCCTTGTTCTATGCCTTGTTCTATGCCTTGTTCTATGCCTTGTTTTATGCCTTGTTTTATGCCTTCGTTAAGCGACTTAATAATTGCTCCCTGTTGGTCATAAATAAACTGTTCTCTTTTGTCTAAATCTGCCACTTCCTCTCGGCTCAACTTGGCTTGATTCGCAATATTAAAAGCTTCATGTATTTCTGGTATACTATCCATTGTTTCTGGGACTGATGTCAGACTTCTCGCATTTTTCATGAAATAAATCCATTTATCTGCTAAAGTTTCAAGTTCCTCCTCTCCTTTGATAAATTTCGGCAATTCTACAAATACTAAATCTAGCTCATTTTCGGGATATGTAAAGTTTTTATTGACTTCTTTTAACACAAATCTCGAAATAAATTCTGCATTCTCAGGAAACATCTCAAAGTCAGTAATTGTCAAAGCAATTACTGGCTTCAATAGTCGATAGCCTTGGGCTGCTTCCAATTGAAAAGCATAGGTTTTAGCTGCATTGTAAAAAACCCGCTTGCCAAAAGACTGGACGTTGAGCACTTGCATTTCAATGATTACTAAAGTGCCGTCGCTGAGTTTGGCTTTCACATCGAGATAACTATCTTTTAAGCCTTCTAGTTTGGGAGGCAGATTCGGGTTAATAATTTCTAAGTCTTCGATGGTGGAATTTCCTTCATAAATTAAGGCGTTGAGAAAGCTAATTAGAATCTCTTTGCTTTGTGAGGAACCGAAGATTTTTTTGAAGGCGTAATCGGTTTTCGGGTTGATAAATATCATAGTAGTCAGATTTAGTTTTAAGGTTATCGGTTTGGTGGCGAAGCAACAGGATTTGAGAGCGGTCAAACGGCAGATTTTGTTTCAGGTAATGGCTTGACATTTTCTGGCAAATGTGAGTTGCCGATCGCCAGCACGGGCTCATCGTCCCTGTGTTCGTCATCGATCGGCAGTTGGCAAGAAATCAATTCTGTGACGATCCGATCGCCCAAAACATCTTCCCAATCCTGCAACTGTTCCCTGGCTTTGATCGGCTCGTTGACAGCAACATCTACGCCCATTTGTTGGAGGTTGAGGCTGTGGGCTGTCGATCGACGATTCACAAACTCCACCAGCCAAACGCTCAATCCGACTGCGGCCATCAAAGGCAATACAATCCGATAATCGCGGGTTAATTCAAACATCAATAGAATGGCTGTCAGCGGTGCTCTAGCGCTACCTGCGAGGACGGCGGCCATGCCCACCATTGCGTAGGCGGCAGGGCCTGCGACTCGATCGCTCAATGCCGGGATCATTTCCAAAAAGATGCCATAAGCCGAACCCAACGAAGCTCCCAAAAACATCGCCGGGGCGAAGATACCACCCACTAAACCGCTACCGAGGCTGATAGCTGTCACCGCCAGTTTGACGAATAGCAGCAACAGCAGCAAAGACAAGGAAAATTTGACATCTTGGAGCATTGCTTGGACTGTTTCGTAGCCCACACCCAAAATTTGAGGCAATTGCAGGGCGACTAAACCGACGATCGCACCGCCGATGACGGGATGAAGCGGCCGGGGCAGTCGTCCCAGCCAAGCAAATCCTCGGGTTTTTCCTTGAAAACAGCGATCGGCCAATTGAATTGCTTCTGTATAAGCTAAGGACACACAGCTTGCCAAAAGTCCCAATCCCATGTAAAGAGGCAGTTCTAGAGGACTGCGGACATCGTAGATTGGCAAAGCAAAGGCCGGCTGAGCTCCCAAACAAATTTGAGCGATCAGCGCCGAAACTACGGCGGAGAGCAAGACAACGCTGACTGACGAAGTGGCGAAGGTGCTACCGAGTACGACTTCTAAGGCAAAAAAGACTCCGGCGATGGGAGAGTTAAACCCGGCGGATAAGCCTGCTGCTGCTCCCGCGCCGAGGAGCAAGCGCTGCCGTTCTGGGGAAAGCTGCAAGATTTGAGCTAGCAGCATTCCGAAGTTGGCGCCGATTTCCACGCTGGGGGCTTCCGGGCCGAGGGAGGCGCCGGTGCCCAGGGATACTGAGGCCGCCACCATTTTGGTGATGGGTTTGAGGGGGGAGAGTTCTTGTAGCCCACGGGTGGCGGCAATTAAGGATGACATATTGGGGCCAAAATCGCGAAACCGCCAGCGCATCAGCCCGATGATGACTCCGCCGAGGGTGGGAATGCACGCTAGAGTCCAAGATCCCGAAGAGGCGATCGCCCCCATAAAGTCTTCCAGCATCAGGCTGTGGATCAAGTGGATCAGGTAGTGAAATGTGACGACGCCTGCGCCAGTAACTCCCCCGATCACTAGGGAGAGGACGAGCAGGAGGGTTTCTGGGTTCGGATGCAGGCGGCTGAACAGCGGGCTGAGGCGGGAGGAATGCGGAGTTTCTGCGGTTGAGCCGGGCGGCAGCAGCTCCACAGGATGGGTGGCTTTCATTTAGCGGTTCATTCTTCTGTGAGAAGTTAGATAAATATTACATTTTATTTCTTATTTTCATTTTGAGTGATTTCAGAGGAATTGACAAGTTAATTAAGGCGTATTTTATGGCAGATTTTTGGGGCTGGCGGCTGGGATGGAATGACCGCTTCTGAGGGTGAGTGAATTTTAGCTGATAATTGTATGCTCAGTGACATTCAAAATTAGATAAACTGAGCGATAATCCTAATTAACTATATCTACAGTCTTATAGTTTCTGGCGATCGCATTAGAGGCTCTGCCATCTAGCAGTCTGTTTAACAGTTGACAGTTGACAGTTGACAGTTGACAGTTTGAGACCGATGTCTACCTAGAAGGAAGAGGATTGGAGTAATGAATGGTCTGATTTTAATTTCTCCCTAAAACGGAGAGGCTTTCAACCAATTCTTTCTGGTAAAATCACTGGAACTAAATGCTCTGATTTGAGATTTTAGGTCGAATAAAATATCTCAAATCGAAATTTTGTAGTGAGGACTGAAGTCCTCAGGGAATAGGACTAAAGTCCTCACTACAAACCTGTTTGATGGTGGCTGTTCGATCGCAAATATAGCAATTGCCACAGCGGTGAGGACATAAATAACCTCATGAATATAGCCGATACCCGTCAAGCATAAATGGTTTGATTCCCGTACTATGCAACTGTCAACTGTCCACTGCCAACTGTCCGCTGCTATATCATATCGGTTGTTGCGCGACCGGGATTCTGGGTTTGGGTTTGGCGATCGACATTAGCGGATCGCCGATGGTGGCCACCTTCCAGGGCGGGGATTCTAGCTGGCGGGCTGCGATTAAAAAAGGTGCCCCTCGTTTTAGGCGATCGACCATTATTTTAGGTGGAATAAATGCAGATAACAAAGGTTCGTTGACGCTGCCGACATAGGCGTAAGCACCATTTTGCAACCACCTGCCAGCAACGGTATTTGCATCATCTGGATCTGATGCTGACCAACTGTGAATCATGTGGATTGCTGCGGGAAATTTCAGTTTTGGTATATCCTCAACCAAGGCGTCACCGTTACCGACTTGGAATGATTTGGGATAGCCTTTGGAATTCATTAATATTAAGTCAAATGTCCACGGTTTGGATGCTACTAAACTCCGCCACAATTGGAGAGTAGACTGGGGTTTTTGCACTAATTCGACATTCAAACCTATGCTTTTTAGTCCGCTAGCTGCTGACTCCATTTCATATTTTCCCCAATTTCCTTCTTTTGGGTAACTGTCATACAGCATAGCTGTTTGGCTGTCGAGAAATATGGCGCACATGGCTTGATAGATCGATCGCACTTGGGATCCGTAAATCCAGCCAGCCGCGGCCCAACGTTCACCGTTGGGATGTCGCCCCAAACCGTCGGTAACAGCCCATTGTTCGTCTTGCTTTTGGGGGGATTGATATTTTACTGCTAGTTGGCGTACAATCGTGATTGTGTCGATCGCATCTCCGAGTTGCGAGTAAAAATATCCGGTAGATTCGACAGCTTTGGTAACTGCTGTTTGGAGAGTTTTCCACTGGGCGGTATTAAGGTTATCGTTGGGTTTTCCGAAGTTGCCTTCGACAAATACTAAGGGTTGGCCGCGGGCCGCTGCTAAGGCCACTGCTGCTAAACGTGCGGGGTCATTTTCAGATGTGATGACTACTCCTGGCGGTTCCCAGCCGAGTTCTCTCCATTTTGCTTTTAAGGTTTGAGTATCCGTGGCATTCCAGGCTGCTGCTGTTGCCTTCAGCATTAATTGTTGGAGTTTTTGACCTTTTGGGATCTCCTGTTTGATGCTGGGTAAACGGACAATTTCTTCGGGTTGGAAGCGCTGCAAAAACATCGGTGCATATTTTTGATCTTCGATGAGAATCGGCCAGTGTCCTTTGAAATTCCACTTTTGGATTGCGGCTAAGAATGTGGCTTCGTCGGGGACTAAAACAATGCGGTTGACTGTTGGGATGTTGTCCCGGATCAGGCCGACTCGCAGGCCTATTTGCACTGCCCAGGGTTCTTGTTTGGCTGATGGGGGGAGTTGGAAAGGTTTTTTGAGCAGGCGATCGCACCCAACAGCGATTGTTGCTATGATGGAAATAAGGGCGATCGCTAGCAATTGAAGTTTTAACTGTTTTTTCATGAGGGAAGGGAAGAGCAGCAAAAAACTCGTAGCTTGCGGGGCGGAACGCCATCGCCAACACTAGAAATTATAGGTATATTTTTATACTAATCCCGGATTTTCGAGGCATGACACAAAGAAAGATTGTAAGTGCGATCGGGATGGCGACTGTTTGGGCGATCGGCTTAGCAACTACAGGTTTAATAATTTTCGCAGCCAACGGTTCCTCAGTCAAGCATCAAGTCCGACAATTGCTGACAGCGAGAGAATGCCGGGGGTGCAATCTTTCCGGGGCTAATTTGAGTGCAGTTTTTCTCGAAGGCGTCAATTTAGAAAATGCTAACCTCAAAGATGCCAATTTGTGGAGTGCCCATTTGGTAAATGCTAACTTGAAACAGGCAAATTTGGCTGGTGTTTACCTGATAAGCAGCAATTTAGTAGGGGCAAATTTGGAGGTAAGTAATTTAGAAAAGGCGTTTTTAGAAGATGCTTATTTGGGAGAGAGTAACTTGAAAAAAGCTAACTTAACAGGTGCTTTTATGAAAGGTATTTTTCTGGTTAATGCTGACTTAGAGGGGGCGAATTTGGAGGGGGCAAATCTGTGGATGGCGAATCTGGAAGGTGCTAATTTGAAGGGTGCTAATTTGAGGAATGCTTTGCTGTTGGAGACAAATTTGACCGGGGCGAATTTGAAGGGGGCGGTGATGCCTGATGGTACGCGGCATGAATGAAAGTCAGTTGATAGTTGACATCAGTCATTAGTCAGGGGAGAGGGCGATCGCACCTGTAACCTTTATTTCCCCTTATTTGGTGAGGGAGTGAAGGGGTGAGGTGCGATCGGGATTCTAATAGCTAGCAGTTTGGGTTAGGAAGGGCGATCGAACTGATGGAGCAAATAAGGGCGATCGCCCTGAGACTCGAACTCAGTCAGCGAGCAGAATGTCAATTGCAAACGCAGGAACTTTTCAAAGCTATCTAGAAACTCGATGCAACCACATTGTTGCAGTAGATTCGATCGTGCTGCTGTCCCAAGTGTCATAAAAACCTAAAGCTTCACGCCAATTAAAGGCATTACCACCGGAGGATATCAATTTACGACTATATAACTTGTTTTCGCCCTTGTTATCTGGTGAAAATTGGGAGTTTTTTCGATAGCCTCCGTAGAACCATTCTCCGGCTGGATCGTTCACAAAAAAGTCACCATTGTTGTTATAACCGCGAATAACTAAAATGTGACCCGGCTCTGTCCAATAACCATGCAATATACATATCTCACCAGAATCGAGAGACCGAGTGATGTCTGAAAGACTCCCCCTCAGTGTCAAATCATCTCTCAAGCCTAAACCTTCTAACAATCTTCTGATTCCATCGGGAGAACCGTGATCTATTCCCAGCCGATCGAAACGTTCTTTTACATCATCCTCGTACTGTGGCCAGGGGCCTAAATCTGCAACTTGAAAATACTTGAGACACATTGCTGCGCTTGTAGAACCGCAAGTGATCTTTGGAGCAATTTCGTTATCGTATTGACTGAAATAGGGAACGTTATGATTGACAGCCATAATTTACCTCAAGCTAAGTGTTGTATTGGAATAATAAATATGGTGTTAGCAGCTTTTGCTCTGCTTTAACTCCATCAAAACCCAAAGTAGATAGCCCTGCCGGTGAGAAAAAGTGACAGACTTTTGTAAAGATTTGTCAGCCATGAATAGGCTCTTACTAGATAGCCTGTGGCAAAACAAGTCGCTTCAGTAATGCGTCAAAATCTACATCAGGATTAGAGACATTAAAATCAAAATCATTCCGCATTCCAATTTCCCCAGCATACTGCCAAAAAAGCACCGGGCAAGGAACATCTGTACTAGGCTGAGCTTTAAAAGCATCAAACTCTAAAGGTGGAATTGGGATGCTGGGTGTGCGGAACCTGTTATCAAATCTAGCAATCCATAATCCGTGACATTCCGCACCTCTATTCATTGCTTGTTTGAGGGAGGTTGATGTTTGATCGTCCTGCGATCCCAAGTAAACGCAAGGTAGCATTTTAATTTTGGAACTGCTAGCTATAACTGCTTTAGACCATCCGAGATAATATTCTGTAGATAGTGGATCGCTTGGCTCAACATCTAAAAAGAAATAAAATTCTCCGCCTTGAGATTGGAGATAATCTTCACCAAAAGTTGCCAAGAAATCCAATGCTTGATCTGTACCATCAATATCACCTTCTCTCTCTCCAAATCCAACTCGTGTTGTGAAACGACCGATCGGCAAGACGCGAATATTATTTCTCCTAAGTATGTTGTTTTCTTCACGTTTTTTGTATTCTCCAAACCCTGAAAAGTCAGTTCCGCTAAAATAGCGACCCCAGTATGCAGGTTTAGCCCCACCTAATAATCGAGTTGCGCCACCAACAATCAAATCTGAATTGACGTTGATGGCTGAGTCAGCACCTTGAACTCCAATATTAAGATTGCCTGCGATCGATATATGTCTCTCGAAGACAAACCAATCTTTGCTTCCTTTAATTGGATTAGCAAGCACTATTTTAAGATGACCAAATTGAGCCTTGGAAAATTCTTCTATTTCAAGTATGTCACTTTCCTTGAAATCAAATTTTTCATCATTAGATAGTTCTGTTGACTGTATGGGACGTTTTTTCAGAACAGTATCGACAATAGCCTTTAACTTCATTGCTTTATTCTTCCAGATGAGAATGTTGAGTCAGAATCAGCCAACAAAGATGAATACTGCTTTGAGAATGCAATAAGCTTGCTTGTTTGACTCTGAATAGTTTGACTTTCCCCATCAAACCCTAAAACGATCGCCCTGGCGGTGAGAAAAAGTGACAAGCTTTTGTAAACTTACGTAAATTCACTCGATCGATTTGAGATTTTACCTTATCCCAAATCCGAGTTCAATACCCCTCTTATTTCTCAGTCCGCGCAGGCGGACTTCGTTCGTATAGACGCGGTTTCAACCGCCGAGTATAAAAGGGACTACCTTGCGGTTAATTAAGTAAATTTGTTTTCTATCCTGAAAAAGAACCCCCACTCAGAATATTCGGTGAATATAGTAAATAGTTCAAAATAACAAACTATGACAGCACAAGAGGCGATCGCCCTAATCGACCATCTGTTACAATCCGCAAACAAACAGCAAAAACTCACTGACATTCAATCCCACGTCTTTCTGGAAACTTGGGAAGGACACTCTTATCAAGAGATAGCCGATCGCCTACTTTACGAACACGACTATATCAAACAAGTCGGTTCGCATTTGTGGCGAAATCTCTCTCAAATTCTTGGCGAAAAAGTCTCAAAACAAAATCTGCAAGCAGTCTTGCGCCACTACCAGCAGAGCAGTGCGGGCATCCAAGATTGGGGAGAAGCGATCGATGTTTCCTATTTTTACAACCGCTTGCAGGAATTAGAAACATTAGAAACTTGGATTAGCGGCGATTCTACCCGTGCGATCGGTATTTTTGGAATTGGCGGTATCGGCAAAACTTCTCTGTCTGTCAAACTCGCCCAGCAAATTCAATCTAAATTTGAATTCGCGATCTGGCGGAGTTTGCAGCAAGCACCGACATTAGATGCTATCCTCAGCGATATTTTACCAATTTTAACTAATTCATCAGCCGAAACCAATCACTCTATTCATGCTCTCATGGAACAGTTGCGGCAAAAACGCTGTTTGTTAATTTTCGACAATCTGGAGTCGATTTTGCAAGCAGGAAATCGCAGCGGACAATATCAACAAGGTTATGAAGATTACCGACAGTTATTTGCCCGCATTGCTGACGAACCACACCAAAGTTGTCTGATTTTAACCGGACGAGAACAACCCGGCGGGTTTGCCGTGCGATCGGGCGAAAATTTACCCGTGCGATCGCTCAAACTCTTCGGCCTTTCGCCACCTGTATGCCAGCAAATCCTCGCTGATAAAGGATTAAAGGTAACGCTATTGCAATGTCGAGATATTGTAAATTATTTTGGTGGCAATCCCCTCGCCCTGAAACTTGCTGCAACGACTATTCAAACACTTTTTGGTGGTGACATTCACGCATTTTTAGTGCAAGGAAATACTGTTTTTAGCGATTTGTGGGATTTGCTCGATCGCCAATTCGATCGCCTGTCTCCCCTGCAACAACAAATCATGTACTGGTTAGCCATTAACCAAGAAGCAGCGACTCCTGCGAAGCTAAAAGCTGAAATTTTGCCCGAAGTTTCGGGACGGCAACTGATGGAAGCATTGGAGGCGCTGGCCGAGCGATCGCTGATTTTCGATGAGCGATCGCTTAATTATACCGCATCCACCAGTTTAATGCTACAACCTGCGATCGCCGAGTATGTCAGAGAACGATTGCTCGAACGAAACTGTCGTTCGAGCAATATCGAACTTTTAATAAATGCCCGGAATTAGTTTTTTTACTCGCTGGCGGTATTCTGAATAGTCGGGATATTTATCGCTCAACCAAGTTTCTTCGCGTCTGGATTTGATGTCAAAAAATATTAGTAAAATTGCAGTCGCTATTAAATGAGATAAACTGAATTGAAAGATTGTCCAGCCGAGGGCTGCGAAGATGCCGCCGCTGTACAAGGGATGCCGCACTATTCCGTAAATGCCTGTTTGGACTAATTCTCCGTCTTCTCTGGGATAGGGTAAAGGTGTGAGGTTTTTCCCCAAATCTATCAGTCCTTTGATGATGAAAGTTAATCCGATTAAGCTGAGAATACTTGCTAAAAACCAGGTAAGATAAATTAATTGAGTTGATTGACTTTTGAATCCGGGTAGTTGATAAACTGGTAAGATTGTAAATGCTGCAAGTAATACTAATTGCAGAAAAACTAAATATTCGCCCCGGCTGTTGTTGCTCCAGCCTTGGCGCGTGAAACCCCAGTCAGTTAATAGTTTTTTCATAGGAAGAGGAAAGTTCGGCTAGGGATTGTGGAACTGACATTTTTGGGCGCATCTGGTAGATTGTTTGTAGTTGTGCGATCGCGTTTAAAGAGCGCTAAAGCGCAACTACGTACCTCGGATAAAGCGCTCAAGCGCAACTACATACCTCGGATAGAGCGCTCAAGCGCAACTACGTACCTCGGATAGAGCGCTCAAGCGCAACTACATACCTATTAGAGATTTATTCTCGCCAGGGACGTGTCATTAGTTCTAGTTGGTTGACTTCATCTTGGCTTAAAGTCCAGCCTAGGGCGCCTGCGTTTTCTTCGGCTTGTTTTGCGGTTTTGGCGCCGGGAATTGGGATAACTCCGTTTTGGGCTATTAACCAGTTTAGGGCAACTTGCGCGGGCGTGCGATCGCGCTTTCTCCCCATTTTTCGCAAGGTAGACATGACTAATTCGATTTTTTCAAGGCCCACTTTGCCGAATCGGGAGTCCATTTTGCGGGCTCCTGTAGGTGGTTCTTGGGCTGTGTATTTGTCGGTGAGCAATCCTTGGGCTAAGGGGCTGTAAGCTAAAATTGTTACTCCCAATTCCGAGGCTGCACGTACAATTCCTTGTTTTTCTACTTGCCGCGATAGCAATGAGTAACGGACTTGATTTGTTGCTAGGGGGACGCCTCTGGCTGCTAGTATTTTGTGAGCTTCGCGCATCTGTTCTTCGGAATAGTTGCTGACTCCTACTGCTTGAATTCTGCCTTGTTTTACTTCGTCTGCTAAGGCATTCATCAGAGTTTCTTGACTCAGTAAAAAACTAAAAGGCCAGTGTACTTGGTAGAGGGTTATTTGTTCTACTTGCAACCGTTTTAAGCTGGCACTCAAGGCTTCGGAAACTGATTTTCCGGTAATCCGCCAGGGTACGGGGCCGAATTTGGTGGCTATTTGCACGGGTTGGCTAGTTTTTTTGATAAACTGTCCCAGCAATTCTTCTGACAAGCCGTTACCGTAGACTTCGGCTGTGTCGAAAAAGTTGATTCCGGCATCTAGGGATGTGTTGAATGCTGCTTCTACTTCGGCGGCGCCGTAGTTGCTGCCGTAGTTCCAAAATAGTTTGTCGCCCCAAGCCCAAGTTCCGACGCACAGGGGAATGACGGCTGGGCCATTTTGTCCTAGGGTGATAGTTGTCACGGTTGGTAAATCCACAGTTATAGCAGTTGACAGTTGACAGTTGACAGTTGACAGTTACATAGTACGGGAATCAAACGGTTTATCGATCGCGGGATCGGGGATCGATTCATGAGGTTATTTATGTCCGCGCTTTCAGGTGGCGGTTGCTATATTGATTCTCTTTATTTTTATATGAATAATGTCATTTGAGCTTCTAGCTGTGGGTATAATGGCGGCCGATTGCAATATCTCAGTTACTATAAATTCAAATGTTGTCTTTATTTGAAAAGTTATGCCGATCGACCGTTTGCCAGATTCTACATTAACAGATTCCACGACTGCTGCCCAAAAGAGAATTGACCTCGCGACGATGTTCCGCCTGGGCTTGTTTCAGATGGGGCTGGGCATGATGTCGATTTTGACCCTGGGGGTACTCAATCGCGTGATGATTAAGGAGTTGGCGATTCCGGCTACTGTGGTGGCTGGTACCCTGGCGATGCACCAGTTTGTGGCGCCAGCGAGGGTATGGTTCGGGCAAATGTCCGATGCTAAGCCTTTGTTTGGCCATCACCGCACGGGTTACGTGTGGATGGGAGGGCTGTTGTTTGTGATTTCGGCTTTTTTGGCGGTGCAGGTGATGTGGCGCTTGGGCGCTAGTTTAGACGCTGTGGGGTGGACGACTCCGACTTACGGCTGGGTGGGTTTGCTGGGTTTGGTTTTTGCAGTTTACGGTATCGCGATTTGTTCGAGCTCGACTCCTTTTGCTGCTTTGTTGGTGGATGTTTCCGATGAGGAAGATCGATCGAAGTTGGTGGGTGTGGTGTGGTCGATGCTGATGGTTGGTATTATTATCGGGGCGATTGTCAGCAGCGGTTTGCTGAAGCAGATTGATGGGGATGTGCCGCGGGAAGTGTTGCAGGCTTCGATTAATGGTTTGTTTGTGAAGGTGCCGGCGGTGGTTTTGCTGTTGGTGGGGATTGCAACTTTTGGGGTTGAGAAGAAGTATTCGCGTTACGGGGCGCGATCGATCGCAGTTAATCGAGAAGATAAGATTACTTTAGGAAGTGCGCTGCGGATTTTGACTGCTAGCCGCCAAACTGGTTTGTTTTTTACTTTCCTGCTGGTGATGACAATTTGTTTGTTTATGCAGGATGCCGTTTTGGAACCCTACGGCGGGGAAATTTTTAAGATGCCGATTTCGGAAAGTACGCGGTTGAATGCTATTTACGGTACTGGTGTTCTCATCGGTTTGAGCGCAACTGGTTTTTTAATTGTGCCGCGGATTGGCAAGCAAAATACGATTAGATTGGGTTGTTTATCGGTGGCGGCTTGTTTTGGCTTGATTATTTTATCGGGATTTACTGGTAATCCCATTGTGTTTAAGTCGGCTTTGATGTGTTTCGGGTTAGCTTCGGGAATTACAACGACGGGGGCACTGAGTTTGATGTTGGATTTGACGGCTGCGGAAACTGCGGGGACTTTTATTGGCGCTTGGGGTTTGTCGCAAGCGATGGCGCGGGGTTTTGCTACGGTTAGCGGCGGTGCTATTTTGGATTTTGGCAGGACTTTGTTTGGAGTGCCGATGTTGGCTTACGGGTTGGTTTTTGCAGTGCCGGCTGTGGGTATGATTTTCGCTTTGTATCTGTTGAGTCTGGTGGATGTTGCAGAATTTCAGGATAATGCTAAAAGTGCGATCGCAACTATCCTTGAAAATGAATTAGACTGAGAATACCGGGCGGTTGAAACCGCGTCTATACAGACCAAACCCGCCTCCGCGGGTTGAAGAAAGTTCTCTTCAGTCCGCGGAGGCGGACTTCGTTTTTGTAGACGCGGTTTCAACCGCCGTCTTCGTTTTTATCAGCGCGGTTTCAACCGCCGTCTTCTCCTACAAACCAGTAACTAATGCAAGATTTTTGGAACTCTATTCTAACTTTTTCTCAGACAACTGTCAAAACAATCGGACAGCAGTTTTTGAAAGATTTCGGTTCTGCACAAGCGGATGAGAAATCTGATGGCAGTTTGGTTACGCAGTCTGACAATTGGGCGGATGCAGAGATTAGAAATGCGATCGCACTTGCGTTTCCCAGTCACGGGATTTTGAGCGAAGAAGGAGAGCACGTTTTACCCGATACTGAATGGTGTTGGGTTGTCGATCCTCTCGATGCTACCACTAATTTTGCTCGGGGCATTCCAATTTGGGGGATTTCTTTAGGTCTATTATATCGCGGAACTCCAGTTTTTGGCTGCGTGCATTTGCCACCCCTGAATCAAACTTTCCACGGTTTTTATGCAGAGAATTTGGCGGACGATCCTGTATTGACAAATATGCCTCAAGGTGCATTTTTAAACGATCGCCCGATTCGCCCGAGTGATGATAAACTGAGTGGAAATCATATTTTTAATTTGTGTTCGCGGAGTGTGGGAATTGGGCCTCATCTTCCGAGTAAAATTCGGATGTTGGGGATGGCTAGTTACAATTTTTTAATGGTGGCTTCCGGTGTGGCGATGGGAGGAGTTGAAGCGACTCCTAAAATTTGGGATATTGCTGGGAGTTGGGTAATTGTCAAGGCTGCGGGTGCGGTTTGGCTACCGCTGGAATCCCAAGCGATTTTTCCGCTGGAAGTGGGTAAGAATTATGCGAGGGTTTCTTTTCCAACTTTGGTGATGAGTCGCCAGGAATTAGTGTCGGTGTTTTTGCCGTTTGTTGAAGCTTGGAAGAAGAAAAAAATGGGCTAATCTTAAAGTCGCCTCGAACCCAATAGGTTCGATCGTTCGGACTTCAGTCCTTCTTTCTTGCGGACTTTAGTCAAATGGCACTGAAAAAGTGACAAAAAAAATCTGTAAGGCAAGATATACATAGATAATTGCCTTACAAACCAAAAGATCTCTTTCCCGGCAATGCCAAATCGTGCGTCCATTCTCTCTCCAACAATTTTTGCAGAGTGTTGCCTCACCTTGCCAGAAGCTGCTGCCAGATTCTGCCGTCCATTCGCTTCTAGCTTGGGAGAAGATCACCTACTACCAAAGCATCTACACATCAGTAGTCACCTTAACTTGTCACCAATGGGTCTTGCATAGGCGGTTGTGATTCGTTATGCTTTGCACGGTCTATGACCGTGCTTTTTCACCAGCCCCAAGAATGGTAAAATTGTCACAAGCCGAACAGAAAATTAGTCCCGAGCCCTTAATTGGTTACTCGATATCAATTTACTTCAAAATCCTCATAGGGAATCAACCTGAACTCTTGACGAAACATCTGCCTGGGCGGCCATACTTACCGCTTTGCTTCGCGCCTCTATAATTTGACCTATCTCGCGCCCCAAGCTTGGTTGGCGTTCAATCATTGTATTTACAGCATCTGAGTAGATGACAAGAACTTGCAAATCGTCAACGGCGGCGATTGATACCGGACTCGGTTCCCCACTAAATAGTGCCATTTCCCCAAAAAACTCACCACGCAAGATAGTCATTACCTCCAACTCCATGCCAAACTGGTTCCTGACTGTGACCTTAGCCTGACCCGCAATGATAATGTACAAAGCATTACCAGGCTCGCCTTGCCGGATGACTTTCTCTCCCGCACCAAACTTCTGTAAAATAGTTCCCTTACCTAAGTCATCCAAATTTTTGGGTTCTCTAGCTAAAGGCATAAATCCGGGAATTGAGTGCAGGCTTTGGGCTAACTTAGTTGAAGCGCTATCTGCCTTATCAGCAGGTTCCACAGGATACGAGTATCGGTAACGATATAACGTTAAGTTGTTTCGCTGCGCTGCGTACCAAATTCGCGTCATAAATCGATCGACTATCTGGTCTACATCCTCAAAGTTTTTGACAAAGAACTCCACCTCATACATAATTGCAGTCTCATCATAGGATTTGGTTTTAATATTTGGTTCCGGTTCCGCTAATACTCCTTGGGTAGCCAAGGCTGTACTTGTTAGTACCTGCTTCACGAGATTAGGCGGGCTATCGTAGGAAAAACCAATATTGAGGCGTTGGTTATAAATGCCTTCTGGTTGGCTGTAATTATAGATGATTCCTTTTCCAATGAACTGATGAGGAACGATTATCATCTGGCGCTGGAGAGTGAGCAGGCGAACCGATCGCCAATTGATATCAACTACCTCACCTTCGATATCTCCAATCCGCAACCAATCACCAACGCTAAAGGGACGTTCTAGAAGCAGCGCCATGCCAGACATGACGCTGCCTAGTGTGTCCTGAAGCGCCAAACCGATCACAATTGAGCTAACGCCCAATCCAGTAGCAAGACCGGCCAAATCAGCACCCCACACTGCCGCTAGCACGATCGCACTTCCTACAAGCACCAAAAAAAACTTAGAAAGATCGATCAGCAATTTGGGCATCCGTGCCCGCCATGTATTAGCCTCAGCTTCTTCAAACAAAATCACATTAAGCAGCGAGAGAGATGCGTAGATGGCAGATATCCAGAACAGTGTTGCTACGAGCTTGGGAAAATTCCCATTAACGTCAAGCTTCAGGACATTCCTGATTAAAATCATCACCATTAAGACCGGCAGGACAAGGTTTTTTATAACCAGCAGGGTAGTCGCCAGTGGTCTAGCGTGCCTTTGTAGGTGATAAATAACCTCTCCTAGTAAAACGACGAGGAGTGGGAACCCTAATCCGACAATTACTGCCCACATCTCCCAGTCGTTTGAAGAGCTTAAATTATTCATGGACTTCCTCCGATCCAACATTTACTGGAAGCTTATAACTTGTGATTTGCCAAGCTACTAACTTTTCTTTTCCAGATTCTTGAATTTCACCAACCAACTCAAAATCGTAGAGATCGTGCAGGCGATCGTAGATATCTTGAGACACAAAGATTGCGCCGGGGGGACAAGCCGACTTCAATCTATTGGCAATATTTACGCTCTCACCCCAAACATCATAGAGCAATTTATTTTTGCCAATGACACCTGCAACCACATCTCCTGAATTGATACCGATTTCTACGTCTAGATCCAAGCCTTTTTCATAATTAAATCGGTGGACAAACGCCAGCATTTCCAAAGCAAAATCCACCGTGCGTTTGTCATGATCCAAACGTGGCACACTCAGCCCGCATACAGCCATATAACCATCACCAATAGTTTTAATCTTCTCCAAACCGTATTTTTCGGTCATTTCATCAAAGGCTGTTACCAGTTCATCAAGCAGAGCGATAACTTCGGGAGCTGACATGGTTTGAGAGAGCTTAGTAAATCGATGGAGGTCGGAAAACAAAACCGAGACATGAGAAATCTGATCGGCAATTGCTCGATCGCCCTGTTTGAGGCGTTTGGCTATTGCGGGACTAAATATATTTAAGACTAATGCTTCATTTTCGCGATTTTTCTGTTGAATTAGTTGAGTTTCGGCACGAAGGCGGCCTATCGTTTGGTTAAATGATTTAGCTAACTCTCCAAATTCATCTTCTGAACCAGATTTAACCACCGCGTCAACTTCTCCAGCCCCCACCAGGCGGGCACTAGCGATTAACTTCTTGATGGGTCTGACAAAGATTGCGGTCAGCCACATGGCAACAACCGTGATTATCGCGATGATTGCAGTAGCTGCCATCACAATTGTTTTTTGAAAGGAGTGAATTGACGCATAGGCTTCCGAAACATCCATCTCCGCCAATATCACCCACCTCAATCCATCAATATCTAGTGGAGAATAAGAACTCAAAACAGGAATATGACGATAATCGTCGATCACCTGGGTGCCCTGTTTCCCAAATAACGCTTCCTTCACTCCTGTTGTTTGCGCTTGCTGTAGGAGGATTGTAGTATTGAACTCTTTGATTTTCTTGATGGTCTTTTCATCAGTACCGATAGAGGCTAGAATTTTTGCATGACCTTCTGGGTCTTCTATCTGGAAACGAGATGCAGAGCGCATTAGATAATCCGACCCAACCAGATAAGTTTCTCCTGAATCGCCCAGACCACTTTGTTTCCAATTTTTGTTACCAGTCATCACATTGTTAATTTTGTCAACGGGAAACTGGAACGCCAAAATACCAATAAATTCCGAGCCGTTAAAGATTGGAGCAGCGATAAAAGCCGCAGGCGCACCGTAGGAAGGGCTGTAGGGCTTAAAATCTACTATTTTCACATACCCCTTTCCCTTTGCCTGTCGTGCAGCGGCGATCGCGTTTGCTAGGTTACTCTCTTTGTAGGGGCCATCGATCAAGCTTGTGGTAAAGTCGGCTTCTTTAAAAACCGTATAGACAACAGTTCCTTCGCGATCGATCAAAAACATATCGTAGTAACCATATTTTTCAACTATATTGCGAAAAATAGGGTGGTAGAGGGCGTGAGCGCGGCTGTAAGCGCTGGCGTCGCCTGGAGTATCAAGGAGAAGTTTCTTGCCAACGGGGTTCGGATTAGCAGCGATGTAGTGGTACTGTAGGTAACGAGCAGCGGGTGTTTTTGGCCTGTATGCTGCCAGAACAGGCGAACCATCGTTAGTTCGCGTTAGTTTGGTTAAAAATTCTTTCTGGTAGTAGGTATCAATTTTTGCGTCAAAATTCGCTGGAATTTTAGACTTTTCAAGTTCGCTGTAAGCCGTCTTAAATTCCTGTAGGGCTGCGACTACTGTCAAGTCTTCGCTGAGGGTTTGGGTGTGGTTTTTAAGGTTTTCAAAATAATCTTGGATTTGATAAGCTTTCACAGCCCTAAGGCTGGTTAATTGGTTAAAGACTTTTTCGGTCAGAATAGCTTTCCCACTGCTAGAGCATATAAACGTGCTCGCAAGCATAGCGCAAAGGCTGACTACCAGCAACATGACTATGAGTTTTGTTTTTATACTTAAATGATTCACTAATTGCATAGGATTTTTCCTGAGAGTCTGGGTATTATTTCTTTCATCTCTAAGAAGTTAAAGAGTAATCTTTCACCATTGGTAGCGATCGCTTTTCATTTATAGAACCCATTTGACATCTTTTGGCGATCGGCTCACAACAGTCGCTCTACTGCCCAACAGCACAAAAAGAGAAATCCTGGATAGCAGATTCTAAGCTGCTGTGCATCTATATTGTAGAATATCAACATATCATATCAATTCCGGCTCCATCGGAATGATATAGAGGAGACGGCAGTGCCGTGTCCCTACCACGATCAATTGTAGGGACACGGCACTGCCGTCTCCTCATTTTGGCTGCTAATAATTCAGATGCTAACGGAATTGATATCATAGGCAAGCGATCGCCAGATATATGCCAGCCATAAACCATCTGTCTCAAGAGCCAAAAGAAAGACTAATTAAACTTTCAAAAGATGCACATTGGCATTATAATAGAGAAAAATTTTTAATTATTTTAAGAGTAACTTATGGCTATTTTGCTCTAGAAATTAGTAAGTTTATGGAGATTTATAGACCAATACGGTTCACCTAAGACAGATCCCCCCTAACCCCCCGAACCAAACAGGGTGGTTTTATTGTCGTCAGACAAATTAGGTACGTAGTTGCGCTTCAGCGCTCTTTCCTAATCTTAGAAAGAGCGCTGAAGCGCAACTACGTACCTTGTAACGAAGATTGCAAAACTAGGAAAAGTAGAATTTAGCCAACTCATGCTAATAAACACTCTATTTCTGCTTCAACACCACCAAAGTAATATCATCAAACACCCTCTGAACACCAATATACTCCCGCACATCAGCGATCACAGCTTCCCGAATTTCTGCGGCCGAAAGCTGACGATTTTCAATCACAACTTGCCACAATCTCTCTAATCCGTACTGCGCTTTATTAATATCAAAAGCTTCAGGAATTCCATCAGTATAAAGCACCACCACATCCCCAGGATTTAACTGCACTTCTGCTTGAGCAACAAAGTCGCTAATCTCGTCTACTAAGCCAATGGGAAATCCTAAATCCATCGTGTCTATGCACTCCAATGTTCCATCAGCACGCACTACGATCGTTTCCTCATGTTGTCCGCTCAATTTCAGCACACCTCCGGCATAGTCTAAGATGGCGAGAGACATATTTTTCGGGGAATCCATGCGCTGGAGATTGTCATAAAGAGTCTGATTTATAACATCCAAAAATTTCACTGGATCGGTTTCGTTCATTTTCTGAAGCGTTCTGACAGCAGTTTGTGCCATAATCATCAACACGCCACTTTCTAAACCATGTCCGGTGACATCGCCAATACTAATCTTGACTTGACCATCCTGTTGCAATACGTCGTAGTAATCGCCACCAACTTCGTCTGCTGGTTCCATAAAGCCAGCTATTTCTAAGCCGTCAACTGCTTCTAATTCTGACTGTTTGGGTAATACCATTTGTTGCAGTTGTTTGACAATATCGAGTTCTGCACTCATACGCAGATTGTCTTGTTTCAGGAGTTCATTGAGGGTGCTAATTTCTTGATTCGCTTCAGCTAGTTGAGCCGTGCGTTCTTTGACTTTATCTTCTAAAGTGCGATACAGCAAGGCATTTTCAATCGAAATAGCGGCTTGGGAAGATAAAACTTTAAGGACTTCTAAACGTTCGATCGTAAATGCCCCAGCAGTCAAATTATTTTCTAGATACAGAATGCCGAGCAATTTGCCTTGATTGATAATAGGAGCACATAAAACCGACTTAGGCTGATTTTTTACAACATAAGGTTCACTAATGAATATACCCTCTTTGGTAGCATCTGATAGCACTATATCTTCCTGAGTTCTTTCGACATATTTAAACATCCCCATTGGCAGATCGTCGCAGTCTTCAACAGCAATAGATTGCAAAACTTCCACTTTTTGTGGATCGAATTGACCAGTCGCTTCAATAGTTAACTTACCATTGTTTAATAACATCAGTAAACCTGTTTGTGCGCCTCCATTCTCCAGCACAATATTCATTAATTTTGCTAATAATTGGTCGAGGACAATTGCACCAGCAAGAACTTGGGAAGCTTTGATAACTGTGGACAAGTCTATATCTGAACTTCCTCCAGTTTTTGAAGAAGCTATCCCAGTAGCAGTAGCCTGCAAATCAGTTTTTTTCTTGGCAGATACCTTGGGTAGCAACTGCGGATATTTCTGCTCCAAATCCTCAACTTTGCGTTTGGCACCCCAAAATTGGTAGCCATAATGGGCTTTTTTCATGTAAAGTTGGGCAATTTCCTCTTTGCCTTTCCCTAACCAGAATTTAGCTGCCAATTCATTACCTAAAGCTTCATTCTGAATATACTCATTTTCATGAGCTGAAGCAATGGCGCGATCGTACAAGTCCCATGTCAATTCTATTTCTTTATTTGTAATGCGAGCGATTTCTGCCTCCACCAGTAGATATTTATGCAGGAAGTTTTCAGGACAATTATCTGCCCAAATTTTCATCTTTTGCTGACAGGCTTTAATAATTTCCCCATATTCGTGCTGCTGTGCATCGGTAGCAGTGGGATAAAGAGCCGTTAAAATTAGAGGATAGTAAAGATAATGTTCGCCTTGAGTGGGAATACCTGAAATAAAAACGATGATTTCATCGCTTTTTTTAATATATTCTAAAGCGTTTTCATAATCACCATAGAAAAATACAATTTGGGCTTTAAAGATGTTATAAGCTGCTATTCCAGGCATAAAAGATTTTTCCTCGCACATCTGGAGGCACTGCAATTCATCAAAATACTCATCGCTAAAAGAAAATTTATCCAGGGTTAATCCCTGTAAATTTAAAATGAAATGCCGCTGTAATTGCTGAATACCAGCAAAAACATTATTTTTTATTTTCTTTAGAAATTCAAGATGTTTGTTAGATTCTTCAAGAATGCTATCAAAATTATCAGAACATAGAACTCTTTGCAGAATCAAATGGTAAGAATTGTAGCTGACATAAACATCTCCAGTTTCCACTCCAGCTAGGTAGCCATTCCTCAGAAACGGAATTCCTTTTTTAAGATGGCTTCGCCAGGGATTAATCAGACCACCGAACATATTAAAAACTTTGCAAGCCAAATTAACATTATGAAATCGCTCGTTGAGCTTCATCGATAATAGACCAAATTCATAACCCACTTCATAATCAACTAATCTCGCACCTGCCAAGAATCCCCAAAAAGCATATCCATGAGCCGATACATCTGAGTTGCCGTTTTCCAGAGAAAGATTGACCATTTTTAATGAAATCAAAGCCAACAAATCTTGATCTACGAAATAAGCTGGCCCAGTAATATTCATTAAGAGAGTCATACAAGCTCTAATCTCTGGATCGAACATTTCTGGGGCATCAATTAGCTCAGAAACTTTGATATGCTCCAGATTGGCTCTGTATAACTCCAACTCTAAGTCAAGGGCAGACAAAATTTCCGATTTATCGGTTGTAGGCAAACTTAATCCCAAGGATTTTAAAGCCTCCGATCCAATGCCAACAGCTTCTACAAATTTGCCTGTATTATCATACAAAACTAAACGAATATTCTGAATTTCGGCTCTTTCTACATTAGATTTAACTTGAGTTAATATCAAGCCAAATAACTCTTCTGCTTTTTCAAAGTTACCGCATAGATATTCACATTCAGACCGTTCTCGATATAAACTAAAAGTCAGATCGTAATGCTCTTGCCAAGCATCTGTCGGCAACATCTCTATTCCCGTAGTAAAGTATTGCTCTAAAGCAGCCGCGTAAGCCGTTGAAGCTTTGGCTTTTCTCCCCGCTTCCAAGTTCAATCGTGCTAATTCAACCCGTTCCGATTCATCAGCAATTAATTCCCCAGCTAAGTTCAAATGATCGACTATTTCAAAGATTTTTCCTGGCAGTTCCTCAGCAGATAAATTCGCCAGCAACAGCCGCCCAATCTGGAGATGCACTGCTTTTTTCCGATCATCATCAATCAGAGCATAAGATGCTTGTTGTATCCGGTCATGCAGAAATTTATAATCTTGAATTAATAGGTTTTGATCTAACTCTGATGTCGGCAAGATGAATCCGGTCTGAACTGCCACAACTAGGTCGGGGAAAATTACCTCTTTGAGTTTTTCACTAACGATAGCAAGAGTGCTTAAGTGGAAAGAAGCACCTATACAAGATGCTAAACGTAAAACCTGCTGTGTGAGGGGGGGCAGTTTTTTTAACTTGCCTATCATCAATTCTACAACATTATCAGTAATATTTTGTGCTTCAATTTGGTTGATATTCCACTGCCAACTATGCTGTTGAGAATCAAAAGTTATTAGATCTTCTGCGTACAGGGTTTTGAGAAACTGATTGACAAAGAATGGATTACCACCTGTTTTCTGCATCACTAGCTCTGCCAAGGTTTTTACCGAATCAGTGTTGCTATATAATGTATCGGCAATCAGTTGACTAATATTTTCTAGCTCTAAAGGTGCTAAGGTAATATAATTGATAGTGGCTCCATCTTTGAGCAATCCATCAAGCGTCATCATCAAAGGGTGGATTGGGCTAACCTCATTATCCCGATAAGCTCCAATTAAAAACAGATATTGCATATCTGCGTCTGTCATCATCAGTTCTATTAACTTAAGTGTCGCGGAGTCTGCCCACTGTAAATCATCGAGAAATATGACTAAGGGGTGCTCTTTTGTACAAAATGTTCGGATGAAGTTACCGAAGACAATATTAAACCGATTTTGCGACTCGCTTGCCCCTAATTTTGGCACGGGTGGCTGTTCGCCGACAATCAGTTCTACTTCGGGAATTACATCAATAATTACTTGACCGTTTGCACCAAAAGCAGCTCTAAGTTTTTCTCGCCATTGTTCGAGTTGTGCTTCACTTTCAGTTAATAGTTGCCGCACCAATCCCTTAAAGGCCTTGACAACAGCCGAGTAAGGAATACTCTTTTGAAATTGGTCAAATTTGCCCGCCGTAAAATAGCCGCGCAGTCGGGTATTTGGTTTGTGAATTTCGGCTACTAGCGATGATTTGCCAATGCCAGAATAACCAGCCACTAACATCATTTCTACCCCCCTCTGTCCCCCCTTGCTAAGGGGGGATGAAAGGGGGGTTGCTACTCGCTCAAAAGCTGTCAGTAAGGCTTCAACTTCTGCCTCGCGCCCGTAGAGTTTTTGGGGAATTTGAAACTGGTCAGAAATATCTTGAGTACCCAAATAGAAATCTGATATATTTCCTTTGGTTTCTAACTGATGCAAACATTCTGCTAAATCAACTCTGATTCCAAAAGCACTTTGGTATCGATACTCAGCCGTTTTTGCCATCAGTTTCACCACGATATCTGAGATGGCTTGGGGAATTTCTGGATTAATTATATTGGGAGATATTGGCACTTTGGCGATGTGACAATGTACCAACTCCAGTGCATCCGTGGTTTCAAAAGGGAGTTGTCCCGTTAGTAACTCATAGAAAGTGACACCGAGGGAGTAAAAGTCGGTGCGGTAATCTAGGGAACGGTTCATTCTTCCCGTTTGCTCTGGTGAAATATATGCTAAAGTACCTTCTAAAACATTGGGATTTTTCAGGGTAGGGTTTTCGCGGGTTAAGACTGTAGAAATACCAAAATCAATAATTTTGAGCTGCCCGGTTTCTGGGTTGAAAATAATATTCGCCGGGTTAATATCTTTATGGACAATATTTTGTGCGTGAATACTGCCTAAAATCTCAGCCGTTTTAATAGCAATGCGAAGAAATTCCTGTAGGGGAAATGCCGGCGTGCTTGCTGCCTTACACTCATTCATCAAGTGTTTTAAAGATGACGCGCCAAAATCCTCAAGAATAATAACTAAAGTCCGCTTATAGGGTTTTAATTCATAAACCTTAATGACTCCATCAAGATTCAAATTCCGAGTAATTTCATATTCTTGTTTATAGCGGGTGAGTTCCGAAGGTGTGGGATAGTCTTCTTTGAGGAATTTGAGAATAACGGGTTGGTTATCGTCTTGGCGGATGCCTCGATAAACATTGGAGTTGTTACTTTCGTAGATTTGAGTGAGAATTTGGTAGCCGTCAAGTTTAAGCATTTTTTTTATAGTAAGGTGCTACAAGGAGTATTTCCAAACTGCGAAGATGGAAATACTCCCAAAACTTTGGCATTAAAAAGCTGAATGGGGAACTATCGCGGGCAAGATACTGCGCTATATGTGAATACTTTTCCCCTGTGGTTTTGATTTTACTCTATCTTCTTTGCCTAATCTCCTTCTGCGATCGAGAAGTTAAGCGATCGAGGTTTTGGCCAAGCATCATTCTCGCCCATAATTTTGCTGCCGATGATATTCCTGGCTGAACTGTTGTGTGATAATAGCCTTTGCTGCTTGCATTCCTGCGATCGTAGTCGCTTCGATACCCCAGAATTGAAACTATTATCGACCCAATCGCCTGTTAGGTAGAGGTTATTGAACCCGCGAGGGCGATTATCTCACCTGGAACCATCGGCGCGGAGACGAAACTGGTAGCTACCAGGAACAGACAATACATAACGCTCTGAAGGAGTAATATTAATCCGCCAAAACTGAGAGTACATATGTAGCATGAACTCAAGCATCTTGAAAATGTATTCCCAGGGGGAACCAGCTTTAATATCTCGATCGAACCAAGGAAATTCATTCTTAAAGTAAGGAAAATGTAAATTCCAAGGAGCCCAACGACCATGTTTATCTTCGTCTTCAAAGACAATGAAGCTATGGGTTGAAAAGCATTAGCTGGTGTATAATCGACAAAAATATAGGGAATAAACCAAGTGTGGTGATCGACCAAAAATTTCCCTCCCTCTTATTTTCCTGCCTCAGTCAATACCCAAAACATGACCTCCCCTGTTTCAGAGAAGAAACCTTTGTCACTGCCGGGAGGTTGTGTAGAATTAATGTGCGCGATCGTATCAAATACCATCAGCACACGGTTAGCAGCAGGACGGTATTGGAATTGATCTTGGCCTGGTATATTGAGATATTTGTTGCAGAGATTCTGTAAATTTTCCGAGGTTCCTTCCAAGACAAATCCATAGAGTTTTGTCTCATTGAGAATGTAAGGGGGTGCAAAAGCCGTATCGCCTCCTCTTGTGATGTATTGAGGATAGTTGGAAAAGGTAGAATTAGTATTTGTCATAAAATAGCTCGGTAAGTGGGAAACTCAGAGACTTTAGTCCTGAGAGGGAAACGACCCGGCGGTTTCAACCGCCTTGAATCTTTCTTTATCCATTACCGCCTTGGAGTTGCTTAACTTGGTGTACTTTTGTAATGTACTTTCGGCAGGACAGTTACCGCCTCAAACCTTGCAACCCTGTACGCATAATGTTTGCTCTTTTGGAGCCTCCCTTACGGGGTAATGTTCGCCTCGACCTGGTTATAAAGGCTTGTTAGACCTGCGACACTGTTTCAGTGACTTTAAAACTGTTTAATCGCAGATGACAGAGCGGAAAACTGGCGTCGCATTCGTCGGTGTCGTGACCTAAATAACGTATCCTTTTTCAAGGGGTCTGGTCAGAACAGCTTGCAATTTCTTACAAGCTCAGTGGCGTTGATTCCCTGAGTTCCTGACATTCGTTGAATTGGTTGTTGGTTGATTTTCCGACTTAGACAGTTTAAATGATGTGAGCTATTGTGTTTTTGCCACCATCGGACGATCACTAAAATCTTTGTTGCATATTTTCCCTCCTTAACGATGAAACAGAGGTGAATTTGAGTACGGTTGCGATTTGGCGAGCGAACCCTACTATTAATTCAACCTTTATATCATATGTTTTTGAGAGTTTTAGTATTTTGTATTAAAATTTAACTATTCTTTAATATTATGGATAAACTCTCTATTCTCTTGGCTTGCGATCGCGAAAATTGGAGGCAGAGCCTCCGGATCTGCATTACCAGGCAGAGCCTAGTAACGAGTAGAACGAGTAGATAGGTCGATCGCACCGACGACTCAGAAGCCTCTAGAAACTGGTTTTTGGGGTCTTATGATTAAGTTTAACTTCTGATGATGTTACTCGATCGTCAGCTCTTATCAACAGCGAAGTTAATCTATGTCGATAATACAGATAGAGATCTGCATTAGGAGCAAGAGGAATGGGCAAAACTTCACAAAGAACTGACGATCGCGATCCTGCTCCATTTAATCCTCTAGAATTTGGGCCTTACTATCCTTATGGAGCTAATGATGGTAAAGTAACGGATAGTACAATGGCTAAAGAAATGAGTTTCTTGGGTCGCTACGGACATCCGGACGGTTCAACATTTAATGCTCAACAATTTTTAGAAGAACAACCTTCAGTATGCTTGGCAAGGTGAATTTCTCAGAGATAAACCCCATCAGCCGTGGGTAATTTTTGGGGCTCGTGACTAGGGATAGATTTATCTCGAAAATAGTCGCTCTGCGTTGACAATTATAGAAAATATTGTATCAACCGATCGCATTACTTTGCAACAAAAACTAACAGGAATTACGCAGGGACGTTATATGTAGCGTGTCTGTGTTTGGACAATAGCGATCGATCGCGCAGCGGTCTAAAAGTTGTTCGGGAGAAAATGAGAACAGAGTTTAAAGCAAGCTCAAGTTAACAAAAGATCGCGCATCCGACTGGATTAATAGACTTCATATCAAAAACATTGTGCTAGAATCCATCAATACGTAGTCGTAGGTTGGGCACAGGCCGAGAAGAGCAATCTTCTTGCAGTCTAGGGGAGGTTGTAGGTCAGCCACCATTTGGGTCTTCCCAGTTGAAAGCCACCCTGCAACATGAGCCTGGAATCTGCAACCGCAGCCGAGTGCGGCTTTCGCGGTGGGAGTGTCGCGCTAGAATTAGCATTACGAGTTAACACTCGAACAAAAACGCTCGTTGTGCGAGCGTGACCTCAAAACGGGCACATAGCAGGTGGGAATAAACCATGTTTGAACGCTTCACAGAAAAAGCAATAAAAGTAATCATGTTGGCCCAGGAAGAAGCTCGCCGCCTGGGTCACAACTTCGTAGGGACAGAACAGATCCTCCTGGGTCTGATTGGAGAAGGAACCGGAGTTGCAGCCAAAGTCCTCAAATCAATGGGGGTCAACCTCAAAGATGCTCGGATTGAGGTCGAAAAAATCATCGGGCGCGGTTCGGGCTTCGTAGCAGTCGAAATTCCGTTCACCCCTCGCGCCAAGCGGGTTCTAGAACTGTCCCTCGAAGAAGCTCGCCAACTCGGACACAATTATATAGGTACAGAACACCTGCTGCTCGGCCTGATTCGTGAAGGTGAAGGAGTAGCGGCCAGAGTCCTGGAAAATCTGGGAGTAGATTTGTCGAAAGTCCGCACCCAAGTGATTCGGATGCTGGGAGAAACGGCAGAAGTCGCAGCCACCGGCGGCGGAGCTCGCACTAAAACCCCAACATTGGACGAATTTGGTGCCAACCTGACTCAAATGGCGGTTGATGGTAAGCTTGACCCCGTAGTCGGACGGCAAAAAGAAATCGAACGGGTAATTCAAATCCTCGGTCGCCGTACTAAAAATAACCCGGTACTTATTGGCGAACCTGGAGTCGGCAAAACTGCGATCGCCGAAGGTCTGGCCCAGCGCATCGCTAACAACGATATCCCAGATATCCTCGAAGATAAGCGCGTCGTTACCCTCGATATCGGCTTGCTCGTAGCTGGTACGAAATACCGGGGGGAATTTGAAGAACGCCTCAAAAAAATCATGGACGAAATCCGCACGGCGGGTAACGTGATTTTGGTGATTGACGAAGTGCACACTTTGATCGGTGCTGGTGCGGCTGAAGGGGCGATCGACGCAGCGAACATTCTCAAGCCAGCTTTGGCAAGAGGCGAACTCCAGTGTATCGGCGCTACAACCCTCGACGAGTACCGCAAGCACATCGAGCGCGATGCCGCCCTAGAACGCCGCTTCCAGCCCGTGATGGTCGGCGAGCCCACCGTTGACGAGACGATCGAGAT
This sequence comes from Oscillatoriales cyanobacterium, assembly GCA_004292955.1. GTDB lineage: Bacteria > Cyanobacteriota > Cyanobacteriia > Cyanobacteriales > Microcoleaceae > Microcoleus. Next base: position 200,008 of record RDXX01000009.1, on the reverse strand, counting down.
TCTGTTCGGTTTGCGGGAACGCTACGAACAGCACCACAAGCTGAAAATTTTGGATACAGCCCTGGAAGCTGCCGCCAAACTGTCTCACCGCTATATTTCTGACCGCTTCCTCCCAGACAAAGCAATTGACTTGGTAGACGAAGCTGGTTCGAGAGTCCGCCTGATCAACTCCCAACTGCCGCCCGCAGCTAAGGAACTTGATAAAGAACTCCGCCAAGTCCTGAAAGATAAAGACGAAGCGGTGCGTTCTCAAGACTTTGACAAAGCAGGTGAATTGCGCGATCGAGAAATGACGATCAAAGCCGAAATTCGCGCGATTTCCCAAGCCAAAAAAACTGACTCGGCCCGCACCGGCGAAACCGACCCTTCGCCAGTAGTTACCGAAGAAGATATCGCTCAAATCGTCGCAAGCTGGACGGGCGTACCGGTCAACAAACTGACTGAATCTGAATCCGAAAAACTGCTGCACATGGAAGATACCTTGCACCAGCGCTTGATCGGTCAAGAAGAAGCAGTGAAAGCCGTTTCCCGTGCCATCCGCCGCGCTCGCGTTGGCTTGAAAAATCCCAATCGCCCGATCGCCAGTTTCATCTTCTCCGGGCCCACAGGCGTCGGCAAAACCGAACTGACGAAAGCCTTAGCCGGCTACTTCTTCGGTTCCGAAGACGCCATGATTCGGTTGGATATGTCCGAATACATGGAACGTCACACCGTCTCCAAACTTATCGGTTCTCCTCCTGGTTATGTCGGCTACAACGAAGGCGGACAACTGACAGAAGCAGTTCGTCGTCGTCCTTACACCGTCGTGTTGTTTGACGAAATCGAAAAAGCCCACCCCGATGTCTTCAATATGCTCTTGCAAATATTGGAAGACGGCCGCTTAACAGATGCCAAAGGTCGTACCGTGGACTTCAAAAACACGCTGCTGATCATGACCTCCAACATCGGTTCTAAGGTCATTGAAAAAGGTGGCGGCGGCCTCGGTTTCGAGTTCGGCGACAACCAAGCTGATGCTAATTACAACCGCATTCGCTCCTTGGTTAACGAAGAACTGAAGAACTACTTCCGCCCAGAATTCCTCAACCGACTTGACGAAATTATCGTCTTCCGTCAGTTGAACAGGGAAGAAGTCAAGGAAATTGCCGTTATCATGCTCAAAGAAGTGTTCGGCCGCTTGACAGAACAGGGAATCACTCTGGAAGTGACCGAAAAATTCAAGGAACGGCTAGTAGAAGAAGGCTATAACCCCAGCTACGGAGCCAGGCCCCTGCGCCGCGCGATCATGCGGTTGTTGGAAGACAGCTTGGCTGAGGAAATCCTTTCTGGCCGCATCAAAGATGGCGATATCGCTGTTGTAGATGTGGGCGACGATGGAATTGTCAAGGTGCTGCAAGGTCAAAAACGGGAATTGCTGCCCCAAGGCGCTGAGTAAGTGCGTTGAGTAAGTGCGATCGCGAGTAAAGTTTTAAGATCGCAAATTGCGCGATCGTAAATAACTCAAAATCAGCATATAAAAAAGGTAGAGAATCTTAATTCTCTGCCTTTTTTATGAATAAGAGTCAATAAAATTATAGGAGGAGTAAATGACATCTGAAGAAAAGAATTTTGGTACAGAAGTAGCAGAAAACCTACCTGATACTTCGACTTCGCTCAGCACAAGCCCGTGGTGGCAAAAAGCGTGGAAATCGCAGCGAGAAAATCTTCAGATTGTGATTATTGCTTTGGCTTTAGCAATAGTGATTCGAGCGTTGGTGGCAGAACCGCGCTTCATACCCTCAGATTCTATGGTACCAACTTTGCGCGTGGGCGATCGCGTCGTAGTCGAAAAAATATCCTACTACCTGGAACCTCCAAAAACTGGTGACATCGTAGTATTTGCGCCGCCGGAACAGTTGCAAGAACAAGGCTTTACCGCAGACCAAGCATTTATCAAGCGGGTAATTGGCTTACCAGGTCAAACAGTAGCTGTGAAAAAAGGTCTAGTTTACCTCAACGACAAACCCCTCGTTGAGAAATATATTGCCGAACCTCCTAAATACCAGTGGGGGCCTTATGTCGTCCCGGAAAATCAATACTTCGTGATGGGAGACAACCGCAACAACAGTAACGACTCTAGCAGGTGGGGATTTTTACCTAAAAAGAATATCATCGGCCGGGCTGTATTGAGGTTTTGGCCACTTGAGCGTATCGGACAAGTTTGAAGAAGTCAGTTGACAGTTGACAGTTGACAGTTGTCAGTTGTCAGTTGTCAGTTGTCAGTTGTCAGTTGTCAGTTGTCAGTTGTTATTGCAAGCCCAATGCCATAAAGACCCCATGCCCCATCCCTCGACTTCGCAATTCCCAATTCCCAATTCCCGATGCCCATGCCTTATCCTGTACGGAAATTTCTACTGATTTTTGCGCCTTGAGCGGTAGAGAGTTCCTCCGGCAACTGATAAAATAGTACCAAAAGCAGCGGGATTTCCCGCCTAGATCAAAATCACTTCAATATTAAAAATTAGGAAAGCTATGGGATTTTTTGATTCAGAAATTGTTCAGCAAGAAGCCAAGCTGTTGTTTGAAGACTATCAATCTCTCGTCGCACTAGGCGGGAATTACGGCAAATTCGATCGCGAAGGCAAGAAGATGTTCATCGCTCAGATGGAATCAATGATGGATCGCTACCGTATTTTTATGAAGCGCTTCGAGCTGTCTGAAGACTTCATGGCTCAGATGACTGTAGAGCAGTTAAAAACACAGCTAAATCAATTTGGCATCACGCCCCAGCAGATGTTTGAGCAAATGAACTCAACGCTGGAGCGGATGAAATCTGAACTGGAAAAGCAATCATAAGTTGACAATTGACAACTATCAACTGTCAACTGTCAACTGATAATTAACTAGCAGCCGGGAAGTCCCTCGGTGTATTTAGAGGGGATGAATCTCAATTGCTACGCTCCGTACCCCGACTAAATTACCGTAGGGATGAAAGGCTCGTCGGTCGGAGGAACACCAGCCCGACAATTAGACTCAGTTACCGCAAATCAATCTTTGGGAGAGTCTTGATTCTCAATATACTTCCTAAGTATGGAGACGGTAACACCTCGGCAAGAAGCAATAAAATACGAACTGCTCCACAAAACATCTTTACGATAAAACTCATTCACCCTTTCAGGGAATTCACTCTATACTGTGGGAAGGTCGAAAAAAAGGAAGTTTTCATGCAACTGACGTACAAATACCGCCTCAAACCTACGAAAGCCCAACTAGCAACAATTTCGACTCATCTAGAGCTTTGTCGCCGGCAGTACAACTACCGATTGAGTGAAAGATTCAGATGGTGGGAGTCCACAAGAACGCCTGTCAATGCCTGCCCTTTAATTGCTTCCATAGTGCCTGTTGAGGAAATTTACCAAAATATTCCTCTGACTAGAGTGCAAACTAGAGATGGCAGAAAGAAAGATGAATCAGGCAATCCTTTGACCAGGAAAGGTGATGTTTTCTCGAATATTGAAGGCGGATACGTGCAGTGGCAAACCATCCAGTTAGCCGATCTAAAAAATACTAAAAAGCTATTTCCTGATTACAAAACTTTGAATTCTCAAGTTTTGCAGGATGTGATTAACCGAGTGGAAACTTCCTTTTCAAATTTCACCACACCCGACAAAAATGGCAATCGTAGAGGCAAGCCCCGATTTAAAGGATTTCACTACTACAAATCTTTTACTTATCCTCAATTAGATAATTTAGATATCGCCAAGGATGAGCAAAATAGGATTTGCATTAACCTTGCCAAAATAGGTCAAATACCGATGGCATTCCATCGTCCAATACCAACAGGATTAACGGTTAAGACGGGGACAGTTATTAGAGAAGCGGACGGGTGGTATATTTCCCTGACGCTAGAAGATAAGACGGTTCCCGTGCCGGTTGCAGAAATTCAACCGACTGATGAAAACACTCTTGGTATTGACTTGGGAATTACTAATTACGCTTACCTTTCTAATGGCGAAAGAATTGAAAATCCTAGATTCTTGAGGAAATCTGCCGAGAAATTAGCAAAACTTCAGGCGAAGCTAGCTAGTAGAGTCAAGGGTTCTAAACCTTGGCAAGTTATAAAAAGCAAGATTTCTAGACTGCATCAATTTGTAGCTAGAGCGAGACTTGATTTTCAATTCAAGACGGCACATGAATTGTTTCGTAAATGCGATGTTTTGGTGGCTGAAGATTTGAGTATCAAGAATTTGACAAGACGCGCTAAAACTAAAACCGAGATCGACAATGGTAATTTAGTTTATTTGCCAAACGGTCAATCTGCCAAAAGCGGCTTGAATAAATCAATGCTTGATGCTGCTCACGGTCAGTTTGCTAATGTTCTCAAGTATGTTGCCTGGAAATTGGGTAAAAATCTTTTGTTTGTCGAGCCGAAGGGAACTTCTCAGTATTGTTGGAATTGCCTCAATAAAGTACCAAAAGAGTTATCGGAAAGATGGCATTCTTGTCAGTGCGGTGAGTCTTTGGATCGAGATGAAAATTCAGCCAAACTTATCAAGAAAATTGGTCTGAGCGATCAAAGTGGCGGGGGAACTCCGTCACTCAAAAAAGCCTTTGCAAAAAAGGAAAAAGAAGCCTGCGGTCTAACTGTACTCAGTTGACCGTCAGGTTCGTTCACGGTCGTTCAAAAGATGAAGCAGGTTTGAAATCTTCTTCAGGAACGCCCTGCAAAGCTTGGCTCATAAAATCGCGCCAAACAGGGGCAACGATTGTACCGCCAGTAGCACCGTAGCTCATCGGTGTGTAATCGTCGTTGCCTATCCAAACAGCCACCGACAACTGCGGCACGTAACCCACAAACCAGATATCCCTTTCTGAGGAAGTTGTGCCAGTTTTCCCAGCAGCGGGCCTCCCAATTTGGGCAGCCTTGGCAGTACCGTTGTAAATTACTCCTTGCAGGGCGCTGTTGACGGATGCCGCAGCCCAGGCGTTGAGAACTAATTTTGGTTTGGGCGTGTTGTCAAGCAAGACGTTGCCGCTGCTGTCGGTGACTTGCACGATAAATGTGGTGTCGGAATGCCAGCCGTTGTTGGCGAAGGTAGCAAAAGCTCCGGCCATTTCTAAAGGAGTGAGGTCAACTGCACCCAAGGGTAAAGAAACTACGGGTTCCATGGGACTTCTGATGCCGAGCACCCGGCAAATTTCAATTACTTTATTCAATCCGACTTCTTGGCCGAGCTTGACAGCGGGAATGTTCAGTGATACTTCCAAAGCTCTGCGGATGCTGACGGCACCGGAGAAGCCGCCGCCGTAGTTTTGAGGGTAGTAGTATCCGTCGCCGTCGCGGTAGCCGACGGGGGAGTCGTAGACAACTGAATCGGGGCCGTATTTGCCTGTAGCAAAGGCAGCGTAGTAGATGAAGGGCTTAAAGGAAGATCCGGGCTGGCGGCGTGCTTGAATGGCGCGGTTGAATTCACTCTTTTGGTAATCGACGCCACCAACCATTGCTTTGACGAAGTGGGTGCGGGGATCGACGGCTGCTAGGGCAATTTGACCTTGGTCGCGATCGTAAAAAAGTCCTTGATAGTAAAGTCGATCGTGCCACGCTTTGACGGTTTCTTCGGCGATGCGCTGTAGTTTGAGGTCGATCGTAGTTTGAACGCGCATTCCACCCTTGAGGACGGCATCTCGCCCAAAACGCCGTGTCAACTCCTGGACTACGGCTTGTGTGACGTAAGGAACTTGAGAGCCGCCAAAAGAAGTGATTTTGCCCAGCTTAATTTTTTGCGCTCGGGCGCTTGCTTCTTCAGCTATTGTAATCCATTTGAGTTCTCTCATCCGGGTTAAAACGATTTCCTGCCGTTCTTTTGCCAACTTGTAGTTGACAAAAGGACTGTATTCTTCGGGAGCGGAAATTAAGCCGGCCAGCATCGCTGATTCTGCAAGGCTCAAATTCTCGGCTGACTTGTTGAAATAGCTTCGAGAAGCTGTCTCTACGCCGTACAAGTTGTGACCTAAATAGATTTGATTTAGGTACAGTTGCATAATTTGGTCTTTGTTAAGAATTTGCTCCAAGCGGATAGACATTACCGCTTCAGCTATCTTGCGACTAAATTTTGATTGGGGAGATAGAAACAAGTTCTTGACTAGCTGCATCGTCATAGTCGAGCCGCCTTCAACGGTTCTACCTTTCTCTAGGTTGACTATGAGAGCTCTGGCTATCCCGCCGGGGTTGATACCTTTGTGGGTAAAGAAGTTGCTATCTTCGATCGCCAGAACAGCCCGTTTCAGGTTCGGGGAGATTTTTTCAAGGGGTACGACATCCCGGTTAGCTTCATCGTGGATGCTGGCTAGGGGGCGGCCGTTGATGTCATAAATGTGGGTAGTTTCGGTGGGAGAGTAGGTTTGCAAGATGCGAACATCTGGCAAATTGCGGAAGCTGATCGCTAGGCCAACCAGTCCGCCGGCGACTACGGAACTGGCAAGCATTGTCATGCTGAGTATGGTTCCGGCGGTCACTTTGCTGACTGACTGAACAAACTCGAATACAGGGGCTGGGTTTTCCGTATTTTTGCGGACTGCGTTGGTTGACACGTGGATTTCACTTCCTCACTCGATTTGGGGTTTAAGACTTTTAATTTTAGATGGCAAGGCTGGAGGCTGTCAGTTGATCGATTTTAGATTTTAGGTTTTAGATTTTAGATTTTAGATTTACTCCACTGATAAATTTAGGAGTTTGAACCTTAGTCTAAAATTGTGGGATGTCCACAACTCCTGTCGGGGCTGGTATCCGTTTCTGGATGGGTTTGCTAATAAAAGCTGGTCAGCTTTGGGATTATAGTAGCTTGATAGTTGTGTGTTTATGTGTCAATCAGTGAGTGTAACTAATTCTGCTGCACTTTTGCAAAATATAATGATGGACGATCGCTCTTTTATGATTTCTCCTAACTTTTCTGGAATTTACCGCGGCATCAGCGAAATTTTTCCCGATCGACCTGATTCTAGCAACCCTGACGAAAATCTGGCCCAACTGCTGGCAAATGTCGATCGACCGTTGCGAGTCAAACTGGGAATCGACGCCACAGGGGCGAACATTCACTTGGGACACAGTATTTGCTTCCGCAAGCTGCGAGCTTTTCAGGATGCAGGCCACACGGCGGTACTGGTCATCGGAGATTTTACCGCAAGAATTGGCGATCCGACTGGGAAGTCGGAGACGCGCGCTCAGTTGACAGCCGAACAAGTGGCGGAAAATGCCAAGACTTATTTAGACCAAGTGCGTCCGATTCTAGATTTTGACACGCCCGGACGTTTGGAAATTCGCTATAACTCCGAGTGGTTGTCAAAATTGGACATGGCGAAGATTTTGGAACTGCTAGGCACGATGACGGTGCAGCAGATGCTCGCTAAAGAGGGATTTGATAACAGGATGCAGCAGGAAAATGCGATTTATTTGCACGAGTTTCTATATCCAGTAATGCAGGGTTACGATTCAGTAGTGTTGGAAGCCGATGTGGAGTTGGGGGGAACTGACCAAAAGTTTAATATTGCGGTGGGAAGAGATTTGCAGCGGCATTTTGGGATGAAACCGCAGTTTGGTTTGCTGATGCCGATTTTGATCGGGACTGACGGCGTGCAAAAGATGTCGAAGTCTTTGAATAATTATGTCGGTTTGTCGGAAGATCCGCTGACGATGTATTCTAAGTTGGAGAAAATTGCCGATCGCTCGATCGCCCAGTATTTCGAGCTATTGACAGATTTGCCACTTGATGAATTGCCAGAAAATCCGCGCGAAAAACAGAAACTTTTGGCTGTGGATGTGGTAAGTCAGTATTTTGGGAAAGCAGCGGGCGATCGGGCACAACAAGATGCGATCGCGCTAATCAAAGGTGCGGCGGGACAAGCTGATGCTGTGGCGGAGTTTTCTTTAGCAAGCGTGGAGTTTCCGGCCAAGTTGTTTTATATTCTGAGTGCTAGCGGGCTTTGTAAGAGCAGCGGCGATGCACGGAAGTTGATGCAGGGCGGCGGAGTGAAGTTGGAGGGTGAGAAAGTTTCGGATGTTAATCTTACCTTTGAATCACCAGGTGATTTATGCGGTAAAGTTTTGCAAGTAGGCAAAAATAAGTTTGTCCGCTTAGTGGATTGAGTTGGGATTTGTTAACCGCCATTGGTGTCAACTTAAGTCTATAACCCTTGATAAATCTCGCTTTGCTCCGAGGCCAGATCCCCCTAAATCCCCCTTAAGAAGGGGGACTTTGAGAATACTCTTGTCCCCCCCTTCTTAAGGGGGGTTAGGGGGGATCTAGGCCCGAACCTCAAACAGCAGTCTGTGACTACGTTTGATGTTTTGACACCAATCTACTATGAAGTTCTTACTACGAACGGTACTATGATCGCAGATAAAATTATTGTTCCTTTGGATGTCCCCAGTCAAGAAAGTGCGATCGCCCTGATCGACAAACTGCCAGATGTATCATTTTGGAAAGTCGGTTTAGAGTTATTCGTTAGCTGCGGGCCGGCAATTATCGAGATTCTGAAAGAACGGGAAAAACGGATTTTTCTCGATTTGAAATTTCACGATATTCCGAATACTGTGGCGGGTGCTTGTCGTGCTGCTGCTAAATACAATGTAGATTTATTGACCATCCATTCTACTTGTGGTAAAGATGCTTTGAAAGCGGCACAGTCAGCTTTGGTAGAAGGGGCGGCGGCGGTTGAGAAACCGACTCCTAAATTGATTGCAATTACGCTGTTAACGAGTTTGAATTCGCGACAGTTGGCTTTCGAGTTAAAGATACCTTTAGAGTTGCCGGAATATGCTTTGCACATGGCATTGTTAGCTAAGGAAACAGGTTTAGCTGGTGCTGTTTGTTCTCCCCAAGAAGCGGAACAGTTAAGAATGAGTTGCGGGGATGATTTTTTGTTGGTTTGTCCGGGGGTTCGTCCAAAATGGGCTGATGGAGGCGATCAAAGGCGATCGATGACTCCGAAGGCTGCTTTAAAAGCTGGTGCTGATTATCTGGTGATTGGGCGGCCGATTACGGCTTCCGACGATCCGGTGGCGGCTTTTGCGCGGATTTGCGAAGAGATTGGATAAACAGAATCGATGAACACAGATCAACTTCCATCCGCGTTAATCTGTGTTTATCTGCTAATATCTGCGATCGCAAGTCCGACTTTGGCTGCTAATTTTGTCACAAATGCCGATCGCAGTATAAACGCAAGTCGGTACAGTTTGTTAGCGCGATCGCCCTGTCCGGCTGATTTGGAAGCTTTAGTCGATCGCCTGTTGCAGGATTTGCCGAGTTATGCTAACCGGGTAATTGTGCGATCGGGCTTTGCTCCTAACAATTCTAGGGCGATCGGTGACGTGCAGCGTCAAATAATTTTAGCAGGTCGCCCGGAGTTTGAACCGCTACCTTTAAATTTTGCAGAAGCACTTCCCGAAAATGCCAGTCAAGTTTTTATTACTACTTTGGAACTGCAATATCGCGGAGGAAAACGAGTCGAGATTCAGCAATATCACTGGCTGTTTTTAGCTAAAACAGAGAAGGGCTGGGAATTAGTAAAAATTGTTTCTAGGTTTGGTACAGTGGCGGATGTTAGTCCGTTGTCGTCGGCAGAAAGTGAGAAAAGCGCAATTGCTGAGGCGATTCGTTTGTGGTTGCGAGATTGTCATGCAAAATGAGAAAGTATCAAGGGTTGAGAAGTTCATACACCAACACATACAACTCGAAAACCACAGTCATGATAGTCAAATTCCGGCGTATTGAAAAAGCGAAAAGCAGAACGGCAATTCCTCGGATGGTAAAGCCACGACCCCCCGCGCAGCACCCTTGCTATTTTATTATTTTGAGATTTTACTAATAATTCAATAGAATTTTGATAGCGATTATCATTACATTTTTCATCCCAGGCGCTACCATCAGTTGGTGCTCCGTAATAGCTACCGTGCCAGGGGTCAACGCACCACTCCCAGACGTTCCCGTGCATATCATATAAACCAAAAGCATTGGGAGAAAAACTGCCTGCATCTGTAGTTTGTTCTCGATACTGACTTTTTGGTGAATTATTGTAAGAGTAATTACCGTTATAGTTAACAATATCTGTAGTAATTGTTTCACCAAAATAGAACGGTGCAGTCGTACCAGCACGACAAGCATATTCCCATTCTGCCTCAGTGGGCAAGCGATAATTGCGTCCAGTATGTTTAGATAACCTAGCACAAAATTCCACCGCCTCATACCAAGAGACATTTTCTACTGGTAGGTTATTGCCTTTGAATTTAGAGGGGTCTGGGTTGAGATGATATTGAATTTGTGGCAATTTAGCAACGGCTTTCCACTGTGCTTGTACGATCGCATATTTTCCGAAAAGGAAAGGTTGAATTGTGACAGGATGTTGAGGTTTTTCTTTATATTGGCTTTCTGCTTCAATGTCTGGCGCACCCATTGTGAAGGTTCCACTGGGAATTCCTATCATTTCTAACTGCACGCCATTTTCCAAGTCTTCAGTAAAGGATTTGAAGTAAGAGGCTTTTGGTTTAAATTTAGCTGATATTTTATTAGCTGCTGCTGAAGAATGAACGGGTTTTGCTGGCGGTAGTGGTGCTAATATTTGATTGGGTAATACTGAGATTGAATCAACAGCTTGCAATACTTCTCCTGCTGATTGATAGCGCGCACCAACTGGAAATAGTATCATTTTATCTAAAATTTTTGCCAAGTCCTTGTTGAGATGAACTGTCTTGTTTTTCCAGTTCCATTGCATTTGCATCGGATCGAAAAGTTCATCAAACAAAATTCCATTTATCTCTTTCAGGAAACATCCGGTTAATAACCGAATGCAAGTTACACCAAGACTGTACAAGTCACTCGCTGGAAAAACATGACCTTGCATTTGTTCCGGTGCCGCATAACCAGGAGTGCCAGTTACAGTTCCCACTTTAGTCAAAACACTACCGCTCAATTCCTTGGCAACTCCAAAGTCAATCAATACTAAAGAACCGTGAGAATTTCTAATGATGTTTTCCGGCTTAATGTCTCGGTGAATTACCTTTTGGTTGTGAACAAAATCTAATATCGGTAGCAATTCATTCAGTAATTGTTTAATTTGTTTTTCGCTAAACTTTCCCTGCTGCTCTAATTCTTTTAATAAATCCTCACCGTCTATAAATTCTTGTACTAGATAGAAGCGTTTATTTTGTTCAAAAAATGCCAATAGATCGGGGATTTGAGGATGTTTGCCTAAATCTCGCAGTCTGACTGCTTCTTGTTTGAATAACTGCGTCGCTTTCTGGATGGCGGCATTCCCTTGTAGTTGCGGGAGAAATTGTTTGATTACACAAATTGTATCGAGTCGATGTTCGTCTACGGCTTTGAATGTACGGCCGAAAGCTCCTTCGGAAATGTATTTTACTGCACGGTATCTGTCTCCGAGTAGCAGTTTGTTTCCGCATTTTTGGCAGAATTGGGTGATGGGTGGGTTGGGATGGAGGCAGTCGGGATTAAGGCATTGACTCATAATTTTTTTTGGTTTAATATTTTTAGATTAACATAATTTACCTATTTTAATACCAGTTGCCAACAAGCTACTGTTTGACGATTAGACCCTCGATCCCCCCTAGCCCCCCTTAATAAGGGGGGGACAAGAGTGAACATCAAAGTCCCCCTTTTTAAGGGGGATTTAGGGGGATCGAGACTCTGGTAAAAGCGAGATTTATCATGCTCTCTTTAACTTACTGCTTTAAATTCATCCAATTTAGCTTTTACTGCCTGCATATCTTGCCACATAAACCATTTTGGTGTTTCCGGTTCGCGGGAGGGATTTCGCAACAAGTATGATGGGTGAAAAATTGGCATACACAAACGTCCTTCCCATTCAATCCATTGACCTCGAATTTTACTAATTGGTCGCTTGTCGCTTAACAAACCTTTTAGGGCTGTAGCACCAGTTAATAAAATGATTTTGGGGTCTAAGATGCGAATTTGTTCGAGCAAGTATGGTTTGCAAGCTTCGATTTCTTTTGCTGTGGGAGGGCGGTTGTTGGGAGGGCGACATTTGATGACGTTGGCTATGAATGCGTCGGTTTCTGTGCTCAATTCTACGGATTCTAAAATCTTATCTAACAGTTTGCCCGATCGCCCTACGAAGGGTAATCCGGTTTCATCTTCATTTTGTCCGGGCGCTTCTCCCACAATCAAAATCGAGGCTTGAGGATTGCCGCGCCCGATGACGGCGTGAGTGCGGGTATTTCCCAATTCGCAGCGGTGACAGCGGTTGCAGTGTTCGCCGATTTGTTCCATGTTTTGATAGGTGCCGGCGGGAATGGGAATTTTGGCATTTGCTGGTATTGAGTCGTTTTGGAAAGCAGCACTTTGATTGCTGTCAAAAAGGCTGAGTTGCAAGTCGCTGGACATATGTTTAAACAGTTGATAGTTGACAGTTGACAGTTGATAGTTGATAGTTGATAGTTGATAGTTGACAGTTGATAGTTGATAGTTGATAGTTGACAGCGAAAATCCGATCTAGGTTTTTGCTCTAATTGTGCACCGTCAATTGTCCGCTGTTAAAGATAGAGGGGATTTTGGGGAAGCTAGAGTTATAGTTTAGATCGGGTTTGCTCGTACAGGCAAAAATATGTTCTCTAACCCGTTTTTTGACGATCGCGCCGATGCAGGCGAAAAACTGGCCGAGGCAGTTGCAGGCGAGCTCGGCAAGTTGAATTTAACAACACAGGATACTATTAAACCGATTGTTTACGCCTTGCCGCGCGGGGGTTTGCCGGTTGCTGTACCGATTGCGCGCCGCTTGGGCTGTGCTTTGGATGTGGTTGTCGCCAAGAAAATTACTCGCCCAGATAATTTGGAATTGGCGATCGGGGCTGCAACTGCTGACGGCCAGGTTCTCTGGCAAAAGCAAAATCAGCAAAATTTACGCTTGCAAAAATCAGCACTCCAGCAGGCTGAAAATAGCGCTCAATCTCTGTTGGCAGATTTGGCTTCGGGACGGCCCAATGTCAGCGCAGCGGGGTCTTTGGCGATTTTAGTGGACGATGGGATTGCGACGGGGATGACGGTGGCTGTGGCGGCCCAGGCTTTGCAGTCGCAGCAACCGATGGCTTTGTGGATTTGCGCGCCCGTCGCCCCGCCAGAGTTGATGGGATTTTTGGCCCAAATCGCCGATAAGTTGATTATTTTGGAGACTCCTCACCCTTTTTACAGTGTCAGCCGTTTTTACGCCCAGTTTCCGCAGGTGGAGACGGCGGAGGCTTTGCTGTGTTTGCAGCGACAGATTGAATGGCGATCGTGAGTTAAGCTAGAAGGCTAAATCCAAAAGCTCGATCGTTAAAACATGAGAAGTTGGGAATATTGGTTGAACACTGTGATTCTGTCTAGCCAGCAAAATCCGCCTCGGTTTGTTGAGTTGGTGATGTTGACTTTGGCGATGATTTTTCTCGGGCTGTGGAGTGTAACGTTGCAGTGGCAGTATTTAACGCTGTCTTTGAGTTATATCATTGGTTCCTCTTTCTCAATTTTGGTGCGGGAATATATCGGGCCGCGGCCTCAATTTCAGTGGACTCATTTCACTGCTTTGTTATTGTTAATTATCAGTTTTTATAGTTTTGCTGAATTGATTAGATAGTTGAGGGGTTGTGAAGGAACCACAGGCGGGACGCCTGTTCCACCACAGAATCACCACCACAAAATCACAGGCGAGACGCCTGTTCCACTACAGAATCACCACCACAGAATCACAGGCGAGACGCCTGTTCCACCACAGACTACAGGCGGGAGGATTATTTTAGATTCTAATGGGATTGATGCAAAATTAGGCGATTTCCGGCGGGATCGAAGGCATAGATTTCTAAACCGTGTGAGGCTTTGATAATTTCTCCGGCGGGGGGATATCCTAAGGCCCAGATTCGGGCGATCGCAGTTTCGATATTGCTGACTTCCAAACACAAACTCATGCCTGTTTTGGCTCGATTTGCAAATTCCGATTTGTGGGAATCTTTGGGTTTGAATATGCCGAGTCTCAGACCGGGGAGTTGAAATTCAGCATAATTATTGGGAATGTAAGGGTTTGGTTCTAGGTCGAGAAATTTGGTGTAAAATTTAACTAGAACTTCTTTGTCAAGGTCGGCTAAAGTTACTAGGGCGGCGCTGTATTGGAAACTCATATAAATGGGTAATGGGTAATTGGTAATTGGAGATTGGGGGAATTGGCAATGGGAAAATCGCTTTACCTATGCAATAGATTCCCCTTCTCAAGTCTTTCGATTACCCAACTTTCAACATCTTCTTCTTGAAGAACCTTTGCACCAAGTTCTGAGTACGTCGAGGTAGCTTGCTGATAATTTTGCTGAGATTCTTGATAGTTATCAGCGTCTTTTTTTGGCGGTAGTGCCATGATTGCAATAGGAAAATTAGGTTGACACTGTTTTACATCAGTAATCATCCAAAACAGAGATTTTTGCAGGTGTTCCGGTATCTTCACCTCAAATGATACACCGTGTGCTGCCAAGTAAGGTTGCCCATTAGCAACAACTGCATCAAACTTGTGAGAGTCTCGACTACCCTGCACGGAATAACTTGTTTTTAGGAGTTCTTTAGCATCATTTTTCACGTACTTTTGAAAAACATTTCTAAATTTAGAAGTGGTCAATCTTGCAGCATCTTGGCGGTCACGTCGATGCGGCTTTTGGGAATTCAAATCTACCAAAAAATTACTAGCAATATCTTCTAGTAAACTATCGACATCTGCTAAGGAGCCACGAGGTTCTGTCCACTGAATACTATTGAGCCAATCCTGGGCAATTTTATTTAAACGTTCCTGATAAGGAGCATTTGGGTTATCCCCAGGAAAAATCAATCCACAGTCAGCAGCTTGGGACATTCGCTGAGCAAACTCTTTCAAGAAAGTAACATCTTCCATGCCAAAATGCCGCACCCGCTCCCAGTTTGTGAGAAACTGAACGCGCACCTGTTCTTCGTTAAAAGCAACAACGCCAATATTAATCCGTTCGTTAGCAATTGGATTGGGAACGTATTGAACGATACTATACTTGCTTGCCATTGTTTCCGCCTTTTTGTCTGACAGTGGCTATAAGAGCGCCAGTAAATCCTGTCTTCTTTTAACAATATACTCTACCATGGTAACACGCTCGTCAATTGTAAATCCCCATTCCCTGGGCGGAGCAGCCACAGCTTGAATAATGCTTTCTTCGCTGACAGCATCGAGAAGCATAAGTCCCTGGCTAATCTCCTCTGGCTTTAGTTGACATTTAGAAACAAGGTGGGGGTTTATCTCAGCATTAGCAGCTTCGAGCAAGTCGCGCTGGTTCCACTTTGGGCCGCCTGGAAAGAAATGACCGTGGTCTACAGAGTAAACTAAATTGGGACGAAAATTTTGATAGATGAATTGACAGTCATTAGCATATACCCATCCGTACAGCAAAATCAGCAAAGCAAACCTTTCGCGGTTTTCGGGCTGGTTTGTGTGCTTGATTTCTTCTCTTTCGGCAGAACATTTAGGGATGTAAAGCGTAGCATGAGCCGTTCCAGGAGTAAGATAAGAAAATCTAGAATCTTCAGCAATTAGTTCCTCATAAATTTCAACAATACAAGGTTCTCCCACAGGTGCTCCGATTGCGATACCGAGTCTTGCTACCACCTGATCGTTGACGATTTGACGCCCTGCTTGTTGCCCCTTGATGACATATTCCCGCTTATCAATGCCCCGTGCTAAAACTGGACGTGCGGCAGAAGCCCACCCTGAATGAAAGGTAATGATAATTATCGGATCTTCAGCTCGATCGATTCCGGCTTCTAAACAATCTTTCCACCTTTTTCTTCTCTCTTGCTTAGTCTCTGCACTATCGCTCACAATAATTTTGCAGTCATAAATTTGCTGGAAAATTATACATTATCACTTTAGATAGCAAGACTCAACGATTTTTTTTCTCGTGCTGCGAAGGAGACAAAGGAAGAGGAAAGCAAGAGTTCGCGAAAAATTCGGCAAGGATTGCTACACATTCTTAAAATCCGCCAATTCGTCCAACTATTTTGATTTTACCTTGTTCGTCGCTTTTGAGAATCACAGCTTCGCCGCTTTGGGGAACAATATTTGTAATTGCTGTAATATTTACTTGATGAGTTACCAGAATAACCGCGCCTTTTGTGTTGCGGTTGTCAACAATTAATTTGCGGATTGTCGCTGTTTGTCGGGCTTCTTGGCTGCTGTCGCTAAAGAACGAGTTAAGTGTTCTTAATGGCTCGACTTTGCCTAAATTTATTAGTTTTGCTGTTTCCAGACACCGACACCACTGACTTGATAAAACTCTGGCAATTTTGATGTTGCGGTTGCGAAATTCGGCTCCAATTTGCTGGGCTTGGGTTCTTCCCTGGGCTGATAAGTTGCGCTGGGTGGAACAGTCGCCCAATTTAAAGTTAGCAGGATCTCCGGTTCCAGGGGCGATCGCGTGTCGCATTGCCACCACCAACCCTGTCTCGCCCCGCTGCAACAGTTGCCATCCCGCTTGAGTCTGGGCGTTGGTTGCTGCGTCAGAAGTTGCAGTTGCATTGATTATGCCGATCGACAATACTAAAGCTAGCGAGCCGAAAAACCATTGACCGTTGAGGTGAATCCGCACAGCCATTGTTCCAGAACCTAGAAATTATCTTATCATATTGTAATACAACAAATATTTCTCTATGGAACTCACCAATTTTATTGCTCTGTCTGTCATTGTTGTGGCTGCCCTGGGGATTGGCATGGGAACAATGACTTGGGCTTACTCCGGTAAGGGCAGCATTTCGGTACTGTTTAAAGAACCTATTTTAAACTCGCCAGAATTTCCCGATACTGACAGCGGTAGGAAAGCTGCGGCTTATTTCCAAGCTGGAATTGAGGCTTATCAGTCGGGAAATTACCGCAAAGCTGAAGATAAATTTACTAGCGCCATACAAGAGGTTTCAACGGCAGAGGCTTACCACAATCGCGGTTTGATTTTTGCGAATTTGCGATCGGATGGTGAGGCTGTTGCAGATTTGATCCGTGCTAGCGAATTATACCAAGAGCAGGGTAATGGAAGTGCGATCGACAGCATCAAACAAAACCTGGAAGCGTTGAAGCAGCGCAAGTTAGAACGGGAGAAGCAAAAATAGATCAAAAAATAATAACGAAATTCCCGGCTTTTTTAAGAAGTCGGGAATCAGAGAGGGCAAGCTGAATTTACGTTTGCTGCCAATCAAATTTAAATATTAGTTATGATTTTAAAATAGTCTTGTATCTTCGATTCTGTCAATTTGAGCAATCAACATTTCTCGGCTACAAGCAACGTGTCGATAATTAGTAATTGGATCGTAAGCTTCCCATTCTTGAGTTACTTCGCGGTCTTGCCACATAAACCATTCGCGGTAAATTTCGCCTTCATCAATATCGCCGCATACAGCCAGCCAATCATCTCCTCCCAAACTGCTGTAATCTCCTCCCACTAAGTCGATCCAAGCAGCAGCGATACAATAGTCCATGTTACTGTGAGAATTCATCCCATGATTGTTGGAATTAATTTTTTGAGAGTGTACGGAAGTTTCGGGGAAGCAAAGAGTAGATTTCATATGTATTTCCTGAATGTCATGTTGTTACTTTAGAAAAAATCCCTGAGTCATGGTGTTCGCCAAATGCCACTATCCGTACCTTCACACTTTTTCGCTCGATCGCGGATGACGGGCGATCGCACTCAAACGTTTGTCCTGTATAACTTGAGAGTGTGTTTCTGCGTACAAGCAACAGACGCTAAATTCAGCCAATTCGCCAACTGGCACAAGGGCGAAGCTGGAACCCATAGTTAGGAATCACGGACTAAGGTTATACTTGCTGAGGGGGTTAGTTTCAGTACAGTTTGCAAAGTCGATCGATAATTAATCAGGTCAATATGCTAGAGCTTCACTGCCATACAACTTACTCCGACGGTACTCTCACCCCCAGCCAACTCGTAGCAGCCGCCGCTGCCTCAGGAGTTAGGGCTTTAGCCATCACGGATCACGATACGATGTCGGGTTGGGACGAAGCCTTCGCCGCCGCTAGCTTGTACAATCTAGAAATAGTACCAGGGCTAGAACTCAGTACGGTACATAACGGTCGATCGCTGCATATTTTAGGTTTTTATCCCGATGCAAATAAGCTGCGAGATCCTTTGAAAGCGCGCCTGGAAGGACGGTTTCGGCGATCGCAGGAAATGGTAGAAAAACTAGCAGCAATGGGATACGCGATCGAACTGCCAACAACATCCCCAGGAATGGCACCGGGAAGGCCTCACATTGCTAGCGCGCTGGTAAAAGCTGGCCACGCAAAATCATCGCGGGAAGCCTTCGATAGGTGGCTGGGAGACAACGGCCCGGCTTACGTGCATTACGAGAAATTCTCGATCGCAGAAGGCATCGATTTACTCAAGAGTTGCGGCGCAGTACCAGTCTGGGCTCACCCTTATTTGTTTCGCGGCGGCGCTGTTGAGGAAGTCTTGAAAGAATTAGTAGATGCTGGTTTAATGGGAGTTGAAGTATACCATCCCAGCCACAGTTCCAGCCAAATTCATAAGTTAAAACAATTGTGCCTCGATCGCGGTTTGCTGATGACAGGTGGCAGCGATTATCACGGCCCCGAAGTAGAAAGAAATGAAAGGAAAGGTGTTGAAACTACTCACTTGAATATGCTGCATATACCGTTAGAATTGCTCGAACCGATTAAAGTTGCAGCGGCGAGTTTAAAATAGTTTGTAACTTTTTGGGCGGGCTAGAAGCCCACCCCACAATAATTTGAGTATAACTGTAGGGTGCGTGACTCAGTTTTTATCAGAGTAAATCTGAATAATCAAGTCATTCTGACGCACCCTACTACTGCGGTTTCTGTATCAATAAAATATTGGGCAAAAACTCTACTGAAAACCAATAAAAATCAAAATCAACATAAATTAATGTGAAGTTAGCGAGCAACTTCTGTTGAGCTAATGTTAGGGTGGTAGTAGCGTTCAACTACTCAATGGAGCTGATTATGAGTACAGAAGACAGAGCAAAGGCGATCGGCAAAAACGTAGAAGGCAAAGCTCAGGAAATTTTCGGTAACATCACGGGCAATAAAAAAGACCAGGCAGAAGGCAAAGCGAAACAAGCGGAATCCGCCGCCCGCCACGCAGCAGAAGATGTGAAAGATGCGGTAAAAAATCTGACGGATAAGGCCAAAAGGGCGATCGACAAATTGTAAGCTGTCGGGCATCTAGATTGTATTTGTGGGGCGGGCTTCCCGCCCGCCCCAAAAGATTTTAATCAAAATTAAATCTAAGATTTAGAGGCGTCTGGGCAGATAAAATATTAAAGCTATTCCTTATTAAGAGGTATGAATGGATTCTATTAGAGTGGAAAGATTACGCTGTCTGGCTGACACTGGCTATATTGAGTTAAAGCCTATAACTGTTCTTCTTGGGCAAAACAGTTCAGGTAAGAGTAGTTTTCTGCGTATTCTTCCTCTATTGAAACAAAGCCTAGAATCTAGAACAACTGGGCCAATACTTTGGTCAGGTCGCCTAGTTGACTTCGGTAATTTTGAGGATGCTCATCAAACAGGAGCAGAAGATAATATTGAATTTTCTTTTAACTTCAAGCTCGAATCAAGACAGTTTCCCTCTGCTAGAGATTTTTCTTACTTTCTTTTTTCGGGAGAAGCAAAGATTTTAAACACTTGTGATATAACGTTAACTCTCCAAGTCTCAGAAAATAAAAAGAAAGAAACAACAAGAACAAGTAGAATCTTTTTGCAGCTTGAAGATTCAAAAATCCAATTATCTTTTGGTGAGGATGATTCTCTAACGGACTTTTTCGTAAATTCATTTAACGTTTTAAATTTGGGTAATAAATATGTTACTAGAAAATTTGACAGGAGTCTGATTCTGCCAACTATTACTGAAAGTGAGCAAAAAAAAGAATATGAATTTGAAAAATCATCCTCACTATCTCCTGGTTTTGTAAGATATCGTTCTCGCTTCAGAGCTTTATTTCAAGCTTTGATAGACAAAACCAAAGAGACGGCTCATCATGCAACTAAGTTAGAGACTATTATTCAAATGGCACTCTCTTTTGGTCTCGGCAACTCAGAAAATATGTTAAAAGATATTCAAGAAAATAATATTGCTGGCAAATCTTGGAAGAATAAAACTAAGAATTGGACAGTTGAGACAAAAGATTTTAAAGATTTAAGGGATCTGATTATCGCAAATGCGATACCTTTTATTCTTGAAAAATGTGATGATACACTAGCGAACTTCTCAAAGAATATTAGCTATATTGGGCCAGTACGAGCTACAGCAGAGCGTTATTACCGAACTCAAGATTTAGCTGTTGATGAAGTGGATTACCAAGGTAATAATCTTGCAATGTTTTTACGCAATCTAACTGATTCAGAAATGAAAAACTTTTCTACCTGGACTTTAGATAATTTTGGATTTAAGCCATCAATTAAATCTAGCCTTGGTCACATTTCAGTAAAAATTCGTTCTAAAAATTCTGATAAATACCTGAATGTTGCTGATACTGGATTTGGTTTTTCTCAAATTCTTCCTGTTATTACTCAATTATGGTTACTAAGTTCATTTCGTCGAGTAAACCGAGGAACAATAACCTACGCTATTGAGCAACCTGAGTTACATCTTCATCCCCGTCTGCAAGGAACTTTAACAGATGCATTGGTTAAGTCAATCAAAGCAGCTAAGGAGAAGAAGATTCAGCTACGTTTAATGATTGAAACCCATAGTGAAGTATTGGTAAATCGCCTCGGACAATTAGTTTCCGAAGGTAAAATTTCTCCTGATGAAATCAACATTGTTTTATTTGAGCCATGCGATAAACCAGGAGAAGTAAGAATAAGAAACTCTCAATTCAATTCAGATGGGTATCTTTTAAACTGGCCGCTAGATTTTTTCGAGATGGAACTTGTATAAATGCTAATTTTGATTGATAGCTCTGTAGTAGATAAGGGAGATGAAAATACTTGGGACGATGAGACTGTTTTGGCTTTAGAAAATCTTGCATCTGCCCGTCGGGAAGGTAAGCATATAGTAATGGCTAAGAGAGAAACTTTTAAAAAAATTGCTCAATGCTCTCGTTTATCTCAATTTGCTAGAAAAATTTACCATAAGTTATACAACCAATCTACACAATTTCAATCCTATCTTTCGGCGGTAACAAGATATATTGAAATTGTTAATCCTTGTTATGAACCAGCAGTGATTTCTGATTCAGGTAAGCAAATTATTAAAGTTGGCCCACGTTTTTTTAATGATTCAGAGTCTGTACAGAAAACCATACTCTTGTGTGAAAATAGTGATGATGCTGTTTTATACGAAATTATAGCAAAAGTTTATCTTATATGGAAAAAGATGAATGTAAAAATAGTATGCGAACCTAGAGGTGGTGGTGGTAATACAATTTCTAGTGAGTATATTAATATTCAAAAATTTAAAAAACGCTTTTGCCTTTGTATTGTAGATAGCGATAAAATTGCTCCTGATGGAAATCTAGGCTCGACGGCATCTCGCCTCCAAGCTTTGAGCGATTCTACTTGTATAAATACGGAAAATTTTATTCTTGATTGCCGTGAAGTTGAAAACTTAATACCTAATTCAATTTTATCTGAACTGTGTTCCAAAAATCAGGAAAGACTCAAAGCATTAAAAATTTTTGAAGATATTAGTAGTAGTGCAGTCGATATTAGGTATTTTTTAGATATAAAAAAAGGAACTAGAATGAAGGAAGTTATTCAATCAAGTAACCCTAATATTAAGTCTTTTTGGGAAGTAAAGATTTCTATGAGTCCCCATATATTAAGTTGTATAGATAATTGGTGTCAAGTTAACTGGCAATGCAGTAGTAGTGGAGAATGTCAATGTAAAATCTCACTGGGATTTGGAGAAAGTACGCTCAGCAATACCGTTGAATATCTTAAACAAAAAAGTCCTCATGAGATTGCCAGAATAATTGATAAGTCCATGGTTTCTGATTGGGAAAAGATGGGACAGGTTGTGATGAACTGGTGCATTGCTGAAAGTCCTATTCGTGCTTGATACTTTGCTATTACTTGTTTATTTATAAAGGCGAAGCGCCTAAATCTGCGGTTAAAAATCCGGTTCCGCAGCTAAAAGTTCGATCGCCAAATCCATCTTATCCTTCCCCCGCGCCAGAAAACCTTCGCACTCCTGCAAACACTCCACAGCCACCGCAAACTGCTCAAAAACCTCCTCTAGAGGCAACTCTCCCGACTCCACTCGATCGATAATCGCCTCAATGCGATCGACCGTTTCCTCATAATTCCAGCCAGACTGACGCAACTGCGAGTTAACCATAACATTTATTCTGCATCCAAAACTTCCACAATCTTAACCTTCAGCACACCGCGACTCAACCTCACCGTCAACTCCTCGCCCAATTCCAAACCCTCAGTTTGGCGGACAATCGTACCGTCACCTTGGATTACCGCCGCATAACCCCTTTCCAAAACCGCCGCCGGATTTAGCGCCGCTAACTTTTCTTGCAATATCTCCAGTTTACCAGTTGCTTGCCGCAAAGTTCGCGATGTCGCAGGCAACCGTTTTAAGCGATTTTGTAGCTGTTGCAAATGCTGTTCTTCTTGCTGAAATCTTGCCCGCACAACACTTGCTAAATTCAGCATTCTCTGCCTGTGTTCCCAGTAAATATCTGCCAAAATTGGTACGGCTTGAGTAGCGGCCGCCGTCGGAGTATGCGCTCGTTTATCTGCTACTAAATCTGCCAGAGATTCGTCTCTTTCGTGGCCGATGCCTGTAATAATTGGGATTGTGCAATTCGCGATCGCCCTGACGACTCTTTCATCGTTAAAACAAGCCAAATCCTCCGCAGAACCGCCGCCCCGCCCTAAAATTATGACATCCGCCCTACCGTCCAATTCTACACGGGCGATCGCCCTAACAATCGCAGCAGCAGCCAAATCCCCCTGCACCAAAGTGGGCGACAGCAACACCTGCAAACCCGGATATCTCTGTGCTAACGTGCGCTGAATATCCCCCCACGCAGCGCCAGTATCCGATGTCACCACCGCCACAATCTGCGGGTGTGCGGGAATCGGGCGCTTTCTGGCGCGATCGAAGAAACCCTCAGCTTCCAAGCGCGATCGCAATTGCTGCAACCGCAAAGCCTCCAATCCTTCCCCACCCGGTAGCGATTGCACCACAGTCAACTGGTACTCGCCACGCTTGTTGTAAACTCGGATGCTTCCCAAAACGATCAACTGTTCCCCTTTTACGGGGATTTGCAGCAATTTTTGCCCCCGATTGTTCCAAGCCACGCAGCGAATCGCAGCGCTTTTGTCAGGATCGGACAGAGTGAAATAGCAGGCTGTGGGATATTGCGAAACGTTAGTCACCTCGCCTGTGAGCCAAACCGATCGCAAGTAGCGATCGCCCTCCAACAAGTCTTGCAGGTATGATGTTAGTCCAGCCACAGATAACGCTGTATCGGGGAAAATTGAAGTCATCGAAAGTTCTAATTCCAGAAACCTAGGCTACTATATTTAATGTAATTTATTTGTATGTCGATCCTCGAAGAGGGCCTTGCTAACGGGCGATCGAAAATTAACTATCAATAAACTAATGATATCAGATACCATGACTTCGATGAATGTGCTGCGCCAAGAGGCTGCGGCGATCGGCATTACTGATGCCGAAGCCAGAAAATATGGCGATCTCAGACATAAAAGAACTTGGTCTTTGGCGATCGAACATCACCTCTCGATGCAAGATTTTGCCGATCGCGAAGCCCTCGAAGAAGATCGCACAGCATCCGATTCTGACAGCGCACTCAGCCGCTCTCAGACTGAAGAGTCGAAAGACTACGGCATTCAGCTAACGGCGAACCTGGGTGAATCTGGATTCAAAACAGATAACAAAACAGCATCTGGGGCTTCGTTGCAACAGCCAGGAATGGCGATCCTCTTCGAGGGCTTCGCTAACGGGCGATCGCCCAACAATTCCGATTACCGCACCAACCCAAACAGAGGTTTTAAACAAGTAGTTCAAAACCACATTAAAGCATTGACAATTGCCTCAGCATCCCGCACAATTCAGCTAAATTCACAACTCAACAATTGGGTTTGTCCCGAGTGCAGCCCCGAGGGCGAATCGGGTTGTCACCTGTGCGCCGGAGAAGGCAATG
Source organism: Oscillatoriales cyanobacterium (assembly GCA_004292955.1). GTDB lineage: Bacteria > Cyanobacteriota > Cyanobacteriia > Cyanobacteriales > Microcoleaceae > Microcoleus. The sequence continues at coordinate 175,799 of RDXX01000009.1, read as the reverse complement.
TCAGCGACATTGCAGCTATTGGCTGGACACTAGCTTATATGGAAATGTTGGGATGTTCTGCTCGCGAAATAGAACCGCTCAGGAAATTTTCGCCTGCGTCCGAAACTCTAGAATTGAATTTAAAATCTTGTGTTGCTATCAAGAAAAGTACCGAAGTTTTAGCGCGTACAGAAAAATGGGTAATTCAGTTGACAGTTGACAGTTGACAGTTGACAGTTGACAGTTGGCTTGGAATTAAGAGGATTGGATTAATGAATAGTCTGATTTTAATTTCTACCTACAATGGTTCCGGCTTTAAACCAAGTCTTGCTGGTAGTTGGCAATTCGTAATTGGTAATATCACATCATCATCCCCTCATTTCCGGTCGCTGACAAACAACACGGATTCTAGTTTTTTTAAAGCAACTTCTAAATCGTCGTTGACAACTTGGAAGTCGAATTCGCCCGCAGCTTCAATCTCCTCTTTAGCCCGCAGCAACCGACGGGCGATCGCAATTTCGGAATCTTGACCCCGACTCCGCAGCCTGCGCTCCAATTCTTCCCAAGAAGGAGGTAAAATAAAAATTCGCAAAGCTTCAGAAAACTTATTTCTAATTTGCCTTGCTCCTTCGAGTTCAATTTCCAGGATTACCCATTTTCCCTCGCCGATTCCCTGTTTGAGAGCAAAAAATGGAGTACCGTAAAAATTGCCAGCAAACTCAGCCCATTCAGCCAATTCGCCAGCCTCAACCATTTCCTCAAAACGGCTGCGGCTGACAAAATAGTAGTGTTGTCCTTCAATTTCTCCCTCGCGGGGCTTACGAGTTGTCACCGATACCGAAAGATATAATTCGGGATGGCGGTTGAGGAGCGATCGCACTAGGGTGCCTTTCCCCACACCGCTAGGCCCCGTCAGAACAATTAATTTACCGGATTTCATTTTTAGAAGAGAAACGTGTCACAATTTGAGTTTTCGCTTACTCTAGACTGTAAGTGCTCAAATTGCAACCAACAAACCTCAATCATCCCGACCTTGACCGTCTTTGCCGATCGCAAAACGATTAGCAACCGTTTCCGGCTGAATCGCCGAGAGGATAACGTGACTCGAATCAGTAATAATTACCGCCCTCGTGCGGCGGCCGTAAGTAGCATCAACCAGTTGTCCGCGCTCCCGCGCATCAGTAATTATACGCTTAATTGGCGCTGACTCGGGACTGACAATGGCAATCACTCGGTTAGCCGACACAATATTACCAAAGCCGATATTAATTAATTGAATATCCATGAATATCTCAATCTATAGGTGAACAAGTAACTATCAATCCTTACTTATTATCATATATAAATACATTTTTTCTGGCAAGTTAAAATTATTCATAACAAAAAGTTTTAAATTTTTACCTTCATTTTTTGCTCTTTTTTGAAGCAGAGTCTGCCAATCTTTATCAAAACTTTAAAAAACTACCGCTGGTGACCGCTGGATGTTAAAGATTCGGTAAAATTCTCAATTTTTCGTTGCGAATAAAAGCTTTAGCTGTATGGAGAAAACCGCCAGTAAATGTTGCGAAATATAAAGGAAGTTTCAGGTGGAGGGAAAGTTAAGTACCATCACTGATTAATGATAGAAAATATTCACGAAAGGCAGTTTATACTGACAGTATTGAGATTGATGCTGCTTTGATGGGCCTTCAAGCTAATCCAAAAGCTGCTGGCGATTACCTACGGGATAGCCACGTGGCGCGTACATCATCCCCAATCTTTTTGTGGCAAATTGGGGATGATGTGCCAAACTACAGATGTTTGTTGCATGATGTTCTACAAAAAAAATGTTTCGTAGTGAGGACTTTAGTCCTATTAATACCAATTTAAAAGTGTTACTATAACCCTTCGATATTGTTCTTATAAAATTAGGTACGTTGTTGGGCTTTAGCCCTCTTTAGAAGTATAGATAAAGAGGGCTAAAGCCCAACAACGTACCTTTATTTATTAATATGAAAGTTGCGTCTAATACGCCATCCGAACTTTAAGGGATTAGGGATTAGGGGGAATCTACCTTAAGTGAACTGTATTGGATTATATGTAAATAAAAATTATAGGACTAAAGTCCTCACTACAAACTTTTTAATCCCGCTTTTTAGCGGGATTAATGCAGATGAATTTACCTGCATTAATCCTCAATTATTGGACAGTTTGTTAAGCCGCAACTAAACCGCTGTGTCTCAACAAAGCTTTAGTGCTCGGTTCGCGTCCTCGGAATGTTTTAAACACTTCCATCGGGTGCAAACTGCCACCCAATCCTAACACTGTATCTCGGAAGAGTTTACCTGTAGAGGCGATCGCACTTTCATCTTCCAAACCCGCCTCCTCAAACGCCGCAAAAGCATCAGCACTAAGGACTTCCGCCCATTTATAGCTGTAATAGCCCGCCGCATAGCCGCCCGCAAAAATGTGTCCGAAAGCGCACAAAAATGCGTCTTCTTCCAGAGGAGGCAAAACAGTTGTCGTTTTAGCGATGCGGTTGCGGACATCCGCCACAGTTTCGCTGCCGCCCGATCGATAGCGGTGGTGCAATTCAATATCAACACTGCTAAAATGTACTTGCCTGAGCATGGCACTGCCGCTCATGTAGTGGCGCGCTGCTAACAGCTTTTGGTAATAGTGTTCCGGCAAAGTTTCCCCAGTTTGGTAATGTTTTGCCATCCCGAACAAAGTCGCCCTATCGTAACACCAATTTTCCATAAATTGACTGGGCAATTCCACCGCATCCCACTCAACATTATTGATGCCAGAAGCCCCCGGATAGTCTACCGTTGTTAGCATATGCTGCAAACCGTGGCCGAATTCGTGAAACAAAGTTTCTACTTCCACAAAAGTCATTAAACTCGGTTTCCCATCAACCGGAGGGCTTTGGTTGCACACCAAATACGCCACAGGTAAGCGCGTTGTTGTTTTTCCCGCTTCCACAAACTTAGCGCGCACCACGCACTCATCCATCCAAGCACCGCCGCGCTTTTCTTCCGGGCGGCTGTAGGGGTCTAGATAGAAATTGGCGATCGCATTTCCGGCTTCATCATCTATTCTAAAATAGCGCACGTCTTTGTGCCAGACAGGAGCTTGACCGTCCGTCGCCGTTACCGTCACGCCGAACAGCCGCTTTACTAATCCAAATAACCCCTCCAATACCTGCGGCAAAGCAAAATAAGGACGCAATTCTTCGGCACTAAAAGCAAACTTTTCTTCCCGCTGTCTTTCCGACCAAAAACCAATATCCCAGTGCTTCAAATCCGCAGATTCCAGCGCACCTTTAGAGCTAGCAAAAGCTTTCAATTCTTCTAAATCTTTGACAGCAGCATCGTAGCTAGCTAAGCGCAATTCTTCTAACAAAGCTTCCACTGCTGTAACGTTAGGAGCCATTTTGCTCGCCAAGCTCAATTCGGCATAACTGCTAAACCCGAGCAAAGCAGCTTTTTCGTGGCGCAGTGCTAAAATGCGATCGGTCAAAGGCCAGTTATTCAAATCTCCACTGCTAGCTCTGCCGATCAAAGCTTTGTACAACTTTTCGCGCAAATCGCGGCGAGTGCTGTGCTGCATGAAAGGCCCGTAACTCGGAAAGTCTAAAGTAATCCGCCAAGGGCCATTTTCGGCATCGGCATTTTCGGCGCCGGCACTGCGAGCTGCTTGAGCTGCTAAACTCAACAAACTCGGCGGTAAACCGTCAATTTCGTCTTTGTTTGTGAGGGTGATACTGAAAGCTTTGGTAGCGTCGAGGACATGATTGGAAAATTGAGTAGTAATTTCTGCCATTTCTAATTGAATGGCATTGAAACGCTCTTTTTGCTCGCCTTCTAAACCGACGCCGGAGAGTTGAGCATCTCGGAGTGAGGCTTCGACAATTCGTTGTTGAGCTGGCTCTAAACTGTCCCAATTTTCGCTGGCCCGCAGCGCTTTAAAACCTTCATAAAGCGGTTTGCTCTGACTGAGCTTGCTCGCAAATTTTACTACTTCTGGCTGCACTGTTTCGTGAGCCGATCGCAATTCCGGACTATTTTTCACCCCCATCAAATGTCCGACAATGCTCCAAGTCCAATTTAAACGCTCTCCGAGCCGCTGCAATGGTTCTACCAAGCCGCTCCAAGTCGGCTCAACAGAGGCTTCTAAGGCAGCTAACTCGGCTTCTAGTTCCGTCAGCAGTTGCGTAACGGCGGGGACTACGTGTTCTGGTGCGATCGCATCAAACGGTGGCAATCCTTTGCCAATTAATAACGGGTTATCAGTAACAGTTACGGTTGCGGTCATTTAATTTTCTTGTAACAGGTTGAAAACAGGTGAACTAGACAGATTACCTTTTCAATTTGTAACACAGTTGTCTAAAAAATTCGACTCCAGCCGGGAGAGGGAGAGAGGAGGAGAAGGGGAGAGGCGGAGAAGGGGAGAGGGGGGAGAAGGGGAGAGGCGGAGAGGGAGAGAGGGGGGAGAGGGGGAAAATCTTCCTTCTGAGTGATGACTAACGATCAATTACAACTGACTAAGGAACGAAAATTTAATAACTTATAGATATTTGTGGGATGGGCGTCCCGCCCGTCTTTTCGGGACGGGCGGGACGCCCATCCCACAATAATTAAAATTGTAAGTTATTTAATTCTCATTCCTAATGAACAATTACAACTGCGAACTGCCAACGGGTGTATCTCAGTTTTGCATTTGTAGTGCTGTCCCCGCTCGCGTATTGTACAATACGCGAGTGGGGACAGCACTGTAAAAAAAAATGCTTTTTGCCAAAACCAGATGCTCCCCTGCCAACTGCCAACTGTCAACTGTCAACTGTCAACTGTCAACTGTTTTGCAACTCCTTGACAACCGAGATTAAGCGCTTGAGATGAGGTTTGACAACTTCTTGCTGCTCGTGTTCCAAACGGTGAATTTGAGCTTGAACTACAGACAAATCCGGAGTCGATTGGTACGCAGGAGCTTGCACTTGGCTTTGCAGATTAGCCATAACTTTCTGGATTTCCAAAAATCGAGTATTTACTAATTCCCAGTCATCTCGGGTGAGAGCAGTTTCTGTCAAGCTCTTCATCGCACTTTGCAGTTGTTCTATCGCCTGTTCCACAGCTTCGATATTTGTCGGTTGGCCCACCGATAAATCTTGCATTTGTTCCCTCACCTGCTGGCGAACATCGAGCACAGCAGACGCCACAATTTCTTGCAAAGAAGCTACCGACTCTCCCAAACTCAGCAATTGCCGCTCAATGTCGATCGACTCCTCAAAAGCTGCATTCCTAGGCAATGCAGCCATTTGCTGGCGCAGCGCTGCAATATCTGCTGACAAATGCCTCCGCAATTTAACAATTACCGTTACCGCCGTTTTTTCGACCTTATTTACAGACTTTTGTACTTGGGCCAATTCCGAAGTTTGATGAACCCGCACTTGCTGCTCGAACCGATACCGATTAGCCACATTCAGCGACAAAGCCAAGGTTAGGGGAGCCACCCCGTAAAAAGCTTGACCAGACACTGCCACCGCCAAGGAACCCAAACCAGAGGCCGCCAGAGAGGCGTACTCTGCCACCTCCAGCCAGTGCCTTTGAGGAAAACTTGGCCTCAAGCGGTTTCTAACAGAGGGGTTTGGCTTCCGCACGGCTCTTTGGGTCATAGTATTTTCTCGTTGTTGGTAAGGTTGCGAGACTGGGTGGAGCATTCATTTATATCCTTTTTTCAGTTATATGTTTTTGATTATTGCCGCGCACTCTTCTATTTTTACCTAATTCAGTAAGTTAAGGATGATTGACACATTATTATGTATTTGCGAGCCGTCTTGCTGTCGCCCACAATTGGGGCTGTTAAAAGCTGAGCCCCAAGGCGCCCTCTATTTTACAGGACGGGGGCGCGATCGCAGGCAGGCGATCGACAATCGCTGCACAGCTCGGTCGATTTGAGATTTTCCATTTTTCGATTTGAGATTAAAACTGCCACCTACTGACGGCGATCGAAGCTTTTAGGCGATCGGTAGTTGCGTTTTTGTTCGTGCATTGGTATAATTTACTTTTTCTCAATTTTTCGGATATAATTTACAGCAAGACTTGACAAATGAAATCAGAAAAACCCGAAAATGCCGATCGGCTCAAGTCTATTCTCAGTATCACAATCTTTATCATCCTCGTCCTAGCAGTCGGCTTTTTAAGCGTTAATTTTATTTCAGCTCTCTATGCTAAATTTGCTTAAAATTAGGACTTACGCATGGGGTTCAGAAACCGGGTTTTTTGCGATAATATTTCGTGAGTTCCACAGAATCGGTAAAAAACCCGGTTTCTTTAGTCGAAGTGCACAATATCAAGGTCGGACACGGGAGTGTCGTGTCCTGACCGTGGGTAGTTTATTATAATTTCAACTGTAAAGATTGTGCTCTGGATCTAGCCAGACAATATAAAAAACATTTTCACTAAAAAATCCATGTACCCTGCCGTATTCATTAGCAGAGATTTGAAACTGGTAGGGCATATTTACTAGCGCAGATTCATTGGGAATTCCGAAGCCATTAGGTTCGGTAGTATTTTGCCAAGCTATGCCATGACAACGCAAACTTTTACTCTGATTATTGATAACTTCTTGAGCATTCAATTGCGACAAATCCCGCAGCCGTCTCAATAGAGATGCTAGATACTTAGCATCTCTACCGCCAATTGAGAACTTATTTTTCTCATCCTGATAATACCTGAAAGAAAAACTAATTCCTTCTGGAATTTGGATATTGACAACCTCTCTCCTTGCCGAAGATGGTTGACTGCGAATCTCTGTATCTTGTCTTTTTTTATGCTTCTTCGATGACACGGCTTTTGTAAAATTTTTTCATTGATTCCTTGGTAATAATAGCATGAGAAGGTTCATCTTTTGGCAACTCACCTCTAGCATTAATCCAAGGATCTTCGCGTCGCACCATCAATTCTAACTCATAGGCATCCCGAAAGAGGTAATCATCGGATAACTCGTCTAAAAACTCTTGTACTTCTTTGGGAAACTCTGGTTTTTCGACTTCTTTCAGAATTGGCTTAAAGTCAAATTGTTCTTTGTATTCATAAAATAAAGCCGGGATAGTCGGCCCGTGTACCCAAGCTTCAAAATCTTCATCAAACAGCGGTGTATCTTCAAAGGCTAAATACCATGCTTGGGCGTAGTACAAGAGTTTTTGTAGCTTGTGGTTGCTGAGGTAGGAGCCTACATCATTCGCGAACCAGATGTAGTAATCAGCGAGTTGGGAGGCTGTTGTGACTGTAGTTATTGTTGTCATATAACTCGACTCAATATGTTTTGTATTTTATGATAGCACAGTCACCCTCTTTTATGATTTGGCGGTTGAAACCGCTACTACACAAACAAAGTCTGCCTCCGCAGACTAAGAAATAAAAGGCTTATTGATATTAGTACAACATCTCGGTTACAATCCTTTGATATACTGCTTCAGTACAGGTGAGAGAGTGTAAAGACTTCCCTGTTTTTCAATCAAACAGCGCCGCGATAGAGATTGCAAGGCGTTTAGCAAATCTGATGATGATATTTGTCCATTTTGGAGCAATTTTGCTAGGTTGACTGGCTGGTTTTCTTTCGCCAACAATGACAGGACTTGTTTTTCTAGTTCGGAAGTGCGATCGAACTGCTCATCTAAAACATCTTTCAAATCTTCCGGCAACAATATGGTATCATCTATTAATAAGTCTGCCACACCGATTCCCAACTCTTGAATCAAAGTCGCCACGCTTTTTAACCATAACGGATTGCCTTGGTAGCGGTGAATCAGTGTTTCGCAGTTATCGATTTCTGTTAATCCTTTATCTCTGAGAATTTTCCGTGCGGCTGCGGTGTCTAAACCAGTGAGTTGTAAGGTACGAATGGGAGTATTTTCGCTTGTGAGTTGAGGAACTTCTTTCGGTGGTTCCCAACCGATTAGCAGAAAGCAACTTTGATGGGATAATTTTTCTATCTGTTTGAATAAAGAGCGATATTCTTCGTATTCTGGTTTATACTTTCCTGCGAATTCGCCGCTACAGAAAAGGTTGTGAACGTCATCTAAGACTACTAAACATCGATGGTTTTGTAAATACTTAATCAGCGGTAAGCGTTTCTGGTTTGTTGGGGATGAATCTGGGTTTTCTGACTGGGAAAAAAGCTGTATTAGGTTAGATTGGAATTTATCGATGGTGGGGAATTCGTCTAGCGTGCACCAAACTGCGTACTCAAACTCGTGTTTGATTTGTTGTACGAGTTGGACTGCTAGGGATGTTTTGCCGATTCCGCTGATACCGGTGAGGGTGATGAGGCGGCAGTTTTGTTGTAGAATCCAGGTTGTGAGGGTTTGGAGTTCGTGGGTGCGATCGAAGAAATTACCCAACTCCGGCATTTCGCTTAAATCTTGATGTAGAGTTTTGCTTTGTTTTGAGTTAGATGTTTCTTGATTTGGTGGGTGTGAGTTTCTTTGTTCTGGTGGGTGTCTAGCTTCTCCACAATAATTAATATTCCTAATTTGCACAGAGTCTTGTGCAACATTTGATGAGAACAAGGAGACTTGCAACCTCTCTATTGCCGAAGATAAATTTGATTTACTAACATCTTCCCCCAACTCTTCTGAAAGTATTTCCCATAACTCTGCGCCCACTTTCCTCACACTACTTTCCGAACAGTCAAAGTCTTTGGCTATGTGCTTGTATGTCTCACGCTCTAGAGTGCCTTTGAGTACCGCTGCTTGTAAGTCGTCTAGGTGTTGACCAGTTTTCTCGAAGACTATGCGATCGGCAAGTTTTAAGGCTTCTTTTAGGCTCATTAGGAAGAGAGAGATGAGTTTTCTGTATTATAGCTCACATTCAGAAACAGTTTAGTACATTTATCTACATTTTTGTACAAAAAATAGATTTGATAGAGTGAAACAGTCAAAAAAACAGTAACAAACTTGAACTTTTTTGACCTCGACAAAGCTTGAATTTTTCAGTAACAATATCAAGGTTCCGATGAGTTAATCAATTTGTACAGGAAAGTCACTATGAAAATGACCAAAATCTTTTCACTTTTGGCAGTGAGTTCGGTGGTACTCGGAACCGCACTCAACGCATTGCCTGCTAAAGCAGAGCGCCTGGAAGCTTTAGACATTCAGCGTTATTGCGTAGATGCTTATCCAGACGGAAAAGTTATCGGTAATCGTCAAGTAACTTCAGGCGGTTGGCATTCCCCACAAATGAGGAATGGGAGAGTTGTTCAACATTTGTGTAAGTATAAATACGTCATAAATACATCAGGTGGCTGGGGTGTTAATGGAAAAGTCGGGGCAGATGGGAAGGTCGTTAGTGGTGAGGCGGGTGGAAACTACGGCGAATCTTGGGAAGAATCTGAGCAGAAAGAAGCACAAATCGAACCATCTTGGGGTTCTGCTTGTAAGCTTCAACAAGGTACATCTAGAGTCAGAATGAATCAGTCGCGAACGAGGATATTTTGTGTGCATCCTTGATTAGTCATGACGAAGGCGTAAACTATTCGCCTAGTTTCAAGATTCAGAAGGTAGATTGTTCATTAAGGGAATAAGAATATGTCTAACGTATGCAGATATTGTCGTCAACACTATGAACCTGGTTTTGGATTTCATGACGGCACAAAATATTGTTCTTCCTCCTGTGCGTATGCAGCAGGAGATGAAAGAAAGGAAAAAGAAAATGAAAATGAAAGACGTGCTAAAATGGCGAGAGAAAGCAGCAGTTATGAGGCACCTTATTCAAATGGAAGCTTTGTTTTGATGCTTTTATTATCTGGTGTTGTTTGGTGGTTGACTGTTTGGAAGTTATTATTATTAGGTTTTTTTCCTAACCATCTTTTCTTTTTCGCGTTACTATCTTTATTTTTAGTCCCTATATCTATCGCAGCATGGTGTGATCAGCGACAGTAATATTGGTTAGTAGAGTGGGCAGCGCACACCTTTTTTACTCACAAGCTTATCTATTTCTAGCATTCTCATGTGATGTTTGTAGTTTGTACGGAGTGCGATCGCCCTTCACACCAAATACCAAACACTGCGATGATTGTACGGAGTGCGATCGCCATCACGCATCAAGAGCGATCGCCCTTTGTTGTTTCTGACGAGCGATCGCCTAAAACGAAAGAGCGATCGCCCTTCACACCAAATACCAAACAGTACGATGATTCTACCAAGATCGATCGCCCTTTGTTATTTCCGATGACCGATCGCCTAAAATGAAAGAGCGATCGCCCGTAAGTCAAGAACCCCAGCACACCCTATGACCATCAAAGAACAACTCTTGGAAGCAATCGAAGCTTTGCCCAGCACAAGGCTTGTCGAAGCCCTCAGCTTCATGAAATCTCTCTCCACCAAACCTTCTATCACATCTGCTAAATCCTTCCTCGCTCACCTCAAGACAATCGGCACTTGGTCAGGCGACGACTTCCATGAATGTCTAGAAGCCGTCCAAAATTCACGCGGTGAAGCACAATTTGACTACAGCCCCAATCCCTTTGAATAATGTTTCTCCTAGATACCAACCATTGTAGCTATGCCTTACTAGGCAACACTCAAATACTCGATCGCCTTGCCAACCTTGGGGATGAGTCGATCGCCACCTGCACCATTGTCAAGGGTGAACTGATTGACATGGCCGCGCGATCGCAACAACGACAGGCTAATCTTGCCCTAGTTCAACGCTTTCTGCTTGGGCTATACATCTACCCCATCGACGAAACAACCGCCGAAATTTACGGCAACCTCAAAGCGGCAGTTTTCGATCGCTACGCCCCAAAAGACAAAGCCCAGCGCCGTAGAACCAACATGACTCAATTGGGCATCGGCGAAAATGACCTGTGGATTGCCGCCGTTGTACTCCAGCATCAACTCACCTTAGTGACAGCAGATCGAGATTTCCAGCGTATTAAATCAGTTCAGCCATTTGAGTTGGAATCCTGGATTTTAATATCGCCAGAGTAAGGATGAAGGATCTCGCCCGATCGCGCATCAAGAGCGATCGCCCTTTGTTGTTTCTGACGAGCGATCGCCTAAAACGAAAGAGCGATCGCATTTATCTAATTCCCAGCCAATAAACCCGACATATTCAGCACTTTTTCTGACCAAATCCTTCCCTCTTCTCCAACCCTCATTCGTTGTTCCGCATCCTCCCAAATCCCTGCCCAAGAATACTGCCAGCAAGCTAACTGAATCTGCAACTCAACTAACTCAGCAGCTATTTCTATCTCTGCATCTTGAGCAGTCCATTCAATAAATAGCTTACTTTCTTGCAGCAGACTTTCAATTATTGCGCCATTAGCTACATTTTGACATCGAGATTTAATTCGTGCCAAATTCGATGCTAAATTTCCCAAACGAATGGGTAATTCGTCTCGCAAATAGCGTTCCTTTAAAGCATTCCAATCTCTCATAATCCTCCTAATAACTGTTGAACGATCTGAGCAACTTGTTCTCGAATCATCGGATCTTGAATTTCCATCGAACGATTGTTTTGACGGGGACGGATATTGATTAGAGATTCATATCCTACCTCTTCTGTCAGCGGATACCAATCTGCTCCCCAAATATCTACCTGTTTGCTTCCATTTTCAAGCAACACAGCTTCGCAATCAGCGTGAAGTTCTCCACCACCTGCCAAAATTCCCCGTTCGATATCCACTGCTAGTTTAATATAACTGTTAAGGATTTCTAACATTTCTTCAAGTTGCTCTTGAGTCGCACGCTCTTGAATCAGATTAATCATCTCTGTCTATGTTTTAGATTCAGTTATAACATTATACCAAACAGTGTGATATTGTACGAGTTGCGATCGCCCTTCACACCAAATACCAAACACTGCGATCGTTGTACGGAGTGCGATCGCTTGAGTAAAAAAGAGCGATCGACACTTGTTATAATCAAAGTATCAATCCTCCTGAGATTCCGTGATGACTATCAAAGAACTCCTCATCCAAGAAATCGATAGCACCCCTGACGAACTGCTTGCGGATCTTCTCAGTTTGGTGCGATCGCTCAAATCGCCTCCACACCCCCAACTCAATACCTACGAACAACTGCTAGAGCGCATCGACTACCTCGAAGCCATCATCGGCATCCGCAAAGGGATCGAAAGCTTCGATCGAGGTGAAGGAATCCCAGTCGAGAAAGCCATGACAGCGCTACAACAGCAGTTCAACATTCCTCCCCGTCTATGAGTTATCAAGTTCTAATTCAGCCACCTGCCTTTCAAGAAATTGAAACCGCCTACCGTTGGATGTGCGATTATCTGAGTGCTGATATCGCAAATCAGTGGTACTACGATATCCAAGACGCGATCGCATCCCTACAAGAGTTTCCTTACCGTTGCTCAGTCGCACCCGAAGCTGCCATCATTGGTCGGGAAATTCGACAACTGTGGGTTGGTAAAGGAAGAAACTATCGGATTCTGTTTGTGGTGGAGGGCGATACCGTCGCGATATTACACATTCGTCACCGTCGTCAAGCCCCTCTAGGTACTGAACCACCAGAGTAATCGCATCAAATAGTCAATAAAGATCGATCGCCCTTCACACCAAATACCAAACACTGCGATCATTGTACGGAGTGCGATCACCCTTTCTGGTTTCTGACGACCGATCGCCTAAAATGAAAGAGCGATCGCCCTTTATACCAAATACCAAACACTGCGATGATTGTACGAGTTGCGATACTAATGCAAAAACTTGCGAACTTGATATTCGCGACTTTCGACGATCGGCATTTGCAAATCCCCCATTTTAGCATCCAACTCATCGATTGTGCTTTGCGGCACCGAGTTCCACTGTTCCCTAGTTTCCCACCGAATCAACATCAGCACCTCATTTTCCACCGCATCCACCCAAACTTCTTTGCCCAAATAACCGGGAAAACTTTTGAGTCCGGCCGTCCAAACTTCTTCATCTCGCAGAATAAACTGTTCCCATTTTTCGCGAGGTACTTTAAATCTCAGCCATTCAATTACCATATTATTTTAGATTTTAGATTGTAGATTGTAGATTTTGTAGGGTGCCTCAGGCAAAAAATGATTGGTATCTCGTATAAGATTCATTCCTGACGCACCTACAAAACTTAGTGAAAAAACATTAGTCCTTAGTCGCCACATTCTGATAGGAAAAGCACCCTCAAATAATTCCAGGTTTGGATCGAATCGATTAATCGTTACCGATCGCAATTTTAACGATTAACTCAGTTCCCTCTCCCGGACGAGAAATACACAGCAAGTCACCACCATGCTTTTCTACTACCAAATGCTGGGATATTGCCAATCCCAAACCTGTGCTCGTGGCCTGACATTTAGTGGTAAATAAAGGGTCAAAGATACGGCAGAGAACTTCTTCAGTCATTCCAGGGCCGTTGTCGCTAATGGCGATCGCCACTTCGCTCTCCCCTATCACTTCTGTCCGAATCCGAATTTCGGGATTGAATATTTCAGTTCCCGAGCTACCGGCAGACAACAAAGACTGATTTTGGATTGTACCATACTTTTCCGGATTTCTTCCCTCTGCTTCCAAAGCGTCGATCGCATTTGTCAACAAGTGCATGAACACTTGATTTAACTGTCCCGGATAGCAGCGGACTCGCGGCAAATTCCCGTATTCCTTAACTAGAGAAATACCCGGCCGTCCCCCTTTAGCTTGGAGGCGATTTTGCAAGATCAGCACAGTGCTGTCCAAACCTTCATGGATATCCGCAGGCTTCATTTCAGGTTCGTCAGTACGCGAGAACAAGCGGAGCGATCGCACAACATCCCGAATTCTCTCCGAACCGACTTTCATTGAATTTAGCAGTTTTGGTATGTCTTTTTTGATGAAGTCTAAGTCTAATTCTTCCATCAAATCTTGAATTTCCGGAGCTGGATCGGGATAATTTTTTTGGTAAAGGTCGATCGAACGCAGCAGTTCTTGAATGTAGCCAGTGGCGTGGCTGACGTTGCCAGAAATGAAACTAACTGGATTGTTGATTTCATGCGCTATTCCTGCTACCAACTGCCCTAGAGATGACATCTTTTCTGTTTGAATCAGTTGAGTTTGAGTTTGCTGCAAAACTAACAGCGTCCGCTCTAATTTTGCCGCTTGCTGGCGCAGGCGTTCTTCCGATTCTTGCAAAGCCAACAAAGACTGTTTGCTTTCTGTAATGTCCAATCCCACAAATACTGCTGCCGTATTTTTTTGATATTTTTGAGCCACAATTAAATAAGTTTTATTTTCTCCTCTGATGCTCGCTGTTACTTCTTGAGAGGTCTTATGGTTCGAGCCGACAAAAAAATCGTATACTAAGTCGTTAAATTTGGGACTTGTATCTAAAAAACCTACTTTTTTACCTGTAAATAGTTCCGCAGGCATTTGGTAAGCGGAAGCTAAATGTCGGTTTACTCCCAAGTAGCGCAAATCGGAACTTACCCAAGAAACTAATCCGGGCACCGCATCCAAGACGGCTTGAAGTTGCTCTTTTGCCTCTAAAAGCGCAGATTTTGCTGCGAGGCGAGCCCAAATGTCGCGGGCGATCGTGCAGCAGTATTCGCAGCCGTCGTATTCTAAATAATTGACTTGAACTTCGACGGGAAAACTGGTGCCGTTTTTAGTTCTATAACTGGTTTCAAAAGTAAGGTTGTTTTGCTGCTTGAGTTCAACCCAGCGATCTGGCCAATCCGATGCTGACAATTGCGAATCGATGTCGCTCAATCTCAGGTTTAGCAGTTCCGATTCCGAGTAACCTCCTCGATCGCAAGCCGCTTTATTCGCATAGCAAATTTGACCGTCGGAGGTGGTAAAAAAAACTGTATCAGCAGCATTGTCGAGGGCATTTTGAGTTAGTTGTAGTTTTGTTTCTAACTGCTGGCTTTTGCCACCGGGCCTCCATATATTGTAGAAATTTCTTTCTGTTATCTTTTCGGCAAACAGGATCAAACCGCCGATCGCACCCTCGTTATTTTTCCACGGCAAAAATACCCATTTTTCCGAAGCGCTGACCCCAACTTCGATTTTTCCTGCTACAGATACGGGCGATTGCCCTACGACAAACTCGCTATATTCCAAAACTCCCGCCAAACAAGCGCGAGCATTTTGGTGCCAATATTCCGGGAGATTTGGGAACAGTTCCCAATGAGACCGACCAAGGGCCTCACCGCCACCAAACCCGCAATCTGTTTCCCAGCGACGAGAAACCGACAGATAGCGCATTTCACAATCTACCATTGCCACGGCGTCGGCGGAGCGCTCCACAAACCGCCGAAATCCCTCTTTATTTTCGGACATGGCTGCATCAGGGGGTTGGTGGGCGATCGGGATTTTCCCCCCGGCATACCTTCCCAGTCGAATTTCTTGCTTAACTGGCTTAGTTTGCACGATTTGGGATTTCCTCCATAGCTGTCAAGTTTGAAAAATCTATTTCAGACCTAAAACACTCTTCCCCTGATTGGCTGTTTTGGGTGATACCCTTGGAGGGTCTCACCCATCAGTAATATCATTTTTTAGGGGATGTGTCCATAGGTACTTAATAAATTGTTCCCGAAACTTTGACATTCAGGAAATTTCCTCATAATTATTCAACATTTGAGGTGGCGCAGCAGTACGCGCGGCAATGCTATCCCTCTTCGTGAATCGCCCAAAGTGTGTGAGACTTTACGTGCCTCGTCAAACAAATTTGTGCGTAAATTCACTGGTAAAATCCACTCTTCCTTTCCGCAGCATCGCAGGATCTAATCTTTCAATCGTGTTGCAAGTGAGTAACACTACGAGTTTCTGCTGAAATTGAATCCCGTGCTCGTCCATCACGCTTTGATACAGAGTTCCATCCAGCAAACTCAAAATATGTTCAGTTTTGTTACTGCGTTGGGCCGCTGCGGTCGATCGATCTTGAGCCAAATTATCAGCCTCGTTGATAATAATGCAAATCCGCTGCAAATAACTCGGGGGCACAAAATTTTCCACCGCATCATGATCTAAGATAAAGATCACATAACCCAGCGGCACTAAAATCTCCTTTGCTACCGCTTGAGTCCAAGCAGTTTTGCCAGTCCCCGGTTCGCCACTAACCAACACAGCCAACTGATTTTGGTCGAGAATTGCCTGCTGAACAGTATCAGTAAAACTTTGAACTTCCGCAGAAAAAGTCCGAATAGGGAAGTAACTGTGAACCTGTCCGACACGGCTTTTGTACCCGCTGAGAATCACCGCTAAATTATAAGTAGCCTTGCTAACTAACGGCGCAATATCTTTGCAGATCAGAGTGTAGCACCGCCGACCCCTGTCGTAGCTGTCAATTTGCAGCCAGCAGCCTGCTTGTCCCCAATAAGCATAAACAGTACCCAAAACTTCCAAGCGTTCCCAGCTAACAAATCGCTCCCGCGGATAAGAAAAATGCCGTTCCATAAAAAACTGGGTAATCACATCCGGTTTCCCCAGCAAATCCAGAACTTTGAAAACAGCAATCTCTTGGAGTTTGTTGAGAACGTAGTCGATGGGAATGCTAGCGCGGCTGACCAATTGAACAACAGGCGTTTCGGTGACTAAAACATCTTTGTAACGGTAATCCGGGTAAACTGGCTGCGGAGTAATGTAATCCCAAAACTCGTCTATTTCGTAGCGAGTATTTTCCGAAAATACATTTAAGATATTCGCCCACCAAGTATACTGGTGTCGTCCCATGGCATCGGCGATATCGCTGGCTGCATCTAAAGTTTTTTGAGCGAGTTCTACAGGGTCGCTAGATGCTAAGTGCAGCAGGTGTTCCCAATCAAATTGACGGTAGAGAGGTCGCCAGCCCGATCCTAGCAGCCCTCGATTTTGAGGGTTGTTTTGATTAAAATTGTTGTCGCGATCGCCCATATCTTCCGCACTCATCTTGTAAAACTCCTAG
The DNA here is from genome assembly GCA_004292955.1 of Oscillatoriales cyanobacterium. Taxonomy (GTDB): domain Bacteria; phylum Cyanobacteriota; class Cyanobacteriia; order Cyanobacteriales; family Microcoleaceae; genus Microcoleus. The sequence goes on along the minus strand of RDXX01000009.1, from coordinate 158,935 downwards.
TTACTCTTATTTTAAAATATTTGCCGCACACTTGCTAGAACCAAACAGGATTTTCTCAATATACTTTTAGATAATTGGGCGGCACCATATCTACCAACCAAACTTTGTTATCCGAACAGTAAAATGTATGGCCGTCGCATTGCATTGCTGCGGTATCTACAATCAAGACTGCCGGGATGCCGTGTCTGGCACCTACTTTACGGGCTGTTTGAATGTCCGCCGACAAATGAACGTGATGCCGCGACATTTTCCGAATTCCTTCACTGAGAATAGAATTGACGGCAGTCTTACCTGTTCCGTGATATAAAATATCTGGGGGAACAGCAGGTTCTAACTGCAAGTCAACCTCTACACTGTGTCCTTGGTTGGCGCGAATTAAAGTGCCTGTCGAGTCGAAGGAAAAGCGCTGTTTGTCGTTTTGGGCGACTACTTCCTTGAGTTCGGAAAGCTGAACAGAAAAGTTATTTTTTTGGCAAGCATCGAGGAGTTCGCTAACAGCAATCCAGCCCCCCGGCGCGAGTTGAATGCCGATGCGCGAGGGCGCGTGGCGCAGGTGTTTGCTGAGATATCGGCTAATTTTTATTAATCGGGAATCGTTCATCCTTTTACTTAATTTATTGAGTTATTTTGTGGGTATATCGGGTTTATTTAATCTGTTTTTACTGGGAGAGGGATTGAGTGAAATTATGCGGTCAACTCAAGTATGATTTTTTTTGTATCTCTCGTTTATAGCTGAATCTCACTCCCCCTAAATCCCCCTTAGGTCGCAGCGTGGTTTTATTGTTGGGAAAGAGATAGGTACGTTGTTGGGCTTTAGCCCTCTTTCGACATATATATAAAGAGGGCTAAAGCCCAACAACGTACCTTTATTAAGGGGTATTTTTTTTAGAAAAACTTTGCCTTCTACATGGGGACAATTCCGCCAAAAATAGCAAAATTGAGATAGCGCCAGTGACAAGCTGCGTCTGCAAAACCAGCTTCTGCAAGCCACTTTGTTTGTTCTTCGACAGAGGAAGGAATATCTTCTTTTAGATAGCTGTTAAAACACGCTGCATCGTCTTCTCCATTAGCTTTTATGTACTGCCGCCACAAATGTTCGTATTGCTCGGTTAGCTTTGGGGTAGCACCTGTGACAATATCTCGGATTAGCAAGATTCCCCCGGCATTCATTGAGTGAAAAAGTTTGTGAAATAGCTGTTTTTTTTGTTCGCCGTCGAGGTGGTGGATTGCCAACCCTGAAACTACTAAATCGTAGCCGCTGCCGAAATCATCTTCGGCGAAGTTTCCCTGCTGCAATGTCAGGCGTTCTTGGAAAGCGGATAAGTTAGTTTGACAAACTTTTAGCATATTTTCCGCCATGTCGAAGGCTGTGACTTTTGCTTGAGGAAATGCTTGCAAAATCATTGCAGACAGTATGCCAGTTCCCGCACCTAAATCTAGAACTTTTATGTTGGCATGGGTTTCAAAATCAATTAATTGCAATATTATTTCGTGTTGCTCGCGATACTGCGGAATGAGGCGGGGAATTAAACCGTCATAATCAAATGCTCTTTGTTCAAATTGCTCGCGTACTAAGTCTAAATTCATAGATAAATTCACAGAAACTTTTCCTCAAACTTTTAATGGTTGAGTGCGTTAATGCAGTTGGGCTGCTCTTTGGTTAAATGTCGTATTACATTTTATAATACAAAACATTTACAGACCTGTCAAGAGGTAGGAGAAAATAATTTAACTGAAGTTGCTGACGATCGCAAAACACAGACTTTGTTAGCGATTTCCCAGCCAATTATTTGGGAACTGTCAAGCCCTGCAAATATATCTGGGATGTGGAGATGAGGCAGAATGCGGGAGAGTCGAAAGCCTGGGGCAGAGATTTTGTGCCAGATGCGGCAGGGTAATTTTCAGAAAAAAGTTGGGTTTTTGCAGCCAGCGGCCCAGCGGGCAGATCTGAGAAAATCTGTCTTCAGATTGACCAATTTTAGTCTAAACTTCAAATAAAATTTCAGGTGACTCCAGTTTTCCAAAATAGTGCCACTGTAGGCAGCTATCCCCAACCCCGATAGTTCTTGTTCATTCCTCATCTAAAATCTCGAATCTCAAATGGTATGACTCCTGAGTGGATGTGCTGTTTGCCGAGCATTCATGAAAATAAAAATATACAAAATATTACACCTGCCGGTGCGGAAAAAACAGTGATAATTAATCAGGATGCGAGTAGATTAGGTGTCAGTCATCAGGGGACAATAGAAGCAATGGAAATTCAAGAGCGGAGCCAGGAGCGGCGCGATCGCCTCAGTCAAATTTCTACGATAAAAGAACTAGATTCGTCGCTGCAAGAAGGTTTAGATTTTAAAGTAGCGATCGACCAATCGGCACTGGCGGTGAGAACCGACGCCCGAGGAATTATCAATTATGTCAGCGATCGACTGTGCAGCATCTCTAACTATTCGCGTATTGAACTAATAGGCAGCCATTTTTGCATCCTCCATTCGGAATATAAGTCTTCGGAATTAATCAAAAATCTGCTGTCAACAGTTGCCAAAAATGAAGTTTGGCAAGGAGAAATGAAGAACAAAGCCAAGAATGGCAGCGATTATTGGGTGCACGCAGCAGTAGTTCCGCTTTTGGACTTTAACGGGAAACCCTGTCAGTATTTGGCGATCGGATTTGACATCACCGATCGCAAAGCCGTTGAAGCAGCCCAAGCCGCAGTCAACCGCGCCAAAGACGATTTTTTGGGCATTGCGGGACACGAACTGCGATCGCCCCTGAGCGCGATTTTGGGATGGGTGCAGCTAGCTCGATCGCGCAAGTTAAACGAAGCTACCACCAACCGCGCTTTGGAAATCATCGAGCGCAACGCCAAATTGCAAAACCGCCAAATAGACAATCTCCTCGATTTGAGTCGGCTGCTGCGGGGGAAAGTCCGCCTGAACCTGGCTCGGGTTCACCTCCCATCTGTCATAGAATCGGCTATTGAGACCGTCCGCCCCGCCGCCGAGGCCAAAAACCTCCGCGTAGAAACACAGTTCTACCCGGGCGTCAGCTACGTTGTGGCCGATGTAGAGCGCTTGCAGCAAATAGTCTGGAACCTCCTGGCCAACGCCATCAAATTCACCCCAGAATCGACACCAGACCCAGTTGAAGTGCGGATCGAGCCTACAGAGTCGGGTACCTTGATTCGGGTCAGCGACAGCGGTTGCGGGATTGAACCCAAATTTGTGCCGCACATCTTTGACTACTTCCGCCCCGGAGATAGCTTTCAGTCGAAGGAACAAAATCGGCTCGGGTTGGGGCTCTCAATTGTGCGGCATTTGGTGGAATTGCACGGGGGAACTGTTTGGGCTTCCAGTCCCGGCCTGGGTATGGGGACGACGTTTGGGGTGCTGCTACCCGTAGCGCACAGCAACAATTCGCGCGACGATCGCAAAAGCGCGATCGGCCGCACCGAAAACCACGCGGAATCGGTTCCCAAACCCTTAGCCGGAAAGCAAGTGCTGGTGGTGGAAACCAGCGCCGAGATTCGGGAATTTCTCAAAACTGCCCTGGAAGCATTTGGAGCCAAGGTAACAGCGGTGGGTAGCGCTTGCGAAGCGATGGCGCAGTTGGAACAGTCGCGGCCCGACGTGTTGGTAAGCGATATGGCGGTGTCGGAAACAGACGGCTCCGATTTGATCCGCCGCATCAGAGCCATGGAAATGTCCGAGCAAAGGGAACTGCTGCCGGCGGTGGCCCTGACGGGAGGCGTCCGTGAGGAGGATTCGGCATCGGCCCTCTCTGCGGGGTTTCAGAGGCATTTGTCGAAGCCGGTGGAGGCGAATCTGTTGGTAAGCGCGATCGTCCAATTGGCAGGGATGAGTGAATTTGGCTGCTCAGACGAGGGAAATGTTGGGGCGATCGCCCCGCTGCCGGACTCTAACAGTTGTGACGACAAAAATAATGGGGGACAATTAACGCCTGACAGCCGAGAGTTACCGCTGTTGCTGGTAGTAGAAGACAACTATTCTCTGCTGGCTTACCTCCAAACTTTATTGAGTCCGTACTATCGAGTTGCGGTGGCGATGGACGGGGTTGAAGGTTTGGAAAAAGCCAAAAGTTTGCAGCCGAATTTGATTTTGAGCGACCAAATCATGCCCCGACAAAACGGACTGGATTTGCTCAAAGAGATTCGGAATACGCCGGAGTTGAGTTCGACTCCGGTAATCTTTTTGACAGCGCGATCGGGCATGGAAGCTCGGATCGAAAGTTTGGATGCTGGTGCTGACGATTATATTTCCAAACCTTTTGACGAGAGGGAACTGTTGGCGAGGGTTAGAAACTTGCTGAGAACCCACGCAGCCGAACAGCAGTTGACGGTGCTCAACCGCCAGTTGCAGCAGCAGAAACGGCAGTTAGAAACAGTGAATCGAGCCTTGCAGTATTTGGCAACTTACGACAGTTTGACTGAGGTAAGAAACCGCCGCTTTTTTAATGATTATATGGATGCGGAATGGCGGCGTTTGGCGAGGGAAGAAGCGCCGCTGTCTTTGATTATGTGCGATATCGATTACTTCAAACTTTACAACGACACTTACGGCCACCAACCGGGGGATGAGTGTTTGCGGCAAGTGGCGCAGGTTCTCCAGTGTTCGGTAAAGCGATCGGCTGATTTAGTTGCGCGTTACGGTGGAGAAGAATTTGCGGTAGTTTTGCCGAATACGGATATTGAAGGTGCGGCTTGCGTTGCTGAAAGGATCGCTCAACAGGTGCGGGATTTGCAGATACCTCACGCGCAGTCTGGTGTCAGCGAATATGTCACGCTGAGTTTGGGTGTGGCTTGCTGCATTCCGGCGCCGATGTCGCAGCCTGCGACGTTAATTGCGATCGCCGATGAGTCGCTGTATCGCGCGAAAGCCGCTGGGCGCGATCGGGTTTCGGTTGCCGCATTTCTAGGATAATATAATAGTTAAAGGAGGTCGCGCCATGACACTAATATTAGATAAGCCCAAAGACCAACGGTTAACTCACTCCGGGATTGATTGGCAACAATTCAAACTAATCGAACAGGGATTCTCCGACTCCCCCGGCATTAGACTGTTTTATTTCAAAGGCGAGGTAGAAATTTTGGCAGTTTCGCAAGAACACGAATCATTCAGCAGGACGATCGCAGGTCTGCTGATGGACTACTTTGTGGAAAAAGACATCGAGTTTAACCCTTTGGGTAGCTTTACTCAAGAGAAAGGACAGGAAGTCTCAGTACAAGCTGATGAATCTTTTTTAATTGGAAAATCAACAGGTAAAACCCCCGATCTTGCCATCGAAGTAGTATTTACCAGTGGGGGAGAGAGCAAATTGAATCGCTACCAAGCCTTGGGAGTCCCCGAAGTTTGGTTTTGGGAGGATGGATTATTTGGTCTGTATCATTTGCGATCGCACAGCTATGAAAAAATTGCCCAAAGCGAAGTTCTGCCAGACTTAGATATTAACTTGTTATCTCGGTGCTTGCTGATGGCTTCTAGGATTGAAGCGGTTAAGGAGTTTCGACGCGGGATTTCTGGGGTTTAGAGGAAAAGTTGACCAAGAATTCTTATTTTCGTAAAAAATTTAAAATCTTATTGCCATGTCAGAACAACAGCCCAATCCCGCAGAATTCAGCAGCTTTGCCGATTGGTGCTTGCACAAAAAAAGCCTTTCTCCCGAAGCCAGACATACTGTTGAAATGTTGTTAAATTATGCTGGGAATTCTGATATTAATGAAGCGAACCGCATACTGTCAAGTAGGAAAAAGAAGAAGCTATCGCTGGGCAACAATCAAATATCAGACCTTACGCCACTGCAATCTCTGACTAATGTGACTAAGCTGAATCTGGACAACAATCAAATATCAGACCTTACGCCACTGCAATTTCTGACTAATTTGACTAAGCTGTCTATGTGCAACAATCAAATATCAGACCTTACGCCACTGCAATCTCTGACTAATTTGACTAGGCTGTATTTGTACCGCAATCAAATATCAGACATCACACCACTGCAATCTCTGACTCATTTGACTGAGTTGAATCTGGACAACAATCAAATATCAGACATCACACCACTGCAATCTCTGACTCATTTGACTGAGTTGAATCTGAGCTACAATCAAATATCAGACATCACACTCCTGCAATCTCTGACTCATTTGGCTCATCTCGATCTGATGGGCAATCAAATATCAGACATCACATCGCTACAATCTCTGAAAAATTTGACTTATCTGAATCTGGACTCCAATCGAATATCAGACATCATACTGCTGCAATCTCTGACTAATTTGACTTCTTTGTATGTAAACTTTACACCTGAACAGAAGGCTCTCATAGAAGCCTATGAGAATTCGTGGGGAACTCTTGCCCACTCTACGGAACCCATCTCTTACCGCAAAGCCGCAGCCGCCCTTAAAGCTGGCTACGAACTCCTCGGTGTAGAAGCCCCTGAAATCACTTTTTGCAGTGGCCCTCACTCTGCATTAGTACAATTACCCATGTTGAAAAAATCTAATAATAATGATTTGATCGATCGACTTAAAAAACAAGTAAAAGATCCACTATTACCTTTGACATTCACAACAGAATTCCAGCAGCTATCTTCTTCATATTTTCTTAGATGGGAGGAACAGCTTAAACAACAATTAAGAGCAGATTTTTCTAACTATAAGAACCACTTAATGTCGATAGTTAATCCGAGATATGCCGTTGATGCTGTCACTGTTGCTGAATTTTGTGTTTCTGCCTTGGGCATTGTTTTGAAGCCAGAGGCACAAAAAGCTTTGGAATGCCTCAAACAGATTTTAGTAGAATGTGGCTGGATTTTGACGTTTGAGAATGTCTGCTATGTGTGCGATCGCCCAACCAAACTCTCCCTCGACAGCGAGTACCGCCTCCACGCAGAAGGGGAAAGCGCGATCGCATTTAGCGACGGTTACAAACTCTACTCCTACCACGGCGTAACTTTGCCCGAAAAATACGGACAAATTCACCCCAATCAATGGGAAGCTACCTGGATTTTAGAAGAAGAAAATGCCGAACTCAGGCGAGTGTTAATTCAAGGAATTGGTTACGATCGAATTTGCCAAGAATTGCAAGCAACAGATTTAGATACTTGGCAAGAATACACGCTGCTAAGAATCGATGCTGATATTGATGGCTTCGATACCGATGAAAAAGAGCCAATTTATTTGTTAAAAATGACTTGTCCGAGCACCGGATTCATTCATGCTTTGCGAGTTCCGCCCGATATACAATCTGCAAGGGAAGCAATTCGTTGGGTGAATTGGGATGTCGATTATGAGGAGTTTTCGGTGCAAACTTGAAGTTTTGGGGAAGTTAGAAACCTCGTTGATAAGAGTCGGCGGTTGAAACCGCATCTATACAAACAATGTCCGAGCGAGCGAGGGACTGAAGACTAATCTTTATATTCTTTCATTTGCTGGCGAATGGCTGCCTCAATCTTAGTATCGAAATCCGGATCTCCCACTTTCGTGATGATTGAATTCGATCGCTCTTTCCGCCTGTCTAAGTAAGCTTGCAGTGCTGCTTTATCCCCGCGATTTTTCAGGAAATAACGCTTCAATTCTCGATCGCCCATTGCAGTATAATCTACTTGGCTCATTGTAAATTAACCGTAATTCATGTAGGGGCGGGTTTCACCAACAATCTTTCATTCACACCGACAATATCTATAAACCCGCCCCCACCCAGGCGACTTTCTCGAAACTGGCATCAATTATAGCATTTCTATTGTCGATCGCACTTTCACCCTCGAACCTAACCCCTGTCAGTACAGCAAACAGTTATGGAATATGGATTGCCACCCTTGACGCTCCTGTATTACCAATGTAGTATAAAATAGTGGTAGAAAAGCCCGATCGACTTACCAAAACCACCAACCAAAATTAATAAAAACCTATGCAACCAATCCGACAAGGCGACGTAATTCTCACCCCCGTACCGCAAATCCAAGGTGACAAAAAACCTCATCTCACCCTCGCCGAAGGTGAAGTCACCGGACATTCTCACCAGATTATTGAGGGGCAAGCTGAACTGTACGAAAAAGACGGCACCCTGTACTTGCGAGTGCTTTCGCCGACAGCTTTATTGAGTCACGAAGAGCACAAAGCGATCGCAATTCCTGAAGGTAATTGGATGGTGCGGATTCAGCGCGAATACGAACCCCAAGGCTGGAGGTATGTCGCAGACTAAGGTTAAAAAACTCACGCCAGCACAAGAGGCTCAGATTCCAGTTTATCGCGACAAGTGGAAGGCGATCGCACTTTCGACTGGCCCGATCGATCGCTCTCAAGCTGCGGAAACCATTACATTAGCTTACAGGGCGCTCGGCAAACCAGCACCGGAAATCATTTTTTGCGATCGTCCCTACCAAGCCGCTAACATCATCGCCAGCCACGCAGACAAGCCCAGGAGTCACCTGCGGAGCCAATTAGAGAGCAAACTTCGCAGCGAACTTGAAAAACAACTGCTGACTTGTCTGCGCGGACAACTAGAAAACCAGCTAAAACGTCAACTGCAAAATCAACTCGAAAATGAACTTTACACCCAACTGCAAAGCCAACTGTGGAGTCCCCTGCGCGATCATTTAGCGATGGAAATAGCGAGCAAATTGCCGATCGATTTAAGGGGACAGCGGGCCCGGTATTTGTACTACACCCATCTCAACAAACAACTAGATAATTGCATTCAACCGGAATTGTGGGCTAGTGGCGGGAGTTTGTTAGATTTTTGCATTTCTGTGTTGAATTGCGCGCACTCCTACGGCAATATCTGGACAATTTTTCAATCGCTTGTCAAGACTTGCGGCTGGATTTTTCCCTATGACAAAGTTTGTGTAGTGTGCGAAAAGCCGATCGTACTTTCGGCAGACAGCAACCACCGCTTGCACGCCGGAAGCAGCACCCGCCGTACAATTTGCCGACGGTTTGGCGATTTACGCCTATCACGGCGTGATTTTACCCGAATGGTACGGCCGCCTGCAACCCCGCGAGTGGCAGTCTAAATGGCTGTTGAAGGAGCACAACGCAGAGGTTCGGCGAGCGTTAATTCAGGGCATCGGGTGCGATCGTATTTGTCAAGAACTAGCAGCCACAGAGTTAGACACTTGGCAGGAATATACCCTGTTAAAAATGGATTTTGAGGACGATTTCGACGCCGATGGGATGCCATTACCAGTTTTTTTGTTAAAAATGACCTGTCCGAGTACGGGGTTTGTTCATGCGCTGCGAGTTCCTCCAAATGTGACCTCTGCACAAGAAGCAATTCGTTGGGTAAACTGGGGAATTGAACCGGAGGAGTTTTCGGTGCAAACTTGAATATTTCTATTTACCTAAAAGTCAGTTAGTTCGTCCTTATGAAAGCCCGCTAGGGGTTTAAACCCACGGGGCTTTTAGCTAAAGTCCGTTGTAACGGACTGGTAGTATTAAAACACCTCACAAATTAACAGCCACTATTTTATGAAATTGCGCTCTTACTCTCCTTAATTTATGTTTAAAATCAGTCCGTTGAAACCGACTTTCGCTATGTATGAAGCAGGGGTTTAAACCCCTGCCGGATAGTGCCGCAGTCGCGTAGAAAGTTGATACTAACGAATGAAAATTAAATAACTTACAGTTTTTATTGTTCTTGTGAGATGGGCGTCCCGCCCGTCCTTTCTAGACGGGCGGGACGCCCATCCCACAAATATGTGTAAATTATTTAATTCGCGATGCTTACCTGGAGCTCACTGGCAATTAAATATCAGACATCAAACCGGAAACATCTCATTTTAACAAAAATCATTTTTTACAGTGCAAGCTGTCACCAGCTCGCGACAGCACTACAAAAGTAAAACTGAGATGCTCCATAGGACGACCGACCTGATATAATCAATTAAAAATTAATACCCTTGCCATTAGATCATGACTAGCCCTACTGCAACTCTTTTGATTTCCTGTCCCGATCGCAAAGGGCTTGTCGCCTTACTTGCTAATTTTATCGCTTCCCATAATGGCAATATTATCCACGCGGATCACCATACTGATTTTACCGCAGGATTATTTTTAAGTCGTCTCGAATGGCAATTAGACGGTTTTGACTTAAGCATTGAAGACATGACAGATGCTTTTAGTGAACTTGCCAAGGATTTACAAGCAAATTGGCAATTACATTTCTCTGAGGAAGTTCGACGGATTGCGCTTTGGGTAAGCCGCCAAGATCATTGCTTGTTAGATTTGATTTGGCGAGAACGCTCTAAAGAAATGCCTGGGAAAATCCCCCTGATTATCAGTAACCATGAAAAGTTAAAGCCCATTGCCGAACAATATGGTATCGATTTTGAGTATATTCCCATTAATAAAGAGAACAAGGCTATTCAAGAAGCACAACAGTTAGATACTCTCAAAAAATATAACATTGATTTAGTAGTCTTAGCAAAATATATGCAGATTTTGAGTCAAGATTTTATGAGTAAATTCCCCAATGTGATTAATATTCACCATTCATTTTTACCCGCGTTTGTGGGTGCAAATCCCTACGAAAGGGCTTATGAAAGAGGAGTGAAGATTATTGGTGCCACAGCCCACTATGTGACGCCCGATCTAGATGCTGGCCCGATTATTGAGCAAGATGTTGTGCGGGTGAGTCACCGCGATGAAGTGTCGGACTTGGTTCGGAAAGGTAAAGATTTAGAACGGATTGTTTTGGCAAGGGCGGTTCGATATCATTTACAAAATCGTGTTTTGGTTTATGGCAATCGCACTGTTGTTTTTGCTTGAATTTTTAATTTGATTGGCTAGTGCGTTGCTCTAATTTTGGGGACGGGCAAGATGCCCATCCCACAACAAAAATGTGAGATAGGCATCTTGCCTGTGCAAATATTTTTATAAGACGGATAATAAGCAATCCTGGAAAGATGCGAGGTGCCTGAAATAGCTCCTCGCATTTGATTAATCTCACGAGATTACCAGAAATAATTGATTGAAAGCGTCTCCGTTTTAGGGAGAAATTAAAATCAGACGATTCATTGCTCCAATCCTCGGACTTCCAGGTAGAGGTTGCTGTCAACTGTCAACTGTCAACTGTCAACTGTCAACTGAATGAAATCCGGGCGGATAATGTTTCGGCGTAAGCGCGATCGATCAATTGGCGAGCAACCGTCTGAATTCCGGTATGCTCGTAATAATTGGTAGTCATGTCCAAAAACGCGGCGACATAATCCAATTTGTCATCGGTAACATCGACGTATTGCTTGAGATTGCCTAAAACTGTGGCGGGAGTTAAGCCGCGAGATACCACTAAATTGTTCATCCAACCTTGGGCTGAGGCGAAGGTTGCTGTCACGAATCCGAATTTTTGGGCATTGTTGGCGCCGGGAATTAGGTTGCTGATGTTTTGAAAGGTTGAGTTTTGCTGCAAGGTTCCAGGATTTAAGCTGCTTAGGGTATTTTGCGCTACTTTGATAAAGTCCGGGCCGAGGGGAATTAAGCCATCAGCGCATACTAATGCAGCCATCCGCATTAGAGATTCGCTTTTGTATTCTGATAAGTAATTGGCAAAGCTTCCCACGTTGTCAAGGGAAATTTTGTTGAGTTTGCAGAAGACGATGAGTTCGATCGCCACTTTGACGCATAAGTCGATCGTTTGAGTGGTGTCAGCCTTGGGAGTCAGGCGGCTCATAAACGACAGAAAGCCGATTTTTTCGCCGATTTTATTCGCCATAGCAGTCGCTCCTAAGGCACTGTCAGCGCTGTCTGCAAGCTGGTAAAGCTTGACTGCGCCTTGATAGGGTTCGTTGGAGTTGGCGTAAAGCTCGATCGCCCGGGCGCGAATTTTTTCCACTAAAGCGCGATCGGTTTCCCCTGTGAGCGATCGAATAGTATTATCAAAACCAGATAAATTATTCCATTCTCCCGGAACCACAAAATCGAGGGATTTGAGCATCATCACAGTAATCCCAGAATCCGGCAAATTATCAACCAATTCCACAATTGACTTGCTCACAACAAACTCCTAAATAACCATATTTGATAGTGTTCTTCCAAATACTCCAACTGCGGCAAATCCGATTCCAGATTTCCCGGTAATATCATGTCCGAAGATTAAGATTGGTTCGTAGTGAGGACTTTAGTCCGCATCCAAGAAAGGACTAAAGTCCTCACTACGAACCTTGTAAAGTTTCATTGTCTAACATCACTAAAAATTACCAAAAGGTGTTATAATGGGTGGCGCAAAACAGAAAAATATAAAATATGACTGTCGCAGTTAACAAAACTCCAGGATTAGCATCGCGCTTAGTAAACGGCGTACTCTCCATCAAACCTTTGGCCGCTCTAGCCAAGCACCAAGCGCGGGAAATGATGATAAACAGAGCCGAAAAAATCGGAGTGCATTGGCGAGAAGAAGCGCAAACACTTTTGTCCCGAAATTGGGATGCAGAATTGCTCAGCGTAGAAAATCCCGATTTGGTTTACCCGAAATATTATCTAACTTCATTCCACGCTTACGAAAAAGGTAATATGAGTTGGGAAGCTGCCACAGAAGTTGAAGTTGCAGCCCGTGCAGTTCATGCGGGAATTTGGCCAGAAGCGGGTGCAGAAGGCGATGCTAAACTCCGCGCTAGCTATCACGAAATCGTCAAAGCTCAAATTTCCCAAACACCGCAAGATATTGTCGATTTGGGATGCAGTGTGGGAATGAGTACGTTTGCGCTTGGGGATGTTTACCCGGAAGCAAAGATGACTGGGGTGGATTTGTCGCCTTATTTTTTGTCGGTTGCTCAATACCGTTCTCAACAGCGAGAAGCAGAATTTTCTAATCAAAAATCTCCGACTTGGGTGCACGCTGCTGCTGAATCTACTGGTTTAGCTACGGCTTCTTTTGATTTAGTTTCTATTTGTTTAGTTTGTCACGAATTGCCCCAGAAAGCTTCTAAGGAAGTATTCCGGGAAGCGAGGCGTTTGCTACGCGCTGGCGGACATTTGACAATTATGGATATGAATCCTCAGTCGGAAGTTTATGCCAAAATGCCTCCTTATATTTTGACTTTGCTCAAGAGTACGGAGCCTTATTTGGATCAGTATTTTGGGTTGGATATTGAGCAGGCTTTGGTTGATTCGGGTTTTGCGGTGCCGACAATCACTTGCAATACTCTCAGACATCGGACTATTGTTGCTCAAGCAATATAGCGGTTTTTAGTTGACTGTATTTGAGATATTGGGTAGGACACGGCAGTGCTGTGTCCCTACTGTATTTTAATGTCAAAAATGTTGGCGGTCAATGAGGCTCTAAAACTGGATGCGATCGCAAATGTGGTAGAATTAATACTTAGACAGCAGTCTTAGTTAGATCGTGTTGAGAGAAACCTAAAAAAAGGATATCATCATGAACCCGACAGCCCCCCCTCAAAAGGTCATTGATTGTTTGCAGGTTATTTTGGATGCCACAGCCTCAAAAAATTACGAGCTGTTTACCACGGTGGGCGATGCAGACTACAAAACGGGAATTGCACAAGAAATGTTCGATAATGTTAGCGATGAACTCGGTTCCCGCCTGCAAAACGGATATTCAATTAGTTATTTTGGTGAGTTGACACAAGATGGTTTTCAGGTTTATTTGTGGAAGCTGAGTTTTGCAGATGGTGGAGATGAATTTGTGGCACGCATGACTATGAATGGAGACAAGGTTGCTGGGATTTTCATAGCATGATGTCAGATCCAGGTTGGTAGTGAGGACTTCAGTCCTCAGAAAACATAAAACTATGAGGACTGAAGTCCTCACTACCAACTTATTGGCACCCTTAAATTTATGTGATCTTGACAAATTCAAGCGCGGCAATTAGGTTTTAATAGAGAGTTGTTGTCATACATAGAATTATGGTACAGGTCAAAATATCCGGCTTGAGAGAGCATCTCCATCCTATTAAGCCTCAACTCTCTGATGTCATTAATTCCTGTGTCGTAGATGCACTCCAATATCCACCTGATAAACGTTCACATCGATTCTTTCTGTTCGACTTCTCTGATTTCTTTTATCCTACAGGGCGCACAGAACGTTACACTATCATTGAGGTGAGCATGATTGAAGGACGCAGTGTCGAAATGAAAAAGCAGTTGATGCGTTTATTGTTTGAGCGATTACAGCCGTTTGGAATTTCCACACAGGATTTAGAAATCACGATTTTTGAGAATCCGAAACACAATTGGGGTTTTCGAGGCTTACCGGGTGACGAACATCAACTCAATTATAAAATCGAAGTGTAGCCGATCGCTCTTAACTTACAACAAAGCGGTCGATCGACTGTAAAGCTCGATCGACCGCCAATCTCTCCCCTCAGTGAAAAAAGCAACTTCCGCCCTCATCCACCCCTCAACTGCTTGACCAAGTGAACTAACTCTGGTAAAATTAGCTTTTCCACAGCTAGTTTCACGCCATTACTCGATCCAGGAAGAGAAAAGACTAACTTGCCTTGATACACGCCTGCAACAGCGCGAGATGCGATCGCCCTTGAACCAATTTCTTGATAGCTCAAAAACCGAAATATCTCGCCAAATCCAGGTAAAATCCTGTCGAGCAAACTCTCCATGACATCGTAGGTAGTATCTCGTGGAGAAATACCCGTCCCGCCACTCAAAACTATCGCATCCACATCTTCGCGCTGGGCAAGCGCCTGCATTTGCAATACAATTTTTGCAGCATCATCTTTAACAACAGTGTAAGCTACCACAGAGTGACCTGCATCTTTTAGCAATTTTTTCGTTAACAAACCGCTATTGTCTGTGTCAGCAGAGCGCGTATCGCTAACAGTCATGATAGCGCAATTTACGGTTATTTTAGATAAATCGGGGTGAGGAATTTGCGTCATTGTTTCTTGTCGTAAGTAATCGGCAACCAGCAATCGGCTATCGGCCAATTACCAATTACCAACTACCAATTATTAACTATCTATTATGCCTTGCTAAATCCTAAGCCGTTTGCTTCCGAGTAGCGTTCCATGAAACGCATAAAGCGTTCCCAGTCAGCGGCACTTTTCATCAGATAAAGAGCTTCTAAACCCGCAGGTTGACCATTGATGAACTTAGCCTTAACTTCGCGAGTCAGAAGTTCGCCTTCTTCGTCGATCATGTACATTCCAGTAATGTCTTGGGTACTATCGTTGCTGAGAGATTTCGGATTTTCAAAGATAAACGTCGCAGTCCCTTGAGCTCCGCTTTTAGAACGAGTTAGGCGGACTTCGGGTACAGTATCTTCGTCTATACCCCGGGAGAATTGAATTTTAGCCATAATCTGAGAGTGGAACCTTAAAGATTGCTGAATTTCTTAATATTTTTATCATAAAACGATTTGGACGCTCGGAAAGCAAGACTTGCGGAGATTGTCCGATGGGGATCGGAGGAGAGGGGCTATTTTTTAGGTACGTAGTTGCGATGAAAGCGCTCTTTCGGATATCCCAAAAAGAGCGCTTTCATCGCAACTACGTACCTTTGAGTTGCCTGAGCCCTGGCTCTCTCCTTCACTATTCGCTGTTTTGCTATCTTCGTTTTTTCCGATATCCCCAAAGAGCGCTGAAGCGCAACTACGTACCAAAGAGAGCGCCCAAGCGCAACTACGTACCTTTAGACGATGTAGGGAGAGTTAATGGGCTCTGCGCGGTTTGTGGCTACCAGAGTTTGGTAGACGAGGGCGGATATCTCGGCGCGCGTGATGTCGCGGGCGGGGGAAAGCTTGTCGCGGGCGGGATAGTTGACTACGATTTTGCGCTCTGTGGCGGTGGCGATGGAGTCGGTGGAAAAACTGGGAATTAAAGCCCGATCGGCATAAACGCTCAAAGAATTAGGATTGCCGCCCGCCAACTGCAAGCCGTTTACCAATGATACGATCGCCTGAGCTTTAGTCAAATTCTGTTCCGGGCGAAACGTGCTGTCGGGATATCCAACCAAAAACCCGCCTCGATTCGCTTTGACGATCGCACTTTGGGCCCAAAAATCTGCCGCCACATCCTTAAAAACCGTTGCTTCACGGCGCGGCGCCAACTGAAACGCCCTCGCCAACAACGCCGCATACTGAGCTCTAGTTAAACTCTCATCAGGTTTAAAAGTGCCGTCGGGAAACCCGTTAACAATATTCATCTTAGCGAGGCGATCGATAAAATCCTTAGCCCAGTGAGTGCTGATATCGCTAAACTTTACACCTCCAGGTGTCGGAGTTGGTGTCGGAGTCGGAGTTGGAGTCGGAGTTGGAGTTGGAGTTGGCGTCACATTTCCCAACTCAAATAAACCTTTTACCCGCGAAGGATTGAGCTGATTTCCCAGGGCAAAAATCTTAGTCGCAGTAGCATTTTGCAAATCAAATTCGCCATTGTTGGCAAAAATATTTCCCCCTAAATCTTGAGCCGTACCAAGATCTGGCAGAGATTTTTCCACCGCAGTCAAACCATCTTCCGTATTTTTTTCAATGCGATTCTTCCGCACAACCGGCTTAGAGTTCCCCGTTAAAACGATACCGGAGCGATTGGCGACAATTTGGTTGTCAACAATCAAAGGAGCCGATTGAGCTTGTAGAGAAATGCCGAAACCGGTATTTTGAAAAAGATTGCGCCGCAACACGCCTTTAGCACTTCCAGCCATAATTACCCCAGCGGCTGAGTTTTCCAGAAATATGTTGTCTAGAATCCCAGGATTAGCAGTACCTGTGGCAAAAACACCTTCGCGCTTACAAAGCGTAAAAGTGCAGTTGGCCACAGTAGGAGAAGTTGACTCCATCCAGACTCCGGTACCGCGAATATCTAGATTGGTGACAGTTACTCCCCGCAATTCCGCATCAGTTGCTAGCAGTAGAGTGATATTTTGACTCGCAGCGGTGGGACTGACAAATTTGCCGCTTCCTTGAATTAGAGTACCGCTTCCTTTGTTGGATTCATTACCGATAACTTTGACTCCAGAGGGAATGTCTAAGGGAAATTGTTCGCCGCTGGCTGCGCTGTAAGTTCCCGCTGTTAGCTGAATAACTGTTCCTGATGCAGCGCGACTGATTGCGCGGGCGATCGTTTTGAATGGGGCTGATTGGCTGCCGGCTGCGGAATCGCTGCCTGTTTGGGGGTTAACGTAAAGTGTTGCCATGTTTTTGCTGTATGGATAATTTGCGATCGACTTTTAGGCAATTTTCATTCTGTACGAATTTGACTGCGGATATATATTTAGCTTTGATTGGGAAGACAGCCATAGGGGATGACAACCCCTGGGGGATTGCCCCTACAAAATACTTGATTTCTCGTTACCCGAAATAGCAGGTACCCGACTTCTTGAAGAAGTCGAGTACCTGGGTATTAGGCTTTTTCATTCGGATCGAGTCGAGATTCCCTGCCCAAAAACCTTTACCGCTTCAGCCAAATCAGTTTCGCCCATCAAAATGCAGCGTTTTAGCAAATCAATATCCAGGGTTTCCAATCCTGACAATTCACTCTGAATTACTTCTTCATATCCATCTTCGCGGAGGTGATACAACCGCAAAGTACCATCCTCCCAAAACCAGATTTCTGGCACACCCAAAGCCCGATATTTTGGCAACTTGCTCAATCCACCGCTAGTATAAACTACCTCGATAGACAAATCGGGAATCAACTTAGGTAGCCCCAAACAAAACGATTTATCAGCTTGGGTTGAAACTTCTCCCGTTTTCTCCTGCGTCATTGAACCAGAAGGGTAAAACCTAAGGCCTTGCGCCAGCAAAAAAGTTGTCACCAAGTAACCAATAATTTCCGAAAAATTTTCGTGTTGGAATCCCGGCATTATAATTTCGATCGCACCTGCAAAAAAAGACAATTTTACCCCAGGGGAATCTTCGGAGCCCTTCTGGATTAACTTGAATTGCTCCCAGGTGCCATTGAGCACCACTCGCCCATCGAGAATTTCGCGATCGAGAACTTGTGTCATTGAACCGCACCATTATCTCCTATGGGAATTATAACTGATATCATCTCCGTTCTCAAGAACAGGCTTTCCGGCCTGTTCCACAAATAATTAGTTTTCTTGTGGGGTAGGCCCCTGAGCCCGCCCGCTTCAACTCAAGAGGTTAATTTGGCAATGCAAGATGTTTGCAAAACTACTAAAAGTTGATTCTCAAAAACCGCACAAGTCGTCATTGTTTGTGCTAAAATAGGAACTTTCCCTTGTTTGAGAGAAAGTATAGCTTCCGGTGTAGAATCAAAGTCTTCGATCCAGCCGTAATCCTCTACATACTTAAGAGTTAAGGCATTGCGATCGAGCATCCAAAAATCAATCCCATACTTGTTAATGAAGCTTAGCAATACGGGTTTATCAGCCGTATATTGAGCGCGAATTAAATCGCTCGCTCGCTGCTGAAATCCGCTGTAGTAGCCTTTCTGATACGGCACTGCATATTCCTTTCCCACCAAAACCGAACGCTGGCTAAACGTTGGCAGATTATCGGCTTCTGGGGCGATCGAAGCAATCACAATATCTTGAGGTTGTTGCTGAAAAAATTTGTACAAAGCGGGCATTTTACCTTCTACATACCCGACTGTGGGAAATTTTTCCACTAAGCATGGATAAAGCACAACTGCGATCGCAATTATCACCATTGTAATTAGTGCAACTAGATTTTTTAACTTAAATTTTGTTTCCGTTGTTGATGCCCAGTTGCCGACGCCATCGATAATTAACGTCAGGGCGATCGCACTTATAAACACAACAATAAACCTCAAGCTATACGCAGTATAGCGTCCAGGCTGATAAAGCTTAAAAATGGTAGCGTGAGCCGCCAAAAACATCGCAAAGGATGCTAAAAATAGCTGAAGCAACAGCCAGATTTTGCTATTAATCCGACTCGCTAACGGAAAAGCCGATCGCCTCCACAGCAACAGCAGCGGCAAAAACAGCCCCACACAGTGAGTTACAGGCGTAAACAGCGACTTGGGAAACATCCCGCTACCCCTACCAGTCAGCCAATAATCTACCGGATTTGGACGAAAAAAAGCATTTCTGCCGTCGGCTGCAAATACGCCCATTTGCTTTGCTTCTGCTGCGGTATAAGTCGGGCCAAATTCCGATTTATCCAAGGCATAGGGCAGCATTACTAGAAAGATTAGTCCCAAACCTGTACTGCAAAATAGGTAATTTGTGCGATCGCCCGACAAGCGCAAACGGCCGTTTTTCCAGGCTACCAGCCGCAAAACTAACACGCCAGCAGCAACCAAGGCGTAGGGAGGGTAGAATAATCCAATTAGGGCGATCGCCCCCAAACAGGGCAGCAACGAACTCCGCGACAAATAATATAAAAAACCGAGAAATATCGGATAGATAAAAGCTCTGGGCGTTGTGGAAGCCAAATCATCCGTCATCCACATATGCTGATTTAACAGCAAAGATGCGATAAATCCAGTCAGCGGCACTGGCAGCATTTCCAAGCAAAGCCCAAAACAGTAATAGGTGGAGATTAAGCCGAGAAATAGCGGCAATATTTTGTGAAAAAATAGCGGGTGAATGCCGATTGTTGCTGCTAATTTGTAGAGGGCGCTGTATCCGGCGGGGGCGACTGATTGAAAGTAGTTAGCAATGAAATCGTTGGGGAACAATTGTCGATCGACAAACCGCATCATCCAGAAAACGTGCTGTCTCGCATCGTCTTGCACCATATACTCGGCGCTGAAAGCTTGAGCAATTCCTAAAACACCATAAACTGCGGCAAATGTCAAGCTCAGCATCAACCAGAATATTGTGCGCGATCGGGATTTTTCATCCACAGTCGCCGTCAGAAACTTGTGTAAGCGGGCAATTAATACCATTTGAGATTTGAGATTGGGAAAGAATGTGAAGGACGCACAACACGAACCAGTTTACCTTGCAAAGATTATGCTACTGTAATCGAAATGTGAATTCGGTTAACGAGTGCTTCCCAATCGCGATCGTTTTTACAGTAGCCACGGTTTCAACCGCCGAGTCTTATGGTGGCATATTGCCTCAGTAATGGTGCCCGTTGCGTAAATCCTATTAATTAACCGAATTACTGCGGCTGAATCCCGTTGAGAAACTCCGTTCTTGCCTCAATTATTGAAGGCATCAAAACGCACCGTACCAGCAATTCTAAATCCAACTCCGGCAAAAACTCACTTCTTAAAACTTGCTCGTAATCATCGTCGCGCAGCCGATAGATAGCCAACTGATTATTTGCCCAAAACCAAACTTCTGGGATGCGAAGTCGCAGATATTTAGTTAGTTTATTTGTGCTACCGCTAGAAATCGTCACTTCCACGGCTAAATCGGGATGCTCTTTCCTTGAACCTATATAATAAGACTCATCAGGTTCAAATGATACATCTTTTGCCTGGTTTCTGCGAGTTGCACTCCCTACAGGAATGAAATTAATCCCTTTCTCAAAAAAGTAAAGTCCTATAAATATAGCCAGAACACTTTTTATCTGTTCGTGGTCTTCGCCTAGCGTCATAAACTGCACACACCCATCTAAATAAGTTATTCGCAAGCCTGGGGCATCTTCTATTAAGGTTTGTAGCGCCTCAAATTGCTCCCAAGTATAATAACCTGGCAAGGTAAAGCGTTCTTCTTTAACAATTGTTATTAGTTCTGAAACTTGTACGACCATGGGCGCAATGCTCCGAATAAAAATCAGTAGCCCTGCCTTAGTATAACCTAAATAGGGACTATTCATCAAAGTTAATTTGACGGTTAAATATTACTGCGATGATTCTGGGCGATCGCATATTGCCTCAGTACAGGTGAAATTGTGTAAAAATTTGCTTGTTGTTCAATCAAACAACGCCGGGATAAAGATTGCAGCGCATTTACCAAATCTGATGCGGGAATTCGGCTATTTTCTAGCAATTGGGTGAGGTCGATCGCACCGCTTGCTTTCGCCAACCAGGAGAGGACTTGTTTTTCTAGTTCGGATAGGCGATCGCACTGCTGCTGTAAAACATCTTTCAAATCTTCGGGCAACAATATGGTATCATCTGGTAATAACTCTGTGACGCATCCGCCCAACTCTTGAATCAGAGTCGCGACGCTTTTTAACCAGAGGAGATTGCCTTGGTAGCGCTGAATCAATGCTGAGTAGTTGTCGATGTCTGCTAATCCATAATCTCTGAGGATTTCCCGTGCGGCGTAGAGGTAAGACAATTGAGCTGGGAGGCATTGTTGATATGGGAAAAATTGAAGTAGGAAAGTGTAAAATATATGATGATGGTAATTTCAGATAGCCTGATTGTTGTTGTGCGCTGGGGCTGCGAGCCAGCGCCCTTCTTATTTTTTCAAACCAGAGCGATCGCCCTTTCCGACATATTCCCTTAACCCTCGCGTCACCCCAACCTCTTTTTCCACCGACAATCCGACGATCGATTTCCACCATCTCAAAGGGCACTGATTGCAGACTCTTAGCGTGAAGCGTAGCTATCCCGTAGGGCGATCGCCACAGCGAAAAAGGGATCTCGCCCTATGCGCTACAATAAACGTAAAGCTCATGATTAGTCTTTCAAAAATTAACATGATAAACATAGACTTACCGCCATCTGATCCATTCACAAACCTCAAAGTGACGCTCCTGCTAGAAGCACTGACATCCGGGCAAGTTGTGGCATCTGTCAGAGAGTTTCCAGACTGTCGAGTGAAAGCAGAAACACGAGAAATGGCGATCGCCCAAATTCAAGCTACCTTTTTAGAACGGCTCAAAAATATAGAAGCGATTTCCTGGAACGTGCCAATTCAGGGTTCAGAACCAACCTGGATGAAGTTTGCAGGTGTCTTTAAAGACGATTCCGATTTTGCGGCAATTATGGAATCAATTCGCGCCGAACGAACCTCAGATGATGACTCGGAAGTCGATCCTTCCTATTACTTGTAGAGGCGGCTTAAAGTGTGTCGATATATTCTGGATACCGATTGCGTTTCGCTGATTCTTTACAATCATCCCCAAGTCACCGCTAACGTCGCAAAGCATCAAGTTTCTGTCACGATTGTCACGGTTCAAGAACTCTTTAATGGCTGGATTGGCAGGATTAACGATCCGTCGATGCTGCATAACCTACCTGCACTCTATTCAAAACTTTGGACAACTGTAAAATATCTCCAAACTATTGAGGTACTGGATTTTACAGCAGAAGCTGATAGTTGTCTCAAGAAACTGTTAAAAGATCATCCGCCTCTGCGGAAAAATCGCCTGCAAAAAGATATGCGGATTGCAGCTATTGCCTTGTCCGTTGGTGCTACCGTTGTCACCCGCAACCAACGAGACTTTGCTCAAGTTCCCGGATTGTCAATCGAAGATTGGACGCTTTAGTGCGTAGGCGATCGCCGACAATCCGATCGATTTCCACCATTTCAAAGGGCGCTGATTGCAGACTCTTAGCGTGAAGCGTAGCTATCCCGTAGGGCGATCGCCACAGCAAAAAAGTGCGAGATCCCTTTTTTATTGCTCGATCGCCCTATAAAAAGATATTGACGATGATAGTGGAGATTGGGAAAAATACGATCTATGATAGATTTAAGCAATTATTCTCAAAAACCTATGGAATACAATCAAATTATCACGATTGAACCTGGAAAACGCAGCGGCAAGCCGTGTATTCGGGGAATGCGAATTACTGTGTACGATATCCTAGAGTATCTAGCTGGTGGTATGACAGAGGCAGAAGTTCTAGAAGATTTTTCGGAACTCACTTCCCAAGATATCAAAGCTTGCCTTGCCTTTGCTGCTGACCGTGAGAGAAAATTATTTTTGGCATCGATTTGAAACTACTACTGGACGAAAACTTATCAGACGGAATTATTCACAGGATTATCGATCTGTATCCCGATTCCGCTCATGTCAAAACCTTGGCACTTACCAATACTGATGATTCAATTATTTGGGAATATGCTCGTGCGAATAATTTCGTAATTGTTTCCAAGGATTCTGATTTTCATCAACGGAGTTTGCTGTACGGTCATCCACCAAAATTTATCTACCTTCGGATTGGTAACAGTCCAACCTCCAAGATTGTTCAAATATTAAGAGATAATTTTGACATTATAATTCAATTTTGGAATAGCGAAGTAGAAAGCATCTTAGTATTGGCTTAATGCGTTGGCGTTGCCCGACAATCCGATCGATTTCCACCATTTCAAAGGGCGCTGATTGCAGACTCTTAGCGTGAAGCGTAGCTATCCCGTAGGGCGATCGCCACAGCAAAAAAAGGGCGATTATTCTGAGAACGCGAGTTTAGAGGCTAAACTAGATGTATATAATCTTAAATAAACGATATGCCTCTCAGCGAACTTTTACCTACCGTCAACCAACTATCCCATCAAGATAAACTTCGACTTATTCACTTTCTCCTGCTTGCAGTTGCCAAGGAAGAAGGATGCAGCTTAGAACCTAATGAAGATAGTAATTCAAAAAATGTACTCCTGAATCAACTAGCATCAACCAGCGCAGTTGTATGGTCTCCACAGGCAGATAGTGCAGGAGTTAAAGCATTATCAGAACTTCTAGTTGCCACCCAGGAATCAGCCAATGCTTAATCGTCAAAGATTTGCATTTACAGAACGAATTGATAGCCTTGGCCGTTCGAGCATTCTGCCATATTTGCCCATCACACTCTCCAATGGCAGCAACTCTGTAGAAGTGATGGCATTATTGGATACGGGTGCGAGTGTCAACGTCTTGCCCTATGAGATTGGTCTACAACTAGGGGCAATATGGGAACAGCAAACCGTTCCTATTCAGTTGAGCGGGAATTTGGCTAGCAGCGAGGCCAGGGGATTGGTTCTTTCGGGTACAGTTGCTCAATTTTCGCCGATCTTACTTGCATTTGCCTGGAGTCGATCGACAGATGCGCCGGTAATCCTTGGACACCTCAACTTTTTTGCGGAGTTTAATGTCTGCTTTTTTCGTCATGAGTTAGCTTTTGAGGTTTACCCAATACAGAAATGAAGAGAGGCTGCACAGTCATTGCAATGCGATTTTATGCTTGTGCAAACTGGGATGAGGTAAATTAGTGCGTTGGCGAAGCCGACCTTTGGCATCGCCCTTTCCTACATATTCGCTTAACGCTCGTGTCACCCCAACCTCTTTTTCCACCGACAATCCGATCGATTTCCACCATCTCAAAGGGCACTGATTGCAGACTCTTAGCGTGAAGCGTAGCTATCCCGTAGGGATCTCGCCCTTTCTGACATATATTGCTTAAGTTGACACTAATGCTCTAGTCCTTAACCCTGACTTAAGAGGACTGAAGTCCTCACTACGAACCAGGTTTGTAGTAAGGACTTCAGTCCTTTCAAATGTTAAGCTGGAAATTACAGAAATAGAACTGCAATCCCGATCGCGATCGCACCAATCCCCATCACAAAAGACCAGAAACGGTGATAGCTGCTAACCGTCGTACCGCTATCGCTTTCAAGCTGAATCAAATCCATCCAAGGCGCCACACCCCGGCGGAACCAACCCAAAGCACTAACATCCATACCAATCAAACTTTTAACCCGTTTCATCCCAAACAGAAAATTACCAATCGGCCCAAAACGAGAAGCATAATGTAGATACATCATTCCCGTTCTGTCTTGCAATTTCAAATCAGAACCAAACGCATAACCCGCATCACCGCGACCAATTAATTCGCCTTGTAGTTTCGCAGGTTGACCGCGTAAAGGACTAGCATAAGGGTCAGACATTAAAGTTAAAACATCCAACTCTTCTGCTTGTGCGTAATTCGGGAACATCACCAAAGCTTTGATTAAAATTCCCACGCCCAAACCGATTAAAGCACAAGCAACCATCATCATCGGATTCGCAGCCGAGAGGGAAATGCCGATCGCAAAACCCACCGCCAAGCCCAGAGTTTCCGCACTGTACAGCAGCAAATCAAAAAAGAAATTTCCGTACAATTTCCGCTTGCTCAAATTGTGGCCTTCGCCCACAATCCGACCCATATCAAACTCAATATCCAAGCCTAATTGTTCCGCATAGGTGCTCAACGCGCGAACTCGCTTACCAGTCAGCGGGTGAGTCGAATTCAACTCCATCCACCAACCCCACGGATTGAACATATCCCACAGAAAAACTCGTCCAATTTTTTCCGGTTTCGACGAAATCCGGTAAGCAGTACCGCTAGATACCGCAGCTTTTGCATCGTAAATGCCTAAAGCGCGAGTTCCTTCTAACAAGCGGCTGGGTTCCGTTGCTCTTTCTCCTTCTTCCAAAATACCGTAAGCAATTTTTACCAAAGCGCGCGATAAAGCGTTGGGGTTTCCGGTAGTTTCGGCGGCAAAATGGTCTGCAAAATATTCTCGTGTCCGCGACAGATACAGCAGCAAATAAGTGCCGGCGATGTAAAAAAAATAAGCCACAGCAGCGACGCTACCTGCCGCACTTCTAGCTTTATCGCCAGCGCTTCGACCGAGGCTTTGAGCTGTAGTGTAAATTAAATAAGTAATCTGCACTAAAGTCGAAGCTAAAGTCATTACTGCAAAGTCCCAATGGACGATGTGACCGAGTTCGTGGGCGTAAACAGTGGCAATTTCATCGTCGTCTAAATAGGTGAAAAGACCTTGACTGACGACTAAGCGAGCGCTGTTAGGAAAAGAACCGTAGGTAAAAGCAGTAGGGTTTTGGTCGTCGATAATTCCTAAACGCGGCTGCTTGAGCTTTTTCTGTTTGCAAACCTTCTGAATAACTTTCGCTGTTTCGGGACTCAGGCTGTCAATTTCTGCTAGGGAAACCCAGCGAGTATTGTAAAGCCAATTTTGGGTTAAGTCCATCAAGTAAGGCGATAGGAAAAAAGCTGCGATGTTAAAAATCAGAGTGATCGGAAGTGCGATCGCCAATCCGGTAACTGGATCGGGGCCGTTGAGAATGAAAACTGAGGCTAAGGATAACACGAACACCATACCAAATAGCATGATGATAGTGGCGCCGGAAGCTAAAACGAGGTTTCCGCCAGTTTTCTGGATCAGTTTAATCCCGGCTTTGGGCGATCGCCCTGCCTTGCGTAAAGGAGCTTGAGATGACATAATATTCTCCTAAGGTTATTGACAAAAGGTAATTACCGTGGGAATTTATCTATACTTCACTGTTTTAACCTGTCACTACGGAGCGCGCTAAGGAGTCTCAACAAAAATATATAATTTCCTGTAAATTGTTAAGATGGAAAACCGCCCGCCCAATTTATTTCCAAAAATCCAATTCCCATTTCAAAACTCAACAATCAAAACTATTTATAGCGGTCATCAGAAAGATGAGGTACGTTGTTGGGCTTGGGCCCTTCTTGGTTTAATTGGTTATATAAGCTGTCAGTTATCCCTCATCTTTTTGAGAAAGGCTATATTTCAAAGTTACAAAAAAGAATTGGTTTCAAGCCGGAACCCTTGTATGGAGAAATTAAAATCAGACAATTCGAGGTCGCCCTCAAGCTGTCAACTGTCAACTGTCAACTGTCAACTGTCAACTGTCAACTGTCAACTGTCAACTGTTCAACTGTCAACTGTCAACTGTCAACTGTCAACTGTCAACTGTCAACTGTCAACTGTCAACTGTCAACTGTCAACTGTCAACTGTCAACTGTCAACTGAATGAACGCCATGTCGATTATTGAAATTGCCCAAAAAACGCGCCAAGCTGCTAGGAAATTGGCAGTTTTGTCCGCTGATGCCAAAAATCAAGCGATTGAAGCTATTGCTAAAGCTTTAGAAGCTGCTGCGCCGGATGTTTTGGCGGCGAATGCTGCCGATCGCGCGGCGGCTGAGGTTGATGGCATTGCTAAGCCGTTGTACGATCGCCTGAAGTTAGACGAAAGCAAGTTGCAAAGTGCGATCGCGGGTGTGCGCGACGTTGCCAAGCTCCCAGAGGCGATCGGTGTCGTCCAAATTCACCGCGAATTAGACACAGGATTAATTCTGAAGCGCATCACCTGTCCTTTAGGGGTTTTAGGGATTATTTTTGAAGCGCGTCCAGAAGCTTTAATTCAGATAGTATCCTTGGCTATCAAATCAGGAAATGGTGTGATTCTCAAAGGCGGCAAAGAAGCAGTCCGTTCCTGCGAAATCTTGACAAAAGTAATTCGCCAAGCATTAGCAGAAACCGCAGTCAATCCCGAAGTAGTCCAGTTATTAACCACGCGGGAAGAAACAATCGAACTGCTAAAAATGGATGAATATATAGATTTAATTATTCCCAGAGGTTCCAACTCTTTTGTCCAGTTTGTGCAGGATAATACCCGAATCCCAGTGTTGGGACACGCCGACGGAATTTGTCATTTGTATGCAGACAAAGCTGCGGATATCAACAAAGCAGTAGAGATTGCCGTCGATGCCAAAACGCAATATCCCGCCGCGTGTAATGCCATTGAAACTATGTTAGTTCACAGTGCGATCGCGCCCAAATTCCTGCCCATAGTTGCCCAAGCATTGCAGCAGAAAAAAGTCGAACTGCGGGGAGACGAAACCACCCGCGAAATCCTGGATATTACCGCAGCCACAGAAACAGATTGGTCTACAGAATACAGCGATTTAATCTTGTCAATCAAAATCGTAGACTCTGTGGAAGAAGCAATTAACCACATCAACACTTACGGTTCGAGACACACAGATGTGATTGTCACCGAAGATAGCGAAGCCGCCGAAACATTTTTAAATGGAGTAGATGCGGCCGGAGTTTATCATAATTGTTCGACTCGATTTGCCGATGGTTTCCGCTACGGTTTCGGTGCAGAAGTGGGGATTAGCACGCAGCAAATGCCACCTCGCGGGCCTGTTGGTTTAGAAGGGTTGGTGACGTATAAGTATCGAGTGGTTGGAGATGGTCATATTGCGGCTAGTTATGTGGGGAATGAGGCTAAGGAATTCACTCATCGGGATTTGTAAAAAGTCAATAATCGCGCAGAGTTATCATTAAGAACAGCACAGGATGTGAGAGGGAATTTAGAGTTTGAAATCGCGGCTATATGGTAAAATCACCTGTGCTGTGCTAGGAGTGAAAGTCTAATTGCATTATGGCGAATTTACCAGATGAAACCTTAACCACAATTTCTAACTTGTTGCCTCGCTTGTTTCAAGTGATTAACCTAGCGACGGAAACGGAGTCTAGCTTGTTTGAGCAATATGGCGAGACAGATGAGACGATTGATGAGCTAGAGCAAGTCAGAAATGCAGAGGAAAGGTTAAGAACTTTGTACAATCGCATTTATGGGTTAGTGTTGCAGATAGCTGAGTCTCAACCAGCAGCTAATTCTGCTACACTAAATTTACTGTATCAGTCAATCGAACAGGCAGTCGCTACAGCCTATGCTGTAGAGGCAACAGCTCAAGAAACAAAAAGAAATTGGAACTTATTATGAATAATGAAAAAAAAATTCCTGATGCGGAGACTAGAGCAAAATCAATAGCTCGCTGGCGCGAAGTGAATTTAATGTTGGAAGATTTGAATATGAAGTTGGCGCAGGCTCAGGCTCTAGCAGAAGTCGATTTACAAAATAGCCCGCTTTACGTGCGTCGCCGGGAAAGAGTCAGAAAGCAGTTAGAAGCTTTGAAAGAGCATAAGTTAGCAGAAAAAGCAGGTGAATAAGCGCGATCGCAGTTGGGATGATTTTAAGAGTAGGCTGTTAGACACCCGACTTTAAAAAAAGTCGGGTATCTAGTATTTTTGTGAAGCCGTTTCTTACTTCTTAGTTATACTTTAAGTCAAACTTCTCCGATCATCTATTCCTATGACTCTCATAGAAGATATAGATGATTTAATTAATTGATTTAATCAAATCACAAACCTCTACACCATCAAAGTGCGATCGCCCTCACAGCCAACCAAACTTAGCTACAATAAGCTATACCGTCCCCCGCGACTCCCCAAATCGAACAATCCGCCCTGGTTTATGTCCAACCCTTCCCCCCTAGCCCCAGGTTCCACCCTCGAAAAACGCTACCGCATCATCCGCGAATTAGGCCGCGGCGGCTTCGGGCGGACTTACCTCGCAGAAGATACCAACCGCTACGGCGAACAATGCGTGCTCAAAGAGTTTTCTCCGGTGGTTCACAGCCCGAAAGCGGCCGAATTGTTCGATCGCGAATCGAGTATGCTTTACAGCCTTCAACACCCGCAAATCCCCCGCTTTCGAGAGCTTCTGCGAACTGATATCGGCGGTAGTCAAGCTTTATTTTTAGTGCAAGATTATATCCCTGGTCAAACCTACGAAGAAATACTGATATCGCGCCAGCAACAAGGTAAAAATTTTAGCGAAGCCGAAGTTACTCAAATACTATTTCAGCT
Source organism: Oscillatoriales cyanobacterium (assembly GCA_004292955.1). Classification (GTDB taxonomy): domain Bacteria; phylum Cyanobacteriota; class Cyanobacteriia; order Cyanobacteriales; family Microcoleaceae; genus Microcoleus. The sequence goes on along the minus strand of RDXX01000009.1, from coordinate 129,665 downwards.
TTTACCAGTTTTAGAATACATCCACTCCAAAAATTTAATTCACCGCGATATTTCCCCGGACAATATTATTCAGCATGATGCTGACAAACTACCATTTTTAATTGATTTCGGTTCTGTCAAACAAATCGCAGCGAGTGCTCTATTTCAGTCTAAGGGACAATCGGATACGGCGATCGGCAAACAGGGATATTCGCCAATGGAACAGATGCGACAGGGTAAAGTGTCTCCGGCTAGCGATTTGTATGCTTTGGCTGTCACCGCTTTAGTCTTGCTGACAGGGAAAAAGCCTCAGAAATTGTACGATGTTAATCAAAAAACTTGGGATTGGCGGGATCGCGTCAGTGTCAGTCAAAACTTAGGGATGGTATTGGATCGGATGTTAGCAGATCGATCAGGCGATCGCTACCAATCTGCAAAAGAAGTCCGTGAAGCACTCAAAGACCCAAAATTATCCCAAATTGGCAGCATCATCTCCCAAATGGTCACAATGAACTTTGTCGGCCGCCCATTCAAAAACACCACTCAAACTCCTACCAGCAATCATACTCCTGTCAACCAAAACCCTCAAATTGTTAAAAACACCAATATTTTAAAATTAATTCCTTGGAAAACTGTCGCTAGTTTAAGCGTGGTTTTATTGCCGGGAGTGTTAGCTTTTGGTGCCGTCAAATCTGGTTTTACCCTACCCAAACTGCCTGAATTACCCAAGTTTCCGGAACTTCCACAATTTCCCACAAATACGTCTTTAGATGCAGAAATAGCTAGGCAAGAAAAAATTGGAAAGCGTCGCAAAAATCTCAACATTGACCCAGATATATTCTATCAAAAAGTAGATGAATTATTTTACAATAAATATCCCGAATTACAAGGTCGTACATTGACAGACAAGCCCGAAGATGCAGAAATTAGGCAGAAATGGTGTGAAGTTGCTGAGGATTTTCTGGATAATTTGGAGAAGGGAGGGCAGTTGTAAAATTTAAGATAGAATAAGAGTTATTTAACCACAGAGGGCGCAGAGGGCGCAGAGGGGAGAAAGAAAGAGATACAAGAGAAGGAGAACGGGTGCATCTCATTTTTGCAAATATCTTCGCCCTTTCCAAATTGAAATGCACCCAGGATAACTTTATCTGGTTTAATACAATTTGGTATAGGCAACTTACTTTTAGTTTATTTCACAATGGATTGTATTCAACTTACAGGAATTCGCTGCTACGGCTACACGGGCTACCTACCGGAAGAGCAGGTTTTGGGGCAGTGGTTTGAAGTGGATGTCACTCTCTGGCTAGATTTGTCGAAAGCTGGAAAAAGTGATGATATTGAACATACTCTGGATTACCGCAGTGCCATTACCCTGATTCAAGAGTTAGTCAAAAACTCCAAGTTTTTATTGATCGAACGGTTAGCAGATACGATTGCTCAAGCGCTTTTACAACTACCGTTGGTTGATAAAGTTAAGTTACAACTTTCAAAACCTGCCGCCCCGATTCCTGATTTTGGCGGCAAAATCACTCTAGAAATTACTAGAAGTCATTAGTGATTAGTCACATCATTTCCGGTCAATTACCATAACAAAAACAGTTGGTAGTACCCACGCAAGTCCGCTCCATTTTGCGGACTTTCGTGGCCACGCGCGATCGAATCTAATTGCGGTTAATGGATCGGACACGATATCATTGATTATTGGTTATTGGTATATCTTCTCAAATAACCAATAATCAGACTATTTTCAGCATTCATCGCCCTTTAATTCGAGTATTTATTTTGGCATCGATTCCAGTGTAATTGTGCTACAGTATCTTGTGGATTATGCTGCAAGCATTTTTTAAAACATCGGGAAGCAGCTTCCCATTCTTCTGTTGTGTAAAATACTAACCCTTGCTCAAACTCGGTTTTAGTAGCGAGTTTTTGCTCTTGAATTTCCGGCGGATCTGCATCCAAGACTTCAAAGACGGATACCACTTTAGATTTGCCTTTAACTTGTACAAGATCGACTAAACGAATGCAATATTGATTAGCATCTTTTAACCCTAAAAATGTGCAATCGCTAATCAACAAAGGCACGCCATACAGCTTAGTTAAAGTTTCTAGTCGGGAGGCTATATTGACAGCATCGCCGATTGTTGTCCCGTCCATACGAAATTTTCCGCCGACAGTTCCAAGCATTAACATTCCTGTATTGATACCGATGCCAATTTTAATGGGAGGGCGATCGCGTGCTTTTCGGGTTAGATTGTATTCGGCAAGTTTTTTGAGCATAGAGATTCCCGCCTTAACGGCATAATCCGCATGATAAACACTACCAAATAATGCCATAATCGCATCGCCAATATATTTGTCAATTAACCCATTATTCTCAATAATAGCGGGTTCCATTATAGAAAAATAGCTGTTAATAAATTTAAAAATATCTTCTAAAGGCATGGTTTCTGAAAGACTTGTAAACGATCGAATATCAGAAAACATAACTGACATCTCTTTTTTCACAGAATCACCAAGTTCAATATCGACAAGATTTTCTTTGTTCAACAATTTTAGAAACTCATCCGGTACGAAGCGAGAACAAGCTGTGTTTAAAGAAATTAAATTTTGGTTTATTTTAATTAATTCTATATTTTGTTTAATTATATTTTTTGCTTGCATATAACTTTTTGTAGCCTCTGTTATCGTCAAAAATAAATCTTCAGCTTGCCAGGGCTTAGCTATGTACCGATAGAGTTTTGCCGTATTAATGGCATTGGTGACTCCCTCGATACTCGCTTGCCCCGTCAGCATGATCGTAATTGTTGAAGGAGATTTGTTGTGGATTTCTTTTAAGACTTCATCTCCTTTCATTCTGGGCATCATGTAGTCGGCAATCACGACAGCAATTTGATGACCATCTTCTAATAAATCATCAACCATTTGCAGCGCTTCATGCCCGTCATGCGCTGTTTCTATTTGATATTGATTTTCCAGGGTTTCTGATAGTTCTTTTCTGAGGCTATCAAGAATCATTTGCTCATCATCGACACACAGAATGACTGGTTTTTTCATATTCCTCTAAGGTGGGATTAATTTATAATTTTTCAATTCCCGACTTGATGGAGTTAATCAGTTCTTGCTTTGTCCAAGGTTTGGGAATAAGATGATGAAGATCTGCTTCTTTTTGGGCTCGTTCGATCGCTGCATCATCTGCCTGTCCGGTTAATAAAATTTTCACCGTTCCTGGAAACCTTTTCTGGACTTCAACGAGCAATTCATCGCCTTTCATTCCCGGCATTAACCAATCAGAAACAATAATTACGACTTGAGTTCCTTCTTCATAAAGTTCGTCTAAAACTTCTAGTGCTTCTTCTGCATTTTCGGCAGTTTCATATACATATTGGTCATCAAATTCTTCTTGAATTTGTCGCAGTACGCTGTTTAAAATAACAACTTCATCATCAACACACAGAATTGCAAGCTTAGGCATAATTATTTTTTCTGCTGAAATTACAAACAATTTAACATCAAATTACTCTAAATATCTGCTGGCAATGCCACAATAAAAGTAGTTTTTCCAGGCAGCGATCGAAAATGAATTGTCCCTCCATGTTTTTCAATAATTTTTTTCACGATGTCCAGCCCTAAACCGCTGCCCTCTCCTGGAGGCTTAGTGGTAAAAAATGGCTGAAAGATTTTATCTTGAATCTCTTCTGGTATGCCATTACCGCTATCGGTAATACTGACTTCAATGTTACCATTCAATCGAGCGGCATCAACTCTGAGTATTCCCCGATAATTCATCGCTTGCAAAGCATTGTGAATTAAGTTTGTCCAAACTTGATTGAGTTCATCGAAATAGCATTCGATCTGAGGCAAATCTTCATAGTTTTTGATTAATTCTACTCCATGTTTGATTGGATTTTGATAAAGTGTCAGAACTGCTTCTAATCCTTCGATAATATTGACTTTAATTTTTTGCTCGTTGAGATTTTGTCTGGCATAGGTTTTGAGTGCAAATACAACTTTTGCAGCTCTTTCAGAGGCAGTATTGATATCTCTAGTGCTTTCTTGCAATCGCACAAAAGAGCGGACTGTTTTGAGAAATATTTCGCTGCTGGGCTCTTGAAATAAATTGAACAGAGGTTCTATATTTTCGTAGATTTTAAGATCGAGAAGCAAATTGGCAAGAGTATCAGCATTACTGAGATTTTGGGTTTCTAGTTGGGCGACGATTGCTTTTCTCAGTTGTCGTCTTTCCCTTCCAGAAATCAATGCAGGATTTAGCAGCGATCGCGCTAATAATTCCTTAAATTGTAATTCTTTTTCGGGTGTCAACTGTCGAAACCATGTCGGTAATGCAGCCAAATTTTCCGAGAAGTAATCGCCAATATATTTAACAGAGGATTGAATCGCACCCAAAGGCGTATTGATTTCGTGGGCAACTCCCGCAATCAGTTGACCTAATGCTGCCATTTTTTCAGAATGAATCAATTCCTGCTGAGCTGATTCTAGCTGTTTTAAAGTATTGGCAAGTTCTTCGTTTTTTTGCTGTAGCTGTTGCGTTCTTTCGGAAACTTGAGATTCTAAATTACGATTGTAATTCTCTCTAAGTTTTTCGGCTTGTTTCCTTTCTGTAATATCGGAAAAAGTGGCAATCGCATAACAAATTTTTCCAGTTTCATCGCGAATTGGTGTCGAAGAAATCTCTAAAGGAACGATCCGTTTTTCTTGATGAATTTCTAGATCGTCAGTTCGCACTATTTCTCCTGACAAAGAACGCGCGATCGGCAAGTCTGGCGATCGGCACAAATCTTGGCGCTCGCTTTGATACAAAGCATAAATATGGGGTAAATTTTCGATATTCGAGATTGTCCCTTCTGCGATTTCAAACAATTCCTTAGATTTTTGATTGGCGTAGGTTAGTTGTCCCAGAGCGTTATGAACCGATACACCAATTGGCATAGCTTCTAAAAAATGTCTCAATCGCTGTTCATTTTCTATTAATCGTTTATTCTGTTCGGCTAGCTTTCTTTCCTGCACGTAACTTTTAATTGCTTCTTTAACTGTTAATTTTAAATCGACTTTGTGCCAAGGTTTGGAAATATATCGATAGAGTTTTGCGGAGTTAATCGCATTCACGATTCCTTCAACTGTTGCCTCGCCTGTCAACATAATTTTTAGAGTTTGTGGGAGTTTTTCGTGAACGTATCGTAGGACTTCATCTCCTTTGATATCTGGCATGATATAGTCAGAAATCACCAGTGCAATTTCACTACCATCTTTGATTAACTCATCCACCAACTCTAATGCTTCCGCACCTCCCAGTGCTGTTTCAATATCGCATTCATTGTCTAAAGATTCTGATATTTCTCGGATGAGGCTATCCAGAACAATTTGCTCGTCATCAATACAAATCACAATAGGTTTACTCATTTTTTTTTTAACGCTCTATTGGTAGGATAACTGTAAATGTGGTTTGACCTGGACGAGATTCAAAAGTAATCTGTCCCCGATGTTTTGCAACGATTTTGCGAACGATATCCAGTCCTAATCCGCTTCCTTCGCCTGGAGGTTTAGTGGTAAAGAAAGGTTGGAATATTTTCGAGTGGATTTCTGGGGGAATCCCCGTGCCACTGTCGGCAATGCTAATTTGGATATTTTCGTGATTGTGAATTGCGTTAACGGTGAGAGATCCTTTGTTATTCATCGCTTGTAGGGCGTTATGAATCAAATTCGTCCACACTTGGTTGAGTTCGTCAAAATAACACTGAATGGGTGGGATATGTTCGTAGTTTTTAGTTAATTCTATACCCTGTCTGATCTGACTTTGATAGAGGGTCAAAACTGCATCTATGCCGTCGAGGATGTTGGCTTCGATTGTTTCACCGCTAGAGTCGTGTCGGGCGTAGGTTTTTAGGGCAAACACGGCTTTGGCGGCACGATCGCTGGCGATGTTAATATCTCGGGTGCTGGCCTGCAAGCGCACAAAGGCCCGTACAGTTTTGAGAAATTGGTCGCTGTCGCTTTGTCGTAGAAGTGAGAATAAAGGTTCGAGGCGATCGTGAACTCCTAAGTCGAGGAGGATATTGGCTAATCCTTCAGATTTCTCAATGTTTTGGGCTGCGAGTTGGCTAGTAATTGTTTTTCTGAGTTGTCGGCGTTCGCGACCGGATACGATCGTGGTGTTGGCAATGGATCGTTGCAACAATTCCAAAAATTGTGTTTCTCGTTCTGGGGTAAGTTCGCGAAATAATGTGGGAAATTGGCTGAGGTTTTCGTTGAGAAAGTCGGTAATATAACTAACAGAAGAGCGAATTGCTCCTAACGGGGTGTTAATTTCGTGAGCAACTCCTGCTACGAGTTGACCTAATGCTGCCATTTTTTCCGATTGCACTAATTCATCTTGAGTTAGTTGGAGTTCGGTTAAGGTTTGGGATAGTTCGGCTGTGCGTTCGGCAACTTGTTCCTCTAATGTTCGATTGTAATCTTCGCGCAATTTTTCAGCTTGTTTGCGTTCGGTGATATCCTGGAAAGCTGCGATCGCATAACTTAGGTTTCCATCCGCATCGTAAATCGGCGTTCCTGCGCTTTCAATGGGAATAATTTTGTCTGGATGATGAATTTCCATATCCTCGCGACGCACGCTTTTTCCTTGCAACGCATTTAACAGGGGATCTGATTCTTGAGGATAAATGCGATCGCTACCAGCTTGGTAAATTTTGTATTGAATCTGAATTTGTTCGGCAACGGATGCTACCACACCTTGACCGAGAAGATGCTGTCCAGTTTGATTGGTGTAGTAGGGATTTCCGTGACTGTCGGTGACAAAAACACCAATGGGCATGGCATCGAGGAATTGCGATAGGCGACCTTCGCTTTCAGATAACGCTGAATTCAAGGCTTTCATCTCGGCATTCTTCTGTTTGAGTGTTTCTTCATTTTGGCGCAATGCGGCGGTGGCGCGATCGATCGCCAATTGCAACCGTGCCGGTTCGCTAGCTAAAATGAAGACACCGATGCTTCCCACAAGTGCGATCGCCATACCTCCTCCCCTCAACCAAATAGTAACTGGTGAATGGTCATACCATCCAGTTTTAGGAACGGCGGCCAACTGCCAAGAACCGTTCGGTAACGTGACGGAAAGAAAAACGGGTTTTTCCTGAAAAATTGCCCCATTGCCGAAAAAAACCTCACCTTTTTCCCCCAATCCATCTTTGCCACGCAGTACATATTTTAAGTTAGATGATTCTTGTAACAATCCGGCTTCTTCATAGATAGTTTCGGGATTGACCAAAATACTCGCGAGTCCCCAATATTCAGATTTTCCCTCTATTGATTTGACAAAAATAGGCGATCGGTTAATAAATGCAGTACCGCCTTGTACGAGTTTAACCGGGCCGGCAACAACCGATTTTTTTGAGGCAATAGTTCGATCGACAGCTTCTTTTTGGGTCGGCGTTGCTGCTAAGTTTAACCCAACAGCTTTTTCGTTGCCTACAACCGGATAAATATGACTAATCGCCGATTTTTTGGCTAGGTTCGTACTCCGAATCCCTCGATACCTCTCCAACAGAGGAGAAGCAATAGCTGTAAATTCATCTTGGGTGAGTTCGGGACGGGTTGAAGCATGAGTGACTAAAGCTTCTACGAGAAGAAGTCTGGTGTTAATTGCCCCTTCCAAACGGGCTCGCACGGTACTCAGTTGATTGAGAGTATCTGCCTGTTGTTGTTCCTGAAATCGCTGAGTTTCCGAGCGATCGAGAATCATGGTAGCCGCCAGAATTGATAAGGCTGCGCTCGCAGCAGTTACAAAGGCTTTACCAGTATGTTTTTGAATTTTTCTCATACTATAGCAACCGCCACATCGGTGAGGGCATAAATAACTTCATGAATAGAGCCGATACCCGTACTGCATCAATGATTTGATTCGGGTTCTGCAACTGTCAACTGTCAACTGTCCACTTTCCACTGCTATAGATTGTCCGATATGACTCAATATAAGTTAAAAAAATGGTACGATAGCCCCAATGAATTCGGTAGGTTACAATCGGGAATTGCTAATTTTTAAGATACCCGAACTTAAGTAACACAAAAACTCCTTACAAGTAGCAAAGTTTCCAAAATTCAGATCGCTACTGCACCCTTTCGGGATCGCGATATTTAAAATAAGCTACAATTATGAGCAATAGTCCGGACAGTTTTTAGTTGTAGTCTGAAACCCTTGATTTTCCGTTGGCAACTCGATTACCGACTCCCCTTGAAACTTTGATGCTCTTCTTGGCGATCGAATACTGTCCGAAGGAGTGCATCTCACTTTTCAAGAGGGCGAAGCATGACCGCATATAAGTTATTAGTTATCATCTCATATTGATTTCGGTCATGCTTCGCCCCTACAAACATATTTGCCTTGCGCCAGATGCACCCGTCCGAAGTATTGGCTAGAAAAATTATCTGTATTGCTGTATTCTACAGCGACTTTATTGAGAATTGGCAGTAATTAGGATTTTTACCAACTGCTCTGGGAGCTTTGGTTTGAAGTTGTTTGAAGTGGTATTACACGATACTTTTCAGACATTTTATAGTTTTGCGACATCTGAAAAAAATTCAAGCTTATCTCTATTAGCCGATCGCCCTTGATGGTCTTTTGCTTCTAATTTATTGGGTTGAGGGTTGGGGATATTTGAGCTAAAGCACCGAAATTCCCCAATTTGGTCAACCCTCCACCTTAATTCTGACAGCTTAATGACCGCTGATTACCATTTCAGCAGATTAAACTCTTCCATGTCTACGGTATTGCGGTTGCGGTAAATCGCCAAGACGATCGCCAAACCAACAGCAGCCTCAGCAGCCGCAACGGTTACTACAAAAACAGTAAATACTTGACCTTTAATCTGTACGGGGTCAAGATAGTTAGAAAAACCCATCAGATTGAGATTGACTGCATTCAGCATCAACTCGATCGACATTAATACCCGCACGGCGTTTCGGCTGGTAATTAAACCGTAAATGCCAATGCAGAAAAGTGCAGCAGCTAATAACAGGAAATACTGGAGTTGCAGTTGCATAATTTTTGGGAGTTGCTCTCAGTCTAAATTACTACAAAACAGGCAGATACAGAGGCTGCGAACAGAAACCAGGTTTCTCGCCTGACGAACAGATAGGTACGCAGTGCACACCCTACAATTACTTTGTTTCCGGTGAAGAAACATCACCGGCTGAAACTAATTCGCGGGGGCGTTCAGGCAAACTAAAAGCTGGTGTATCTGATTGCTTCACGGACAGTTCATCCGCAAAGAAATCGCGGCGCGCCAACACAATTGCTCCTACCATTGCCATCAACAAAAATACCGATGCTAACTCGAAAGGTAGCAAATAGTCGGTGAAGAAGTGTTTGGCGATCGTCACGATCGAACTTTCGGCGGGTGCTCCCGTCGTTGTCACGATCGCCCAAGGAGTAGACACGACCATTGTACCCAACAGCGCAAACAAACCAGCACAAACGACTGCGGTTGCGACTTGACGCACCCAAGCGTTAGGAATTGTGCGGAACTCTTCTCGTTTGTTTACCAACATGATGGCAAACAAAATTAAGACGTTAACAGCGCCAACATAAATTAAGATTTGGGCTGCTGCTACAAAGTCAGCATTCAACAATAGGTACAAGCCGGCAATGCTGGTAAATACGCCACACAGCAGAAATGCTGAGTAAACGATGTTGGAGAACAGGACTACTCCTAATGCTCCTCCAATCATCATTACGGCGAGTATGCCAAATGAAACAATTTGAACCCCTTCGGCTAGATTCACAATATTTAATCCTTTGTTAATTGGGCATTGGCCATCGGTAATTGGGCATTGGTAATTGAGAATTGGTAATTGGCAATTGGTAATTGGCAATTGGTAATTGGTAGTTGGTAGTTGGTAATTTGTTGTTTGTTAGTTCCAATAACTTATTACCGATTCCCCATTCCCCATTCCCCATTCCCAATTACCGATTCCCCATTCCCCATTCCCATTACTTACTTTCCTGAATTTCCTCTGGGCGGAGACCTGCACGGCGATCGGTGTAGGAAACTTCATGAGGATCCATCACACCTTTCGGCAAATAAGCGAATTCGCGCAACGGTGTCACCATCGGATCGTCTGAAACCTTGTATGGTAAACGTCCGAGGGCCACGTTGTCATAATTCAATTCATGACGTTCGTAGGCGGCTAACTCGTATTCTTCTGTCATCGACAAACAATTAGTCGGACAATATTCTACACAGTTACCGCAGAAGATACACACCCCGAAATCGATACTGTAGTGCTTGAGTTGCTTCTTCTTAGTTTCTTTGTTAAATTCCCAATCTACAACAGGTAAGTTGATTGGACATACCCGAACGCAGACTTCGCAGGAGATGCACTTGTCAAATTCAAAGTGAATTCTGCCCCGAAAACGTTCGGAAGGAATTAGTTTCTCGTAAGGATACTGCACTGTAACTGGTCGGCGTCTCATGTGATCGAAGGTCACTGCTAGTCCTTGGCCGATATACTTAGCAGCTTGAACAGTCTCTTTGGCGTATTCGCCTACTTGATTGAGGAATTTTAGCATCGTTTTCTCTCTCTGTACTTGAGTTTTTGGTAATTGCTAATTCATAATAGGTAATGAGAGTTAACAGGTATTTTTATCCGGCAATCAGGAGACGGCAGTGCCGTTTCCCTACAGTTATATCCGGCAATCAGGAGACGGCAGTGCCGTTTCCCTACAGTTATATCCGGCAATCAGGAGACGGCAGTGCCGTTTCCCTACAGCTCCCTTTACCTATTATGAATTAACCGCCAAAAGCAAAGGGAAAGGCAAGTTTCAAAGCTGCGGTCAATAGCAAGTTAACTAGAGCAACCGGAAGCAAAAACTTCCATCCCAAATCTAGCAATTGGTCAATCCGAACTCGTGGCAGAGTCCAACGGAGCAGAACTGCCAAGAACAGGAAAAAGTAGGCTTTCAACAAGGTCATTGTAATGCCTAGCGTGCCGGTAATTACCTGTAGCCAAGGAGTTGTTTCGCTCAATCCCAGGGCATTTGTGATAACTCCGACGGGAATCGGGCATTCCCAACCACCGAGGTACAAAACGGCTACTAGCAGGCAAGAAAGGACGAGGTTAACGTAGGAAGCGATGTAGTATAAGGCAAATTTCATGCCTGTATACTCAGTCTGATATCCTGCTACCAATTCTTCTTCTGCTTCGGGTAAGTCAAAGGGTAAACGTTCGCATTCGGCTAGTGCTGCAATCCAGAAAATCAGGAAACCTGCGGGTTGGCGCCAGACGTTCCAGCCGACAATGCCGTAGCCGGCTTGTTGGTGTACGATGTCGATCGTACTTAAGCTGTTGGACATCATCACAACTGCCAATACTGCCAAAGCTAGGGGAATTTCGTAGCTGAGGGATTGAGCAGCGGCTCTGAGTCCGCCGAGGAGGGCGTATTTGTTGTTAGAAGCATAGCCAGACATCAGCAAGCCGATCGGCTGAATGCTAGAAAGAGCAATCCAGAGAAATATCGCTGTCCCCATATCGGCGATGAGCATATGCTCTCCGAAGGGTACGATCAAGTAGGACAGAAACACTGGAATCACGACAATTACCGGGCCGAGCGTGAACAGCAGCGCGTCAGCTTTTGCCGGTACAATGTCTTCTTTGAATACCAACTTCATGCCGTCAGCAACGGGTGCTAGGACTCCCAGAGGGCCGAGGAATTCGGGGCCAATCCGCTGTTGAGCGGCGGCGGAAATTTTCCGCTCTAGCCAGACGCTAGTCAGTACCCCGAATACAGCACCGACAACCATCAGCACCATCGGCAGTGGCAGCCAAAGCACGTGGGCGATGTCCGCCGGTAAGCCCAAATTCGTTAGGGCTTCTACAAAACTTCCTTGTAAGTCAATTCCTGGGTTCATTTTTCCAGCTTTTGAGCGATCGCCATATAATTTTTCACCCATCCTTAGTAGGAGTAGGCTTGGAGATTTGGGTGTTTGTAAAGATTTTTAATGCTTTACCGCATATCAGTATATCGCCGGACAGGCCCCAAGAACCGATAGATGAGGGGAAGTTATAGTTATCTGATCCCCAAGCTTGACTAATGGGTTGCTAACTTATGGTTGAGGAATGAAGAGGAGACGGCAGTGCCGTGTCCCTACCATGATTAATTGTAGGGACACGGCACTGCCGTCTCGTCCGTTTATATCATTGCGATACTAATGAAATTGATATGATATCAATTCCGGTTACACCAGAATGATATAGAGTCCAGGGCAGTGCCGTCTCCCTACAATATTTGTCGGTAGGGACACGGCACTGCCGTCTCCTGATTTTGGCTACTAATAATTCCGATGCTACCGGATTTGATATCACTCCTTTGAGATATAGCCCAAACAAAAAGGGCAGAGAATTAATTCTCTGCCCTTTTTATGCTTTAAGGTAACTTTCAAATGGCTTAAACCATTGATTTTACGCTACCTTTTTTATGGAACTGGGCAGAATCGAACTGCCGTCCAAAATGGGTATTTACCTTCCGATCGTTCACAGGTTTATCCCCTCTGATCCTTGGGGCGGGAACCATCTTTATCCTAAATGGGAGGATTTTCTAGTGATTGCTTTCCCGGCTAGACGACTAGAAACGTTTAGCTAGGGCATCCGTTGGGGGTTGTTATGCTGCCTTTAACGGAGTTAAGCGGCATACACTCTGAACCAAGCTAGAGAAGTTTTTAGGCTACAGCTACGGCTTTGCGAGCGAAAGGAACGATGTTGTTCGCATTTACTATTTTTTTTGAGCCGATATTAACGAGAGTAGACTCCCTCTCGACCTGCATCACGGAGCAGCTTTCGCCACCCTGTCGAAACCATTACAGCCCCTCGTGTTCTCTAATCATAGCTAATATTTTGTATAACGTCAATCGATTTTGGATTTTAGATTTTAGATTTTGGATTGAAGATTTTGGATTTTGAATTGAGGATTGGGGATTTTGGATTGGGGATTGGGGATTGTTTGGCAAATAGTAGAGGCCGCACTACCAAGAAACCGGGTTTTTTAACCGAGACAGATTCAAAAAGGTACGTAGTTGCGCTTGAGCGCTGAAGCGCAACTACGTACCTAAAAAACCTTTAAGTATTGTGACACTTGCGATCGCCAACTGTGAGAATGAGCATTTTGGGCAAATATTTTCGTTAAAAAACCCGGTTTCTCTACACCGGTGGAAGATTTCTAATGCAAAGTTTTGTCCCAGACGCCGATGTAAATTCGATCGCGATTGTTGCGTTCGATCGTCCCTTTCAACGAACCTTTCTGAAAATTAAACCGATTGGTGCGACGTTGCTGCACGTCCCGGAACCCTTGCAAAATCTCCTTATCTGCGCCGCCCACCATGCCGTTTAACGCGGTTCGGACTACCAAATCGTCCACCGACTGGGCAAAAGAACCCTCTGTTTGCACGAGTTGTTCGGAATTGCGATCGTAAATATAGCCGAGAGTCACCCGGTTCGGCAGCAATTCATAAAGTGCGGTGCGAGTATTCGGCCAATAGCCGCGGGATTGAGAGTCTGTGGGATCTCCCAGTGCACTTACAATCTGACTTTCCGGCGTACCAACGGCAAACCCTGGGATAGTGGGAGTCTTCTGATAACCGGTTCCGGGTTTTTCGCTGGGTGGGGGCGATCGATCGGGCGGCAATTGCTTGTCAACCAGTTTTTCCGCTGGTGTGGGTTTCCCAGCCTCAGGTGTTGGAGTTGTTGTTGGTGCTGGAGTTGGGGCCGGAGTTGGAGTTGGCGCGGGAGTTGGAGTTGGAGTTCGAGTTGGAGTTGGCGCGGGAGTTTCAGCAGCAGGCGACGGAGTTTCTCGGCGAGGGGGAATTGGTGCGGGTGTGGGAGTGGGAATTGGTATGGGGCTGGTGCGTGCGTCTGGATCTGCGGGGGTGGAAGTGCGATCGTCCTTCGCCACCGGTGCCGGTTCCGAAGATTGTCCGTTGAAGAAAATCCTCGCAATCCCGACTAAACCACCGAATATAAGTGCGATCGTCACAAACGCCAAAATCAACCAAACCTTGCGGTTGCTGCCCCCATTCGTCACCACAGCAGGCGCTGTTTTAAGAGTTGCAGGCGACTGAGGGCCGTGTCCCGGCATCACCGCCAGCGTCGGCCCGGTGTCCGACCCTGCACCCTGCCCGTGCAGCAGCGACAGCCACTCATCCACGCTAGCAGGGCGATTTTGAGCCTCTACCGTCATCCCCCGCATCACCGCTTGACTCACAGTCACACTTAAGTCTGGCCGCAAGTCGCGGGGTGAAGGCATCGGCTGACTGGTACGCAAAATGGCAGCCACGGGCACCCTGGCTGTGAGTAAAGTGTAAAGCGTCGCCGCTAGCCCGTAAACATCGGTGGCTGGCGTATATTTTCCTTGGGCGAAATACTGTTCTGGTGGTGCGTAACCGTCGGACACCATATTAGTGTGACTTTGAGTTGCACCTGCTGTAAACTCGCGGGAAATGCCAAAATCGATCAGCACGACTTCCTGAGTACCTTGGCGCAATAAAATGTTTTGGGGTTTGATATCTCGATGCAGCAAACCCTTTTGATGAACTGCTTTCAAAGCAGCCCCAATTTGAGTGATGTAGAGAATTGCCAGATTTTCGGGGAGGGGATTGTTTGTACCGACTACATCGCCCAAATTCTGACCGGCTATGTAGTCCATTACCATGTAAGGCTGTCCGTCTTCGACAAAGAAGTCGCTGACGCGCACTATATTCGGATGGACGCAGGAAGCCAACCGCCTTGCTTCGTCTTGAAACTTGCGATCGAACTCGGCAAAATTTGGTTGTCGCCGCAGGGATTCGTTGAGGGTTTTAATAACGACAGGCTGTCCTAAATAGCGGTGAGTTGCCTTGAAGGTAATTCCAAAGCCACCGCGTCCCAATTCTTGTTCGAGGGTGTACTTTCCACCCTGTAAAGTTTTGCCGATGAGCGCATCCATAGGTTCGGGCGATCGCACTTCAAATAATATGGCTGATTATGGCACATATGGTTTGCTCAGTTACCAGTCTAAATGGCGATCGACCTACTCCTGTATTCCTTAACCTGTGAGAAACACTACTCATCATAATGCGTCCACATCTGCAAAATTTTTACCGTATTCTCTGACTCAATCACTTCGTACACCAGACGGTGCTGAATGTTGATTCGCCGTGAATATGCACCTTCCAAATCTCCCACCAATTTCTTGTAGGGTGGCGGATGCTGAAACGGATTGGTTTGAATAATGTCTAGTAACTCTTGCGCTTTGTCTCGTAAATTGCTAGAAGCCAGCTTTTTGGCATCTTTCTGTGCCTGCTTGGTATAGAATATATTCCAACTCACCACTTCAACTCCCGATCGCACTCCTCAATTGGCGTTGCCAGTCCTTCCCGAATCGATTCCCGCATCCCAGGTATTGACAGAAGATACAGTGTTTCTTGTACCGATGTCCAGTCAGATTCAGACAATAACGCTGCATTGCTAGTTTCTCCTGCAATCACAACCGCTCTATCCGCAATCTTACTCATTGTCATTAATTCAAGAACAATTACAGGCATGACGTAGGCTGCTGCTATGCCTATTGCTGGGGCAATTGCTGCTGAAACAGAACTCACAAAAGTTTTTTGTAGTACCTCTGACGAAGAAACTAGCCGTTGTTGTTCATCAGCATATTTTTCATTGCCACTTAAGAATTTTTCGATTTCATCGCGGACTTTTTCAATAAATACATTTTTTGCTTGTTCTGCTCCTAATGGGAATGTGTTCTCTGGCATTGCATTGAGCCACTGTTTCGCTGCCTCTTCGTAAGAGTTAGTGGAATCCACTAGCTGCTTTATCCTATTTTGTTGGTATTTAGGCAGCGTTGCGAGCCACTCTTCACTGTCAATCTGAAATACTTGTGCTAATTTATTTTCCATATCTACAACATTTCCCTAACGTACTCAACAGAGACCGCATGAGTAGTTTGATGGAGGGTATGCGGATCTACCCCACCCAATGAAATACCACCTCCACCACCTGGAGCATATGACCCAATTAGAATAGCAACTACTGTAGTAGTGTATGCAGAAAATATAGGGCTTCCAGATTGACCTGGGCGAGCCTGAGTATTCAGCACGACGTGCTTGGTTTTCACTACTCCATTTTTTATTAAGATTCTTGCACCGATCTCAGTTCGTTGATGAGTAAGTACCAATCTCCCATGATCTGCGTGAGGATAACCAAAAATATCAACAACACTGCTCACGTTTAGAATATCTGTGCTACCTATTGATAGGTTAGAAGACTGATCAATATCAGCCGACAAAATACACAAATCTGTGAAGGGATCAATAGCTTCAATGCGAACTGGAATTACCTGAACTTGAGAATCAGAAGTATCTTGATAGTCCTCAATCGAATTGTAATTTCTTAGAACCACGACTAGATTCTGGTCATCTTTATTAGTAACATGGGCAGCAGTAACAAACCTTCCTGGACTATTTAGTAGAGTCGCTGTACCAAGCAACTGTACCCCGTTTGCTCCTGTTCGTCCCACCGCAAATACTATGTTTGCTAAAGCTGAGTATGACATTTTACTTTGGGCGATTTAAGTATGAACTTGCCATATCACTATCAATCATACCGCAACTGTGGTATAACACTCTCGTGTAGATATTATACCACATTTTCGCCAAAGTTATGTTTCTAAGCCGATCGGATTGTACCGCAATTTCAACATCATACCTGGTCTGACGCTCGATCGCCAAAACCGCAGTACAATACACTAATTCAAAAACGCCTTTCTCGGAACCCTCGCCAGTTGGTACGCGCCGCGACTGTCCAACAACTGATATTGATTTGGCTGCAATCCGAATTCCACAAACTTGTGTGGATATCCCAGCACTAGAATCGTCGGAGAAGTGTGGTTGTTGGATTCCTCGATGTAGTCTTTTGCGCCTCTGGGAAGTCGGTAGAAAGTCACCGGATCTTGGGTATAAAAAACTAGACTTGGTTTCCAGAAACCAATCATCATCAACTCTTCTCCCGGCAGTTTTTGTTGGACAACAACCTTCGCTAACTCTCTTAGAGGTAACTGGCGGTTGAGATCGACCAAATTGTAGGCGGGAGTCAGACCAAATATGATAAATGCTACAAACCCGATGAAGTTAACAACCAAAATCCAGCGTTGTTGACGTTTCCAGAGTAAAAGCGCGATCGCCCCAGCCGCCGTTATCCAAATCGTACCGCCAACCATCAGCAATCCCGACTGCTGAATTGCTTGCGGAAAATTGGGCATTGCCGGGTCATCTCCGAGCCAGTTGTAGCAGTAGAAAGTTGCTCCGGCTATAATCAGTAAAAATACGATATTGAAAATGTATGTAACTAACAGCCCTCGCGGTAAAGAATTTGGTTTTTTCTCTAACTTTCCCGGTCTGTTTTGTGGTTGCTTGCCTGCAATAATATCGCTCCACAGCAGCGTTACCAAAATGGCTGCGGCGGGCAGTAAAGGCAATACATAACTAGGCAATTTTGTCACGGCGAGCGTGAAAAATCCAAAGATGCAGCCGAACCAAAATAGGGCAAATAAACTTAATTGTGCCGATCGCGCTTGACGGCGCCAGTAACTGCGCTGCCAAAAACGGGTACGCGCGATCGCCACCGGCAAATAAATCGACCAAGGCGCAAAACCGACGAGCACTACAAAAAAGTAAAAATACCAAGGCGCCGAGTGCTTGTTGACTACTCCAGTAAAACGCTGGAAATTGTGATAGCCGAAAAAACTGTCAATATAAGTTTCACCGTTGGCTAAAGTAACGAGAATAAACCAAGGTAGGGCGATCGCCAAAATAATCAAGATTCCCGACAGCGGACGCATTTCGCGCCAAAGTTGCCGAAAATTTCCCAAATACAGCC
This sequence comes from Oscillatoriales cyanobacterium, assembly GCA_004292955.1. Lineage (GTDB taxonomy): Bacteria > Cyanobacteriota > Cyanobacteriia > Cyanobacteriales > Microcoleaceae > Microcoleus. The sequence goes on along the minus strand of RDXX01000009.1, from coordinate 111,767 downwards.
CGAAGCTACCAATAATCATCGCTGGGATGACAATTCCCACAGGCCCCTTAGCCAGAATTGCTAAGGCAATTAGTACGTAACAAGTCAAATACCATTTATTGGGAAATCGCCCAGCAGAAATGGTGGAAAGTTCTGCTTTTTCTCTCTGTTCTTCTAGCGTGTAACCGAGAAAAAATGCCAAAAGTGACGAACAAATACAGGCAACTAATAGCATATCAGAAACGCCAGTCCGCCCCCAGGCAATAGTTTGGGGATTTAAAGCTATTAATGCCGCACCAATCCAAGGAGTAGAAAGAAAGAGGGGGAGATTGGGAGATTGGGAGAATTTTGCTTCTTCCTCATTCACTCTTCCTTCTTCCTCATTCCCTCTTCCTTCTTCCTTCTTCCTTCTTCCTTCTGTTTTCGATAGAGTGTAGAATCCGAGGCAAGTCAGGGCGATCGCACAAAAAGCCGACGGAAGGCGCACAGCCCACTCGTTAACGCCCAGAGTGTGGTAAGCCACCGCCATCAGCCAGTAAATCAACGGCGGCTTGTCAAACCTGGTTTCGCTGTTGAAATAAGGAGTGATCCAATCCCCTGTCACCGTCATTTGACGGGCGGCTTCAGCAAACAGCGGTTCGGTTTCGTCAACTAAGCCGATGTTACCCAGATTCCACAAGAAAGCTACCCAGGCGATCGCGCACAGCCACAACACCGATAGCAACAAAGGTACCATCGGCCGATGCCTGTAATATTCTGACAAATTTTTAATAACTTCCTTCACCCAAACTTCCTGCGATTTTAGATTTAAAATTTTAACTCGCATAGAAGTCTACCGAAAAATTGCCTTCTCGAAACTGGGAATTCGATCTAATCCGGTTCAATTCAAATCTTGCAGCGTTCTCAAGAACAGGCAAGATGCCTGTTCCACAAGACATCAAGCTTCTTGTGGGGTGTCGGGCCCGCTCTTGAAAAACGCAATATCTCAGGTTCAATTCAAATCTTGCACCGTTCTCAACAAAACCGCAGAAACCGGGTTTCTCAATCAAAATCTCAGCCCGCAGCTAAGCTTTCACTGCTGCAAAGTTAATTGCCATTCTTCGGCTTTGGGATTCCAAGCGGGCGAGGCTGTCTCCCCGGCGACGTAAGGCCCCCAGTAGCGGCGGGAACCATCCTGAGCAAAAACCACCAGAATGTCTCCCTGTTTGACTTTTAACTTGCCCTCCGGCAGCGATAGCATCAGTCCCTTACCACCACCTTCCCCCGGCGCAAAATCCCAGTGGGCCGGTTTTCCGTAGGATTTCTCGGTTTGCCGTTTCGACAGCAAGGCCACTCGCACTGGGTGTTCGCTGCGGTTGCTGACTCGCAAACTGCCGGCAGCTTTGCCATTGACAGGGATTGAGGAATTGCTTTCTTCCTCTGCTTCTGGGGGTAACTCGGGTTTGGGCTTGCTAGCGGTGTCTGCGGCACCTGTCGCGACTCTCGAAACCGGGGGTGTTGGGGGGAGTGCGGTGGCTGCTGAGGGCAAATCGCTCGATCGATTTGCACCGTTGGAGATGGTGATTTCAAAACGTCCGAGAAACATTCCTGTAAATAGAACGATCGCCATTCCAATTAATATCTGGTAATTTTGAAGTTTCATAAATTTTATGCTTAAAGGATAGACTGCACCCCTGCAATTAGTCCTACCAATCTTGAATGTAGAATCCGGGGCTACTGTGCCACAAGATACAGCTACACTTAATTACTTGACGGTTCGGGGCTATAAAGCTCCAGATCGCTCAATACCATTTTAGATGTTAAATTTGAGACTTGACATTGCCGGATACTGATCCGGTAAGGATTTGGGGTTGTTCGCGATCGGCATTTTTTAACCCCGCTCAAAAACAGCTACAAGCCCCGATACTCTTGAGGATCTAGCCAAAAACTTGAGACTCCTGTTCAATCTCCCAGCAGATTCAATCCTGCAAGTAAATCTAAAATCTAAAATCTAAAATCTAAAATCGACTGACTCATCCGCATAACTTTTAACTTTTATGCAGAATACCCGAATTAACAGATTGATTGATGTTCTGGGCGAGCAATTTGCACGCTGGGCTAGCAATCCTTGGCGGCGGATTTCGCTGCTGGTAATTAGCCTGCTGTTCGGCAATTTTTTGGGAACTGCTCTTTCGACGATCGCCGGACAAGCCGCTAATTGGGATATTATCGTAGCCGGGATGTTGGTGTTGTTCGCCGAGTTGGCGAACCGACTGGTTTACAGCAGCAGGCGGCTGGTGGCTGGTGCTTTGTGGGTGGAAATGCTCAATGCTCTAAAAATTGGCGTGACTTACAATTTATTTGTAGAAGCTTTCAAACTTGGCTCTTAAAAAATGGTAAAATATTTGTCGCTTGCAGATATTATTTGCCTAAAACTAGCCTCCCCTTAGAAAGTTTTGATACAAGTTTAAAAAAATAATTCCAGTCCGCGCGGCCTCCCAACTCATACAGAATTTTTGAATTAGACCTCTTGCACAATAGCTAGGAACGGGCAAGATGCCCGTTCCACAATTTTTTTTTCTGTGGAATGGGCATCTTGCCCGTTCCAAAATGTGATTAAAACGACTTTTGTAAGATATCTATTATTAAATCATATCGTGTCTGATCGATTAATCGCAGTAAAATTAGTTCGTAGTGCGGACTTTAGTCCGCAGCGTGAAAGCGGACTTCAGTCCGCACTACAAACAGTAAAATTAGTTCGTAGTGCGGACTTCAGTCCGCAGCGTTAGAGCGGACTTCAGTCCGCACTACAAACCATTTTTGTTATGGTAATCGACTCGATATAATATCATCCCATTATCCAATCCTAAAATCTACAATGGTTGGCTCGACTTTAACGCCTGTTGAAATTTTACACCGCTGGCGATCGGGCGATCGCCCGATCGCTCCCGATTTCGATCGCCTCGCCTGTTGGGAACTTGCCGACGATCTGCGATCGCGCGCTTTTAACATTACTCCTGACAACGCAGCCGATGTTGTCCGCCACAAAACCGATTTATTCCTGTCTGTACTCGATCGACTGCATACTTTCCCCGTCAAGTCAAGTGTTTTTCTAGAAAGTTTGTGGAATCTGTGGCTGCCACTGGCGATGCAATTATCGACTGAAAAACAAAGTTTAAACCGGACTTTAATTCAAGGAATTTTAGGAGTCCAAGGAACGGGAAAAACTACTTTATGCCAAGTTTTGAGGCTGATGCTGGGAAAATTGGGATATTCCACAGTCAGCCTTTCTTTAGACGATCTTTACAAGACTTATGCCGATCGCCAAAATCTCCAACAAGCTGACCCGCGTTTAATTTGGCGCGGCCCCCCCGGCACTCACGATATTGACTTGGGAATCTCCGTTTTAGACCAGTTGCGCGCTTCTCACACGGGGGAATTAGCAGCATTTGACAGTCAAAAAATAGAAATTCCCCGGTTTGAAAAATCAGCCTGGGGAGGTGCGGGCGATCGAAGTCAATCAGAACTTATTTCCGGTGCGGATATTGTACTGTTTGAAGGTTGGTTTGTCGGCGTAAATCCAGTCGCCGATCGCAAATTGAACGAGTTTTTGGCGGCGGCGCCGTTTCCGATTTCCACAGAGGGCGACTGTCAGTTTGCGCGCGATATGAATGCGAAGCTGCACGACTATTTGCCACTGTGGAACCGATTAGATCGGTTGATGGTTTTGTATCCCCGAGATTATCGCCTTTCTCAAGTGTGGCGCAATCAGGCGGAACGGGAAATGATGGCTGCGGGGAAGTCGGGAATGTCAGAGTCGGAAATTAATCGGTTTGTGGAATATTTCTGGAAAGCACTGCATCCTGAGTTATATATTCAGTCGATGCTTGAGGGCGATGGCGTGGATTTGGTGGTGGAAATTTTGCCCGATCGCGCGATCGGCAAGATTTGTCGTGCGATCGACTTGATACATTAGCAATACCAATTTTAAACAAATTAGGTACGTAGTTGCGCTTCAGCGCTCTTAGCAAATATCAGCAAAGAGCGCTGAAGCGCAACTACGTACCTTAGAGGGCTAAATTTAAGTCTCGATTCTAAATTAACTGCCGGGAGTACCCATTTCGATCGCCTTTTGCACCAAATCGTCCGTAACATTGCCCGGTGCACCTGTGCGGTTAACTTCCTTAGCCATCGCTAAAAAATCATCGGGATTGCCCTGTGAATCTGCCGGCATTGGGATTTCTTTAGCAGCGGGAATCTCAAATTTAGGCGCAGTTGCAGCAGCGGCAGCTTCGGCGCCGGCACTCGTGCGATCGATATCGCTAACGCTGAATTCTTTTGAAGCTTCGTAGTCGGCTGATACATTAACCTCAGGCAACTTTTGTTCTCCAGCTTCTACGCTTTCAGTTATCTGTTGAGCATCAAATGTTTGAGTGTTATCTAATTCTGTATTCACTTGAGGATTAACTTCAGACATAGCCGACTCCTTGTTACTTTTATTTAACAATTCAATATAATTATTGTCGCTAAAATTCCTATTATTTTCATCTTCCCGCAGATGTATTGTTGGCTTCTATCTCAAGGATGATTTATTTTAAGACCTTGGCTCAGCATTACACCAGTTTCCGAAAACAAGACAACTCTCTGCAAGCTCAAAACCCTTATGAAATAAGTCATTTCAAAATCTAAAATCTAAAATCTAAAATCTAAAATCGCATTACCTCTCGGGGATGGTGACTTGTACCTACAAATGTTGATATTTATATATTCTGGAAGCATTTTTAAGGAATTTTAACTTATGAACTCACCCGCCGCGACCAATACTCACGCTCTCTCAGACGATACTCAAAACATGGTTGATAAAATAAACGGTTTGGGTACAGATGAAAAACTGGCACTGCTCTACTTTATTTATGAAAAAATGGGAGACTCAATTACACCAGCCGCTCCCACTGCTGCGGAACCAGAGTTAGCTCCCATGTTGCTAAATGATTTTTACAACCTTTCCCACGACCAACAACTGAATATAATGCGAGGTATTGTCAACGGTGACGACACGCCTTATTCTCGCGCTTACGGAGCTTTAACTGCTAACAATCAGTTGCTGGTTTGGTATGCTTGGGCTATTGATATGGGGGATAAAATTGTCGATATCCCCGAAGGATATGAGGCAACTGAGGCTGTGAATGGCGTGTTAGATCAAATTGAAGGTCTGGAGTTTGAACAGCAAATTTCGGTGCTGCGCGATGTAGCTAATAATATGGGCTACACCGATGTTAAACCAATTGCTACTCAGGCTCAAGTTGGGAAAACTTCTAGTCTTTAGATCGGACTTTGCTAAAGCCCTCACTATAAAATTGATTGCAGGTTCGTAGTGAGGACTTCAGTCCTTTCCATTCCTAAGCGGTAAGGTGCACACCCTACTGATATCAATTCCGGTTACACCGGAATTGCAGAGGAGACGGCAGTGCCGTTTCCCCACAATTAATAGCGGTAGGGAAACGGCACTGCCGTCTCCTCATTTCGGCTACTAATAATTCCGATGCTACCGGATTCGATAATTCGATATTCGATATTCGATATGACCTTCGTTAAATCCGTTACATCCGTTCCAAAATCGGTTGCCGAACTTGCTTCTGCTATCAATATCAAAAATGTTTGCAGTCAGGAATTGACTTTTTGGGGTTAATTTTTCGCGGGATTTCGATCGCAAATCTCGAACCTTTTTTTAGTTGACTTTCGACCGTAATTGTGCTGTTCATTATCTTGACTAACGAGGCACTAATCGCTAGTCCTAAACCAGTGCCTGGATATGGGCGGGTTGTGCTTTGGTCGGCTTGATGGAATTTGTCGAAAATGTGGGGCAGATCTGTTTCGGAAATGCCGATTCCTGTATCCCGAACGGTGATAATTAGCCGATCGCCCTCTAATTCCCCTACCTCAATGCAAATGCAGCCCTGATGAGTGAATTTAACCGCGTTGGAAATCAGATTCACCAAAACTTGCCGCAGCCGCAACTTGTCATTAACGATACACCGATCCTGCAAGCCCACGCAGACGGACATTGCCACATTCTTTTCGGTAGCTTGATTTCCGAATTCCAGAGCCACATCCATTACTAAATGCGCTAAATCAAATTCTTCAATTTCTAATTCGGTGCGACCGCTCTCGATTTTGGAGAGGTCGAGGATATCGTCGAGCAGGACTAGCAGGTTTTTGCCGTTATTTAAAATTCGCCCCACCATATCTATTTGCTGCGCGCTCAGCAGTTGTTTGTGCTGGCGCAGCAGCAATTGGGAAAAGCCGATAATCGCATTCATGGGAGTTAGCAATTCGTGGGACATGGTGGCCAAAAATTGCGATTTTAACTTTGCTGCTTCTAGCAGTTGCAATTTTTGCTGTTGAATGCGCCGCCCCTGATTTTCCAGTTCTTCCTGTTGGCGAATTAGCAGCTCGTTTTGCAAGTCTAAAAGTTGTTCCTGCTTTTTTAATTTTTCGATCGCCCGCGCGCTGTTAATCGCGATCGCAGCTTGTCTTCCCATCACCGCCAGCAGTTGCACAGATCCGCTGTCAATAGCCGTCCTGTCTTGGACATTACCGATCGCCAAAACGCCCAAACGCCCGGTTTCCCGCGACTCGATCGCCGCAGCACAGGCCGCCGCCGGCACTCCTGGGCCCGACTCTGAGCGCCACAGTTGAGACTCTCCCGTCGCAAACGCTTTCAGCAGAAGCTTGTCTTGTATCTGCGGGGTTCTGCCCGCAGAAAAGTTGGCCGCGCCCCCGACAGCGCTGAGTTTGAGGCCGCTGGAATCCCACTCCGGGAGCGCAACCAGGCAAAATTCAGCTCCGGCGATCGCCTCCACAGTCGCGTCTGCGATCGCTTGCAACAACTCGCACAAGTTACCGTTGCGCTGGCTCAACAAATTTGTAAACCGCTCGATCGCCTGCAAATCACTCCCTGCGTCTATTTTGCCCAAATTTTTGCCTGTGAAGTTAACTTCCGGACACGCTTGGCGGCGCCAAATTTCTGCTTCTGCTGCGAGCGAGCCTTGAGTTTGTGCGATCGCCTCCATATCTGTGTAAGTTCCCACCCACTCCAAAACATCATGACTGTCAGGGTTGGCGGGCGATCCTCTGGCCAAGTTCCAGCGGTAAGTGCCCTCTTGCGCCCGGAGACGAAATTGTATTTCGTAACTTTGGGGCGGCCCAGCATCCGGGCGCGATCGCGCCAACAGACGAGCGCAGTCTTCTGGGTGAACCTGCGCCAGATAGCCGAAACCCAATGCTGCTGCTACTGGTACCCCCGTGTACTCCTCCCAGCGCTCGCCTAAATAAGTCGCCCAGCCGCTGGCATTTGCTTTCCAAACTATATGAGGAATTGCCGACCACAGGCGATCGTTCAGAGTTTCGCCGTCGCAAACTAGGTGTTGGGGGGCTGTTATTTCTGATACCTTGTATAGTATTTCCGCGTCGGAAAAGTCCGAGCGAAAAGAGTTATTGGCGTGATAGTGAGTCATAACTGGTTTTATAAATAAGCATTCAACTTGAGCCCTAACACCGGCTCAAGACTCGTGCTGCTAGCTTTATTAATTTTGACGGCCAATGTGCATCAAAAGTTTTTATACTTTAAATCTATCTCGGTAGTGATATCTTTACCTCTATCAAGGGGCGGACAATGGGATAATTCAGTTACACTGTTTAAACATTGAGAGCTTACCTGTCCCGATCGCGCTTTCCCCGCGCCGCAAAATAATTTAAAAATTTACTTGCAATCTTGGCGGCTGCATGAGTATGCTGGAAAAAGATGTGCGGGCTGTCAAACCCTAAATCAGGACACATTCTCAAATTTACTCAGTTTGGCTGAGTCACTTGACGATATTTTAAAAGTTTAGCGGACTATTGGAAGAAAGATGAGTAAAATTCGCGTTGCTTTAATAGAAGACCACGACCTGACAAGAGTCGGCATCCGCACAGCTTTACAACAGCGTGACACCATAGAAGTTGTCGGGGATGCAGCTAACGCTACAGACGGATTGAAACTGCTTCAGTCTACCAAACCTGACGTGGCAATTGTAGACATTGGCTTGCCAGATTTTGACGGCATTGAACTGACACAAAAATTCAAAAAATCGATAGCAGCCGACTCCGATCCCGATACCAAAGTTTTGATTCTGACTTTTCAAGACAACGAAGAAGAAGTTCTGGCAGCTTTTGCCGCCGGAGCTGACTCTTACTGCATGAAAGATATCAGCTTCGACCAGTTGTTGGACGTAGTAAAAGTAACCCATGAAGGTAACTCTTGGATCGATCCGGCGATCGCTCGTATCGTGCTGAAACAAGCTCGCACTAAGGAGTCGGCTCCAGAAGAGCCGAAGCCTGAGGGCAAAAGAGTCACAATTAAGGCTGCCGAACCCGAGTTCAGTCACATCATTGAAACTTACCCTTTAACCGAGCGGGAGTTAGAAGTTTTGGAACTGATCGTGCAGGGTTACAGCAATGCTGCTATCGCCGAAAAGCTGTACATTACTGTCGGTACAGTCAAGACTCATGTCCGCAATATTCTGAACAAGCTGTGCGCTGACGATCGCACTCAGGCGGCCGTTCTCGCCCTGCGTTCTGGCTTGGTTGGATAAAGCCTCACCAGCAGGCAAAAGCAAGTTAAAAGTAGGGTGCGCCCGCGCACCTTACGCATTAATTTTAGGATGCGTACTGCGCGCCGACCGACTAATTGTTGGCGCTTGTATAGGGTATTATTCGGCGCACTTTACTGCCGAAGATATAGGCTTAAATCTCAGAATCGCCAGCCGAATAATCTGATGTTTTAAAAGCTATATTTAAGTCCGCATCTATCCTTGTGCAGATATTGAAGATCATCTTTTTCTGTGTAAATCTACCTTAAGATAGATGCCAAATACTTCTCAGATTATTAATACTTATAGTTGAGCAAGGTAAAGTTATATATAACAACCGCACCGGACGTTTAGAACGTTCTTAATTGCTCAAACCATTGGTTTTCTTCCTTATTTCTTCTTCTTCCTTCTTCCTTCTTCCTTCTGATAAAATTCCGATCGCACTGTCGGTATGGCGCGATGTCACTTCATAAAATGCGTAGGCTCGGCCAGATACTCATACTTTTAGGAATAGTTAAGCACTTACATAAATTATATCCGCAGAGTGATGCCAGAGTTCGCTTCAATTTGCGAGATTAAAACTATCTACTGCTCCTGAAAAATCTTAAAAAGAGGCATTATGAGCGCTCCAATTGAATTCCAGTTATTTGCTCCCTACAACAAAGGAGCTGCCTTGGTGGGGTCTTTTTCTAATTGGGAAGAAATTCCGATGGCAAAGGACGAAGAAGGTTATTTCCGCACGCGAGTTGAGTTGGAGGATGGCGTTTATCAATACAAATTTCGCGTGCAGTCCAAAAGCTGGTTTCTGGAGGCAGATCAGTGGGTAGATGTGGTAGATCCCTGCGCGACTGATATCGACGATCCCACTCAAAACGGCGCGATCAGAATCAAAGATGGCGATCGCATCGTGGATACCTACGTGTGGCAGCACGATGACAAACCGCTACCAGCCGATCGAGAATTAGTAATCTACGAAATGCACGTTGCCGACTTTTCCGGTGGCGAAGCCGATCCCCTCGCCCGCGGCAAGTACGAGCACGTCGTCGAAAAACTCGATTATCTAGTCGAACTCGGCGTTAACGCGATCGAACTCATGCCCCTCAAAGAATACCCAGGCGACTACAGTTGGGGCTACAACCCGCGCTACTTCTTCGCTGCGGAGTCCAGCTACGGCACCACCGAACAACTCAAAAACCTGATAGACGAGTGTCACGGGCGCGGGATTCGCGTCATCATCGACGGGATTTACAACCACTCCGAATCATCCAGCCCCCTCACCCAAATCGATCACGATTATTGGTACCACCACGCCCCCCGCGATCCAGACAACAATTGGGGCCCAGAATTCAACTACGAATTTTACGACGAAAACTTAGGAACTTACCCGGCGCGCAAATTCATCGGCGATACAGTCCGCTATTGGATTCAAGAATACCATCTCGACGGCATTCGTTTCGACGCAGCCCGACAAATTGCCAACTACGATTTCATGCACTGGATAGTTCAAGAAGCCAAAAATGCTGCTGGCCCAAAACCCTTTTACACCGTTGCCGAATACATTCCCGAAACTCCCAGCATCACCAATATAGACGGCCCGATGGACGGCTGCTGGCACGACAGTTTCTATCACTGCATAGTCGAACATATCTGCGGCGATACCTTTGATTTAGAACGGCTCAAAGATGCGATCGACTGCAAGCGGCAAGGCTTCTTGGGTGCTACCAATGTAGTGAATTATCTGAGCAATCACGATCACGATCGCGTATTCTCAGAATTGGGCGATCGCGGGATTTTGGATGAACCAGCATTCAAGCGGGCGAAGTTGGGTTCTGTATTGTTAATGACAGCAGTTGGCGTACCGCTGATTTGGATGGGCGAAGAATTTGGCGAATACAAAGCCAAAACGATCGAGCAAGCAAAAATTGACTGGACGCTGCTGGGAAATGACATGAATAAAGGTTTGTGGGAATACTACAAAGGCTTGATTCACCTCCGCAAAAACAACCAAGCACTTTACACCGAAAACATCGACTTTTTCCACGAAGATCCAGACTCGAAAGTGTTTGCTTACACTCGCTGGAACGATGAAGGTTCGAGAGTTGTAGTAGTGGCAAATCTGTCAGAAAATTATCTGGCGGGTTACAGCGTTCCTCACTTCCCGGCAAACGGAACTTGGCACGAATGGACGGGCAATTATGATGTGGAATCTGGCGATGACAATATTACGATTGACTTGCCGGAATACGAAGCCAAAGTGTTTGTTTGGCAGTAATCTGTTAGGTACGTTGTTGGGCTTGGGCCCTCTGATTATATATATGAAAGAGCGTTTAGGTACGTTGTTGGGCTTCAGCCCTCTGATTATATATATGAAAGAGCGCCCAAGCGCAACAACGTACCTTTATTTAGGGTTACTTGCGAGGAATTTTATTTTTTACACGCACCATAGCAGTATTTCTCATTGTGAATCTAAACTACATATTTTACTCAGTTGATTTTCTAGATACAATTGGGTTGCGGCCGCCGCCGGTATGGGTTTGCTAAAGAAGTAACCCTGACCCATATCGCATTGAAGCGATTGCAAAAATGCCAACTGTTCTGCTGTTTCCACTCCCTCAGCAATCACCTGTAAATTCAGGCCCTGTCCCAGGGCGATCGCCACTTTCACAATCGTAGCACCGCTGTTGCCGTTGAGCAAATCTGCCACGAAGGATTTATCTATTTTTAAATTATTCAGTGGGAAGTTTTTCAGAGACCACAGCGAAGAATAACCTGTGCCAAAATCGTCCAGAGAAATTTGAATTCCCATTTGCTGCAACTGCTGCAATACCGACACCGTAAAATTTACATCTGTCATGGCAACTGTCTCGGTAATTTCTATTTCTAAATACTCGGGATTTAACTCGGTTTCTGACAAGATTTTAGCAATGGTTTCTACCGTGTTAGCTTGTAGAAACTGACGACCTGATAAATTCACAGCTACCCGTACTGGCGGCAATCCCAATAACTGCCACTCTCGATTTTGCAAGCAAGCTGTCCGCAGTACCCATTCGTCAATTTGGCAGATTAATCCTGTTTCCTCAGCTAAGGGAATAAATCGATCGGGAGGAATCAAACCGCGTTCGGGATGCTGCCAGCGAATCAAAGCTTCCATGCCGACTATTTGGCAAGTATTTAAGTTGATTTGCGGTTGATAGTGCAGCACAAACTCGGAGTTTTTTAGGGCTTTGTAAAGAAGATTTTCTAAGTTAAGTTCTTCAGAGACTTGATTGCCGATCGCCCGCGTGTAAAAATGATAATTATTCCGACCTTTCTGTTTAGCTTTGTACATCGCAGCATCAGCATTTTTCAGTAAGGTTTCTGCATCTTCTCCGTCATAAGGAGCCAAAGCAATTCCCAAACTAGCCTTAGTATAAAGTTCCCGACCGTCAAAATCAAAAGGAGTGCTTAAACTCTGGATTATTCGCTGGCAAACCTTAGTTGCGTCCTCTGGGCTGTTGATATTGTACAGCAGCAAAGTAAATTCATCCCCGCCCCAACGGGCGATCGAATCCCCGAGGCGCAAACAGTTAGTCAAACGCCGAGATACACCTTTCAGCAACTGGTCGCCCACTGGGTGGCCGAGAGTATCGTTAACATTTTTAAATCTGTCTAAGTCTAGAAATATCACCGCCAACATTTCTGCATTCTGGTGAGCGTTAGCTAAAGCTAAAGACAGCCTTTCATTAAACAGCAATCTATTAGCTAAACCTGTTAATGGGTCGTGAGAAGCTTGATGTCGCATCATCGCCTCGACGCGCCTCTGCATGGCAGCCATGTACAGGTGAGTTCCTAATGATTTTGCTAGTTTCTGTTCCTCGCTGCTCCACTTTTGAGCTTCGCCGATTTTGATTTCTTTCCAAGCTGCAAAGGACTGTCGGGGTCGATCGCTCCGGGCGTCGGAACTGCAACGGCCAGCCCACAAAATTTCGGTTTCTACGGCTGCGCGAAAAATGGTGAGACAGCCGATGCACTGTTGGCGGTATTGCAGCGGTACTGCCAAAAATGACCGAATGTCAGCTTCGAGAAAATTTGCAGATAAAGATTTGACTTGAGGTTCTTGAGCAATATCGGAAATCGCGTACAAGTGCGGGACGATTAAATTAGAAATATTTGTATCAATTGAACTGTAATGCTCGGAATATAGATTTTGATAAATGCCTAATTGGCTGGTACTGTCGGCAGTTTTTGGTTGCTCGTCTTGGTTGGCCCACCCCATGATCTGCTGCCAAAACTCGGTGAGTTCGAGATTGGTGTCTGGAGGCTGCTGCCCGCAGGTATAAAGTTTAGCCGGCCGATCGCCAAATTCGGCGGCAATGTACAAGCGTCCTCCCGAACCGTCCAAATGCTTGACACTTTGTTCGAGAACTGCTTGCCGAATTTCGTTTAGTTCCAGAGGAGAGTGCAGCAAACTGCTAATTTGGTTGACAACGGCTTCGTCGCGCGCTTGCTGTCGGGCTTGAGTGAGGAGAAAAGATTGGGCGATCGCAATTGAAAGCTGATCCACAAGCAACTGTACCATGTTCAATTCTCGATCGCTAAACCGTTTGGGTTGACTGTGGTGACAGGCCAGCAGCCCCCAAAGTTGATTTTGATGTACGATCGGCACCGTCAGAGAAGAACGCACCCCCATAGCCTCCAGATATTCTGCGTGACAGGGGTCTACAGGACAATAGCGAATATCTTCAACCGCTAAAGTTTGGCCGGTTTCGGGACAATCTAAGCGATTAATTATTTTATGCTGCAATCCCACATCTACAATCACTCGCTGCCGCGCTTTGACAAACATTTCGCGCGCACTAGGCGGAATGTCCCCCGCAGGAAAGCGCAAACCCAGCAGAGATGGCACATTTTCGCCGTTGATGGCCTCGGCAATCACCTCGCCGCTACCGTCTGCATCAAAGCGATAAACTTTTACCCGATCGCTTCCTAAAAAGCTGCGGATTTCTCGCGCCGTTGTCGTCAAAATCTCTTGCAGTTCTAAAGAGTTGCGGATGCGATTGGTAATTCGATTGAGTAAAATCTCTTGTTTTAAATTCGCTCTTGACGTTTGTCTAACTCTTCTGCGGGCCATCCCTTTTAATCTCCAGGGCAATTGACAGCATTTTTGCGAGCCACCTTGTTAACTCGCCCTGAACTATAGACTACAACACTTTCGCTCAGTCTGTGGGATTTACGCAACCAGAGAGCCAGAAACCCAGTTTTTAGGAATATTTTGGGTTTTTCTACAAATTTTGGGTACTAAGGAATGAAAATTAAATAACTTACAGTTTTTATTGTTCTTGTGGGATGGGCGTCCCGCCCGTCCTTTCTAGACGGGCGGGACGCCCATCCCACAAATATGTGTAAATTATTTAATTTGCGATCCTAACTGGGTTTCTCAACAGACTTTGATGCGGACTAAAGTCCGAACGATCAAACCAATCTAGAAAGCGGGTCGATCGCACAAGCTTCTGACTGAGAGTGCAGAATGCTGGAAGAGTAAACCGGTTGCTCAGTATTTATACTGGGAAATATCCCGTTAAGCCGACTCCCAAATTTCCCGAATTCTCTCCGGCAAAAAGCTCGCTATTTCCTGAATTCGCTCCTGGGACAACTCATCCTTCGTTGCCGAAAATACACCCGCGATCGCAGTTTCCGATTTTACTCCCGAAGGAAGTGAGCCTTCTAGTTCGACCCTCCGTACAAACAAATTGGAATCGATGCCCAAAGGTGCAGGCCCGCGCAAAGGCTCACGCACCCGGCTTAGCAATCGTACCAGCGGATTCGTATCTTTCCAGAGGTCAGCTATTTCTGTTTGGAGGGTTTTGTCGTCCGTAGGTAAAACTTCTTTGTGCAGTTCGGCTTCCACGCGATCGCTGGCTTCTGTTGTCATCAAATCGCGCGGGCGGGCTTTCAACCAATTCTTTCTGGTAAGTTAAGTCGTCTCTGATTGCAATTGTCATCAACATCTCCTAGGTTAATATCTGGTAAACAGTCAGTAAAAAATGATATTTTTACGGGTTTAATTAGCGATAATTACTACTTAAAAACATTGAAATCTAAACCGGAGAAATAAGTATCTCTCAGCAGGTGGAAGTTGTTAAATTTATGTGCCTCATCTAATCTTTCTTTAGGTAGATACACGGAGGATATCAGTAGTGTAATGTTGAGGGAATTCTCAAAAACTGCGGCCACTCTTCAAAGCAAAAATTAAGCTAGGATAGTTTATTAGCAAGCTTTTTCCTAGTAATCGCCTCTTGTTGTCAAAGCTGACGCAACCTTAGGGCGTAAGTTGGCAATTTGCCCGGGGATCAGTAAAATTATGGAGATACTGTGGAGCGATCAACTGGTGCAGTCTTTGCCAGAACTCGCAGCCATATTGTACAATCTGGTTAGACCGAAGACTGGCCATCTGAGAGCTACAAATACGAGCCAATCTGTTTCAAGTGCCCGAGCGCCACTTGAAGAATGCCTCGGGTACAACTTTTACGATCGTTTTTCGATCTGGATTTATGAACTACCCTACGTGGAATCAGCATTTGGAATCTTCTTTAAATATGGGTCACCTGGCGGTTGACAAGCGTCCTCTCGTATTGGCTGTAGACGACAATCACGATAACTTAGAGCTGCTGACGCAAATACTCGATTTATTCGGCTGCGAGTGCGTAGGAGCCATGGACGGGTACAGTGCTCTTTCGACAGCAGTCTCGCGCTCTCCCGACCTAATCGTACTCGATATTTGTCTGCCCGATATAGACGGTATAGAATTAGTAAAGCGGATCAGAGAAAACCCGGATCTCAGACATATTCCGATCGTGGCCGTCACAGCACTAGCAAAAACAGAAGACCGGGATCGGATTCTCGAAGCAGGCTGCGTTGCATATCTTTCTAAACCTTTCAACATCAAGGATTTAGAACTAATTATCCGCCACCACCTCAACCATCAGCCACTTCTGGTTGAGTTTTAGACTTAGAAGTAGCATCGCGAACTTGAGGTGCAGACTCCAAAATTGCGATCGTTCCGGCGCGACCGGTCTCCAAAGTGGCATCGCTGAGGAGATCGATCACTCCCACACCCAAAACTTCTTTGATTAAGTCTTTCAGTGGCAATTCCAGAACTGACTCTAATTGCGATCGCACCTGGGAAGCCAAATCTTGCTGACCGTTCTGAGCCAGCAGTTTTTCTGGTTGAGTAATCGCATTTTCGATTACAATGATTAATTTGTTATCCAAAAGATTGCAGAGCGCCTGACTCGTTTGGTGTCCGAGTACAGATCGGTACAAAGCTTGAATCCCTTGCCCAAGACTCCGTTCTAATGTGCCGCGAGTAGGTACTAAATTTTCCCCGGTCATATTTTTTATGTACAGCAAGATCGCTCAAAAAAATAATTAATCGTTAACAGTTAACTTGTTAACCGTTAACTGTTCCCAACAACCGTCGCCCTAGCCAACGGGAGCATCTCAGTTTTGCAAAAAGCATTTTTTTTATTATAGTGCTGTCCCCGCTCGCGTATTCTACAACTCGCGAGCGGGGACAGCACTATAAATGCCAAACTGAGATGCTCCCCTAGCCAACAGTAACTTGATTGGTTTCCACCCCAGTTGCACCATTAATGCTTTTAGCAATTGTCACCAACTTGGTTACAATTTCCTGACTGGGAACTGTACCTTTGAGAACCACCGTAGTACCGTGTTGAGCAACATAAACAGTCTCAATGTCCGCCACATCAGGATTTGCATCGAAAGCCTGAGCCACCCGTTTAGCTAAACCGCTTTGATCGTATTCTCCATTCAATCCCATGCGTTCCGGCGGGATTGTTTTAGTCGCAGCCGCAGCAGGTTGAGTTTGAACTTGAGCTTGAGATGGAGCTACAGGTGCTTGGTAAGCAGGAGCTTCCACATTTTCTTGATTTTCCAGTTTTTCTAAACCAAACAGTCTTTTTAGCCAGCCCATAGAAGTTACCCTCTCACAATATTTTTGTTAATTGACATTTGGCACGGCGCCGTACAATTCTTATGCTCAATACCAGGAATTGCGATCGCCATTCAGGACGCATACACCGAGTTGTTATGGCCATCATGCTCGGTATAAAAACCCGGTCGATCGAGTTGTATGTGCCAGTCATAAATACAATTTAATCTTCTACAACTTCACCAAACCTCTGCCTGGGGACATAAATTTTTCTCATCTCAAAGAAATACATGAGCCGACCATTCCGGCAAATCAAACTTAAAGTCTTCTTCCCCAACTCCTACAATTTTGTTGTACATCCACTCGTGCCAATTTCCGGTATCGGGAAAGTTAGGAATACAGTAATCAGATAGATAAGTGTCCGAAAAATTGGCCACCACTACTATTCGCGAACCATCATCGTTCCAGCGATAGTAAGCGAGCACTTTAGCTTCGGCATTTTGGTGGATAAATTCAATGTTTTCGGTGTAAAGTGCCGGAACATTTGTCCGCAATCGAATCAGGTGTTTGTAGTATTCCAACAAATCATGATTCTGCTGATTGTTCAACAAAGACCATTGCAATTTATTCGGCTGGTTGGGGGTTTGGCGAGTGGATTGTCCGAACTCTTCGCCCATCCACAGCATCGGTATTCCTACTGCTGTGACTAGCAAAACTGCTGCCAATTTAGCGCGTTTAAAATATGAGCAGTGCTGTCAATCTCAGTAGCGTAGGGGTCATTAACTTTTACCCATTCGTCGGTTTCAAAACAAGGACTCTGCGACTGCACTCGGAACTTATATTGATAAATACCGCCTGCGAGCTGAATTTTAGTGTGGAAATAACCTCTATCATCTTTTTCTAAGGGAATTTCTTCCCATTTAGAAAAAGAGCCGAGCACTGTAGCTGCTTTGTTGTTGGGAGCGAAGAGTTTGAATTCAATTGCAGCGGCCATGAATACCTTTTACGCAGAACTTATAACTGTGATTAGTATTCATTTTTACAATTTTGCCAATCTGTCGCCATCGTTCTTAAGAGTTAAATCGTAACTCGAATGTTGTCACGAGTTCCGCGCGCACCCTACAGGGTGGTTTTATTGTCATCATAAAAATTAGGTACGTAGTTGGGCTTGGGCCCTCTTTATCTATACGTCTCAAGAGGGCCCAAGCCCAACTACGTACCTTTATCTCTCCGAACCCCTGAATGAAATCAAAATTGTAGCTAAAGTAACTAAAACTTATCGATCGCTGTTTATGAAAATTAATTTAACTTTTGATAACTAGATAAATCGCCTTCAGATATTAATATTTGTAACTAAAGGAACATTTTTTAGCTGACAGAGCTAATACCGTAGAAAGATGTCATTTTAGGCGGAAACAGCGAGGATGAGCTTGTAGTTATCAAGTAAGGGAAACCAGAAAGATAAATACTTTATTCAACTGGATTCTCGGGCGATCGCCTTTAAGTCAAGTTTGAGCGGATCAGAGCAATGATTATTTTTGCTTATACCTTGGTAGCACTTGTTTTTTAGTCAAAGACTGGGAAACTGTGCAGAACCAAAATCAGCTTAAACGACTGCTGCTACCTCAGTAATTGGTAATCGGTGAAAATTTCATCCGTCCCTGTTACCTGTTAGATCTTCCGAGCAGCGGCTAAGATGGCTCTAAAAGTTTAATTTGGGATGTTGACGAATTACCGTTACTGTAAAAACTCTGGAGTGTTAAAAATGCTAAAACAAATGTGTTGGTTGCCCAGATTGGGAGGCAATGGAGAAAAGATATTGCACCTGCGTACCGAAGCTCGTCAAGCGTGGCGGCCTTATACAGCTTTTCCGCAGTTCGCGGTTTCGGACTACATGGAGCCAGGGGGTTCTAAGGGATGGGCAACTTTTCAGAGGCTGATAACTCAAGGGTGGAATTTAGTATCGACTGAAGATGGGCAGCAGTCGTTTTTTGACGAACAAAAAAGTGCTTAAAAAAGCAGAAACGGCAGCAATAAAAGAAGAGGTAAAATCCTCTTCTTTTTATTAGTGTCTTGGACGAAGTATCAGGTTTTTTTAACCCTGAGATCGTGTCCGGTGGATTACCATCACAAAAATGTTCGTAGTGCGGACTTCAGTCCGTAAAAAGCTGCGGACTGAAGTCCGCACTACGAACAAAAAGGTTTGTAGTGCGGACTTCAGTCCGCTCTCATGCAGCTTCTATAACCACTAAACTAAGAGGGCCCAAGCCCAACAACGTACCTCATAGGAGAGCTCGATCCGCTATACTTCGTTCAAGCACTAAGGTGCGATCGATCGCACCCTAGATAATTTTGAGATTTTTGGACAGTTGCAGGTAAGTTGCCCGATCGCCCTTTCTGACTATGCTACCGTTGCTACCCTATCGAGCATCGGCTGGC
The DNA here is from genome assembly GCA_004292955.1 of Oscillatoriales cyanobacterium. Lineage (GTDB taxonomy): Bacteria > Cyanobacteriota > Cyanobacteriia > Cyanobacteriales > Microcoleaceae > Microcoleus. The sequence goes on along the minus strand of RDXX01000009.1, from coordinate 92,810 downwards.
GAGTTTTCAAATTAAACCGGTATCCGTGGGGGAGGATGTGCAACTTGGCCCCGCAAATCGCCAAAGCCTCATCCTTCAACAGTCCATCCATATTGTCGTGGAGTTTTTCCGACTCGTCGATGACAGTTACAGCCCCTTCGCCAATGACTTCAACCACGTCACCGCTGACTAAAATAGCTGTATTTTCGTCAATCCCAAATCCCAAGACTGCTGGTTGCAACAAGAGTGCAGCAACTAAGCGTCCCAGACGGCCTCGCTGGGCGAAATGCTGGTCGATGACAATTCCTGGCAGGAAACCCATTCCCGGGCCCATTGCTACCACGTCAACGCGAGGATTTGTCTCGGAGTCTCCTTCAATAATCATCATGTCTGGCATCATCGCCGCGCCTGCACTGGTGCCACCAATAATCGCCCCTTCGGAGTAGCGTTTGTGCATAGCTGCGTCGAGTTTGGTATCTTTCAAGCAGCTAATAATCCGCGCTTGCTCCCCGCCGGTAAAGAATATGCCAGTCGCTTGTTCGATCGCTTCTAAATAATCTGGATTGTCAGCATCTTCGGCTTTCTGGGTGTCAACAACTCGCACATCTTCAGCCCCGAGGCGCTCAAACACTCTGATGTAATTATCTCCGACTTCTCCTGGGAGGCTGGTAGCAGCCGTCATCACTACAATGCGGGCTTTAGTGCCTCCAGCACACCGCAAGAATTCCCGCAGAATTTTGCAATCCCCGTCTTTGTCTTCGGCGCCGCCAATAATTAGCAACTTTCCCTGATTTTCGCTCCCAGCCATACGATCTGCACTCTTAATGAATTGTATTTCACTAAAACATAACATTTTTGTTTCCTAACACTGCCAAAAGGTAGAGATTGATACAGAATAAACATCTGATTTTGATAGGTGTTGGAAGCACGCAACTCAAGCATTCCGGTTATTTCGCTCGAATGCGGGGCTGTAACGCGATTTTTTATAAAAAACTAACCCCTCCTCAGGCCATGGAGGAGGGGTCAAAAAATGAGTTTACATTACAGTCTTGGACGCGCGACGGGGTATCAACCCGATTTCTGACTGGAGACTTCACCCATAAACCTCTTATTTTTCGTATCAACCGGGTCGATCGGCGCTTCTAGATTAGTTCGATCGCGAATTAGTGCGATCGCTCGATCAAATTGCTCAATACTGTACGCGCTCGTTCCAAAGGCAGGTGTCGGGGTTTGCCGTTCCAGACAATCTGATATTCGTTGCTATGTTGACCGTCACCGTACCCAGAAATCAGCTTCAAGTGAAATGCTTCCTCAGCTAATTGATGAACTTGATCCCTGAGAGCAGTTTGTGCGATTTTCATAATTCTCTGCCTCTTAAATCCTTTTTCACAGTCATAGCCAATTTTAATTGGCCGTGTACCTCTCAAAAGTTATAGCTTTTTTTCATTAGTGATTAATAATTTAGTCATTAGTAATTTAGTCATTAGTGATTAGTATTCGTAATGGCGAATTGGTAATTGGGAATTGGTAATTGGGCAATTCTCCCCCTCTTCGTCTCTATCTTCCTCTCCCTCTCTCTCCCCCTCTCCCTGTCTTTCTTCCTCTCCCATTCTCTCCCTCTCTCTGCAATATAGTGGCGATCGCACCCCATGAGGTATGCCAGATTCTGCGAATGTCAGGATTTGTAAACGGTGGCGTCTGTACCTCCAAAAACCCGATCGAGTCTATATGCTCGATCGATTACCGATTACCGATTAGCGGACATACCTCATCTGTCTGAGACTCTACAATATCTATACCCATAGGTAGTACCCAATGCGCCGACAAGAGAGCTAGGGTGACAAGTTAGCTCAAAGGAGGTCAAAAAATGCTTCAAGAAAAAAATACCGAGACAACCCGCGTCAATGCTAGAAAAACCGATGTTTTTGATATTTTCAACTTCAAACATTACATCGGGCCAAACCCTTATTTAGAAACAGCGGCTTTAGTTTTCGATTTTGCGGTGACGGAGGCGATCGCACCACAGCCGATCGCACATTATCATGAAATTATTGGCGATCGCTACCCGCAACTACTAGGCGAAACCTTCACGAACCACGCCCAACTGTTCGGCCGCACCGCCTCAGAAGTAGCAAAACTCGACATGGGTTTGCACTTCCAACACTGGAACGTCAAACCATTTTCTCACTTTAGCAGAATCAGCATAGAAGCACTTCATGCCCGCAGCGCCAGAGCCGTAGTTTACGCTGTTTGGGATTGGTTTGAAGCCATCAATCAAAATCAAGATTTCCCCCTAGAAGCACAAATTGGCGCGCTGCAAAATATGTTCCGCCAGTCTGTTTACGGAGGCCCGACAGTTTATTCATTAATGCGATCGGCATCCCAAAAAGGCATTCCCACATTTTATTTGTGGGATGAAGGATTGATGCAATACGGTTACGGTAAAAAACTGGTGCGTGGCTCTGCCACAACTTTTGATTCCGACAGTCATTTAGACTCGGATTTTACCACACGCAAAGATGATTGTAAAGCTTTTCTTGCTACCTTAGGATTTCCAGTTCCCAAAGGCGATATCGTCTCCACAGAAAACGGAGCTCTGGGAGTTGCGAGAGAAATTGGCTACCCAGTTGCTATCAAACCAGTAGTCGGTCATAAAGGAATTGGCGTCACCGCAGATATCCGAGATGCAGAAGAATTGCAGGCGGCTTTTAAAAGAGCAGTCAACGCAATTCCCGAAACATGGCCCGTGCGAGTTATTGTGGAAAATAGCATCAAAGGAGCGGATTTTAGGCTGCTGTGCGTTGACGGCAAGTTTGTTTCTGCAACTGAACGTCGGCCCGCTTGGGTAACAGGGGACGGCGACTCAACTATTCGGGAATTGATCCGCCGCGAAAACCGCAAACCAGAACGCTTGGACACGCCAACTTCGGCGATGAGCAAAATTCAGTCCGACGAAGCGATGGAAATGTACCTGGAAGAACAAGGGCTGTCATTGGATAGTGTCGTAGAGCGCGATCGCACTGTATCTCTTCGCAAAGTAGCCAATCTTTCCGCAGGCGGCGTCAGCATCGATGCTACCCGCACCATTCACCCGGATAACATTGTTTTAGCTCAAGATATCGCCCTGCATTTTCGGTTAACTTGTTTGGGGATTGATGTTGTCACAGAAACTCTCGCCAAATCTTGGAAAACCGGGAATTTTGGGATTATCGAAATCAATGCCGCGCCGGGAATTTTTATGCACCTCAACCCGGCTGTCGGAGAAGGGGTTGATGTGCCTTCACATATTATTGATACTTTCTTTGATTCTGGAAAGTCAGCCAGAATTCCGATTATTACGTTCAACCGAATTTCGGTACACGAACTGCAAGAAACAATTGACCACATTCTGTTGCAACATCCTGATTGGACAATCGGTGCTGTTTGTCGCACTGGACTTTTTGTCAACCGTTCTGAAAAGGTTTTGCATAAAAATTACAATCTTAATGTGCAAACTTTGCTGCGAAATCCTAAACTCGATTTGTTGATTGCTGAATATCCCGAAAATGTTTTGGAAGCTGAGGGAATGTTTTATCAGGGCAGTAATATGGTGGTGCTGGATAATCCGGGGGAAACAGAGATGATTTTGCTCAGGGAAAGCACTGATGATGATACTGTGGTGGTGCGGGAAGGCAATAGTATTTCTATCCGCCGCCAAGGTTTGATCGAACAGTACAGTCTGGAGGATGGGGAACCGTTTACTCGGGTGTATTTGAAGGAAATTGGGACTATTTTGTAAGGTGCAAATTGCTACTTGAGTAAGGTGTGGGTTGCATACAATTAAATCAACACAAAGGTGCGAATTGTTACTCGCACAAAGTAATAAGCGCACCTTCGTGTTGACGGTTAAGTGCAAATTGCTATTTAGGCAAGGTGTGTAGCGCCCACTCAAATTTAACAATCAAGTGCGAATTGCTACTTGTGTAAGGTGCATTCGGCGCAATATACTGAGGTAAAGTAATTGTTATATTGTCGTTACCAAACTAATATTTTCGTAGAAACCGAACTTTATGAAGATAAATTCATATTTGTGCGATCTTAAGTTTTGACACAATCTTGTTTCTGCGCTGTCGATCGTGTTATCAAGGAAATTCAGAACTATTTAAACGAATCGCACTCCGGTGCCAAAAACTCTGGAAATATGAATGTTGCGAGCAATTGGTTTAATTCACTGACGAAAAATTTACAGTCGTATCGCCGCTACATTCCAGCAGCGTTGACTCTTTGCACGGGTGCCGGCTTGTCATTGATAGCGGCTGCCGTTGTCTGGAATTGGGAAAATCAGCGGATGGCAGCAGAATTTCATCAGCAAGCCGATCGCCTGAATGCGACTTTACAGCAAAGCATCAACAAAAACTTAGATTTTCTGTACTCAATTCAAGCATTCTACAGCGCATCTGCTGAAGTTAGCAGACAAGATTTGAGGGAATTCGTTCAACCGGCACTGTCCCGAAATGCTGCTGTCTTTTCTGTAAACTGGGTTTTGCGCGTCCCGGCTGCGGACAAAGCAGCTTACGAACAGACAATTCGAGCCGAAGGTTTTCGGGCATTTCAAATCTACGAGCGAGATGCTGACAAAAAGCCTGTACCAGTAAAAGCGCGATCGGAATATTTTCCTGTCACGTACAGAGAAGCCCTGGAAGCAGATACAAAATCACTGGGTTTCGATCTGGCTTCCAATCCCGAACGCAAAGCAGCTTTAGAGAAGTCGGTGAATACCGGGAAAATAGCTGCTTCGGGGAAGATTAAATTAATTAAGAACGATAGACCTGGAGTGCAACTATTTCTGCCAGTACCTGGCCGCGCAAGTTCTCCAGATAACTCGGCAAACAGCCGCGAAAACCTCAGGGGAGTGATTTCAGGTGTGTTTCAGATTACCAATATGGTCAATTTTTATTTAGAATCACTGAATTTAGACCACATAAATTTTTATCTCTATGACAACTCCGCCACAGAAAAAGAACGGTTTTTGATGCGCTACGACTCGCAAACCAAGCAGTTTATAGATAATCCACAACTAGAACATCCAGAGTTAACTAATCTCCGGCAACCTATCTGTGAAAATAAGAGTGCTTGCACTCGCACATTCAACGTAGCAGACCGCCAGTGGATGCTGCTAGTTTTGCCGGGAAAGGGGTACGATAGTCTGAGCGCCCATGAGGGTTCGCTGGCAATTGGCGCGATCGGGCTTTTGATGAGTGGCAGCTTGACGGCTTACCTGTTGATGTCTCTAGGACGTACAGCCAAAGTAGAACACCAAGTGCGCGATCGTACAATTCAACTAAAAGAGCGCACCGCTGAACTAGAAACGGCACTGACAAATTTACAGTCAGCGCAATTAAAACTAATCCAAACTGAAAAAATGTCCAGCTTGGGGCAGTTGGTGGCTGGAGTCGCTCACGAAATTAACAATCCTGTCTGCTTTATTTCTGGCAACCTGAGCCATACAGGCGAATATACTCAAAACTTGCTGGAACTTGTGAAAATATACCAGCAGCAATATCCCAACCCAACGCCAGAAGTACAAGGAAAACTACAAGAGATCGATTTGGAATTCATTAGTGAAGACTTGCCTAAACTCCTAAAATCGATGAATGTAGGAGCCGAACGCATCCGCCAGATTGTGCTTTCTCTGCGAAATTTTTCGCGTTTGGATGAAGCTGAAATGAAGTCGGTCGATCTTCACGAAGGCCTTGACAGTACCTTGATGATTTTGGACGGTAGGCTAAAAGCTAACGGTGATTTTCCCGGCATTAAAATTATCAAAGAATACGGCAAATTGCCCTTGGTGGAGTGCTGGGCAGGACAATTAAATCAGGTATTCATGAATATTTTAAGCAATGCGATTGATGTTTTGTATGACGGCGCAAAAAATAAACATTTAATCGCAAAATCTTCCTCAGAGTCGCCTTGTTTACCTACCATTGTGATTCGCACTGAACTTTTAAGTTATAATTGTGCGTGCGTGCGGATCGCGGACAATGGAGCGGGCATGACGGAGAAGGTAAAACAACGTTTGTTTGAGCCATTTTTTACTACCAAACCTGTAGGCAAAGGTACCGGATTGGGATTGTCGATTAGCTATCAAATAGTGGAAAAACATCAAGGTTCGCTCAGGTGCGTATCGGCTCCGGGAGAGGGAACTGAATTCTGGATTGAGGTACCCGTGCGGCAACAGCCCGAGCAATCAGTTGCTAATATTTCATCAGCGGTACGCGTCAGTTGACAGTTGACAGTTGACAGTTGACAGTTGACAGTTATATGGCGGTGCCAAGAGTGCGGGCCCTCTTAGGAATGAGAATTAAATAACTTACAATTTTTATTGTTATTGTGGGATGGGCGGGAGAACCCGTTCTTTCTAGACGGGCGGGACGCCCATCCCACAAATATGTATAAATTATTTAATTTGCGATCCTTAATTGACAGTTGACAGTTTAAACAATACCGATGCAACCGGAAACGATATTAGCAAGCACATCCTAATTTACATTTAAATATTACCGAAAACAAATATCTGGGATTTTACGCGCCGCGACAATTTATCATTGTAGTAAGGTCTGATTACCAATTACTAATTACGATGTCTTTACAATTTATTAGCATTCCGCCAACCACCGATCGCAAACCAGTCGCTTTAATTGTCGCTTTGCACGGATGGGGTGCTAATGCTCGGGATTTGACTGCGTTAGCACCGGCTTTCAATTTGCCGGATTATCAGTTTGTGTTTCCCGATGCTCCGTTTCCCCATCCCCAGGTAATGGGTGGCAAAATGTGGTATGACTTGGCAAACAAAGATGCTGAGGGATTGGTAGAAAGCAGGGAATTGCTGAAGGAATTATTGCTGTCTTTGGAAAGCAGCACGGGCGTGCCTTTGTCTCGCACGATTTTAGGAGGCTTTTCTCAAGGCGGGGCGATGACTCTGGATGTGGGTTTGACTTTGCCCGTAGCTGGTTTAATTTGTCTGAGCGGTTATTTGCACTCGTCGATTTCGCCCGTTGCTGGGAGTGCTTTGCCGCCTGTTTCGATCGTGCACGGTACTCAAGATAATATTGTGCCCGTTAGTGCTGCGGTGCGATCGCGCGAGAGTTTGACTGCTTGGGGAGCACCCGTGCAGTATCGAGAATTTAACATGGGACACGAGATTCTGCCGGAAGTTGTAGATGTAATGCGAAGTTTTGTTGTAGAAACTGTGTCTAAATCTGATTAAAGGCTTAGGATATAGTATGGCGGAAGTCTCGGGCAGGGTCAAAAAATGAAAACTTTAACCAAAGCATCGCGCGATATTGCTGTACTTACTTCTGAGGACGTGGCAGAATTGGCTGTCCGTTTGGAAGTTGACGATTATACAGATCCTTTTGAGGGATTGAATGATTGGCATTTGTTGCGATCGCTTGCCTTTCAGCGGCCGGAGATGGTTGAACCCTATCTCCACCTTCTGGATATGGAAGCCTACGACGAAGCATAGGCTTAAAAATCTAGCTCAAAATTTCGACGGGATTGAGGAAGAAGTTAGCAGCATATTTTGTTGCGGATTGAACAGATGAGTTATGGATTTTTGTCTGTTTTCATCTCAACTTCTTTCTTGATTCTTTTTTATTGAAATATGAAACAAGGTTGGTAGTGAGGACTTTAGTCCTTCATGGATGCGGACTAAAGTCCTCACTACCAACCAATCTTATATCCAAATAATATTATAAGTAAGTCGTTTTTTATCTAAAGGGATCATCTCATTTTTGAAAAAAGCATTTTTCATTATAGTGCGAGCGTCCCCGCTCGCGAGCAGTATAATACTCGCGAGCGGGGACGCTCGCACTATATGCAAAACTGAGATGCTCCCTATCTAAAATATAAAATCCTATGGTGAAAGGTAGACGAATTTTAATCGGCGTTAGTGGCGGGATTGCCGCTTACAAAGTTTGTGAAGTAGTTTCAACTTTAGCAAAAGCAGGAGCTGAAGTTAAAGCAATTCTTACGGATGCGGCCGGGGAGTTTGTCGCGCCTTTGACTTTTGCTACTCTTTCCCGCCATCCTGCTTTTACAGACAAGGATTTTTGGCAAGCAAATCACGGCCGCCCGCTGCATATTCAACTGGGAGAATGGGCGGAAGTTTTTGTAATTGCTCCCCTGACTGCTAATACTTTGGCTAAGTTGGCGGGGGGTTTTGCTGATAATTTGTTGACTAATACTGTCTTAGCTTCTACTTGCCCGATTCTGCTGGCGCCGGCGATGAATACTGATATGTGGGAACAGCCGGCGGTGCAGCGGAATTGGCGGGAAGTGTTGACTTATCGGCGCTATCATGCGGCGAATCCGGGGGCGGGAATGCTGGCGTGCGATCGCGCGGGTGTTGGCCGGATGGCTGAACCTAATGAGATTTTGCCTCATATTGAGTCGCTGTTGTATACCAAGGGCGATCGAGATTTAGCGGGCAAGCGGGTGTTAATCAGTGCGGGAGGAACCCGAGAACACCTCGATCCGGTGCGGTTTATTGGCAATCCTTCTACCGGCAAAATGGGCATAGCTTTGGCGCAAGCTGCACTGCATCGCGGCGCGGCTGTGACGCTGGTACACAGCATAACTGGCGAATTGTCGCTGTCTGGTGTGCGGGCGATCGCAGTTACCAGCGCCCAAGAAATGCGACAGGCGATGCTAGAATGCTTTCACGATGCCGATTTGACGGTGATGGCGGCGGCGGTGGCGGATGTCAAACCAGTCGATCGCAGTAATCAGAAATTGCCAAAGCGATCGCTCCCCAATTCTTTACCGTTAGCGCCTGTAGCCGATATTGTGGCAGAGTTGGGGAACTTGAAGCAGCCACACCAAAAACTCATCGGCTTTGCAGCACAAACTGGGGATATTGTCAAGCCTGCGGTGGAGAAATTGCGGGCTAAGAAGCTGGATGTAATTGCCGCAAACCCGATCGATAAAATAGGTGCAGGTTTCGGCAGCAATACCAATCAAGCAATATTAATTAATACCGCCGGGAAGCAAGTAGAAATCGCACCTTGCAGCAAGCTAGAAATGGCTCACCGACTATTAGATTTTGCGATAGAGCGGTGATATGATTCTCGGTGAATTAACGACCATATTTGTAGGGGCGGGTTCACAAAAAATCTTTGATTCACATTCACAATATCTATAAACCCGCCCTGACCGATGCACAGAATGCGATCGACTTCCAACTCGTTATAGATTAGCAGGTTCCGGGCATAATTCTGATTCCACAAAAGTTGTTGATTCCGACTCGGCCGGCAACTCAATATTTGCGATCGTAATTTCTAGTTTAAACCCTAAAGCTTCAAGCAATTCTACCAAACTGTAAATTTCCGAACCGCCGCTTTCAGTCAGCATCTTGTCGAGTTTTTCGTGATGTTCTTTTGCCGACTCCGAAAGAGCATTCATCCTGATTCGAGCCTCAATCACATTTCTGATGGCATTTCTCAAAAGTGCGGGTTCAGGATCTTTTTCTTCCAAAATAGCCCCGATGTAACCAGCAGCTTCTTCAGCCTCTTTGAGAGATTCAATGAGGTACTCGCGGTAGCTATGACTTGTCGGTGCTTTCACGTCTTTCATAATCTTTCCAGTATGCTATGGCTTGTCGAATATCTTGTTCTTGAGTGCTTTTATCTCCGGCTACCAGGATGACCACCACTGTCAACCCAACTTGTCCGAAGTAGACGCGGTAGCCCGGGCCATAATTAATTCTGAGTTCAAAAACTCCTTCTCCTACTGACTTGATATCTCCGAGATTGCCTTGTTGAACTCGGTCAAGCCTAGACTTGATTCTAAATCTGACATTCCGATCGCGAACGGAATCAAGCCACTCGTCGAAAGGAAATTTGCCATCTGATGTACCGTAACTTGTAATTTCCCTGGGTTGTACTTCCACAATTTTATCCTAATTCTTTGCCAATTTCTATAATAAGGCTGTGAAGCGTAGCTATCCCGTAGGGAATCGCCACCGCCTTCCCCAAGCAAATCATACTTAAGACAGAGGCATGAGATCGCCTTTCAGGTAAACCTTGTGCAGGAAACTTTGATTAAAACAGGGAATTGTGAATGAACTTTAAATCGATCGCAAAAACCAATCTACTACTCAGCAGCCTAATCGTGAGTCTCGGATTCCAAACACTTCCAGCCGCAGCCGCAGTCACCGACGCGCAAGTTTCCGCCCTCGTAGAAGCGCTGCGACAAGCCGCCCCGCCGCAAACCGCAAATGACGGAATGTACAGTCAGTGGCAAGTTTTACCGAATAATATTTCCCGCTGGGCAAAATTCTGTACCAAACAAGATTTAACACCGCAACAATTTGAAGCCGACGCCACAAAAGCCAAAACAATTGTTACCTGTATCGTCGGCGATTTGCTGCGCGACGAATACAAAGCTAGCAGCAACAATGAATTAACCGCTATCCGCCGCGCCGCTTGCTGGTGGATGACAGGAGAATCCGCAGCTTGCAAAAGTGGCGCCACTGCTACTTATGCGGACAAAGTTGTCAGCGTTTACCAGCAGCAGCGGCCTAAAAAGTAAGGTTTGTGCTGCGGGATATCGATTTTTTTGACCGCAGATAACGGCAGATTAACGCAGATGAATTGCGATTTTTTAGCAGAGGTGTAACCAATCCTATCGAGCCATCAGATGTAGGTTTTGGGCTGTGTAGCCTTCGGGCAAGTTAGAAATATGGGTTGCCTTCTGCTAAGAAGCAAGCTATAATCAGTAATGTACGACCGAACTGTTCGATAGAGCAGTGTAGGCCGCGCCAATTTTTTTCATGTTTCGTTCGCAAGAACAAGAAGAGAACCCAACAACAGGGTTCTATTTTAATTTATGGATGAGTAACTTTTCCTTTGATTTTAGCTTTCAATCTTGAAGCAATGGGTGCATCTCAATGCAAGCGAATATATGCGTAGGGGCGAAGCATGACCGCAGAAAATAGGAGATGATAACTAATAACTTATATGCGGTCATGCTTCGCCCTCTTCCTTGCGCCAGATGCACCCGAAGCAATTTCTGGTTTGATTGTTAATTTTAGCTCTGGCTTTTGTGCTGATGGATAGATAATAGCAATTTGATATCCAATTCAATTATCCTATAAGCGCCAAAGATTCTTGAGAACATTAATCTGCTCTTTCTGTCGTCGAGCGATTACTTCTGGCGTCCATTCCTGTTCCCGCAGCACTTGGGTAGTAAGTGCAAAGGGTGAAACACCTGTTTTAGTGGTGAAATACTTCTGTTTTTTTACATCAAAATCATAATTTTGTGCCAGAGTGTTTTTCGCACAAGATAGTAAAACTAAGTTGCCAAGACGATGTACATATTGAGCGTGCTCTTGCTGATTAGCAAACCACTTCATCCACTCACTATTAGCACCTAGATTTTGGGGAAGTACGTGCTCGACAGTAATGTTGGAGAAGTTGTAAGATGCTTCACCTTCTGACAGAGCAGCATCTAAGCGCACCAAAACATAACGACGAATTTTTTGCATTAGGTAAAGGTCACTATCGAGGACTCTAAGGATATTGTTTGACTCTTCAGGAGTAAACTGGAGCGGTGAATAGGAATTGAATAAATCTTCCTCTTGCTCAATAGCAGTAAGCAATCTGCTGTAACGTTCTATGCGCTCATTGATATTGGCGCGGACAATCATTAAACCTGCGGCAAGGCGGTCTAAATCTCTAAAGAAACGCAGCAAATTATCGGGGTTATTACGGTTACGGTTGCGAGATAGGTAGAGAATGGCAGGTGGTACCCAGTCAAAATTATCAATTTTGTTTAACCATTTAAATAGTTGATTAATTTCCTGTGCACGCGCCTCGCTTTCATAGGTTAAGTTGTAAATGTCCGAAAAAGCCTTAGCATAAGGAGCTAAAATTTCATCAATGAATTGCTGAGGCCCAGCCGCAGGATTGATGTTTTCTTGAAACTCTTTAAGGATACTCTTGCTAAGTTTTTTCTTTTCCTTAATCATGCGAATATGAGAAAACAAATCTTTGAATAACTCGCGTCCCAGATTCTCCTCGGTATCTTCCCACTTTTTAGTATATTTTTCTTGTTGACTTTCGGGTATTTTTCCGATAATGTCAGCTTTCAAGATATCAGTTACAGAAAGATCTAATCCCCTATTGTTCAACACAGAGAATATCCGATATGCAGAGTCAAAGTCAGGCGTAGAAACCACTACTAAGAAGCACTGAGTAATGATGAACTGGGCAAGGCGTATACAGCAATGTTCGCCTATTGCATGGAAACGTTGCAAGAATAAATGTGCATTTTCTTTAATCAGCTTCTGACTATCCATCAGCTCAACACTGTTCAACTCTTTGAGCTTGTTAATACCACCTTCATTTTGAATATATTCCTTGAAAAAGTCTGCATCTCGCTCGCGCAAAGTCAAACGGTAACGATTAGGAGTACCCGCAATCAAGCTGCCTCTTTGGTATAGAAAAGTGGTCAAGTCATTGGCGTGTTCTGTTGGCAATGATGCCCTGAGAGCAGCTAGTAGTATGGTGAGAGTCGTTAGACGTTGCTGACCATCTACAATTTCAGCGGCTGGCTGCTCCGATTTAATCAAAACTATGCTGCCTAGAAAGTAGGGGTTGAGTTCATCAATCGTCTCGTTACCATCTCCCAAGAATGTTAGCAGGTCTTCCAGCAGTTCCCCAGCTTCCTCCTTTGTCCAAGCATAGGGACGCTGGTAGAGGGGAATGGTGAACATAAAGTCATCGCTAAAGATTTTTTTAATCGGATGTTGTTCACCCTTGATGCTGACACGGTTCATGCTTGGTTCCTGTGTTAGGTGTGGTTGGTAATTGCTTCCCGAAAGTCAATTTTCCCTGTTGCTAGAATACCATGCTCAAGCTTGGAAAGGCGAACTCTCAACTTAGCCTGTGCAGGCTGGTTCCATTCGTCGCGCCGCAGATGTCAATCTGCGGCTGAATCACCCATTTTCTGCCTGACTTCTCATCAACTTTTGCACGCTACCCAACGCCCGATTTAATTCGTAACTCTTTCTTTCCGAATTCTGCAAAAAAGCCTGCTGTTCTTCCTCAATCATTAACACATCCTGCCGCACCAAACCATCTAATAACTTTTGAGCGGCACCGAAACAGCTATCTTTGATAAACTTGCGAAACCACACAGGCAATTTGTGCAGCCGCCAAAACGCATTTAATGAGGTAAAATGAACTAAATAAGCGCGAGTTGCTGTCTCGCTTACCGGGCAAACCAAGCAGTAAATCTTAAAGTCGCTTCCCAATGTTGAAACCCAGTGCGGGTAAACATAACTCACGTCAAGCGGTTCCGGGTGCAGTCGGCGCAGAGACTTAAAAAATAACTGGGAAATTGACCAAATTTTATCTATTTTGTAATAACTTTGTGCTTGATAGCGAGCTGTTACTTGATGCTCGTCTTCTGCTAAACTATCTAATACCGGATTTGCCCAAGCTTGCCAATCATCGTGCAAGTGTCCGTGGTACATATCCATCAAATTTTCAATTAAAAATGAATAGTGTGCCTGACAGTCGATGACTGAGACTGTGGCAATATAATTGAGATGTTCCCACTCGGGCAAATCCAATAAATCTATTTTTTCGGCTTGGGTTTTGTCGCCGGGAAACAGCCAGATAAAACCGTTTTGCTCCTTGACTGGATAGGAGCGAATTTTGCAGTTAGGTAGCTTTTGGTTTTCTGCTAAATAATCGACTTCGGCGCATTCTCCGCTTGCATTTAATCGCCATCCGTGGTAAGCGCATTCGATTAAATCGCCTTTAACTTTGCCGTGGCTGAGTTTAACTTGTCGGTGCGGGCACCTGTCTTCTAAGGCGTTGATTTTGCCTGTACTGTCGCGGAAAAGTGCGATCGCCCGATGCCACAATATCACAGCTAGGGGCTGACTCTGTACCTCTGTGCTGCGGGCGACTGCATACCATTGCTCCAAATTAATGCCCAACTCGCGGATGTGAGTTTTTTCTCCCCTTGCAGATATCGATTCGATCGCATTATTTTGCATTACAAATTTTCCCAAATTACGCCCATAGAACAACCCAATTTTACAAAATAACAGCCGGGAAAGCAACGGCCGTAAATTCTTTTAAATCTCCCTTCTGACAAATACCTGTCGCTCGCTAAATGCTTCAACCAGCTTGGCGACAATCTAAATTTCAACAATCTTGAAGCATCGCGAAATCCGTATTTAGAACAATCGGGAATAAAATCTCTAATTGCACCTATAATGTAGCCGAGGGTGGCTGGTGTTTCGACTTCTGAGACATTATCTAAAAAGACAATTTTACCCTGCCGATTTAACAAGTTCTTAATGCCTGAGAGGGCGACGGGTAGGTTGGGTAGGTGGTGAAAAGTGGTGGCACTAACTATTAAATCAAATTGGCGATCGAGCGCTAATTGACTGGCATCCATTTGGATGTATTCGATATTGGGGGCTGAGCGTTTTTGACTAGCAATAGCCAGCATTTTTGCTGATAAATCTACCGCCACTACACGCTCGTAATACTTAGCTAATTCCCAAGCCAGAATGCCAGAACCGCAGCCAATATCTAATGCTGTACCTTTGTTGGAAGACAGATTTTTAGTAAAAAAATCGTTCTGGCTTTCCAAGGTGGCAGCGAAATCGTATTCTGTTGCAAAATCATCAAACGTTACAGATTTATTGGGAATTTTCCAGTTACTCTTCAGCATCTATTCTTGCTTTATACTCATTCAACATTTTACCCGCAGATGCACCCAAAGCCACGCGGATGTTTTTTTGTTCCCAAGCTCTGACTTTTCTCCTCAGCGAAACCACACCCACAAACCGTAACTCATCTGAATTGCTAGTAATATTACCAACAAACTCAGGAGAGCGATCGCTCCTAATCCTCCGAAAAGACCTACAATTAGTGTCACAACCGCCGCAGCTAACTTTAAGGCAGGACTCCATATCGGGTGAGCGGGTTCGTCCTCATCTCGGCGCAAAGTGGTTTCTAGTAGAGCAATCACAGCTAAAGAAATCGCTAAAGAACCACAAATTAAGCACCGCACGTTCAAAGGCAGCACTGTTGCTTTCGAGGCAATTACATTGTTGATTCCTGCCGCCGTTGCCGTCACCGACATTACCAGCGGCATATGCAAATATCCCCAAGCAAATACCCAACCAGTTGCAGGTTTTGGAGGCCTGCGAGCGACAAAATCAAAGTATATCCACCATATACCGAAAATCAGCGTCATTCCCAGAATTCCAGTGATGGCATGGGCGAATTCAAAGTGTTCTTTGGCGGCTAATCCTTGAACTACGCTGACTACGGCTTCCCCCAAAACTATAATCATAAATAGTCCGTATCTTTCGGGAAGTCTGGAACTGCTAAATTGGGGGAGTTTTGATTGGTGTCTGAGGGTAAATATCGGGGTATTGATATCTACAAATAAGCCAATTACTCACAAGATAAAACGTGTTGGGGGAGGTGCGAAAACGGATAAGATAAAAAAGGCGATCGAAATACTAGAACCAATGACAAACCGTTTCGCAGTTGGGCGGAAACTCGGTTCGTGGTAACCAGCACGCCACCAGAGAACAGTTACGATCGATCGCGCAAATACGTAAGATAAGGCAAAACCCACAGAGGTTTCTCCTAAACCGTGGTGGGAAAATACCGCCAATCCCGCTACAGCCAAAATTAGGAGAAACGTAAACAATCGATTTTCAATTCCTTCTGTCTCAAACCGCTCATTATAGTAAGTTGCACCGATCCAAACCCACCACGCGGGCAAGAATAGCAAGATGTATTTACCCGCGCCTACCCAAGAAACATCGATCGCCAAATTGTGCGATAATTCGGCAATAATAACTACGAATACCAGGTCAAAAAAGAGTTCCAGCCAGCTAACTTTTCGGTGCAATTGCTGTTCTTCGTCGGTGCGGATTTGCGGTTTTTGCCACCAGATTCTTTTAGCCATAAACCAATGTTTTGTGTGCTAATTTAACTCGAAATAAAATAAAAAGGTTCGTAGTTAGGACTTTAGTCCTTCTATGGATGCGGACTAAAGTCCTCACTACGAACCAGTTTTTTTTAAGGTTCGTAGTTAGGACTTTAGTCCTTCTTCTCCTGAGGACTAAAGTCCTCACTACGAACCAGTTTTTATTCGTGCGGACACGATTGAAAATCCGCCCCGCTGCAAACCTTAGATTTTCAGCACGCCTTCGGGATTCACCGTCAAGAGCGATCGCCTCTGCAAACCCTCCTGGTATAAAATAGCATTAGCTGCCAACAAACCGCTGCTCACCGCCCTTTCCATTAAACCGCAAGGAAAAGGCATTTTTACCCAATCTCCGGCAAACAACAGATTGGGAACAGCGCAGCAAGTCTCCGGCCTTTCCGCATAACTACCGGGCGGATAGCCCGAGAAATTCTTTTGATTTACCAACTCCCGGTGCAGCAGAGTTGCTGCTTTTAATTCCGGTACAATTTCATACAATTCTTGCTCAAAAGTAGCCAGCAAAACTTCCTGGTTGGGGAATTCCTTCTCCTTGTAACAATAAGCGTGCAGTTCCACTACGCTACCGCCAGTTTTCTGATGCCACTCGATGAACTGATCCTGGATTTTGTGGTAAAGTGTGATGCTGTCAGTCAGTTTGTAGCCGGAAAGCGAACTAAAATTGCTGTGTTCCCAGGCAAAATCGCGATCGAACCAAAAACGCCCAACCGCAAACGGATCGGCTATTTTCAATTCCTCAATTCGGCTCTGCACCTGCGGATTCACCTCACCGCTGGCCAAACTAAACAAATGCTGCATCCCCGGAACATCCGCCGCAAATACATAATAATCAGCCTTCAATGTTTCCCCTGCATTCTGCGGTTGCGACTTATTAGGAGCGGTGGCTAACTGTATCTCATCGGATTTTTTATCAACTACTTTAAATCGAGGCAAATCCCGTTGAGCAGGCCCGCTCACAACTCGCCCATCAGCATCAAAAACTGCCCCATGACAAGGACAGTGAAATTGACCGTCATTTTGTTTCTGAACCGTGCAGCCTTGGTGAGTACAGCTCAGAGAAATTGCCTCTTTTCCTCCGGGTGCGGCGGCAAACACGCTGTCGCCAGCGCCGAAATATTCCGTAGAGTTGCTGTCAGTTAACAGCGCGTTTCGCTTTACCCAAAAAGGTACTTTACTCTGCACGTCTCCAGACTGATAAGTCAAAGAATCAATCTGACCGTTTTCCCAGTGAATTCCGCTAACTGCGACATCTGTCAATACTTTGCCACCTTTACTTTCAATGGATCTGGCAATCGGCTGCACCAAACTCGTGCCCATATCTTGCCGCGTGCCGTTGAATGCCAAACCTTCGGGATTTCCGAAAAAGTAAAAGTGGAAGAATTGCATTAATTCTCCCACGCTCAATTCGTCGGGAGCGTTGAGACTGGACTTGGCAAAAGGCAGAAAATACAAGTCGTAAAGTCCGCGCGGGAATTCACCTTTTACCCAGTCAGCAACTGATATATTGTCAAGGCGAGCGAAACTTTTTTGAGTTTGAAAACCGCCGATTTCCCGAAAGACTTGCCAGTGAGCGGGTTTTGTCAGATTGATTCCCCACTTGAGCCTATTCGGAGAAGATATCCCCAAATCAACGATATTCCAGGGGAAAGCTGAATGGTTGGGACGGAAAACTTCTGGTTGGTATTTGCCGTCTCGAAATACAACGGCGTAGGATTCTAAAGATACAAAGTTATCGGTAATTTCTAGTTCTTTGACCACACTTTTGAGGTTGTAGTATTGCGGAAAAAAACCGTGAAAACCGTGTTCCATCATAAAGGTTTCGTTGCCGACTTGTATCGGCCAACTAGCAATTTTACCGCCGAGTTGGGGCGATTTGTCCAACAGCGTCACGGCGAAACCCCGCTGACTCAGTTCGTAAGCACAGGCGAGCCCTGCTAATCCTGCGCCGACAACTGCAACGGTTTTGGGTTTATTCAGCATTCGCGGCAAGTCAAGAGTATCTTGCACAAAAACGGCGGGTTCGGGCTTGGACAATCGAGAGTAGCCCAGCAGCCCGCCTGCGGCACCGACTCCGAGGAATTTGAGGGCGGTTCGTCGAGAAACTGGTGGAGATAGCGGTGGATTGGTTGATTCACTCATAAAGCTGGTTCACACAAATAAATCATCCGATTTTAGATTTCAGATTTTAGATTTTAGAGGCGATTCGCGGATGCTTCCGGGGACTTGTACCTAAAAACATCTCAAATCGGCTTTTCTATCTAAAACTGTTCGGTGATGGGACATACGCCATAAGGCATACATCATAAGACCTAATACATTATATGTGAAGAAAAATTCAGACAAATCACTCAGTCGGAGTAGGACGATCGCGCGTTGGCGAAGCCCTCGAAGAGGATCGCAAATTAATCTATCTCAGGTATGATGTTTCCAGGGCTATTGTAAAGTATTGTTACGCCCGATACACCCAAACCCAACCGTACAATCTATCACCTAAAATTCATAGACTTAAACCAGTGACAGTTAAACTATTGTCGAAATTGCGCCGCCGAGAGTTTCTGAAAGCTTTCTCACTTGGCTTAGCCGCCCCTTTTTTGTCTAACAGCGCAGCACATTCTCAAGACTATTCAAATATCGCAAAAAGTGCTATCGGCACCAATCTCACAGCCCGAGAAAACCAAAAACCCGGAACCCCAGACTGGGAGTTAGAAAATCCTGCTACGAAGCGAGAAATCGAAGGTTATGCCTCTCTGACCAGCGTCAATCTCGGCGGCGAAATTAAGTTATTTGTCAACACTAAAGAACCGAATTATAGCATAGAAATATTCCGCACCGGATGGTATAATGGACTCGGTGGCCGCCGGATGAATGACCCAATTGTGCGGAAGGGAATCAGACAGCCTCCGCCGAGAGAAGATGAAGCATCGGGACTGATAGAATGCGATTGGAAAGACCCGTATATTTTGCGAATTCCCGATCGCCCTTCCGACTGGACGAGCGGCATTTATTTAGCTAAACTCACAGCCAGTATCAGCGGGAAACAAAGTTATATC
Source organism: Oscillatoriales cyanobacterium (assembly GCA_004292955.1). Classification (GTDB taxonomy): domain Bacteria; phylum Cyanobacteriota; class Cyanobacteriia; order Cyanobacteriales; family Microcoleaceae; genus Microcoleus. Next base: position 73,755 of record RDXX01000009.1, on the reverse strand, counting down.
ATCTTTGCAGTGCGGGATGACGATCGCAAATCCGACATTTTATTTCAATCCAGCGTTACCACTTTCCAAGCGTACAACAATTGGGGTCACAAATCCCTTTACCGCTGGAACAGCATGGCAAAACAAGCTTACAAGGTTTCGTTTAATCGGCCCTACGCCATGAGTCCCAACCGCAAAGCAGCTTACGGCGTAGGTGCGGGGGAATTTCTGACAAATTTTCAGCCAAAAAGGAGAACTTCGAGCGCTGGTTGGGAATACAATATGGTCAGGTGGCTGGAAAAAGAAGGCTACGATGTTACCTATGCCACCAACATTGACACGCATTTTAACTCCCGGTTGCTGTTGTCTCACAAAGCATTTTTGTCCGTCGGTCACGACGAATACTGGTCGCGAGATATGCGAGAAAATATAGAAGCTGCTAGAGATGAAGGCGTCAGCATCGGATTTTTTGGTTCCAATATTTGCTATTTGCAGATCCGCCTAGAACCCAGCCGAATTACTAGGGAAGTAAACCGAACTGTGGTTGCTTATAAAGAAATGGCAGATTTAGACCCTATGGGCGCATTACAAAAAGAATTAGGCGCCGTTAATTCGATAGTAAAAATAGCTAATACTGGGGAATTAAGCTATGGAACAGAGCAACTAGAAAGCACTCAAATAGCAACAAGTTACAATAAATCGCCAGCACTTAATTCTTTAGTAACAACTCGCTGGCGAGACCACTCTATCGGAAGTCCAGAAGATGCTTTGATAGGTGTTATGTACGAGACATTTCAAGTTAATTCTGATATTGTGATTGATAAAAATGCCCCGGATTGGCTGCTGGAAAAAACTCAGTTAAAACAGGGCGACAAGTTACCGGGACTGTTGGGTTATGAAGTCGATCGAATGTTTGGCAATGCTCCGAAAAATATAGTTCGGGTCGGCCATTCTCCATACCCTTATGGTGGCGGTACTCGCTATGCTGATATGACGGTTTATACAGCAGATTCGGGGGCGAAAGTATTCGCGACTGGTTCGATGCAGTGGGCGTGGGGATTGGACGATTACAATGCGCCGCAGTTGCGATCGCCTGTTTTAAATGCCGGAGCTCAGCAGATAACGCGAAACGTTTTAGCAAAGCTGTTAAATTCAGCCAAAAAGTAAATTATGTAATAACTATCCTCTATCTCCATAAGCGGCAAGGTAAAGGGAAGCAGAGCCTCCGAATCTGCATTACTAGGCTCTTCCTGGTAACGAGCAACGAGCAAACATTGCTTAAGTTATTAAATTGTTATTCCTAATCAAGGTACGTAGTTGGGCTTAAGCCCTCTTTAGGCCTATGGATAAAGAGGGCCCAAGCCCAACTACGTACCTAATTTTTGTGATGACTATAAAACCATCCTGCTTCTTAACGGGGATGCGAGGGGGATATCCAAGTATAAGGAGTGTTAAATGAACCGTATTGGGCTATAGGTCAAAAAAAGCTGTAGGGTGCGGACTACGTACCCTACAACCTATATGTCACAGATTAAACAGTAAATAGATGTATATGAGGTTTTACCGATCGTTAGATTTGCCGTCAAACACCTCTCTGAGTAACGTCAATCCTGCTAAAACGCTCTCCATCTGCTCCTCAGACAAATCCTCGAACATTGGCGAAATATTGCTACAGGTGAGCGCTTGAATTTCTTCGAGCCTCGCACGACCAGTTTCTGTCAGTTTCAGCACCACCGCTCGCCGTTCCTGAGGATGTTCTTTGCGGTCTACAAATTTTTCCTGAACCAAGCGCTCGCAAATTGCAGAAGCAGTCGGTCGAGTTACCCCCAAATAATCTGCTAACTTGGATAAAGAAGAACCTGGATAGCGGTAAAGAAACATAAGACTGCGAAACTGAGATATCGATAAAAAGGGTTCTCCTTGATTTCGCATTTGGGCTCGAATCGACCCCACAATCAGCGGAATGATTTCCACTACTGCCGCAGCGCAGCTATCGGGGGTTATTCCTGTAGAGGATTGTTCCAAATTCATCTTTCTTCCCCCTGAAAAATCTCCACCATTGCTGTACTCAGCAAGGTGGCGTGAGCAAAAGGGATGCTCGGTTGGTGCAGCATACAAATCAAATTTCATGTTTGAGTAAAAAAACCTTGGCGTCAACAGAGGCTTTCTGTGAAGCTCCTGCACTTGCTCGGAGGGTGCTTCAGTGACTTATTTAGGTTTTTAGTTTACTTTTCCCAGGGGGGTGTAAGTAAGTATAGGCGACTCGGGCATTTAATTATGGACGGATCGCTAATTTGCTTTATAGACAGTACAGGTATTCGCTCTGCACCGCAATTGCAGTAATACTAACTGTTAGCTATTCTAACAGTTTAGAATTAATTTGTTTGGCTAAATTTGTCAATTTATATGAAAATCGTGTGTAAATTTGGAAATTCAATCTGTTTATCAATCCCTGACTTGAATTTACTGCAATTAACTGCCACACGCGGCTATTTTCATTGAGGGAGCTGGAAATGTTGTTTTTAATTTGGCATCGATTCTGTTTGGGTTGTCGATAGCTAACATTGGCGATCGACCGCATAGTGTAAAATTATTTATCTAATTAAGTATTATTACATATAAATTAGGAAAAGTGAGTTATATATATCACAGTTAGTTGCTCGATCGGAAAAAGTGCCATAAATTTTGGAGTTTTTAACTGCCGATGGCTCGCGGGCGACACGCCCGTGCCACAATTAACAAAGATGAGTATAAAAAAAACTGAGAAATTTGGTTTGATTGGTAGCCTTAACACTATTTTCGTAATCCGTACAAGTACCTATCAGATCGAAAATTGTTGGTGCGATCGCAAATCAAGTCAACAGCAAAGGAATGAGAATTAAATAACTTATTGATGGTTCTTGTGGGATGGGCGTCCCGCCCGTCCCACTTTCAAGAGTGTAAATTATTTACTTTGCGATCCAAAACTGAAATATACCGCCGCCAACTTGTCGCCACCCAAAATATCGACTTAGCCGAACTCTACCACGAGGCTTGCCATACTTTGCTCCCAGTGATAGCGCTAGTTAAATTTGATGCAACTTAATTTACAACCTAAAGACATAGGACATAAAAAGCAATTATTGAAAAATTTACGGTGAGAGTTCGATCTCAATCCCGAATTTCCGCTGCTTCAGGTTCAACTGTATTGATTGTTAGATTTATTTTTGGGTTGGAGTCTTTAAAAATATGCCACAGGATTTGATCGAGGGTGTTGAAATCAAGGCGGGATTTGCGATCGCAGGGGAATCAATTGCCGCTATTTCTCAAAATAAGCTGCCGTTGTAATTGCTCAACTAGAGCGTCGGTACAAATGTTGGGCTTGAATCCCTTGGAAGGTGGAGTGCTGGAATTTTGAAGAGTTTTTTTGGGAGATGGCTCTGGCTCGGGTTTTGGTTCGTAGGTGTCTAATATTGCGCTGAGTTTTTGGATTTTCTCCCATAGCTCTACTATCAAGGCTTCTTTTGCCTCGCTCGATAGTTGTTTTAAGTCGGGGAGTTTTTCCATTCCTTTATCTAATGTCTATCTTGTCTTCTTGTTAAAGGGGTTGAGCAATTACCTTATTGGTTCTTTTGCATGATTTAGAAGGGTCGAGTCCACCAGGTTTGGTATTAGAATCGGGAGGTGTGTTAGGTGTTTTTGATACTTTCGATCCGGCCCCGGGTTTCGTGTTTTTGTCTGGTGGTGTGATTGGTGTTTTTATATCCGGCTTTCTCTGGGGTTTGGCGTTTTGTGCGATCGCAATTCGATGATTTTTGACCAAATTATTCTCTACTACAGTAGCTGGATGTGCCGGATTTGCCAGCGCTGACGCAGAATCGATCGCCAAAATTAAACCCAAAACTAACTGCAATTGCATTTTACACATAAAAGCCCTCTTCTCTCCCAGTCCCTCTGAGTTCGGAATTTGCTTGTATAAACGCGGTTTCAACCGCCGAGATTTCTCCGAAATTTCAGCCGCCGAGGCTAATTAAGATCGATCGTACACAAACAAGATACCACCCGTCGCAACTAAAGCCAAAACCGCCGGAACCAAAGGCATCCAGCCACCGAAAGTCAAAATTACCAAAGAACCTTGGTACAGCACACAGATCATAACACCGCTAGCGATCGCCAACACCAAGAGCGATCGACCCCGCCAAACCAACAGCCCGCCCGTCACAGCCACCAACCACACAAAAACAGCATCTCCCCACTGTATCCCTTGCAATTGCGGCAAAACCCACAATAGCGGCCTTTTATCAATTACAGCGCTGAGGATTTGACTCACCATGTGAGCGTGAATCCAAACTCCCGACATTTTACCGTAAGGAGTATCAGAATCCTCCCTCGAAACCTCCGAAGTGTGACCAATTAGGACAATTTTACCCTTGACTAAATCAGAGTTTATTTTCCCTTCCAATACTTCTTGAAGCGTCACTTTAAAAGCTGGCTTGGGGTTGGCGCGGTAGTTGAGCAATATTTGACTTACTAGCGCCTTTAAATCTTGATAACCTCCTGTACGAGTAGCCAATCTTTTGAATGTAACATCAGCGATTCGCCACTCTTGATTGTTACTTATCTGTGATTTTATTCCTTGATTTTCCAACAAACGCAAAGCTAACAGAAAGCTGAAGCTAGTGGGAATTTTACACTTGTTAGTAAAACTAGAAAGATTTGGTTTATAGGAAAGAGATTGACGGCGAATACTGCTACCTTTTTCATGGCGCAATTCATCCGGAGTCAAATCGCTAAAACCAAGTTGATTGGTTAATTTAGCCTTAGACAATTCTGGCGGCGGATCGTAATTTATATCATTGGAACCATAACTGCATACAGTAATAATATTAGGATTGCTATCAAATAGGGAAATTAAATTTTTTCTTCCTGGCTCCCTTGCCACATTTCGGTGCATATTCAAACCAATTGCTATAGGTTTAAACTGCTGCAATTTGTCCATCGCCTTTGCTAAAGTAGCATCCGTTTGGGGATAGCCGTACTTCTCGGCATCCTTGTTTGTAACTTCCACAACCAGCAACCGATTGTCGATTAATTCCGGTTCGCGCTGGCTCATTAGTCGATCGAGCATTGACAATTCCCACGGCTCCATCACCCCGAAATAGCGCGTTCCCATCACAGCCAGGGTACAGCCCGCACTCGCCAAAATCACCGACTTCAAACGCGAAAAAACATTAACCGGCGGTCTTTTCCCAGACGTGGGAAGCAAAGTCAAATCCGGGGCCACAGCAGGCGAATCCGGTGCCAGCAAAAAATCGTTCCAAACCGCAGGCTTCGCTGCCGGATGCTGCCAAATTACAGGCAACCAACTAGCACAAGGAAAATCCTTTTCCCAACTCTCCAACCGCCGCCGTGCTTCCCCCGCTGCTGCATACAAAGACTTGCCATCCACAAACTCTTTAAGAAAACACTTTAAAAATTCTTGAGCCACAAAATCCGGCACAAACTCCCGCATTAAAATCATTTGCGGAATCATCTGAAAATCATCTAAATTTCTAGCCAAACCCAACCCATCGCAACAGTTAAAAATTGCAAGTTGCAAACCATTTTTTACCGCTTTCCTCAAGCCGCACCACAACTCATTAATTGTCAAAAAATCAGTTTGATTGATATATATTTTTCCAATATCGTCCTCAGTTTCCCCGTGTCCTGCAAAAAATATAATATCCCAAAATTGCTCCCAAAGTTCGTCGTTAATTTCGTCCTGTTTCGGTTCCACTAGAAACCTCACCTCAGCATTGGGAGACAAATCCTCCAAAATTTTCCTATCTTGCGTGATATCAATCCCAGCGCTGTTTCCCAGAATTGCTAAAATCCTTACCTTAGACTTGCGGATAGGTTGTCCAGGATTTTCCAGTGTTACATAGTTTAATTTACTCAGCGAAGGTTCGGCTTTCGGAAATCTTTCAAACAAATCCCACTGATTCCAAGGCAGTTTGTGCAAGTGTTTGTCATTTGTGCAAATCAGCACCCTTGCCTCTTCATCTGGATTTAAATTGTCCCCAATTATTCTATCTACCCTAGCAAATTCAGGAGACTTGAGCCAATCATTCAGCATCAACACAAGTTTTTTCCCAGACTCTTTGCAATCATTCACAGGACTTCTTGCATTAATCTTTTTCGGTTTTATCCGACGAAAAGACAATCCTTTAGCCACCGTCGATTTCACAGCAGTATTTTTTTTGGCATCTTTGTGCAAAAAAGGGTAAATTAAATGCACTAAATTTTCCTGGTGATGCCGGGAATTTGTTCCCATAGCTCGATATTTTTCCCGCCAATGTTCTTCTTCAAAAGCTGCTATTTGCGGGTTGGCTGGCAATGTTTTACTTTCCGTAAAGTCCGTAGAGGGAAATTGATTATTTTTCCCAATTTTTATGGTGCAGCGAAAACCTTCTTCGCAATCTCCGTCTAATTTCAAAACAATTAACTTATCCACAATTCACACCCCCTCTTGATAAGTGACAATTAGATCAAAAAATTTTCAGTCACGCTGAAATCGCCCAAAGCCAACTTGACACTAAAATGCTCTCCCGGTTCTCCGCTTAACTCAAAAAGCAAATTTTCCGTTTTATTTGCTCTAGCTTGCATCAGAGGTTCACCTTCATCATCCAGCACCATCAACTGCAAATCGTTGGGCAAGTTAGTTTGACCGTTTGTGGGATAAACCTCTACCGAAATATCGATATCTGGTTCATCGGTTGTCATCAATTCCACAAATAAAGCTACTTGCTCTTTTCCCCACTCTAAGTTGAGTAATTTGCCTCGCTTGACTGGTACGTGCACATCTGCTGAAGCACTTTTTTCGACTACTTGGGGACTTCGGAAAGCAAACTGCAATTCTGGTTTTGACTCGAACAGTGTTTGGGCTGTATGCCAACCGCTACCGACAATATTGTGCAACCACTGACTCAGATTTACAGGCTTGAGCTCGTCTAAGTATTCTAGCAGGTTGTCGATCGACTCCAAGTCGCTAAGTGGAACTTTTTCTCGATCGCCATTTTTGACAAATCCCAGCAACTTCACCTCTTCGAGAGATTGGCCGATCTCTACAGCAACATAACCGATTCTGTCCGATCGCACTTCTGCCGGAATCGAGACACCTTCTTCACCAGGGCTTACCCAACGGCATTCAAGTTTCCCAATACCTTTGACATCCAAATCCGCAATATCCATGAATTTCTGGATCGCAGGATTCCAAATATTGCTGGCATCCAAATCAGTGTCTATTTCCATACACTGAAAGTAGAAATCGACTGCGTGCACAGCCAAAGCATTGAGATAAACCTGTTTGGCTTTCCCCCGGTCACTTTGTTGCTGTGCAAGGGTTTGAGCGCTGCGGTAGGCTGCTGGGGCGATCGGTATTGTCAAAACTAAATCAACTTCTGTGTTATTCATGATCCATCTCTGCTTTTGGGTTTTGAATGTCCTACAAGTATTCTCGGAATCTGGGCGTGAATTTCTCCAAAGACCTCTGGTAAAAACTGCTCAAACTTGAAATACTTACTCCTAACTCTTCGGAGATTTGCTGCAAGCTTGCATCTTCTATCACTCTCTTGACCAGCAACAATTTAAAGTTGACGTGGGCGTGCTTTCTCATCACTTCGTTTTGAAAAATATCGCCCGGATCTTCTTCAATCATCTCAATTAGACCTGCTGCGATTGGACAAGATTCATGTTCGACCTGCTGCTTTTCCATTTGATTGAAAACGGGTTCCATATCTCCGTAGTATACAGTTGGTAAATCTTTCCTACCTATAACTTTAGGGGTGGTTTCTTGAAAACATTTAACTATCAAGAAGTTTACCCACTGGCTGACCTCTTTTTCAGGTCGGTAGTTGTGAATTTCCCGGGAAATGCGAAACATCAGTTCCTGTTTGGCTTCCAGCAAAATTTCCTGATAAATTGCGTAGGAAAAATTCTTATTCTGCGGACAGTTAATGATTTTATATTTTTCAATTTCCATCACTAATCTGGTCACAGCTTTCTGTCGCCCTAAAGTTTTAGGCTGGTGATTTTTGGCAGCTATGGCTAGCTGTTTGAGCCGATCGTCAATTTCGTCCTTAGTAGGCATCTCTTGTTCCAAGGTTACTCAGAAAAATAGTCTCCAACCAGCTATGCAGGCTGCCGGGGTTCAGCGAATACTCCGAAAGCGACTGGTGCGCCCGCTGTCGGAGCGGCCATATCCCCTGCAATGCCTTCTATTTGCCTATCTGTCGGGATCTGCGATTTTTATGCAAAACTTCTGCATAATTTACAAAACTTTACATAATTCGCGAATTTCTGGGCCCCAGGCGCGGTCGTTGGTGCGTCAGGAATCAGGCGTTGCGAGCTGTTGGGGCGATCGCAAATGTTTGGGGTTTGTGTGGAATGCTATAATCGCGATCGCCAGCAGAGTTAATTATTTACAGGAAGCGCGATCGGCAACCGAGCAGGACGATCGCACTCCGAACCAACGGTTTTTACGATCCAGAGTGGTGCAGCAGTCAAATAAGCCGTTATTATTGTTTCAAAAAATTCGATTTTAACCATCATTCCCAATTCTTTAATCGCAAATCGAAAATGGTCTAACCGCCCCAAAACCATGCACTACCAATCCCAGCAGCACCGTCAAAAACACGCAACTCAGAAAAAAATCAAAAGAGCTATTTTTTACTGTTTGACAGCCATACTTTTCTGCTGGAGCACCGCGAACCTCGCTACCATTGCCCAAAAGCCAGAACCAGGCGGACTTAACGGGCAAGAAATGAGACAAATTCTCGATCGCGGAAACCTCACCGAAGCCGTCACCAGAATCGAAAAAGACTGGGAAGAAGACTATCAAACATACTTTGAACAAGACTTTGCCGCCCGCGAAAAAACCGCCCAATCAATATCAAAAACTCTTTCCCGCCTAGCAGTTCAAACTAAGAAAAAACCAGCTTTAATTTACGCCATCCCGCGCACAGACCAACTAGAACTAATCTTAATATTGCCCGATCGCCCGCCAATTAACCGCAGCGTCCCCTCAGCCCAAAAAGACAAACTGGTGCCAGTCGTCCAAGCATTTACCAGCGAAATCACCAAAGTAGCACAAATTAATACTACCAGCTATCTAGAATCAGCTCAACAACTTTATCAATGGATAATTGCACCGCTAGAAGCAGACTTGAAAATAGCAAAAATTGACACCTTGCTGTTCTGCGTCGGCGAAGGTTTGCGAACGGTACCCCTAGCAGCAATGCACGACGGAAAGCAATTTTTGATCGAAAAATACAGTATGTCGCGGATTCCGGCATTCAAGCTGATAGACATCAATTACGCCGATATCAGAAACTCCCACGTCCTAGCAATGGGAGCAGAAAATTTCTCAGAAACCGCGAACAAACAACCGCTACCGGCTGTTCCGTTAGAATTAAGTGCGATCGCCCGACAGTGGCCAGGTCAATCCTTTATCAACGAAGATTTTACCATCGTTAACTTGCAATCGCAGCGACTGCAACAAAGATACGGCATCATCCACCTGGCGACTCACGCGGAATTCCGCCCCGGAAGCCCAGATAACTCCTACATTCAATTTTGGGATAACCAACTCAGATTATCTCAAATGAGAGATTTGAAATGGAACAATCCGCCACTGGAACTGTTAGTATTGAGCGCCTGTAGAACTGCCTCGGGAGACAAAGAAGCAGAACTCGGATTTGGCGGCTTAGCGTTGCAATCGGGAGCAAAATCTGCCCTCGCCAGTTTGTGGTATGTGTCAGATGCGGGGACTCTGGCGCTGATGACAGAGTTTTACCAGCAGTTAAAAATTAGCAGCAAACCTCAAGATCCTCCAATCATTAAAGCTGAAGCTCTCAGACAAGCACAAATTGCTGCGATTAAAGGTAAAGTCACCATCGAAAATGGGCAACTGCGAAGTTCTAGGGGAGAAACTCCGTTGCCGCCGTCTATCCCCAAACTTGAGAGCAAAAATTTATCGCATCCTTATTATTGGGCCGCTTTTAGTACGATCGGCAGTCCTTGGTAATTGTCGGGGAGAAACAGGTAAGATGCCTGTTCCACTATGGGGGAGAAACAGTTATAGCGGATCTAGCTCTCATATGAGGTACGTTGTTGGGCTTGAGCCCTCTTAGTTGAAGGGTTATGTAAGCTGTCAGTCATACCTCATCTTTTTGAGAAAGGCTATAAATCAATACGGTTTACTTAAGATAGTCATTGCGTAATTGTGGGGAGAAACAGGCAAGATGCCTGTTCCACTATTGGGAAGAAACAGGCAAGATGCCTGTTCCACAATTGAGGGAGAAACAGGCAAGATGTCTGTTACACAATTGGGTTTATTTAAAATATTGTGGGGTGGGCTTCTAGCCCGCACAAAAAGTTAAATCTTTTGGGCCGCAATTGAGGGAGAAACAGGCAAGATGCCTGTGCCACAATTGGGGGATAAACAGGCAAGATGCCTGTTTCACAATTGGGTTTATTTAAAATATTGTGGGGTGGGCTTCTAGCCCGCACAAAAAGATGAAGACCGCCCAATTTCTAGACTTTGCCCGATCGCTTAATCAGTACACTAATCACTTGTCCTGGTTTTGACCCTCGCTGCGGAGGACTCCAATCGCCGACGGCTGCAAATCCCAGCCGGTACAACGTGTGGATGGTTTCTAAAACGGCTTTGTGGGAACCGAAAACGGTTATCTGCAAGACTTCCTGTTCCGATTCAAAGTCGTCATTTGGACGATCCTCTTCGAGGGCTTCGCTAACGGACGAGTTATCGTCAGGCAAAAATTCCTGTGACATAATATGGTCTCCTAGTTTTTGGTTTTTCTGGTGAGGAAAACCCAAAAACCCAGCCGCCCCGCATACTAACAAAAGGCAGGGCGGCGACAGAGAATGTTATCCTCGATTAGCCTCCATACTGCTCATCCCAGTTTGGCGGTTAGCTGTCCTTAGCTGTTACAGCAGCTTTGGACAGTGCAACTAGATTTTCGGGCGACGCTGGCTGCTTCCTCTTCGAGCAAAGCAACCTTAATTTCACAGCGTAGCGGCTTGTGGGGCCGCCGTCAATGAATTTTAGATTTTAGATTTTAGATTTTAGATTTTAGATTGAAGAATGGCTCTGTTTGGTAAGTCGATCGCTCTTGGATGGCGATAATTGTACGGAACGATATAGCAACCGCCACTACCGATATTGAGATAAATATATAGAATAGAATCGATATATGCTAGGACTCTTTAGCATAAACAGTTTGATGCTCGTACTATGTAACTGTCAGCGGTCAACTGTCAGCGGTCAACTGTCAACTGTCAACTGTCAACTGTCAACTGTCCATCGAGCCTCTTGACCGATCGAGGTGATAGGCTATAAAACATAAAGTAATTCAATATCTGTAGCTGTCGCTCAACCAACCACCACCAACCTGTGACAAATCAAGCGGGAGCCTTCAAGGGGAAACAAAAATGAAAAAATTAGAATTTTTACTACAGAAAGAAGGCGATCGCGCCTGGTTGCCCCTAGAAACCCCCGACGTGGAAATTCTAGAAGGCAAATATCGCGTCGTGGCGCGCATTCAGCACCCCAACACCGACATCGAAATTCGCATCATCCATACATCCTTCGACGAAACGGCCCCCCAGCGGAAAGTCCAAAGCAGATCGGCCCGCACCAACCCCGAAGGATTAGTCGTGATTATTCCCTACACCCGTCTCAAACCCGGAATGTGGGAACTCTCCTGCTTACCAGATTCCAAATCAGAACCAGCAAAATCTTGGCAGTATGGCGTGCAATTAGAAGTATTGCCCGCAGAATCGGAAACTTCCGAACCCCTACCCGCGATCGACTCCTCCGAAGCCGCCGCTTTCCCCTCAGCTTCACAAAACGCAGCAGCAGTCGATCGGACACCAACCCAAATCCCAGCCCCACCTCCACCTCCACCGCAGCCGACCAAAATCTACCAATTCCCCCTTCCCCAAACGCCTCAGCCGCCGAACCCCCCAGTCAAACTCGAACTTGAACTCGTACTCGATCGAGAAACCTTCATCACCCAACTCGGCCGCCCCTTAATCATTTCCGGCAAAATCGACATTCCCCAACCACCTCAAAAAACCAGAAGAACACCACCTCCCATCCCCGAATCGCAACTTCAAGAACTCCAAAAACTCATCGGTTCAGCACAACTGCAAATTTACCTGCGAGACCCCCAAACCTCACAAATACTCGCCCAAATCGAGCAGCCGATGCCAGAACAAGCTCCTCCCTGCATCTTTGCCTGCGTTACCTACATCCCACCCGACTGCAAAAGTCGCCTAATTTTAGGAGAAGCAATTCTTAGCAGCGGCGATGTAACTTTAGCCACCAAACTATTTACAATTACAGCCGGTTTAGAACACCTGCTAGAAGCAATTAAAGACGATTTCATCGAAGAAAAACATCAAGCCGAACCCTCTGCAACAGCAGTCAGACCACCTCGGAAAGAAGTACATCCATCCTTCCTCCGGGTAGCACAAAAAAGCTTAGATCTGCCATCTCCCGCAGAAGTCGCCATCAATGAATCTTTAAGCAATGAATCCCTACCCCCTCAACTAAATTCCCGCCAGACTCCAAGTGCGGGCGGCCTAGAATTGCCGGCATTCGGTAACAAACTGCCCGACAGCAGCCGATCGCAATTGCTCTCAGAAATCACCAATTCGTCTAGAACATCCGCCGGGGCGATCGACCAACCAACCAAACCCTCAGACATCGCAACTACCCCAGAAAAGGCCGAAGTTCGGGCGATCGACCAAAAACCCCAAAACACTCCCGAACCAGAAACACCAGCCCCAGAACCTACGCCACCCCCCTCACAAAAGGCATTTCAAACCTTAAACGTCCAAAATAGATTTTGGTCGCGACTGAGTTCCCTAGCCAGCACCGGCGAATCCCCCGAATGGCTGAAAGCAACCAGCCTGTCGCCAACTCCAAAAGCCACCCCCAATACCAGCGAAGCCATAACAGTCGTCGAAGAAAGCAGCCCAACTAAAGTGCAACCAGCAATCAGGGAAACCATTTCCCAACCGCAACCTACTGGCCCGGAAGCGAGAGAATTTGTGGTGTTTGACGAGCCCCCGCAGCCGAAACAAGTTGCTCAAAAAACCACCAAAGTAGAAGCAGAAGCAACTCCACCAACTCCCTACGTTTTGTCAGAAGACGAGTCAGTACCGATGCCCATCCTGGAATTGCCGCGCGCCCAAATCCTTGCAGGCCAGGCTGTAATAGTGAAAGTGCAACTACCGGAATTAATGCCGCGGATTTATGTAAAAGTTTGGGTATTCGATCGGCAAACCTACCTAATTCTCGACGGGCCGCGCTGGATTACCGAATTTACAGCTACCGGGTTGGGAAATATGCGAGCTAGTATCGAGTTAGAGATTCCCTACGGCTGCATGGAAATTGAATTTGAGGCGATCGCCGTCGAAATGCAAACTCAGCGGGAAAGTCACAAAGTCAGCGTTCACCGCCAAGTTTTACCGCCAGCCGCGCCCACTTTGCCTCTGGAAGGTTAAATTGTCGATCGCTCGCTCGATGAATAATATTCACATCAACAAGCATAATAAAATTGGTTCGTAGTGAGGACTTTAGTCCTTCTTTCCAATAAAATTGGTTCGTAGTGAGGACTTTAGTCCTTCTTTTCTTATGACTGAAATCCTCACTACGAACTAATTGGACTATCGGTAATCTACCGACGATAATTATAAGGACTAAAGTCCTTACTACAAACTTAATTGCCGACGATAATTATAAGGACTAAAGTCCTTACTACAAACTTAATTGGTATCTTTTCAAGTCGATCGCACTAACTGCCGAAACTTCTTCTTAAACTTATTCTTATACACATAGATCGATCGCTGAAAATCCTCAACTTGCAGCGACATCTCCGCAGCCAAACCCGTGCGATTCCAAGCATCCTCCTGACACTTGCGGCGGCAAAAATTCATCGGTTCCGAGTAAACCTTAGATGTCGATAAAGTCGGCTTCGGCCCGCACCAGTGAATCACAGTCGCCGACTCGCGATCGCCCGCAGGCCCGTTTTCTGCCACCGGAAACCGCTTTCTCAGCAAATCCTGGTCAAAATCCGGCACCAACAACTGCATATCCACATTCTGCACCCGCAGTCGATTTTCCCCGGCCGCCCGGAAAATCATAAAGTTCAAAAACCCCATTTCTCCGTACTTAAATATCCCCGGATTAGCCTCCGTAAAATCTAAAATTTCTATGTATTCTTCCAAGCTAAAAATACCGCGTTTAGCAAAAAAAGTACCCGTGCAGAAATAGTTCGATCGCGATTCCGACCACCGAAACTTCGGGAAATGCTTTTCAACGCCCGGAATATCAAAGAAAAACTCCGAAACATCTGCATCCGAGTAATCGTAACAAGGCTTATCTATCGTAAAATCAAATTCTTTAAAATTAGCCAATTTCAGAACATCGCCCCAGACGATCGTATCGGCATCCAAAACCATAAAATTCGACCAAGGGCTTTCCCAGAAAGCAATCATTTTAGTTTTACCCCACCCAAAACTTCTTTTCCTGAGAACCTCTTGGGAAACGTTTGTGCGATCGATAACTCGCACCCCGTAAGACTTTTCCAAAGCACTCACAGAAAACGTACCATCAATCAACAAACAAATCGGTACATCTCCCAGGAAATATCGAATGCTAGCACAGCAACCCTTAGCAAACAGATAATCCTGGTCGCAGCAGGCAATAATAATACCAAAATCTTCCATAACTCTCACTCTTTTTCTAACTTGCCAACCCACAACATTTGGATTGTTTGTTTTTTCGGCACATCTATTTTCGAGTTGTGCATTTTTGCCAGCTTAGCACTAAAATTCTGCGTTCGCCCGTAAACAAAAACATCGCTAAAACCGCTGGGAATTTTGGGTATCGCGGGTGGGTCTAGCAACTGAGCTTGACGGCGCCCTTCCTGGTCAAGCAACACCAATTGCCACATCACTTTCGGCTCTAACAAATGACTCATTGACAGTATATTTCCCAGAGTGACTTCCGAGATATCACTGACAACCAGCGGCTTAGGAGCGCGATCGATCCTCCGAGCAATTACGGGATTTTCCCGGCCCAATTCCTTAGTCCACCAAGTCTCGGCTTGAGAACTAACAATATTCGACAGCACAGAGCCCGTTAGCAGTACAACTGTCAGAACTTTCCACATCTGCCGTTTCCAGCTTGGCACGCCCAGCGCGCTAATTTTAGTCGCTAACAGGTAAGCAACAGATATTTGCATCGCCAAATAAGTCGGAAATAGATAGCGAGGTTTAGTCGATCGGATTCCTCCCAATATAACATCTGGTAGCATCACTGCCACTGCTGTCACCGCCATCAACACCAGCAAAAACAGCCAAACCTGTTTCTTTGTCTCACAACACAGAAAATAAACCGCATAACTTACGATTGCCAATAAAATCAAAGTCGCTGCCATCAACCCAATCAAATTTATTGATGTAGCCTGAGAATTTAGCCCAAAATCCCAAAAAACACGACCGATATTCCCGCTCCAATTATTAATCAAAGATAGCAAATTACTGTCTCCATTCGCCCAAAGAGTCGCCTCTTTTGCTGCCTTTTTGTTTATTACTAGAATCACCATCCAAGGCAGAAAAGCTACCAAAGACAAGCCAATTGCCATCACGTAATTAACTACCTTGCGATTCAACCTATAACCTTGCATTCCCCATACATAAATTCCGTGTCCCAAAGCGACTAACAGGCTAAACAAGTGTGTGTAAAATCCCAGAATAGTTGCTACTGCATAAATACTCCAACTTAGCTTAGTTTGAAGCCGCATTGCTCTCAGCAGAGACGCACAAGAAACTAAAATCAGCACCGGCCACAAGCTGTAGGGACGAGCTTCTTGAGCGTAAAGCACGTGCAAGGGAGAAACTGCTAGCAATCCCACGGCTATCCACGCCACTTCTGGTGCTGGAAACAATTCTCGGCACAGCCAGTACAGAGCGGGAAATGCTAACAAACTCACCCAAACTGAGAAACTTCTCGTCGATAAAGGAGAATCACCGAATAGTTTTCCCCAATACTTGACTGCCAGAAAATATAGAGGCGGCAGTTGAGGTTCTTCAATGGCAATACCTTTAACTGTATCGCCAAAATTTTTTGCGGGATTGGAGCGCTGATATTTCATCAAATCTTGTGCGCCGACTAACTGAACGCTGCTTATTTCATGCAGCACTTCTGTTTGCGTGTATCCCGAAATCCGCAGGGAAGTAAATACTTCATCATACCAATAAAACTTTGTGTCGATGTTGGTGAATCGAAAAAACAATCCTAATATCAATAAGATAACTACTAAGAAGCCCAGTTTGCTTTTAATCAAAGTCATAGATGGAAGGTGGCAAAAAAGATAGATGCTGCGCCTCAATGTAACATACCAGAGCGAGGTTAAGTGCATTGCCACATCTACAGGTTCTTCGATCGCCCTCTAATAATTTGTGGCATTTATTTATTGTGTTAGTAGCGAATGAGGAATGTCCTGGAGGCACTCCTTGCTCTCATACACCGTTTTTTTAACTGCGAGCGATCGCATCAAAGCAAGTATTTTCGTCCATTTGACCGGGTTGATCCGTCCAGGAATGGTGAAGGCTCAATAGCTCCTTGTTCGGTAGCATAAATCACATACAAAAGGTGATTTGAAAGACATCGGCTGTGCCAAAAAAATAACTGGCTGTAAAACTCCTTCGCAGCGAGGGAACAAAACTTTAATTTTAGGTCACAGACATTCAGTCTGCTGCCACTGTCAAACTACAAAAAAATTGTGTTAAAATATTGGCAAATTCAAGTCGCCGAACGGGGCATCTCAAAAATGCCGATCGCGCTGGCAAGTCTCGGCTGGTGGGCGCATCAGAACACCCAAATTGGTCAAGACTGGAATTTTGCCCCCACGGGTGCATCTAGCAGCGTTTAACCTTCCGTTCCCCACTGCTGGCGGAAAAATAACCCCGTCCGGGCCGCGAGGTTTAAAGTTAGGTTAAAAAGCTTGACATAATAGGATCGAAAGCTGTATAAGGAATGCGACAAGCAGCCCTAATCCTACCTATAAGTGTGTGTTAACTCAGACATAAGCAAGGACTATCAGTATTTGTCAGTTTGAGGCGATTGTGGTCTAACCCATACCACTGGTTGTCGATCGCCCTGTCGGAGAAAGCAACTCCAGCAAGTCTGGCGATCGACAGATGAAATTAGCAACTGATGGTATAATCAAGCGTAGTGTAATGTGGGCTTGACCTAAATTGGGGTCTGGGCTGTAAAAAGGGCCAGCCTTCTACGTTCAAGCAGGAACTAGACACGCCTACTGTGCATCAACAGTTATGGATAGGTTCTATTTTTTTGGCAGTTATTGTCAACAGGCAAGGAACCACAAAAAGTATCAGTTGGGAATTGCCGATCGAGTTGAATAGAGTGTGAAGGTGTGAGGAAAATGAACAGAACTTTTTGGAATTTACTTCTAGTATCCCCGGCAATTCTGGGGCTATCATCAGTCGTCAGTACCGCTGCGATCGCTACTGAAGCGACCGCAACCGCTGAAGCCAACCAGGTAGCAACAGCACAGCCATCTGAGTCAAAAATTGTAGAACCAGTTGCAGCAACCCCTGCTGCCCCAGAAAAGCTGGCTTTAAACAGCATCGCTCCGGCGGCAGAAACCCCGATCGCCAACTCCGCAGACGCCGAAAAACTGGCAGCAATCGCACCAGAAACCAGCGCCACAGAACTGCAAACAGCAGCGATCGACATCAATACAGCAGCACCCATCGCCCCCGCCACCACAGCGGCAGCGATCGCTCCCCTACCTGCTGTCACCACAGCCCAACCATTGCCCCAAGCCTCAGACTTGGCAGTGGAAAGCACCCCGACAGCAACCGCCAAAACTGAAGTGCCAGCAATTGCTAGCACCCCAGCCGCCAAGGTAGAAATTGCTCAGACAGCACCCGCAGGCATGGGCGGCCCGATCGTCCCAGCAGCACCCCAAGCCCTCCCCGCCGAACCATCTGGAGCCATGTCCCAAGTGACATCGGTCTCTCAGCTCTCCGACGTGCGGCCGACAGATTGGGCATTCCAAGCCCTGCAATCGCTAGTCGAACGCTACGGTTGTATCGTAGGCTATCCCGACGGCACCTACCGCGGCAACCGCGCCCTGACTCGCTACGAATTTGCAGCCGGCGTCAACGCTTGCTTAGACCAAGTAACCAAGCAAATTAGCTCGGCAACATCGACCTTCGTCACCAAAGACGACTTAGCCATCCTGCAACGCCTGCAAGAAGAATTTGCAGCCGAACTCGCTACCCTGCGCGGACGAGTAGACGGTCTGGAAGCTCGCACCGCAGAACTCGAAGCCAACCAGTTCTCCACCACAACCAAACTGGCAGGAGAAGCCATTTTTCTCGCCAGCGACAGCTTCGGAGATGGTATCGGCCTGCGCGACGACAAAACTTCCACCACCCTCGGCTACCGGGTGCGGTTGAACTTCAACACCAGCTTCACCGGCAAAGACTTGCTCAGAACCCGCTTGCAAGCTAGAAACGTCGCCAACTACGGTGCAGCCACTGCCACTGGTACAAACATGGCTCGCGTCGCCCTCACCGGCGAAGACGGCAGCCAATTCTCCCTCGATCAATTGTGGTATCGCTTCCCCGCAGGCAACGCTACAGTCTGGTTCGGGCCGAAAGGACTGAGGCTCGATGACGTTGCTGAGCTCAATTCTCCCTTAGAAAGTCCTGGTAGCGGCGCTGTTTCCGCGTTTGGACGTTACAACCCAGCAGTGTTCCGCGGCCCCGAAGGAGCAGGTGCTGCTATCAAATACAACTTGGGTGCCGTGAGAGCCACCGTCGCTTATCTTGCCTCCGACGGCGATGCTCCCAACCCAGCTAATGGCCGGGGCGTTTTCGACGGTTCTTTCAGCGCTTTGGGTCAGCTCAACTTCTCCCTAAGCAAATTTATTGACATTGGTGCAACTTACACCCGGAAATACAATCGGGGTGGCGATGTTGCGATCATGGGCGGCACAGGCAGTGCCTTGGCTAACCGTCCCTTCGGTCAATCATCCACCGCATCAGATAACTTTGGGGTACAACTTAACCTAAAACCCAGCTCGCGCTTCCAGTTTGGCGGTTGGTACGGTTACACCAAGGCTGAACAACTGCGGGGCGGCAACAATGACGCTACTATTCAGAATGGTGCTCTTTTCTTGGCCCTGCCAGATTTTGGCAAGCCTGGAAACCTCCTCGGTTTTATTGCCGGTGTACCGCCAAAAGTTACTGAGAGCGATGTCAGAAGAGATCGCGACACCTCTTATCACTTAGAGGGTTTCTATCGCTTCCAAGTTAATGACTTTATTTCGGTGACACCCGGCGTTTACGTGATTCTGAATCCCGAACACAACAAAAATAACGAGGATATCTGGGTAGGAGTCCTGCGGACAACCTTTAGTTTCTAAGGTTTCCAGACATCTAGTTACAGCTAAAAGCGGCAGGCGACTGCCGCTTTTAGTTTTTAAGTTGTAACTTGTCAGTTGTAATATCAAATCCTCTCTTCATCGGAATGATATGAACGGAGGAGACGGCAGTGCCGTGTCCCTACCCATTAACTGTAGGGACACGGCACTGCTGTCTCCTCTATCTCATTCCGATGAAGAGAGGATTTGATATAAGTTGTGAGTTTTTAGTCATTAACAGTTAACAGTTAACAGTCAACAGTCAACAAGTTATGAATTCTGGCGGCAAATCCCGAATACGGAGGTGTAGCCGTGCAGAAAGGTGTTTCCGCCGACGGGGCCGATTTCGCCGTTGCAGAAAAAGCCGCTCAGGGGGATGTTGTTGAGGTATCGGCCGAACAGTCGCGAGTCAAAGTTCGACTGGCCGTAAAGCCCTTCGCCCCGCCCCAGGCAAGAAAACATCAAGGCGCCGGCACTGGATGTACCCCTGTCCTCGGCCGATCGCTGATGCCGATCGAGCAGCATTTCTAGATCTTCTGCGGAGGTGCGGGCGTCCCGCAGGTGAAATTGGATGCGCTGTCCGGGACGGACTCGATCGCCGATCGCAATTGCCCCCACTTTCGGATCTACACCCAACAAATTGCGGATTAAAAAATCCCCAGGCTCTAATGTCATCTTGAATTCATCGCTGACTAAGCCGACAAATAACGAGTGCTGCGCTAATTCTCTGTCTGCTTCGCTCAAAGTTTGAACTAACTCTCGCAGGGCGTCTAAGGGCGATCGCTCGATGCCCCTGCTGCCCATATCGTCGGTTTGTTCTTCGAGTTTCAGCAAAATATTGCGCTCTCCTTCCGTCACCCGATAAGGATGCCCGATCGGTCTACAGCCTTGCGCGACGATCGTTTCCAGAACTATATTCCCGCTCAAAGCCACTCCCACCGTCCCTTCTCGGTACAACTGATAGTCGCAAAACAGCGCCGCACCTCTGCCCGCACCGTCCCCGCCGGCCAGTCCTCCTACCTTCGGCGCGCCCGGATAGGCATAATCGAGTCCTTGGAGCAAATCGTTAATTTGTGAGGAAAATGGGTCTGCCAAGATGATAAACTGCGGTTCTTCCTGGGCAGGCACACCCAAGACATTCACCCAAGTATCCGGGGGGCTGTCCAAGTCCGGCAGTTCTTCTGCACCGACGTGAAAAGTTCTGACGTTTACTCCAGGTAAGCGGGCTAAACTCAGGCTGACTGCGGGAGAACCCTCTACTTCTTCGGTGAGCCCGCCCCGGTTCGTGCCGATGACTCCTCCCCCGCCGCAGCCCAAAATCGCGGGCACGGGCAGCAATTCTCGCAGTAAAGGCATCAGCCGAGAATACTCGCTAGCAAAGGCAGATGAGATAAAGATCAGGGCTAAATCTGCCGGGCCTTGTAATTCGCGATCGGCTTGTTCTACAACTTCTTTCAGGGCTGATTCTAAAGACGGACGGGTTGATAAAGCACTGACCCATTGCATTTGGTTTTCGTACATAAGGCAAACTTCTCTATAAAAACTATTTCTATAGCTTGTAAAAGTATAGTCATTTATTACATGACACAGGAGGCATGAAGTCCCTCCCCCTTCTTTCTTACTTCGAGCGGATTGACCCGCCTCGGCTGAGCTACGCAGATCCCTATCCCATTGCTAAAAGCATTTGGGATTGCTTTTCTCATGATATTGTAAGACCCATTAACATCGGCATTAATTAATTGACCGCTCGATGTTTTGTACAATCCTCTCTTAATTCGTTTGCCACTAAACTTGACATCCTGGGCGCTATTCTGACCGTAAACAGAAATCGGGTCTAAAGAAATAAAACTGGAGACAGAAGTATATGATTCTTCCTGTAACATCACTCTTATCCCAACTAATGCAGCCTTATATTCCAACATCTCAATCAATCGATCATGAGGAATTGTGACGAAGTTCTGATTAGTTTTTTTCCCCAAATTTATCTCGTTTTTCCATTGTACATTTTTGCCAATTACCAGAGTCCCAATCTTGAGTTCTCTTAAAAGATTGATAATGTCACGACTGGCATGGTGCAAGTAATTATCGATTTTCTGGTTTCGACAACGAGTCAAGCGCTGAATTCTACGCGATGTTTGGCGCAGACCTTTCAATCGAGACTGTATATGTGCCTTACGTTTGTTGTAGAATTGATTAATTGATTTCAGTGGTCGCCCGTTAATCAGTAAAGGGACAAACCCCGGCTGATTTGAAGTTAGCGCTCCTAAATTATTCAATCCTAAATCTATACTAGCTACTGATTCTTTCTGATTTGCATCACTGGTGGACTCCGGCTCATCGTGAATTACCTCAATCGCATAATAATCACACTTGGAAACTAACCTAACTTGACATATTTTCTCTGGTTTTACCTGAGTTTTAATTGAGATATCAGTCCCTGAAATTTTGATAATTCCTTTCGGTAATTGCTTACTACTAATCGCCTGAATTGTGTATACAACAAGGTTTCGCCCTTTGACTTTATCTTTATACTTAGGTAGTTTTGGGCATCCCGTGAATTTTGTGGGCTGCATTTTATAAGCTTTAACGGTTGCAAAAAAACCTTGCCAATTCTTGTCCAATATCATCAAGATTTGTTGGCTTACTTTCGCTGGCAATGCTTTGTATGCTGGATGAGATTTCATCAACTGAGCCATTTTGTTGTAGTTGAGATACCCCCATCCGTATACAAAGTTTTGGCGGATAACGTAGTTGGCAGCATTGTAGAAATTTTTTGATTTAAAGGCTAACCGATCGATAGTGGCGAAACGATGTTCTGTGGATTTAATGATATGTCTCTCTGCTAATTGCATTCAGACTCTCCATTTTTTAACTCGGCAATGATTCTCTCCGTTTTTCGTGCTCCCAGGCGTTGTCCGTAAAGTCGAGCAGCAAAACTTGTGACAACAGCCACTAAGTCTTGCATTAATTCATCTCGCCCATTGTCGGCTAAATTGACAATTTCTAGCTTAACTCCTGATCTTAGTAGAAGTATGTCTAGATAATGTGTGCCAAATCTAGCTAGACGGTCTTTATGTTCAATTAAAAGAATATTGTAGTCATCTTGTTGGAGTAAAGCTTCTAGTTGTTTTCTGTTGTCATTTAATCCGCTGCCAATTTCTTTGACATTTCTGACGATTTGATAACCGTTGGCTATCGCATATTCGGTTAATCGAAGTGATTGGCGGTTGAGATTTTCCTTGTTTTCAGAAGACGAGACTCGGCTGTAAATTGCAACTCGATTTTGTTTCAACTCCGAACGTGGTTTTTGTGGCGAATAGTCAACTATAATTAAACCGCTTTCTGTTTGCCGTGCCGGATGTGGTAGCTTGCCAGTCTTCCACCACCGCCAAGCTGTTGTATAACTGATGCCTATTGCTTTTGCGTAATCGGGTAGTTTCATTTTGCCCTCCTGACTATATGGTACTACTATTGCTTACTGTTGCTTATAGTTTTAATAAAGTTTTACAATACTTAGGCTAACCGGAACAGGCCACTGACGGGACGGTTTTATGGGGCGATCGATTCCCCTCGCAGTCCGCGATCGTGTTAACATAAGTTAACATGAGTCTCGACTCAATCTGTTTAGTGTTAAAAGCCGTGTTCAGCAAAATCTTAAAAGATAAAGCTCAATACAGTTTGACACACCAACTTCGTGTAGTGTTTTCATAAAAAGTCAGGTCAGCTCAACCTGCATTCATGCCTGTGGACTAGAACCCGCCGACGGGATCTGGGCAAAGCAGGAAGTAAAGACGGCAGCCGCGATCGCAGTTAGGGATGGTTTCTATCTGGGCTGCCACAGCAGCACATCTCAAGCTAGTATTAGTTGAGATCGCCAGACAGAAACGGCAAGTCAAACACAAGCTAACATCCAAAAAGAAAACCTTTCATACCAACAAGTTTATGACAACAACACCCGCAGGCAACATCGAAGAAAAAATTGAAGAAGAACTAGAAAGCGCTCGTACCGTCTGTGACTTGAAGGGCGCCACTTCCGGGGAATGTGCAGCAGCGTGGGACGCAGTTGAAGAACTGCAAGCTGAAGCTTCCCACCAAAAGCAAGTCAAACCTAAGAATTCTTTTGAAAAGTATTGCGACGACAATCCTGACGCTGCTGAGTGCCGCATCTACGACGAATAAACGAGCAACTTAGTTTTCTCCCTTCGATCCCGCGCCGAAATTAACTTTTGGCGCGGGATTTTTTGATCGGTTTATGAAGCAACTAAGGAATGAGAATTAAATAACT
The DNA here is from genome assembly GCA_004292955.1 of Oscillatoriales cyanobacterium. Classification (GTDB taxonomy): domain Bacteria; phylum Cyanobacteriota; class Cyanobacteriia; order Cyanobacteriales; family Microcoleaceae; genus Microcoleus. The sequence continues at coordinate 49,983 of RDXX01000009.1, read as the reverse complement.
TACAATTTTTTTTATTGTTCTTGTGGGATGGGCGTCCCGCCCGTCCTTTCTGGACGGGCGGGACGCCCATCCCACAAATATGTGTAAATTATTTAATTCACGATCCTAAGAAGACCTAAAAAGACCGCCGTCTTATCTCATCCCTGATTTTTGAGCGTTTTTGTAGTAAAATCTGTCAGAAATAAGTAAGTATATTTTCCCAAAGATGTTTAGTCTTTTATTGGCAGCCACCGGGCCTTGGTTTCAACCACTTGTGTGGATGGATTACCGGTTGTCGGTGTTATTAACCGTTTCGATCCCGCTGGTAGTGCTGATTTGGGCTGTTTTTGCTTCATCTGACGCGATCGCCCGTTTGTTGATGATTTATTGGCGGGTGGCGAGTTTGTTGGCAATTACACTTTACCTGATGATGGCTGCACTGCCTGTAAGCTTTGTGTCGTCGGTGATGGGGAGGGCATTGATTCCTGCTTGTCTGTGGTTTTGGGAAGATTTAAACGACGAAATTGCCGATCGACCGCAGTCGTCTTTAAAGCTGGCTTTTACAGCTTGGCGGTGGGCGATTACTGTTTACAGCGGTTTGGGCGCCCTAGCTCAAATTCCCTTCTTAACCTGTGCCTTTAAATCTCAAATACAAGTAATTGACGAACCTTTTTGCAGCGTTTGGTTTGACCCGCCTTGGCTGTACAAACAGATGTTTCATGCTAAAGCAAGCCCTCAATTTTTGGGATTTTTGGGTTTGACAGGTTTAGCAATTTATGTGGTTTACTTATCATACTTTGTCCTAATTAGATTGGGAAAACAAGGCAGATCTGCTACAGGGAATTAAGTTGATTTCAAGGAAGTATTTGCTTCCTAAATTCCTGTTAATCTCTTCAAAAAAACTCAGAAATAAAAAACGGGGCAAATTTACGGAAAAATAAAAACAATAAGAGGATGGTAGAAGTGGGTGTAATGTTAGTGGAAAAGACTGTGATTGATAGCAAAGAAGCATACTTACAATGCTTAGAAAAGCTGATTTGGGCGATCGCTCGCCTCAACGCAGAAGTCGAACCAACCGAACTAGCTCGGATTGCCGAACTTATAGTTCAGCCGATGACCGGGCCCTGGCGGTTTTTCCATACTCCCGAACATATTTTTGAGGTCGGGGGAAATCAAGATGCGATCGAGGTTTTGGCAGCTTTATTTCACGATATCGTCTACGTACAAGTCGATCACAGCATTAACTTTAACGTCAGCTACTACATCACTCCTGTTACCAAAGAGGTTAACAAACAGCTACGGATTCGGGAGCAATCTGAACTCCCTGCTGATGCTACCTTAGAAATGGTAATGCTCATATTCGGTTTTGTACCCGGAGAAGTGCTCAATCCCTTCGTCGGACAAAACGAATTTCTCAGCGCTTTAGTTGCAGCAAAATCTCTCGAACCATTTCTCAAGCGCGAGCAATTGCTTCAAATTGTCGCCTGCATAGAAGAAACAATTCCGTTTCGCTCCGCCGAGTGGGGAGTAACCCCAACTCGGCGCCTTTATGACCGCTTGCAAGCAATAACTAGCCTGTTTCACCTCAGTTTAACTGATGAGCAAATACGGGAAACCGTGAAAAAAGCTGTGCGAATTGCCAACCGGGATGTAATTAGTTTTGCTCACGAAAGTTCAGCCCATTTTTTGGCAAATACCTGGAATTTACTACCGGAAACTAATCACAATATTACCAGCTACGGTTTTTATACGGTTCGCGACTACCGAGTTGCTTTGCTGAAGATGGAGGGTTTTCTGACTTATCTCAAGCCCGAGGTGATTTTTCGGCAGTTTGAGGGAACCCCAGACGATCGCACATATCAGCGCTGGGAAACTACTGCTAGGTACAATCTCGAAATTTCCCAGCTTTATCTGGGGTGCAAACTGGCTGCTATCGCCCTACTGGAAGCTCTTTCTTCCGGTTTGGGACTCGATGTTTCTCTGGCCATGATGATGGGAGAACTGCCAGATAGAGCCGATAAAGGCATCCGTCTGGAAAGCTTTTTTCCTGAAATAGAGAAACCTCACCAACCTCAAACTCCTTTAGAAACAGAAGTATTCAATTTATTAGAAAATGGGCGGGCGAAAAGCAGTTCTAATACCGATTTGGAAAACTCCCCCCTAGCAACGTTTATGGTCAAAATTGTGGGATTTGACGAAATGCGCTATCAGTGCGATCGGGCTAAGCAATTTTTTAGGGCCAATCTGGAAGCCGATGACTTTATTACCGACTTTAACCCCATCGTTACAGAAATTGTCGTTGACTCAATTCTTAAGTTGTTTGAAACCCGCAAATCTACTATCTACCGATACTACGATATCACTTCTGAGTTAAAGTCCAAACCCCAGACCAATTTTCCGGTACGCCTCTCTCAATCAAATGATTGACTCGCTCCAAATACAGTGCAGCCGTTTTATCGTCAGGATTAACGGCTAAAACTTGATAAAAACAGATTTTAGCAGCCTTAAATTCGTGAGAGCGATAATGTTCTAAACCCCGTTCAAAATCAGTCTGAGTTTGTAACTTCATTTCCCTGAGCAACTCTGTTTCCCCATCGAGGACTTCATAGATAGAAATTGGCTGCTGTTTTCCCTTGACAATTACTCTATCTAAAAAACGGATTTGATACTGTTCGCGATCCGTCAAATTATCCAAAACTTTCTCGGAAATTATCAAAGATACTCCATATAACTTAGTGAGACTTTCCAGACGAGAGGCTAAATTGACATTATCCGAAAAAGCATCTCCCTGCATTCTCTCCGCTTCCCCAACTATACCCACCATCATGTGACCAAAATGCACTCCTACGCCGACTTGAATCGGTGGATATCCGCTGTGTATGCGATCGGCATTATATTCGTACACTTGTTGCAGTTTAGCGATTCCACCTTTGACAGCATCGTCAGCACCGTTGGGAAAAACAGCCATCATCCCATCTCCTAAATACTTGACAATAAAGCCGTGATGTTCTCTAATTTTTGGACTTACTTCTCGCAGGTAATCATTAACAAAGTCAAAGTTTTGCTGCGGAGTCATCGTTTCGGAAAGGGCAGTAAACGAGCGAATATCGCTAAACATGACTGCCATTTGTTTGCTGACATGATTCCCTAATTGGATATCCACAATGCTTTCTTTTTTCAAAAAGTCTAAGAAAGCATCGGGGAAAAATCGCCCGTAGGCGCTATTAGTTTGCGATAAATTGATGTGAGACTTAATTCTGGTTAACAGTTCGTCTTTCGAGAAGGGTTTAGTTAGATAGTCATTTGCTCCGAATTGAAATCCTGCTATTAAGTCTGATACTTGATTTTTGGCAGTTAGCATCACTACGGGCAACTCGTGAGATGGGTATTTCTCTCTGAGTTTAGCGCAGACTTCATAACCAGACATTCTGGGCATCATGATGTCGAGAATGATTAAGTCAAAATGCACCCCGCTTTCCAAGAGTGATAAGGCTTGTTCGCCGTTTAGTGCCTGAATGACACTGTAATTTTGTAGAGAAAGGTGATTGTTTAAAACTTGCAGGTTAATCGGATCGTCATCAACTATCAAAAGTTTAAATTTTTCGACTTCTAATAGCGCAGTGGCTTGCTTTACTGGATTCGGAGCGGGTTTAGGCACATTCCAATTGGAGGATAGATAAGTTTTATTTCTGTTGTTTTCTGATTCTGAATCCTGAATTGGCGATGCTAGCTGCCGATTTATTCCTGCTTCGCTAGGATGAATGGTTTCGGGAGAAAGAGGTAGGGTAAATGTGAAACGCGAACCGATGCCGATTTGGGATTCTGCGTATATTTTGCCGCCGTGGAGTTCGACAAATTGTTTGGAGAGTGTCAAACCTAAGCCTGTGCCTCCGTATTGCCTGACTGTGGAACCGTCGCCTTGTTCAAATGGTTCAAAAATGCGATCGAGATTCGCGACAGAAATTCCGATTCCTGTGTCGGAAACCGTGACAGCTATTTGAAAATCTGGGTTTGATGCTGGGAGATTTGACGGAGACACTCCCAGAGATGTTTTGCCCTCGGTATCTACAATTGCTGCTGATATTTTTACCGTGCCGGATTCCGTAAATTTAATCGCATTTCCAATTAAATTGTAGAAGATTTGTTGCAGGCGGTTTTCGTCGGCTAAAACTAATGGCAAATCTGAATCGATGGCATTAATTAATTCTAAATCTTTGCCAGCCGTTAAATGTTGACAAACGGTGAGAATCACTTCGACAATTGACCTCAATCCTACACTCTGAAGCTGCAATTCTAGTTTCTGATTTTTGAGTTGGGCAAAGTCGAGAATGTTGTCAACAAGTTCGTTGAGTCGCCTGCCACTGCTGGCAATCATTGAGAGGTTTTGTTGTTGAATTTCTGATAACGTTCCGGTGGCGCCGTCAATCATTGATTCGGCAATGCCGATCATTCCGTTAAGGGGAGTTCGGAATTCGTGGGAAGTGTTGGCTAAGAATTCGTCTTTGAGTTTGTCGAGTTGCTGCAATTCTTGATTCTGAGTTTCTAGGGTATTGAAGGATATTTGCAGTTGAGATGCCATGCTGGTAAAGGATTTGGCTAGCTGCCCTACTTCGTCGGTGCGATCGAGATCCAGCTCAACTTTGTGCTCCCATTCTCCTCCCGCAAGGTTTTTGGCTGCTGCGTTTAATCGGAGAATTGGCTTTGTGAGCGATCGCGCTGTCAAAGTTCCAATAATTATTGATAGAAATAGGGCAGCGATACAAAGTAAAATAGTGCTGCGGGTGTTGCTATTGATTTCATCCATGAAATCGTTTGCTGGAATTACTACCACCACCAACCAATCCAGTCCTACCTGGTCTTTATAGGACAGAATATGTACAAAATTAGATTGATTGTTAAGTTTAAATTGTAGCTTTTGTGGTGGTTCAACTAAGCTCAAGTTGAAACTACTAATTATGTGTTTTGCTGCCGATGCAGTTAAGGGATTTGTGCTATCAATTGCTGGCAAGCGTTGCAATTTGCCACTGGCGTCAGTAATGTACGGTTTTTCCTCCGTCGAACTGCCTACTAAAGCGCCCGATCGCTCCATAATAAATACCTGACCCGATCGACTAATTTTGATTTTTCTAAGAAAATCGCTAATTTGACCCAAAAGAATATCGACTGCCATGATGCCACGAAAGTCGCCCTTCTTATCATAAAATGGCTGAGCCACCGTGATTCCCAAATCGCCTTGAAAAAATGTATAAATCGCAGTCCATATCGGTGATTCGGCTGCGGTTGCACCAATGTACCAAGGGCGAGTTCGCAAGTCATAAGTTGGTTCAAAACGCAACAGCTTCGTTCGATCGCCAAAAGCATCTAGCTCATAAAAAGAACGTCGGGGAAAGTTTTCTGTAATTCTGGTAACTAATTGACCAGATTCCTCTCGACTAACTCCAATAAACTGACCTTCTTTCGTCCCTAAATAGATTTGACGCACCGATGAAAATATTTTTACCTGCTGCCAAAAGGAGCGTTCAGTTTCTAGAAAATCTTCAGGTCTCAGTTTCCCAAGTTGAGCTGCACCTGCGTTGAGTTGGACAATATTATAAGGTTTTTCTAAGTAATGCGCGAGGTGTTCTTGAATGCGCCCACTGATTTCGCCCTGCAAGTTGTCTGCAAGTTTTTGAATTGCTTGTTGTCCATTTTTGAACGACAAATATCCAACTATACTGACTACGGCGAAAGTTTGCACGACGAATGGCAATGTCAACGCTAAACCGAGGGGCATAGTACCAGATATTTTTGCGATCGATCTACTAATTATTTTCACTAACATAATAAATAGTCTAACTTCTCAGAGATCCAGCCCAAATCCGCAGATTGTTGCATTTGAGCATAATTAGTAATTAGTTTCAGCTAATTGGCGATCGCGAATTCCGCGCAAATTAGCAATACTGGCTGCGTGATGTAATAAAAAGCACCGAGTCAAACATACGCAAATTCCCCAATTTAACGCATTGTACCTCATGATATAAATCTCCGCTACACAATTATTCCCTGCTACTTTACATAATTAAGTGCGGCCTCATAGAATGTCTAATTAAGTCAACCCTCAACCCTCAACTCTCAACATCCATCTGTTACATCCATTAAAATATATTAGCCAACTTCCTTTCTTGTGTCACTCATCTAAGCTACCTCAAACAAGCGTCACTAGAAAAAGCGACTGTTAAACCGCTTTTCCCCACAGCTACAACTGGGGAATAGCAAGTCTAGCAACTCGCAAACAACCAAGGTCAAATCAAAAAACCATCCAAAGCACAAACGCAATTCACATTAAATGACGTTGGGGCTGTTATTGTTACTTACTACCTGAAACTATGCCGTTATCCAAAATGAAAATATCCGCTAACTTCAGCGATGGTTGAATGCCAGCGGAGCTTGTTGGGCAATTACTGATAGAGCATTCAGCGGGCTTATTTCCCGCACCAATACTAGAAGTTTGTGACAACGGCAGATGAGCGAGGGAACACTCGACTATTGATAGCAGCGCATCTAAACTTTATCGCATCAAATCGCCAAATTATATTTGTTTTGCAACATAAATATTAATTTTGGCAGTCAACTATCGTTCGCAATTGAATTAATCATGTATAAATCTGATAACTTTTGTTACCGCCTAATTGTTGGCAGTTTAGCAGGCTCGATTATGATTTCACTTACTTTTGGCATGACACTCTCTGTCATGGGCAAGGAAATCCCTCCGCTTTTTGTTGTGATTGGCAGTAATGCGATCGGCGCCATCTCCGGTCTGCTAGCTCCTTCACCTTCAGAAAAAGAAGCAGAAAAAAAATAGGTTGTTTGTGCAGCAAGTCTATTCAACTTTACTGACACTGACAAAGATGACTTTAACAGTTGACAGTTAACAGTTGACAGTTCGAGATCGGGAGCATCTCTATTTTGCATTTATTATAGTGCGAGCGTCCTCGCTCGCGTATTGTATAATACGCGAGCGAGGACAGCACTCAAAGAAAAAATAATTTTTGCAAAAATGAGATGCTCCCTCGATATCGACCTCTACCCTTAAGTCCGAGGAATGAAACAGTGAATAATTTTGTTTTATTTCCCCATTATTAAGGAGGACGCTTTAAACCCATTCTTCTTGGTAATGTGGATCGCCATATCGAGAAAATCCCCAGATCTTAATAGTTGGGGATTTTCGTATTTGAATATGTCATTAAAAAATAGTTGCGAGTAGCGATACTTAAGCTAATTTGAACCAAAAAATCCCGATATTATCTTCGTCAATATAAAATATTTTTTTATATGAAATAACCAAGCACTATCTCAATACGCTAAAGAATTGGTTGAAAGCCTCTCTCTTTGGCGTAGAAATTAAAATCAGACGATTCATTACTCCAATCCTCGGACTTCTAGGTAGAGGTCGCTATCCCAGGTCAACTGTCAACTGTCAACTGTCAACTGTCAACTGTCAACTGTCAACTGAACGAACCTCGTTTCTTCTGTCACTCATCTGAGCTACCTCAAACAAGCGTCACTGAAAAAAGCGACTGTTAAAGCACTTTCCACCACAGCTACAACTAGGGAATAGCAGGTTCAAACAACTTGCAAACCACTAATCCCCAATAAAACCATGCAAACCACAAACGAAATTCACGCTCAATTACCGATGTGCTCTTCCTTGCCCACACTGCGACGAAATGATAGCAGCCCTGCCGCCAATAAAGACGTGCGCTATCTCCAACAATCCTTAGTTAAAAAAGGATATCCCGTAGCAACTGATGGATTCTTCGGTGCCAAAACCGAACAAGCAGTCATCAATTTTCAAAAGAAAAATAAGATTACTGTTGATGGCATTGTTGGCCAGCAAACTTGGACGAAATTAGGCGCTTGCGTTAGCGAACCTCCTTGTTAAATCACTGCCAACATTTGCCCGCACTTCTTTGTCGATCGCAACTTGCAAACAATAAATGGAGAATCCAACCATGCAAACCACAAACGCAACTCGCCTTGAATTACCTTCCTGCCGTTATTTTCCCCTACTCCAACGCAACGATGCTGTCACCCAAAATGAGGATGTCCGCTACCTCCAACGAGTTTTAAATGTCAGTGGAGCTTCCCTAGATACTGATGGATCGTTCGGCGCGAAAACCCAACAAGCAGTCATCAGTTTTCAACAGCAACAAAAAATCGCTGCTGATGGCATTGTCGGCCCAAAAACTTGGAATAAATTGGGCGTTTGTACAACTATATTTTAAAGTTTGTACTACCATATTTTAAACAGAGTAGGGCGTGCCGTGCGCGCCCTATCTTTTATAGCAACCGCACCCGACGCTGAGGACGTTTTTGATTGCTGACACCAATGCGATCGATTCGGGAGCATCTCATTTTTGAAAAAAGCATTTTTTATTATAGTGCTGTCCCCGCTCAAAAAAGGATCGTAGTACGGACTTCAGTCCGCTCTTTAAAAAATGCTTCTTGCAAAACTGAGATGCTCCCAACTAAAGTCTTCTTCCCGAATCCCTGTTTTTACCAGAAGAGCAAAGCCGAAGCGAACCCTCTTCCTTAGGAGCGCGAATTAAATAATTTACACATATTTGTGGGATGGGCGTCCCGCCCGTCCAGAAAAGACGGGCGGGACGCCCATCCCACAAGAACAATAAAAATTGTAAGTTATTTAATTCTCCTTCCTTAGAAAAGCTGCCTACTTTTCCGCCCCGTCTTCCACCCCAGACCACCCCTCGGGTACTCCATACATTCGATACTTGCGAGAGCGCTTGAAATATAGCGTTGCTACCAGATCCTCAGGATTGATTTCTAAAATATTCTCAAATACTTTTTGAGCAGCAACAAATTTTTTCTGGTAGTAAAAATTGAGAGCTTCTTGAAAAATCTCCGCAGTTTGCTGTTTGAGGAGAATGCTTTGTTCTGTTTCTGCATCATAAATTTCAAATACCGACACAGCAGTTGTCTTTCCTTTCACCGTTACTCGATCGACAAATCTGTAGTTGTATGTTTCTGAATCGTCCAGGCGATCGATAATTTCACCGCTAACGAGAATTCCAGAGCCGTAAACCTTAGTCAATCCTTCCAAACGAGACGCGAGATTCACCGCATCAGAAATCACGGTACTTTCCATCCGTTCTCGCTCGCCAATTGTACCCAACATCAAATTGCCCGCGTGCAAACCAATGCCGATCGCGATCGGCAACAAGCCGTTTTGTTCTCGCTGCTCGTTGTAGATACTCAATTCTTTTTGCATATCAATTGCTGCTCGCACACCATCTGATGGAGATGTCGGAAACAAAGCCATGACTGCATCGCCAATATATTTGTTGATAAACCCGTTGTTTTCCCTGATTGCAGGACTCACCCTTCCCAAGTAACTATTAATAAATGCAAAGTTTTCGGCTGGTGTCATCTGTTCTGAAAGTACCGTAAAAGAGCGAATATCAGCAAAAAGTACAGTCATATTCTTTTCCTGATTGTCGCCTAATTTGACTTCAATAATACTCGGTCTTTCAAGCAAATCTAAAAAATCATGCGGCACAAACTTGCCGTAAGCTGCATTCAGTTTTGCCATACTAATTTGCGTCTTGATTCTGGCTAACAATTCCTTTTTGATAAAAGGTTTAGTTATATAATCATTCGCTTCTGAGTTAAAAGCTTCTACCAAGTCACTCGTTTGATTTTTGGCCGTCACCATCAGAATTGGTATTTCTAAAGGTGAGTATTGTTGGCGAACTGCTCGACAGACTTCATAACCAGTCATCTGCGGCATCATTACGTCGAGTAAAATCAAGTCTGGCTTAAATCCTGATTCAATCAGATTTAAAGCTTCTCTGCCGTTGATCGCTTGAGCGATCGCATAGTTTTCCAGAGCGAGATTATTGATAATGACCTGAATGTTAATTGGTTCATCATCGACCACTAAAACTTTTACTTTTTCACCTTCTTCTATCAAGTCCCTTTTGGTTAAGATAGTAGAATTTACTAGAGATGATTCGGAGTCTAATTCAGGAGCAAGCAAAATCTCCTCGCCCTCGGTTAAACCAGGCTGTTTGCTGTTAATTTCCGGCTGACTCTCTGAGACTGGTAAAGTAAAAATAAATTGGGAACCTACGCCTACACTTGAAGATACCGAGATTTTACCGCCGTGTAATTCCACTAATTTCTTGGCAACAGTTAACCCTAAACCCGTCCCACCATATTCTCTAGCAGTGGAACCGTCAGCTTGTTCAAATGATTCAAAAATTTGCTCTAATTTATTTTCGGGGATGCCAATGCCTGTGTCGGATACAGTAATCGCCAATTGGGGATTAGGTGATGATTCTTCAGGGCTCGTTATCAATGCTGCTGAAATCTCAACTGTGCCGCTTTCAGTGAATTTAATCGCGTTGCCGATTAAGTTATAAAGTATTTGCTCCAAACGATTCTCGTCGGCTGCTATTGGTGGCAATTCCGGAGCAACTGAGTTAATCAATTGCAATTTTTTTGTGCCTACCAATGGCTGACATAATTTGAGAATCACAAAGACGATTTCTCGGAGGTTGACTGACTTAGTTTGCAGTTCAAGACTTTTGTGTTTGAGCTGAGAAAAGTCGAGGATATCGTTTATTAAAGAAGCCAATCTTTTTCCTGACGATGCAATCAAAGCTAAGTTGAAATTGGTCGTTTCTGGCAGTTTTCCGGTAGCACCGTCTATCAAAGATTCTGCAATCCCAATAATGCCGTTGAGGGGAGTGCGGAGTTCGTGGGAAGTATTGGCTAAGAATTCGTCTTTCAGTTTGTCCAGTTGCTGCAATTGGGTATTTTTAGTTTCTAAGGCACTAAAAGATGTTTGCAGTTGTGCTGCCATGCTGTTAAAAGCGGTAGCAAGCACGCCCAACTCGTCGGAACGATCGAGCTTGACAGTTCTGTCAAATTGTCCTTGAGACAAATCTATTGCTGCATCTTTTAATTTTAAAATTGGTTTGGTAATCCAGCGAGAAGTGCAAATTCCGATCGCAGTAGCTACAGCCAAAGCTGCCAGACATAGCAAGATTGTAGTTCTATTGCCGGCATTTATTTGTTCCATAAAATCGGCTTCTGGAACGACGACGACAATGAGCCAATCTAAACCTTTGCCATCTTGGAATGGCATAACTTTTAAAAATTGCTGCTTCCCATTGATTTCAAAATGGATTAGTTTCGATTCGGTAATTTGCTGCAAGTCTTGAAAGTGACTTTCTAAGTATTTAGCTGTACTCTGGGTTACGATATCGCTGCTTTCTTTGACTTGAAACTGTTGTTTTTTACCGTTTTTGTTGCGGAAAGGTTTTTCTGGGGTGGAAGTTGCCAGCAGCGTTCCCTTTCTTTCGATAATAAAAGTTTGACCGGATTTGCCTATTTTGAGGCTGTTTAAAAATTCACTGATACTGTCCAGACGTAAAGCAGTAATTAATACTCCGTCTAGCTGTTTCTGGTTGTTGTAAACTGGTTGCAGCGCGCTGAGGAGCAGTGTGGGTTCTAGCGAGGAGACATCCACTGAACTCCAAGTGGTTTTGCCTGCTACAGAGGCATCTTTGTATAAAGGGTTCTGTCGGATGTCGAAGTTTTTGATGGTGGCTGCTATTTTTGTGCGATCGCCACTATCATTAGTATTGTAGGAATAAAAATTAAATTTGGTAGACGGGCCGGAGGCGTTAATCAACAAAGTCCCATTCGACATCTTTTCGCCAGTGCGGTATTCTCCATTGCGATTGGCGAACGACGTAAAATTGATATAAGGATATAATTGCACTTGCCGCCACAGATACTTTTCCCAAGCTGGCAAGTCTTTGATGTTCACAAAACCCAACTTCAGTGCATCCAGCTTGCTTTGATTGATCTGGTGCGGAGTTTGCAAATAAGTTATCAAATTTTGCTCAATGCGATTGCTCACTTCCCCCATTAACTGATCTGCAAGATCGTTCACGGCTTTTTGAGAGTTCTTAAATGATAAATATCCCACAATTCCCACTGCCGCAAATACTTGCAAGACAAACGGAACTATGAGTACAGTTTGCAGCGTCGTTTTTCCTGAAAGTTTGGCAGCTAAGCGATTGAGAGAAAAAGTTGACATAACATTAATTTAGATTAAAAGACACGGTTTATACTCGGAGGGAAGCTACACCACTGTTAAGTATTGTAAACCTTGTTGTAGTTGAACAAAAGTTACACAATAACAGCCTGATTCTAGGTTGTTTCCTGAATCGCTGTCAAACCTGAGATTTTTTATAGAAACCAGGTTTTTTTTCGCATAGCTTTACGCATTATATTCGATTATGAAGTCAAACCTAGCGAACTCTACAGCGGATTTTCGGGGAAATTCCCCATTTTGGGTCTTCAGGCTTCGGTATGAATATATTATGACTGAGACTAGCTCCAGAAAAATCGATGAAGACCTGAAAATTTCTGACTTCAGATTGATGCTACTTTTACTACTTTTCATCCAAACATTCTATCCCCGACCATCCTTCTGGAACTCCATACATTTGATGTTTCAGAGAGCGCTGGTAGTAGATTGCTGCCAACTTATCTTGAGGATTTGTTTCGCAAATATTCTTAAAGATTTTTTGCGCTTTAGGAAAATTTTGCTCGACATAAAGCTGTATACCTTGTTGAAATACAGCAGCAGTTTCCTGTTTTAGCTGAATGCTTTGTTCTGTTTCTGCATCATAAATTTCAAACACCGACACGGCAGATGTTTTCCCTTTTACGGTGACTCGATCGACAAATCGGCACAGATATTGCGATCGATCGCCCAAACGCTCTAAAATTGATTCAGTAACGAGAATTCCAGAGCCGTAAACCTTAGTCAATCCTTCCAAACGAGACGCGAGATTCACCGCATCAGCAATCACGGTACTCTCCATCCGTTCTTCTTCGCCAATCGTACCCAGCATTAAAGTGCCCGCGTGCAAACCAATACCGATCGTAATTGGTGCGTAATCCCTTGTTTGTCGGCGATCGTTGAAAAGAATAACTTGTTTTTGCATTTCCACTGCCGCGCGAACAGCATCATCTGCCGACTCAGGAAATAGTGCCATAATCGCATCGCCAATATATTTATCAATGAAACCTTTGTGATCGCGAATTACCGGACTGACTCGACTGAGGTAGCTGTTGAGAAAATTAAAATTTTCTTGGGGAGTCATAGCTTCGGAGATAGTTGTAAAGGAGCGAATATCAGAAAATAAAACTGTCATTTCTTTCTGGATTTGATCGCCTAGTTGAACATCAACAATACTTTCGTGTCCCAAAAATCGCAGAAAGTCGTGGGGCACAAATCTACCATAAGCTGCATTTATTTTTGTGAGACGGATGTGAGTTTTGATTCGAGCTAGCAATTCATTTTTGAGAAAAGGTTTAGTTAAAAAATCATTGGCTCCTGCATTGAAACCTTGCACTAAGTCAGATACTTGATTTTTCGCGGTTAGCATGACGATTGGCAATTCGCTAGCCGTGAATTTCTCCCTGACTTTATCGCAAACTTCGTAACCAGTCATCCGTGGCATCATGATATCTAGCAATATTAGATCGGGTTTGTAGCCTCTCTCGATAAGAGCTAAAGCTTCTCTACCGCTGCTAGCTTCGGCGATTGTATAATTTTCAAGAAGTAGATTGTTAGTTAATACCTGAATATTTACAGGTTCGTCATCTACAATCAAAATTTTTACTTTGTTGTTTTTCAAAGAACATTTAATCGCACTCGAACTGTTATTGTTAAAATTTGGTGGAGCAGCTTCATTAATTATCAACTTGCGCTCTTCTGTTCTCGAAACTAAAGAATGTCGAGCAGTTGCTGGCAACTGCTTGTCATCGAGATATTGATTTTTAGAAATTGGCAAACTAAAGGTAAACTGGGAACCAACACCGAGTTCTGAAGATACTTGAATTTCGCCACCGTGCAGCTCGACTAACTGCTTTGTAACTGCCAAACCTAAACCAGTTCCTCCGTGTTCTCTAGCAGTGGAGCCGTCTGCTTGTTCAAAGGATTCAAAAATTCGTTCTAACTTATCTTCAGCAATGCCAATTCCCGTATCGGATACGGTAATTTGCAGTTTTGACCTGACAATTAAAGATAGAAGCTGGCTCGTTACTGAACTTTCTTTTTTTGCCAACTGCGGCGATTCCAAGCCGATCGCATTCGCCGAAATTTCTACAGTACCATTGTCGGTAAATTTAATCGCATTGCCGATCAAGTTGTAAAGAATTTGTTGCACCCGATTTTCGTCGGCATCCACCAGGGGAATGTCGGGAGTGACTGAATTAATCAACTGCAAGTTTTTTGTGCCAATTAGAGGTTGAGAAAGAGTTACTACGATATCGACAATTTCTCGAATGCCGACGGGCTTGATTTGCAGTTCAATATTTTTGTGTCTCAGCTTGGAGAAATCGAGAATGTCGTTGATGAGATTTGACAGTCTTCTGCCACTAGATGCAATAATTTCTAGATTGGAAATAGTCAGTGCTGGTAATTGTCCTGTAGCACCATCGATCAAAGATTCTGTTAAACCGATAATGCCGTTTAGTGGGGTGCGGAGTTCGTGAGAAGTATTGGCTAAAAATTCGTCTTTGAGTTTGTCAAGTCGCTGCAATTGAGCATTTTGATGCTCTAATTTTGTGAAAGATACTTCCAATTGACCGGCCATGCTGTTGAAGGCATTAGCTAATTTTCCTAGTTCGTTAGATGAGGCAATATTTACCCGAGTTTCCAATATGCCGCTAGTCATTTGAGTAGCTGCGGATGTTAGAGATTTTAAAGGATTTGTGAGCGATCGCGCAAAAGCGACTCCCAAGCCCACGGCGGCGAGGGCGCTGACGGTGGTAACTGCACCCATGACGTAGATGAGCGATCGCACAGGAGCGTAAGCTTCGGCTGTAGGTAGCTCTACAACCACCATCCACTGTACCCGACGGACGATCGCACCCGTTCCCATGACTTCTTCCCCGTGCCAACCTCGATAAACCAGCGGAGATTGCATCCCCGAAGCTAAAGCTAATTTCGATAACTCTCCCACAAACGATCGCCCTTTCAAATCTGGGAGTAAATACGGATTAACCTTGTTTCCTGTTTCCGAAATCAGCACCGAGCGGTTGTCGATAACATAGCTGTATCCAGTTTTTCCAACTTGCGATCGGGCTGCAATTTGAATTAAAAAGTTTAGACTTACTCTGGCAAATAATACTCCAGCAATTTTATTTTTACTGTCACGAATAGGTACGGCTAAATTAACAACATTAACCGTTGTCTTCATATCGACATCTACCGAGCTAACATAATTTTGAGCCTGTCGAAACGTCTCCCAAAATAGAGGCGCATCTCCCGAAATACCTGCTAAACTTAAGCTAGATGTAGAGTATGATTCGTAAGGCGACATTACTTGTACGACTTGACCTTTACTGTTTAAAATTCCCACCACTTCGTAGGCGCTGTTGCTATTGATTAATCCTTCAAGAATGCTGCGCTGAGTTTCAGTATTAAATTCTGTTAGGCCACGCAATTCTGACAAATAATTGAGTTGGCGCTGCAAGTTATCCAGATAAGCGCTAATTTGGGCGGCCGCAGCTTGCGATCGCTCGTACTGAAGCTGTTTTGTCTGTTCTATTTGTCCCCGAAAGCTGAGGTAAGCTAACGTACTCCCTGCCATCAATACGCTTGCCACAACAATCGAGACAAAACCATAACGCAGTTGATTGGCAATTGAGGACATTTGATTCTGCTACTTAACAGTTTTAACTCTCTTTCTCTAGGATACACCTAATTTCATTTTTCGTAGCGCTGCTACAATCGCCACCTTTAATTTATCGTTACCTTTGGCTAACTTGTGGTTTTATAAATCTAATTTTTGTTTCCAGATCCGATCTTCAATCCAAATTCGATCCGGCAGGAGTCCCAACCTAAAGAAAATTTCAGCAATGCGTTGTTGTTCTTCAACTGCCCTATCTTGAATTGGTAACAAATCGTAGGTACGGCTTTTAGTTAAACTTCTAGCTGTGGTTTTTTTCATTCCGGTTCGAGCGGTAATAAAGTCTACTGCTCGCTCGGGATTTTTAGTTATCCAATTAGCCATCTGTCGCGTTTCTCCCATGACTGTTTTAACAATATCGGGAAAGTCGCTAGCAAAAGAGCGACTTGCCAAATAGAAGTTTCTGTCATTGATCAGTTGCTCGCTATCAGTCAGGAAATGAGCAGGCATGGTTTCCTGTAACTTAGCTAAAAACGGCTGCCAAACCGCCCAAGCATCAACTTCGCCTCTCAGAAATGCTTCCTGAGCTTTTGGCGGAGACAAATCGACTAATTCGGCATTTTTTAACTTCAATCCGCCTTGAGTTAACGCCCGAATTAACAAATAGTGAGCTGATGTTTTCCGAGTGGCTGCTATTTTCTTGCCTTTAAGATCTGCGAGAGTCCGAATAGGAGAATTTTCAGGAACTATGATGCCAATGCTGCCAGGTAAAGCTGAATCATTAGCAATATAAACGAAAGGTATGCCCTCTGATTGGGCAAAAATTGGCGGCGTAACTCCTGCATAACCCAGATCGATTTTTCCTTGTCCTATTGCTTTTAAAATTGGTGGCCCTGTGACAAATTCCGTCCATTCTACAGACCATCCCATTTTTGCTAAACGGGTTTCCAAAGATCCTTTAGCTTTGAGATAAAACAGGGATCCGAAAGGCTGATGGCCGATTCTTACTATTTTTGTTAAGTTTGAGAATGAGTTTGTTTTTTTTGCTGTAAAGCTATTTATCAGATCGGAGTTGCAACTTGCTACAGTTAAACTCAAGCAAAAAAATAGTATAAATAGCAGCGAATATTTCCAAGCCAAATGCTGTTTAATATTTTGAATCAAAAACGATAATTGAAACCTCGGCTTTTTGTGGCTCATAAAATATCGTCGAAGTAGGTTGTGCAGGAGTAATATTTTCCAGATGTTTTTGACAATACTTATATTACAATACGGTTCAGTTAACAATCTAATTGCTTTGCGCGCAGATAAATTCATTGAGAAGCACCATAGTCTTTGCGATTGCTTCGCTAAGAGCTCGCAATGACATACTTCGCTAACCCAAGCGTATTGACTTATATTATGTCCGCTGATTTCCGGGTGTTAAAAAAGGTAGAATTAAATATAAAATTTTGGCTGGCTGTCTCTGAAATTAGCGACCAAATTAAGCTATATTATAGCAGATTTCAGGAATGTGAGATTTGCTATGGCTGACTCTATTGCTCGCCGTTTGGAACAATACACGATCGCCCGATCGCACGAAGTGTTAATCGTGAAGGCCGAAATAGACGGCGAATTCGACGAAATTGCTATTTTTAAAGGGTTTTCTAGCTCCCTGGTGCGATCGACCGCGAGCGATCCAGAAGTGCCAGTTTTGCCGGAGACAGCAAAGATTGTTAGTGTCGATCGGCTCTATAGTCCCTACAATCCAAATAACCCCCGCTATATCGAGCAAGGGCTATCTTGGGAAACAATGCAATTTCTCTTGTCCGAAGCCGGAGTTTAGAAGACCGGGCGGTTTCAACCGCCGTCTATACAAGAACACCGGGCGGTTTCAACCGCGTCTATACAAACAAAACCCTTCTAGTGCGGGTTGAAGAACTGGCGGTTAACATTACGTTATTTTCTTCAGTCCGCGGAGGCGGACTTTGTTTTTGTAGGCGCGGTTTCAACCGTACGTCTTATCTAAATCGTGCCGCCGGCCGCTTGAAAACGAGCTCTCGCGCGTTTGATTGCTTGCTTAGCTTGAATTTGCTCTTGCAAAGTGCCACTAGCAGAGCTTTCCAAACGAGCTTCTGCTTCGGTGTAAGCAGTACGAGCAGCTTCTTTATCAATCGTTTCGCCTTTCTCAGCGCCGTTGACAAGGATAGTTACTTGGTTTTCTTGGATTTCTGCAAAGCCGCCCATCAGAGCAATAGACACCCATTCCTTACCAGGACGGACGCGCATCACTCCGGTATCCAAAGCAGTCAACATCGGAGCGTGACCGGTCAAGATACCCAATTGGCCTGTCGTGCTTGGCAGAATTACTTCTTCAGCATTAGAATCCCAAACAGTTTTGTCTGGGGCCACTACGCGCACAGTTAATGTCATAAATAGTGAATTGGGAATTGGGAATTGGGAATTGGGAATTGGGCATTGGGCATTGGGCATTGGGCATTGGCCAAACAGGTAATTGGTTATTTGTTAGTTTCAATAACCAATAACCAATTACCAATTACCAATTACCCATTACCCATTACCCATTCCCTACTTTCTACTTAGCGTCAGCCTTCATTTTTTCAGCTTTGGCGATCGCTTCGTTGATATCGCCAACCAAATAGAAAGCTTGTTCAGGTAACTCATCAAGTTCGCCACCCAAAATCATTTGGAAGCCCTTAATGGTATCAGCCAACTTGACGTACTTACCGGGGGAACCGGTGAACACTTCTGCTACAAAGAACGGTTGAGACAAGAAGCGTTCAATTTTGCGAGCGCGAGAAACAGTCAAGCGGTCATCTTCCGACAGCTCGTCCAAACCCAAAATCGCAATAATATCTTGCAATTCCTTGTAGCGTTGCAAAATAGACTGCACCTGACGCGCAACACCATAGTGTTCTTCGCCTACAATGCTAATTTGCAACATTGTGGAGGTAGATTCCAGGGGATCAACAGCCGGATAAATACCCTTCGCAGCCAAACCGCGAGACAACAAAGTTGTAGCGTCTAAGTGAGCAAAAGTCGTAGCCGGCGCTGGATCAGTGAAGTCATCCGCAGGTACGTACACAGCTTGAACCGAAGTAATCGAACCTTCGGTAGTCGAAGTAATCCGTTCTTGCAAGTCGCCCATGTCTGTACCGAGAGTCGGCTGATATCCCACAGCCGAAGGCATCCGACCCAACAAAGCCGATACCTCAGATCCCGCTTGTACGAACCGGAAGATGTTGTCAATGAACAAGAGTACGTCTTGCTTGCTGACATCGCGGAAGTATTCGGCCATCGCTAGAGCCGACAGGCCCACGCGCATCCGAGCACCTGGTGGCTCGTTCATTTGACCGTATACTAGGGCAATTTTCGATTTGCTGCGGTCTTTTTCGTCAATAACCCCAGACTCGATCATTTCTTTGTAAAGGTCATTACCTTCACGGGTGCGCTCGCCCACACCGCCAAACACGGACACGCCGCCGTGAGCCTTGGCGATGTTGTTCACGAGTTCCATCATGATCACGGTTTTGCCGACGCCTGCGCCGCCGAACAAACCGATTTTGCCACCGCGACGGTAGGGAGCCAGGAGGTCGATGACCTTGATCCCTGTTTCAAACACCGAAGGCTTGGTTTCTAGTTCGGTGAAAGCCGGCGGCTGGCGGTGGATGGGCATACTTTCGGAAGTATTGACCGGGCCGAGGTTGTCTACGGGTTCGCCGATGACGTTAAAAATACGGCCGAGAGTCGGGATTCCGACGGGAACTTGGATCGCTTCCCCGGTATCTAATACTTCCATACCGCGCATTAAGCCGTCGGTGGTACTCATGGAAACTGCACGCACTTGGCTGTCTCCGAGGAGTTGCTGAACTTCGCAGGTAACAGAAATGTCTTGACCTGCTTCGTTTTTGCCGGCGATCGTAATAGCGTTATAGATTTGGGGCAGTTTGCCGCCTGGGAATTTTACGTCTACAACTGGCCCGATGATTTGGGTGATGTAGCCTACGTTCGTTTTTGTTGCGGTGGATACCATGAATAGTGCCTTTGTTAGGATTCTATTTTTCCCGTTGTGGAAAAACTCTTAACATTTAGAAATGCTATTTCTCAGAGTACCACTGAACAGACTCACTATTTAGATTTGTATGGGGATGCTTAAGAGTCATTTTTTTGGTTGCTGCTGTCGCTTTTTTTTGCCGCGAGCCGCCGCCAAAGCCCCGATCCCCAGCATGGTGCCGAACACTGTCACAGGCTCGGGTGCTAGCTCGGCGGAGACGGTGAAGTCTTGGAAGTCGCGATCGTTTCCTCCTCCGGCATCGTCGAAGGAGATTTTGCTTCCCTGAGCCAGTTGGGCCATTGTGAGCGATGAATATTGTTCTGGGCCTTTACCGCCGTTGATACTTGTAAATGAGTCGGGGGAGCGGGGGTTGAGCCCAAATTCGCCAAATACGGCTTGCTGACATCCGGCCACCACACAGTCATCTCTGCGAAACTGGGTGTTGGCGGCAAACCATTCGGGGCTGTTCATGAAGGTGCTGCTGGAGGCGTACTGCTCGAATTGTTTGCCACTGCCGCTGTCACTCCAGAGCAGCAGGGCATAAACTTGATCCTGCAAAAAGGTGAAGGTTTGAGTTGGGGAGCCGTTGTTCGATCCCACGGAGTTG
This sequence comes from Oscillatoriales cyanobacterium, assembly GCA_004292955.1. Lineage (GTDB taxonomy): Bacteria > Cyanobacteriota > Cyanobacteriia > Cyanobacteriales > Microcoleaceae > Microcoleus. Next base: position 29,624 of record RDXX01000009.1, on the reverse strand, counting down.
CCGAAGGTTCCTTTCCATTCATCGGCGTTCCCGTTATCTGAGGGTTTGAACTCGTAAAACAGTCGGGTGATGTTGCTGTAGCCATTGGCTCCTGTCTGAGCTTGGGCTACCCACAAGCTAGACTGGTAAGCGCCGTGAGATTGGTCGAATGTAAAGTTGATATTGGTATCTCGATCGAACTGGATGCCAGTGCTGCCAAACATGAAAGCTCGGGCGGGCGTGCAGATGCTGAGCAAGATTGTGGTTGCCAAGCTGGCGACTGTAAAAGATGTTTTTTTGACTAGCGTTAAGGTAGTCATAACCCTGATTCCTCCAATATTGTTAGTTAGTAAGCTGGTCAATGCTATCTTGTCAAGACAGGAATAGACGATCGCGACCCTCGGATATTAAGGGCGATCGTCAAACCGACAAAACAGACTCTACGGCAGTGACTCTACGGACTGATATCACTTAGGTGTTTTTTTGAGTCAATGAGTGCTTGTTTTAAGAGTTTTCACTGACACTCTAGTGGCAGACTACTTTCATCTGTCACAGCCAGATTTTCACTCAGTATAGATTTACAAGCTACTACATCTATTGGTATCGCTAACTGTCTCAAATTGACTGGAAGACTTGCAAATATTAGCTTTCATCAAAAATATATAAATTTTTTTAGTCAATTTTTGTAAAATTTTGGTAAAGCTCATCCCAAACTTATAAAGTTTCTCAGAAAAATTTGGCTGTTGGGTGAGTTGCTCCTGGAAGCGGACTGCAAGCTGCTCGCCCTGGAATCGGCTGTGGCGCTGTCCAGAGTAGGAATTGGAGCGAGTTGTTTGGCACTAGCAGCAAGTTGCTTTCACTGGCGATCGGTACTTACGCATTTTTGACTGCTAATCGTCAAGGTTGACAGTTGACAGTTGACAGTTGACAGTTGACAGTTGACAGTTGATAGTTGATAGTTGACAGTTGATAGTTGACAGTTGATAGCACTTGACAAAGGAAAGAAGAGGATTGGAGTAATGAATAGTCTGCTTTTAATTTATCCTTAAAAGGGTTCCGGCTTTAAACCAATTATTTATGGTAATTAAATAGATAGATTTCCTGCGGATTTGCTATATTTTTTCGAGGCAAAATACCGTAAATCCTATTGACAGGAGGAACCTTCATGAGTCAGAATAGGGAAAGATAAATACGATCGCACTTTTAGCACAGATCTTTAACCACAATGGCAGCCAACAAACTAAATTTGCTCGGATGGTTATTCATACTTGGCTGCCTCAATGCAGCGGCCGGCTCGGCTTCCGCGCAACCCATCACCCCCGCACCAGACGGCACGAATACAGTCGTGACACCCAATGGCGATCGCTACGACATTTCAGGGGGGTCATTGGGCGGTGACAAGGTTAACCTGTTTCACAGTTTTACTCAGTTTGGTCTCAGTTCCGGTCAAACGGCAAACTTTTTAACCAATCCCAACATTCAAAATATCTTAGGAAGAATTAACGGGGGAAATCCTTCTGTAATCAACGGCTTAATTCAAGTGACAGGCGGCAATTCCAATCTGTTTTTGATGAATCCGTCGGGGATAATTTTTGGACAAAATGCGAGTCTCAACGTACCGGGTTCTTTTAGCGCTACGGCGGCGACAGGTATCGGTTTTGGGAACAATCAGTGGTTTAGTGCGATCGGCAATAACAACTGGGCCAGCTTAATCGGGAAGCCAAACAGTTTTGCCTTTACCAGTCCGCAAGCAGGAAGCATTGTAAATGCCGGGAATTTGACGGTGGCACCCGGTCAAAGTTTAAGTTTGACGGGGGGGACGGTTGTGAATACCGGCCAGCTAAACGCGCCAGGAGGCGGTGTTCTGATTACGGCTGTACCCGGTCAAAATTTGGTGCGGATTTCTCAAGCTGGTAATTTATTGAGTTTGGATGTTCAACCAGTAGTAACTCAAAACTCGCTGCCGAATAATTGGACGCAACCGGTGTTATCTTTGCCGGAGTTACTGACAGGAAAAGGCCAGGAACAAGCAACGAATTTGACGGTAAATCCGAATGGGGATGTGGTGCTGGCGGGGAATTTGGCTGTGCCTGTTGTGGCGGGAACTGCGATCGCCAGTGGCAGTATCAACGTCTCGGGCAATACTGGGGGTAATGTTAACATTTTAGGCGATCGCGTAGGCGCGATCGCGGCTAACATCGATGCTTCGGGTATTAACGGCGGTGGGAATGTACTGATTGGCGGAGATTTTCAGGGTTTGGGGACTGTGCCGAATGCTGTGCGGACGTTTGTGAGTGCAGATTCGACAATTAATGTGGATGCGATTAGCAACGGTAATGGCGGGCGAGCGATCGTTTGGGCTGATGAAACTACTCGTTTTAATGGGAATATTACTGCCCGAGGTGGCTTGTTTTCTGGGAATGGCGGGTTTGTGGAGGTATCGGGAAAACAATCGCTGGATTTCGCTGGGTTGGTGGATTTGCGATCGACTGTCGGCAGTGCCGGAACCTTATTGTTAGATCCTACTAATATTACTATTAGCACAGCTCCGGATGCAGCCGGTGCATTCGGGGGAGGAGTGTTTACTCCCGGTATCGCTGCGCCTACGGCTACAATTAATAACGGGACGCTGCAAACGCAATTGGGTTTAGGTAATGTCACTATTTCTACTACATCTCTTGGTGCGAGTGCAGGGGATATTACAGTTAGCGCTCCGATTGCTTGGGCTAATAAAAATTCCCTGACTCTGAATGCCAGTAATAGCATATTTGTTAACAACAATATCACAACTCAGGGAGGCAATATCACCCTGAATGCTGATACCGACAATCTCGCCGGTGGTAATGTCACCATTACCAATGCGACGATTAATACAAATGGTGGCAATTTTACCGGTATTGGCCGCGGGAATACTGTCAATGGAAATGGGATTAATATTAATGGTGGTACGATTAATGCTGGTGGTGGGAATATTGACCTCACTGGTAGTAGTGCAGGAAACACGGCAATCAACGTCGGCCTTCAGGTATCTGGCGGAACCATTACACCTACTTTAGTAACTACTGGAACGGGAAAGATTACCCTTACTGGCACTAGCGGTACCAGCCTCAATAGTGACGGGATAATTTTGCGCGGGCCTACTATAAGTTCAGCCAATGGTGAGATTACACTGATTGGTAACGGCAGCGGATCTGGTAACGGCATTCTGATTTTGAGTAATGCCGTGGTGGAATCAACGGGGACGGGAAAAGTTGGCCTGACTGGTACGGGCGGCAATGGGATTAATGGCAGCAATAGAGGGATATCTATTGAGACAAATAGCAGCGTTAAATCATTCGATGGAGATATCAGTCTTATTGGAAAAGGTGGCAGCAGTGGAAGCAGTAATTACGGTATTGCGATCGACAACGCGGCCTTAGTGCAATCAACAGGCATTGGAAGTATTAGTTTCAGCGGTACCGGCGGTGCGGGCAAAAACAATAACTCCGGGATATTGATTAACGCCGCCAAAGTGCTATCAAACAATGGAAACATCAGTTTCGCAGGGACAGGTGGTGGCACTGGAATTGGTAACCACGGTATTCGCATGGAAAACCTGCCGTCGTCAGAGGTACCACTTCTAAATGGATCGTTAGTTGAATCAACTGGAAGCGGAAGTATTTCTTTCAACGGTACGGCTGGTGCGGGCACAGACAATAACAGCGGGATATCTGTTGCTAATTCTAACGTGCGATCGGCGAGTGGAAATATCGCCATGACTGGCACAGGTGCGGGGACTGGTATCAATAAAACAAATTATGGCATTATTGTTGAGGGTAATTCAGCAGTAGAATCGACGAAGGCAAGTATCGATCTGAATGGTAAGGCAGCAATCGGTTCGGCGGCAATTTATCTGAATAATGGAGCGCTCAAATCGACGGTGGGAAATGTTGCTCTGACTGGTAATGGGCCAAGCGGTACTAATGAAATTAACCTGAATAATAGCAACATCAACCTGACGGCAGGAACCGGTAATGATGTTACTTTGACCAGTGATGCAATTACGGTTTCACCCACGTCTCAAGTCAAAGGCAACGGTACTATTCTGTTGCAACCTCTGACTCCGAGTTTAGGTATTACTGTTGGCACTGCCGGTAATTCTGCTGATTTGAATCTCAGCACTACTGAACTCGCAGCTTTCAAGGGATTTTCCCAAATGATTGTCGGGCGGGCGGACGGCAGTGGGACGATCGCAATTGCTGACCCCAGTGCTGTTACTTTTGATTTTCCGGTTACATTTCGATCTCCCCAAACTAGCGCCACAACTAGCGGCACAATTGCAGTCAATGGCAACATTAAAGGTGTAAATAATGCTTCAATTAGTTTTGATGCTCCCACTACTAACTTAAATGCAAATGTTGTCACCAACGAACAGAATATTACGTTTGGTGGTAAAGTGTCTCTCGTTCAGGGTTCTAATGTCACTCTCGATACTGGGTTGACGAAGGCAGGCGACATTAATTTTAAGGGAACTGTTGACGGCGATGGGAAGCTAACTTTGACTTCGGGAACAGGTATTATTAATCTTAACGGGGCTGTTGGGGGGACTGTGCCTTTGGGTTCCCTGACAATAGTCAATTCTCAGAATGTTACCAGTACCAGTCCGATCGCGATTACCACTACTGGCGATATTACTACAGGCAATATTACGAATCCCGGACGGGCGATCGCGCTTACGAGCAACAATGGTAACATTACGAGGAGTTCCACAGGGGCGATCGATACCAGTTCTACTACTGGAAGTGGCGGCCCGATTGCACTGAGTGCGAACAATATTACTCCTGGTAATCTTAACTCAAGTTCCACGGCGGGCGATGGTGGAAAAATTACCCTCACGGGTAAAACAGGCAACATTTTAGCAGATCCCGGAGTAGTTTGGAACTCTAGTTCTACGAACGGTGCGGGTGGCGATATCGCGATCGCCACACCCAATCTAGTTCGGATCAATATCATTGATGCTAGGGGATTGTCCGGTACGGGAAATATTAGCATTAGCGGTAATGACATGAGCTTTTCGGGAGGCCCAGATTCCGTACAGGGTAAGGGTACTTTGTCAATTGCGCCGTCTTCGCCTAATGTCGGAATTCGCTTCCAGGATGCACTTGCTGACGATCCGAAGGCGATCGATTTAGGAAAACAATTTTTCTCCTCCTTGGCTAATGGATTTAGTGGAATTGCGATCGGAACGAATAATACAACAGGCAATATCACGGTAGACAATTTGCCTGCTGTTTTCAAAGATCCTGTGACTTTCAATACTCAAGGCACAATTTTTGTAAATAAAGCTCAAGCAATTTCGGGAACTGATGATGCTTCAGTTACTCTCAACGCTACTACTAATAACCTGAAGGGAAATATTACCACCGCCGGTCAAGATATCACCATTAAGGGTAATGTCTTAGTCGGAGATAGCGTCTTGATCGGCAATGGAAATTCAGCAAGTGGCAAGATTCTGTTGAATGATAATATTGATGGCAGTGGCAATCTCACTTTAGAAACAGGTACGGTAAATATTGCGGTGAAAGGTGCTATAGGTAATACCGTACCCTTAGGAAATATTATTGTCAACAGTGGTGGTACGGCTACATTTAATGCTGTCACTGCTAGCAGTTTCACTACCAATGCTGGCGGCAAAACTGAATTAAATGGCAATGTGACTACCACCGGCGCTCAAACCTATGGAGATGCTGTCACGATTGCCAACAATCCAATTCTCGCAGGCACGGGCGTTACTTTCAACGATACTGTGAACGGTAGCAGCAATTTGACGGTGAATGGGGGTAGCGGTAATATTACATTTAGCGGTGCAGTTGGGACTATAAGTGCGATCGGCAATCTGACAGCTAACTCTACAGGTACAACCACATTTAATACTGTCAGTTCTGCCAGCGTCACTACCAATGCGGTTGGTACAACTATACTCAAGGGCAATGTCATTACAACTGGCCCTCAAACCTATGGAGATGCTGTCACAATTGCCAACAATCCGATTCTCTCAGGTAGCGCTGTGACTTTCAATAATAATGTTGACGGCACTGGCGATTTGACTGTGAATTCGGGTAGTGGCAATATTACATTCAGCGGTGCAGTTGGGGCTGCAAGTGCGATCGGCAATCTGAAAGCTAACTCTCAAGGAATAACTGCATTTAATCAAACAGTCAAGGCCGCGAGTTTGACTACAGATGCGGGTGGCACAACTCAAGTGAAGGGAAATGTCACTACAACTAACCCTCAAACCTATAACGATGCAGTCACGATTGCCAATAATCCGATTCTGTCAGGTAGCGAATTAACTTTTAACAATACTGTTGATGGTGGCAGCGATTTGACGGTGAAGGCGGCTAGCGGTAATGTTACCTTCACAAGTGCGATCGGCAAAACAACTCCTCTGACAAGTTTAACTGCCAACAGCAAAACATCTTTAGGTGGCAGTGTTACGACAACTGGCGGTCAAACTTATGCAGATGCAGTGACAATTGCCAACAATCCGATTCTCGCAGGCACCGATATTACTTTCAACAAGACTGTTGACGTAGCTGGCAATCTCGGTATTGCTGCTGACAATGTTAATCTCAAAGGAATTGTCACAACCACCAATGACGGGGCGCTCACAATTACCAATAAGGTTAATCTCAATATTGAGAAAAACCTGAATTTAGACGGTGCATTCAGTCAAAAAGGGGCGGGAACTGTTGCGGTTAGCGGCAATATCGCCACAACTAATGATAACATCAGTTTTCAAGGCCCGGTGACACTAAAAGCTCCTGTAAGTTTTACACCGGGAGATGCAACTATTGCTTTCGGTTCGACTTTAGCAGCAGGAAGTAACTCGCTGAATTTAACAGCAAGTGAAATTAATTTTTCCGATAAGGTTTCTGGTACGGCCTCGCTAGCGTTGCAACCGACAAAGGCAGGACAAAATATTGTGGTTGGTGGCACCGACAACACTACTCCCGCTTTAGATTTGACGGCATCAGAAATTAATTTGATTCAAAAGGGATTTAGCTCGATCGCGATCGGGAAATTGAATGGTAGTGGCAATATTACCATTCCTAACGATCTCACTTTTACCGCCCCAGTCACGATTCAAACGGGAACTGGTACGATCGCACTTAACGCCAATATTACCGGAAATGACAACAGCAGTATTGCTCTTAACAGCAATAATGTCAAACTCGGCAATGATGTCGCTCTCAGCAGTGCCGTCGGTAATGTTAGTATCGCAGGTGCGATCGATGGCGATCGGCGCTTGAACATCAATGCTACTAAAGGCAATGTGCTGCTGCAAGGAAATATCGGAAACACAACACCACTGACAGGTTTGAATGTTACTGCCTTAAATACTAAGTTGGGTGGCAATGTTACCACTAATAACAGCAATATCAATATTAACGGTTCTCTCGGGTTGACGAAAGATGCTGTATTCAAGACTGCTGGCGGGAATATTGGCTTTGGGGGTGCGATCGACAGTATAGATGGCGCCCGGAATCTAAATCTCGCAGCAGGTAGCGGCAGCATCACTTTTAATGGATCGGTGGGCGCAACCACAGCCCTAGGAAATCTGACAGCCAATGCTGCGGATGTTACAGCAAACTCGAATATTAACGCGCAAAGCTTGCAAGTAAATAGCACCGGAAATATCAATTTGTTGGGAAATGTCACTGCTTCAAACGGGCAAAATGGAGGGACAATCGAGCTTTCGAGCCCTACCGGAAAAGTGAATGCTAGAGATTTGAATACAGCGGGAAATACTGGCGGGAACATTACCGTTAAAGCTTTAAATTCAATTACGGCGGGAAAAATTACCTCCTTCGGTACACCCGGAAATGGTGGCAATGTGTTCTTAGATCCGATCGGCGATCTTCAAGTAGAGTCAATTAATGCCCAAGGCGGTACGCGTGGCACTGGTGGCGATGTGTTTATTTCGACGGGGAATTTTTTCCGCGCTACAGGTGGTTTTTCCACCGCACTTTCGCCGACAGGATTTGCTAGTATTTCTACTGCGGGTGGCGCCGGTGGTGGCAAAATTACAATTGTGCACGCTGGTGGAGATCAAGGCCCACCGATTCAACCGTTTGTCGTGGGAGATACTACTATTAACGGTACGGCGGGTGCAATTACAACTGGACAATCTAGAATTACATCGCAGTCGTTTCCGCGTTCTAGTATTGTGGGTAATATTGTGTTGTTGACTGACGACGGCAAAGATCCAGCGCCAACAAATCGGCAGCCAATCCCGCCGACACCTGAAGTAATTCCGCCGACAAATGGGCCGACACCTGAAGTAATTCCGCCGACAAATGGGCCGACACCTGAAGTAATTCCGCCAACAAATGGGCCAAACACGGGCATCATTCCGCCGACAAATGGGCCGACACCTGAAGTAATTCCGCCAACAAATAGGCCAAACACGGGCATCATTCCGCCGACAAATGGGCCAAACACGGGCATCATTCCGCCGACAAATGGGCCGAACACTGGCATCATTCCGCCAACAAATGGGCCGAACACGGGCATCAGACAAATGGGCCGAACACTGGTATCATTCCGCCGACAAATGGGCCGAACACTGGTATCATTCCGCCGACAAATGGGCCGAACACTGGTATCATTCCGCCAACAAATGGGCCGAACACTGGTATCATTCCGCCGACAAATGGGCCGAACACTGGTATCATTCCGCCGACAAATGGGCTAATCTCGGAAAATATTCCGCCGACAAATGGGCAGATCGAGGGTCTTATTCCGCCGACAAATCGGTCAACAATTTCGTCGCCCATAACTATCGATCGACAGTTTCGCCGACAACCGAAGGAATTGCGCCGACAAATCGATCGACAGTTTCGCCGACAACCGAAGGAATTGCGCCGACAAATCGATCGAGTGTTTCGCCGACAACCGAAGGAATTGCGCCGACAAATCGATCGAGTGTTTCGCCGACAACCGAAGGAATTGCGCCGACAAATCGATCGACAGTTTCGCCGACAACAACAGAAGCAGCAGTACCTGCGATCGATTCTAACCCATTGTCGATCGCACGTGGCAGCACAGTAGGAACAGCAGCATCAGCATCGTCCGCACCGGCAGCTACACCCACACCGGCAGCTACACCCTCAACCCCCGAAACAGAAGACTTGCAGCCCCGGAGTATTCCACGCCTAAACAGTTCCGGTGTTGTTAACGATCGCATTTTAAGACTTGATTCTAGTATCATCAGTAACTTGCCCTCGGGCGAATCACAGCCAACACAAAGCAGCAACGAATCAGCGCCAGCAGCCAACTCTAATTCTCGTTTAGCGCTGGGATATGTCTCGTCTCCCGATCGACTTTTTGAAACTAACGACATCCAGAAAATAGTCTGGGGAGTCGAAGGACTGAGGAATCAAGAATTTGCAGCATACCTGGGGATAAAAAGCAACCTCCCAGACGAACAACTCTTGGTTCCGACATTCCAAGAAACATTAAGAAATATCGAACAGCAAACCGGCAAGCGGTCTGGTATTATCTACATAGTCTCGCGAGTCGATCGACTGGAACTAATTTTAATTCCTCCCGTAGGGCGATCGATTCACTACAGCGTTCCGGAAGCCAACAGAGCAGCTCTTTTCCCGGTTGTCAAAGAGTTGCGGGATGAAATCACCACTCCCGCCAAACGCAATACTACCAGTTATCTACCCTCCGCCCAGCAACTGTATAAATGGGCGATCGCACCTCTAGAAAAAGACTTAGAAAGGTTAGGAATTAAGACTTTATTGCTGTCAGTAGATCCGGGATTGCGGAGTGTACCTTTTGCCGCTTTGCACGACGGTAAAGGCTTCTTGATTCAAAAATACAATTTCAGCCTAATTCCGAGTTTTAGTGCCACTAACACTAATTACAAATCGGTTAATAGCACCAGAGTGCTAGCAATGGGACGATCGGAATTTGTGGACAAAAAGCCATTACCCAGCGTCCCCCTAGAATTGCAGATGATTTCTGGTAAGTTGCAGGGGCCATTTTTCCTCAATTCAGCTTTCACCTTAGATACACTCAACTCCGAACACGCCAAGGGAGAATTTCGGATTGTTCACCTAGCAACCCATGCGGAATTCCAACCAGGAAAAGCGAGTAATTCCTACATTCAACTCTGGAATTCTAAATTGCGACTCAATGATATGGGAAGTTTAAATTGGCGCAATCCGCAGGTAGACTTGTTAGTATTGAGTGCTTGTACAACTGCTTTGGGCGATCGCGAATCAGAGTTAGGTTTTGGAGGTTTAGCGGTCAAATCCGGCGCTGCATCTGCCCTAGGGAGTTTGTGGTATGTTGACGATGGAGGCACTTTGGGACTGATGAGCGAATTTTACTACCAACTTCGAGGAGGCACAACTAAGGCAGAAACTCTGCAACTTGCTCAACAAGCAATGATTGCTCGTCAAGTTGGAATTAAAAACCAACAGTTAGTGACAACAGGAGGGAAGTTGAATTTACCAGCTAATATCAAACAAAGAAACCAAGATTTTTCTCATCCTTACTACTGGAGTAGTTTCACCCTGATCGGCAGTCCTTGGTAAGCTACCATATGCAAGATTCCGAACTTACCTAACTGACCAAAAAATTGGGATACAAGCCCCGTCCTTCTAGGACGGCTTTTCTTGATTTCTAATATATTCCTTTAAGACTTCTAGAGGCGCGCCCCCTACAGAAACCGCAAAATAGCTAGGACTCCATAAAGCTTCTTTGTGAGGTTTTTTGTATCCAGCCTGTCCGTAGCGACGGCTAGAAACTCCTTTCAAAGCATTCACTATTTGAGAGATAGAAAGTTTAGGCGGATACTCAATCAGCGCATGAATGTGATTACCTTCACCATTAAACTCCAGAACCTGAAAATTCATTTTTTCAGCAACCTCTCGAAACGTTTTTTCAATCAAATCAAGACTTTCGCCCGTAAATACAGGCCGACGGTACTTTGTCACGCAGACCAAGTGCATTTTAAGTTCTGTAACAGAATGCCGTTCTCGGCGGTAAGTAAATAGTTGTCATTGCCTGTAGACCAATATATAATCAAATAATAGACCAATTTTAACACAACCCGTGAAAGCAAGATTTCGTTACAGATTTTACCCAACCGACCAACAACAGCAGAGCCTAGCTCGGTTGTTTGGCTGCGTCCGGGTAGTCTGGAACGATGCGCTCGCACTTTGCAAACAGTCAGACAAAAAACCAAGTTCGGCAGATTTGCAAAAAATCGTCATAACTGGGGCTAAAAATACTGAAGAAAGGGCTTGGCTGGGAGACGTGTCGTGCGTCCCGCTGCAACAATCAGTTGCCGACCTGGATATTGCTTTTAAGAACTTTTTCAACTCCTGCAAGGGAAAGAGAAAAGGTCGTAAAGTCGGATATCCTAAGTTCAAAAAAAGAACCAGCAGTCAATCGGCGCGTTTTAGAGTTGGAGGATTTTCAATCAAAGGTGATGGAGTTTATCTAGCCAAGATTGGAATTGTCAATCCGATTTGGTCGAGGGCGTTACCATCTGAACCTAGTTCCGTCACGGTAATCAAGGATTGTGCAAATCGTTATTTGCTGAGCTTTGTAATAGAAATTCAACCCATTTCATCTGAGGCTAAAAACCCCAGCATCGGAATCGATTTAGGAATCAAAACCTTTGCGGTGATGAGCAACGGCGAGAAAGCCGAAAGCCCTAGCTATAAAAAACTAGACCGCAAAGTTCGCAAATTGCAACGCAAGTTAGCCCGTCAGCCCAAAGATTCCAAGAGAAGGAATGTAACTCGCATTAGAATCGCCAAGCTGCACAATAAAATTGCCGATACTCGCAAAGATTTCTTACACAAGTTTTCAACCAAAGTAATCAACGAAAACCAAGTGATTGTTTTGGAAGATTTAAATGTGTCTGGCATGGTAAAGAATCGCAAACTCTCAAGAGCAATTAGCCAACAAGGATGGTATGAATTCCGAACTTTGTGCGAGGCTAAATCAGAGAAGTTTGGCAGAGAGTTCAAGGTCATCAGTCGATGGGAACCTACCAGTCAGGTTTGTTCAGACTGCGGTTTTAAGTGGGGGCAAATCGATTTGTCTATTCGCTCAGTGCTTTGTTTGAATTGCGGTACTGAGCAAGATAGAGATGAAAACGCCGCTAAGAATATTGAGAAAGTCGGGATGGGGAATCGCCACGACTCTAAACGGGCGCAGAGGGACTGTCAGACTACTTCGGTAGCTTTTCCCCGATGAAGCGTCAAGAATCACCGTTGCTTCAGCACGGTGAGTATTTCAAATGAGGAACTTTGAGGAGTAAGACTAAGGATAGATAAATACATCGCACTTTTAGCACAAATCTTTAAACACAATGGCAGCCAACAAACTACATTTGCTCGGATGGTTATTCATAGTTGGCTGGCTCAATGCAGCGGCTGGTTCCGCTTCCGCGCAACCCATTACCCCCGCAGCAGACGGCACGAACACCGTCGTGACACCCAATGGCGATCGCTACGACATTTCCGGGGGGTCATTGGGCGGAGATAAAGCTAACCTGTTTCACAGTTTTACTCAGTTTGGTCTCAGTTCCGGTCAAACGGCAAACTTTTTAACCAATCCCAACATTCAAAATATTTTAGGAAGAATTAACGGGGGAAATCCTTCTCTAATCAACGGCTTAATTCAAGTGACAGGTGGCAATTCTAACCTGTTTTTGATGAATCCGTCGGGGATAATTTTTGGGCAGAATGCCCTGCTCAACGTACCTGGTTCTTTTAACGCCACGGCGGCCACAGGTATCGGTTTTGGGAACAATCAGTGGTTTAGTGCGATCGGCAATAACAACTGGGCAAGCTTAATCGGGAATCCGAACAGTTTCGCATTTACCAGTCCGCAAGCAGGAAGCATTGTAAATGCAGGGAATTTGACGGTGGCGCCCGGTCAAAGTTTAAGTTTAATCGGTGGTACGGTAGTCAATACCGGTCAGTTAACTGCGCCGTCTGGCAATATTACCGTGATGGCCGTACCCGGTCAAAATTTGGTACGGATCGCTCAAACCGGAAATTTGCTGAGTCTGGAAATTCAGCCGACAGCTAGCCAAAGTTCCTTGCCGAATAATTTCGCGCAGCCAGTGCTATCTTTGCCGCAGTTGCTGACTGGAAAAAGCCAGGAACAAGCAACGAATTTGACGGTAAATGCCAATGGGGATGTGGTGCTGGCGGGGAATGTGGCTGTGCCTGTTGTGCCTGGAACTGCGATCGCCAGCGGCAGTATCAACGTCTCGGGTAATACTGGGGGTAATGTTAGCATATTGGGCGATCGTGTAGGTGCGATCGCGGCTAACATCGATGCTTCGGGTATTAACGGCGGTGGGAATGTACTGATTGGGGGAGATTTTCAGGGTTTGGGGACTGTACCGAATGCTTTGCGGACATTTGTGAGTGCAGATTCGACGATTAATGTGGATGCGATTAGCAACGGGAATGGCGGGCGAGCGATCGTTTGGGCTGATGAAACTACTCGGTTTAATGGCAATATTACTGCCCGAGGTGGCTTGTTGTCGGGGAATGGCGGGTTTGTGGAGGTGTCGGGAAAACAATTTTTAGACTTCCGAGGCAATGTTAATACTCTGGCTGCTAACGGTAATCCTGGATTATTGTTGCTCGATCCCACAAATATTACGATTCAAAATGGCGCGGGAACTTTTACTGCACTAACTCAGGTAGATCAATTTGCCGATCCTGACATTGGGGGAAATACGATTGATGCTGCTCTAATTAATAGTGCTGCGACTAATGTGATTTTGCAAGCTACCAATGATATTACTTTTAATGCTCCGGTCAATATAGCTACTCCGGGAGTTGGATTGACGGCTTTAGCTAATAACAACATTGATGTCAAGGCTAATATTACAACTAAAGCAGGTAACGTTACTCTGAATGCTGATGCCGACAATCTCAATGGTGGTAGTCTCACCATTGGCAATGTGACGATCAATACAAATGGTGGGAATTTTACAGGTATTGGTCGCGCGAATGTTGCCACTACACCAGGAATTAATGTTGGTGGAAAAATCAATGCTAATGGTGGAAACATTGACCTCAATGGTAGTGCAGGAAACACAGCAAACAACACTGGTCTTGAGATATTTACTGGCACGTTAACAACAACTGGAACAGGAAAAATTACCCTCAATGGGACTAGCGGTAGTAGTCTCAATAGTGACGGGATAGTTTTGCGTAGCTCTACGATAACTTCAGTCGATGGTGATATTACTTTCACTGGTATTGGCAGCGGATCTGCTAAATACGGCATCCGGTTAGTGAATAACGACTTGGTGGAATCAACGGGGACGGGAAAAGTCAACCTGACGGGTACGGGTGGTAATGGGATAGGTAGCACTGGAGGGATATTTATTGCTAACAATGGCTTACCAGTTCGATCGAAGGTTCTATCGAAGGATGGAGATATTACCCTGACTGGAACAGGTTCGGGGAGCGGGGATAACAACACGGGCATTGCGATTTTAGGGTTGGTGGAATCCACAGGCATTGGGAAAGTGACTCTAAACGGTGTTGCCAGTGATGGGAATGGGAATAACAATAATGAAGGGATATTGATTTCTTTTCCTGCTCAAGTTCGATCGACGAACACTGGGGATATCACGTTTACTGGAACAGGCAAGGGAAGCGGGGATAACAACACCGGCATTCTGATTCAAGGGTTGGTGGAATCCACAGGCACCGGGAAAGTGACTCTAAACGGTGTTGGCGGTGATGGGAAGGGGAATAATAATCAAGGGATAAATATTGATGCTCCGGCTCAAGTTGGATCGACCAAAAGTGGGGATATCACGTTTACTGGAACAGGTAAGGGAAGCGGGAAGGACAACATCGGCATTGCAATTTTAGGGTTGGTGGAATCCAAAGGCACCGGCGGAAATGTTACTTTGACAGGCGATCGAATTCAACTGTTAGCCCCATCTGAAGTCAAGGGTGCTGGTACAATTCGGTTGCAACCTCTGACGCCGAGTTTAGGTATTACTGTTGGCGGCACCGATCTCGATGATCCTAATGTTTTGCAGCTCAGGAATGCTGAACTTGCACGGTTCAAGGGGTTTAATGAAATGGTAATCGGACGGGCTGACGGGAAGGGGACGATCGCCATTAACCCCGCTGGTGTTACTTTCCCTTACTCGACAACTTTGCAATCTCCAAGCGGAGGCGCGATCGCAGTCAATGGCCCAATTACTACTCAAGACAAGAGTATCTCGTTTGTCGGCAAAGTTTCCCTCGGTAATGATGTCATTCTCAACACTAAAAACCTCAGCGGTGGGAATATTACCTTTGGCGGCACTGTTGACGGCAACAATAAATTAAATATTACTGCTGGAACTGGTACTATCAATTTTAACGGGCCTGTCGGTGACACTAATCCCTTGGCTGCACTTGGGGTAAATCCAGAAGCCAATATTACCAGCACTGGCGCTATAAGTATCAAAACAACTGGCGATATTGCCACGGCCAATATTACTACTAAGAATCCCGGAGGGGCGATCGCGCTTACGAGCAATAAGGGCAATATTACAACGGCATTGGGTTCGCTTGATACGAGTTCTGCGGGTACGGGCGCAGATATCACTCTCAAAGCTTTTAATAAAGTTGACGTAAAAAATATAAGTTCTGGTACGGGAAATATTACTTTGATTGGGACAGATGCTAACTTTCAAGGGGTTGTTCAAGGTACGGGGACTTTTTCTCTGCAACCGTTTGACCCAAAGGGTGATATTAGCTTCAAAGTAAAACCTAATCTTCCTGCTGCCAATACTATGTATGTGGAACAGCCGTTTCAAGATGCCCTGAAGAATGGATTTAGTTCGATCGCGATCGGCAGAACAGACGGCACTGGTACAATTACCTTTGACAGACCTCACAGTTTCCAAGATCCGGTGACTGTTAAATCTCCCGGCGGTGCGATCGTTATCAATCAACCACTCACCGGAAAAGATAATGCCTCGATCGTTTTTGACGGCAAGACAACACTCAACGCAGGCGTTAGCACCATCAAGCAAGATATCACTTTCCAAAGTCCTGTACTCGTCCAAGATAATGCTTCTGTCAACACAGGTGCAGGTGCAAATATTCTGTTCAACAACACCGTCAAGGGCGCACTGACAGGAACCAAAGACCTAAGTTTAACGGCAGGTACGGGAAATATTATATTCACCGGTGCAGTTGGGGATAAAAGTGCGATCGGCAATCTTAAAGTTAACTCTCAAGGAACAATTCTATTCAATGAAACAGTCAATGCTGCAAGTTTGACTACAGATACTGGCGGTACAACTATACTCAATGGTAATGTGACAACCACCGGCAGTCAAACCTATCAAAATACAGTTACAATCACCAAAATAAATCCAACTCTCACAGCAGGTAACGGTATTACTTTCAAGAATATTGTTAACCTTAGTAACAGTGGCAGCGATTTTACTGTGGATGGGGGTACTGGTGATGTTACGTTCAGTAGTGCAGTTGGAAATCTAAGTGCGATCGGCAATCTTAAAGTTAACTCTCAAGGAATAACTGCATTTAATAAAACAGTCAATGCCGCAAGTTTGATTACAGATGGTGGTGGCACAACTACACTCAATGGCGATGTCACTACCACCGGCCCTCAAACCTATGGAGATGCTGTCACGACTGCCAAGAATCTCACTCTCTCAGGCACAGGCATTACTTTCAATAATACTGTTAAGTCTAATAACATCAGCGATTTGACTGTGGATGGGACTACTGGTGATGTTACATTTAAGGATGCAGTTGGGGATAAAAGTGCGATCGGCAATTTAACAACTCTATCTAAAGGAACAACTGCATTTAATAAAACAGTCAATGCCGCAAGTTTGACTGCTGGTGGTGGCGGCACAACTCAACTGAAGGGAGATGTCACGACAACCGGCTCTCAAACCTACACAGATGCAGTTACAATCGCCAACAATCCGATTCTCAAAGCAGGTAGCGACGTTACTTTCAACAATACAGTTGACGGTAGCGGGGATTTGAAAGTCAATGCGGGTAGTGGTAATATTACATTCAACGGTGCAGTTGGAAGTCCAAAGGATCTCGGCAATTTAACAACTAACTCTACAGGAACAACCGCATTTAATCAAACGATCAATGCAGCGAGTTTGACTACAGATGCAGGCGGGAAAACTCAGGTAAAGGGAAATGTCACGACAACCGGCAATCAAACTTACGGAGATGCAGTGACATTAAATGCTGCTGTAACTTTTACACTAGGAAATGCAACTATTGCTTTCGATTCGAGTTTGTCGGCAGGAAGTAACCCGCTGACTTTAAAAGCAGGTGAAATTAATTTTGCTGGGCCAGTTTCTGGTACTGGTGCGCTCACACTGCAACCGGCAACAGCAGGACAAAATATTGTGGTTGGAGGAACTGATAACACTACTCCCGCTTTAGATTTGACTCCATCGGAAATTAAGTTGATTCAAAAGGGATTTAGCTCGATCGCGATCGGGCGATCGGATGGCACCGGTAATATTACTATTCCTAGCGATCGCACTTTTTCCGATCCAGTCACGATTCAAACGGGAACTGGTACGATCGCACTTAACGCCAATATTACCGGCAAAGACAACAGCAGTCTTACTCTTAACGGCAAAGTCCAACTCGGCAGTGATGCCATTCTCAGTAGTGACACAGGTAATGTTAGTGTCGCAGGTGCGATCGATGGATCTCGGCGCTTGAACATCAATGCTACTAAAGGTAATGTGCTGCTGCAAGGAGATATCGGAAAAACAACGCCACTGACAGGTTTGAATGTGACTGCCTTAAATACTAAGTTGGGTGGCAATGTTACCACGAATAACGGCAATATCAATATTGATGGTGCGATCGGGCTGACGAATGATGCTGTATTGAGCACGGCTGGGGGGAATATTGCGTTTGGAAGTGCGATCGACAGTATAGATGCGGCCCGGAACCTAACTCTGGACTCTGGTAGTGGCAGCATCACTTTCAATGGATCGGTGGGCGCCAGCAGCAAATTAGGAAATATTCTGATTAAAAATGCTGGCGATGTCACAGCCAATTCGACAATTAATGCAGCACAAGTGACAGCACAAAACACGAAAACATTCAACTTATTGGGAGATGTAACCGCAGGCAAAGTTAATATTACTTCCAACGGCGATATCACGGTTAAAAATATTACTACTAATGGTGGAGAAATTTTCTTCAAAAGCGGTAACGTTTTCACAGCAGGTAATTTGAATACATCGGGAAGTACGAGCGAGAATATCAACGTTAATATTACTGCCACTGGCGATATCAGCGTTAAAAACGTTACTACTAATGGTGGAGAAATTTTCTTCAAAAGCGGTAACGTTTTCACAGCAGGTAATTTGAATACATCGGGAAGTACGGGCGGGAATATCACTGTTGATGCGAAAATTTCAATTACAGCAGGACAAATTAACTCCAGCGGTACAGCCGGAAATGGTGGCAATGTGCTCTTAGATCCGATCGGCGATATTCAAGTCGGTTTCATCAATGCCCAAGGCGGTACTAACGGCAAGGGCGGCAATGTTACAGCCGTCGCGGGAAATTTTTTCCGAGCTACAGGCTCTTTCCCAACAACTTTTTCGCCGACAGGATTTGCTAGTATTTCCACTGCTGGTGGCACCGATGGAGGAAATATTTCAATTGCCCACACTGGAGGAGATGGAGGGGGAGTGATTCAACCGTTTGTCGTGGGAAATGCAACTATAAATGGTACGGCGGCTGCAATTACAACTGGGCCATCTAGCATTACATCGCAGTCGTTTCCTCGTACAGCTAGTGGTGTGCCTAGTATTGTATTTCCTACTGATGATGGGATCGATCCAACTCCAACTCCAACTCCGATTCCAACTCCAAATCCAACTCCCACTCCGATCGCAACTCCAACTCCAAATCCAACTCCCACTCCGGTTGTGGTTCAAACTCCGAGTCCAACTCCCACTCCGATCGCAATTCAAACTCCGAGTCCAACTCCCACTCCGATCGCAATTCAAACAACTCCGAGTCCAACTCCCACTCCGATCGCAATTCAAACTCCGAGTCCAACTCCCACTCCGATCGCAATTCAAACTCCGAGTCCAACTCCCACTCCGATTGTGGTTCCGACTCCGATCGCAATTCCGACTCCGATTGTGGTTCCGACTCCGATCGCAATTCCCACTCCGATCGCAATTCCGACTCCGATCGCAATTCCGACTCCCATAGCAATTCCAACTCCCATAGCAATTCCGACTCCCATAGCAATTCCGACTCCCATAGCAATTCCGACTCCCATAGCAATTCCAACTCCGATCGCGCCTATCGCCACACCAGCAGCATCCGCCACGCCCGCACCTATCGCCTCAACCTCCGATCCAGAAGACGTTCCAAGTCGCCGTCGAATTCCACCGTTAGACACTCCCGGCCCTGCTGCGGGTCAAATTTTAACACTGGATTCAAGTATCACCAGTAAGTTACCCCCCAGCCAATCGCCAGTAGTGCCCCGCCGCGAAACACCGCCAGCAGTCAACCCTACTCCTAATTTAGTGCTGGGATATGTTCCGCCTCCCGATCGACTTTTTGAAGGTAACGACATAGAAAAAACAGTCTGGGGAATCGAACAAATTAGGAATCAAGAATTTGGAGAATACCTAGGCGTCAAAGCCAACCTTCCCAACCAAAAAGTGATGATGGCGCAATTCCAACAAACATTAAGAAATATCGAACAGGAAACTCACAAGCGGTCTGGTATTATCTATATAATCTCGCGAGTCGATCGACTGGAATTAATTTTAGTGCCTCCCGTAGGGCGGCCGATTCACTACAGCGTCCCCGAAGCCAATAGAAAAGCTCTGGATCCCATCGTTAAGGAGTTCCGCGAACAAATCACCAATCCCGCAAAAATCGGTACTAGCAGTTATCTTCCCTCCGCCCAGCAACTGTATCAATGGGCGATCGCACCTCTAGAAAAAGACTTGCAAAACTTAGGAATTGACACCTTGTTGCTGTCAGTCGATCCCGGATTGCGGAGTGTGCCCTTTGCCGCTTTGCACGACGGTAAAGGCTTCTTGATTCAAAAATACAGTTTCAGCCTAATTCCGAGTTTTAGCTTGACTAATCGCGAATATAAGACAGTTAGAGACGCCACAGTGCTAGCAATGGGACGGTCAGAATTTGTCGATAACAAGCCTTTGCCCAGTGTGCCGATCGAATTAGAAGCGATTTCTGCCCAGTGGCGCGGGCAATCTTTCCTCAATTCGAGTTTCACTATAGACAATCTCAACTCGCAACACGCCAACAAAGGATTTCGGATTGTTCACCTAGCAACCCATGCTAACTTCACCTCGGGACAACCGAGCAATTCTTACATTCAACTCTGGAATTACAAATTGCAGCTCAATGACATGGAGAGTTTAAATTGGCGCAATCCGCAGGTAGACTTGTTAGTGTTGAGTGCTTGTAGAACTGCTTTGGGCGATCGGGAAGCAGAGTTAGGTTTTGGAGGTTTAGCAGTCAAATCCGGCGCCAAATCTGCCTTAGGGAGTTTGTGGTATGTTGATGACGGAGGCACTTTGGGACTGATGAGCGAATTTTACCACCAGCTTCGAGGAGGCAAAACTAAGGCAGAAACTCTGCAACTTACTCAACAGGCGATGATTGCTCGTCAAGTTCGGATTGAAAATCGGCAATTATTGACAACAGCGGGCAACTTAAATTTACCCAATAACATACAACAACAAACCCAAGATTTTTCTCATCCTTACTACTGGAGCAGTTTCACCCTCATCGGAAATCCTTGGTAAGAAGAGTTGACAGTTGACAGTTGACAGTTGACAGTTGACAGTTGACAGAAGGAAGAATTCAAGGGTAGGGTGCGTCAGGAAAGGTAATTTTAAATCATTACCCCTAATCTAATTCTGACGCACCATTTATGCTTGGCATCGGCATCATATTTTCGGCAAAGCTAATCAAAAGTTCTCTCAAACTAGCAAAGGAAGAAGGAAGAAAGAACAATTCAAGGGTAGGGTGCGTCAGGAAAGGTAATTTTTAATTATCACCCCTCATCTCATTCTGACGCACCATTTATTGGAAGTATCTCAGTTTTGCATTTAATAGTGCGAGCGTCCCCGCTCGCGAGCGATGCAAGACTCGCGAGCGGGGACGCTCGCACTACAATAAAAAATGCTTTTTGAAAAAATGAGATCCTCCCTCATTTATGCTTGGCATCGGCATCATATTTTTAGGATGGCAAAGCTAGTCAAAAATTATCTAAAACCAGCAGCAGCTCTGGGCCCAAGCTGTTTCAAATTAGGTGCCGCAGTTCCATAATTGACGCGACAACCGATGTTTAACAAACTAGAACTGCATTCGAGAGGGACAATTTGCTGGTCGAGGAGAGCGCTGCAACTGACATACTCGTCGTTATTAGTATCTCTTACCATACATTCGATCGCCCTAGCGCCCGATCGAGCCGCCCAACTGTTCATACCTACAACTGCAATCATGTGCTGCCAGAAAAACGACAACACTAAGACTCCCAATAGTACAGCCACTCCCAATCCTGCTTTCACCTTCCAACTGCTCAGGATGTTTCCCACGCTACTTTTTACGTTTTCAGTCCAAGAAATAGAGCTTTCGGAACTTGTTTCTGGAGCCGACAAATTTGTTTGTGTTTGTTCTGGGGTTTCCGACATCACGTATCTCCTCTGATTGCTGGAACTTTGTTCGGTTGGCAGTTACGCGCGATCGCAAATCCCAACTATATCAAATTTTAGCAAAACTAGCCTGTGCCGACAACCGATTCGGGCGCCCAGGCGAGAGAAGTATGTATATTGACGAAGTGCGATCCTCTTTTGCAAGCTTCGCTAACGCAATTTCTATGCCTTTTGAGGTATTGCGTAATTTGCGATCGGCTATTTTGCGCCTGCCGCAAAACAGGTTCGTAGTGAGGACTTCAGTCCTTATCAAAATCAGAGGAATGAAGTCCGAATATCAAACACAAAACAGGTTCGTAGTGAGGACTTCAGTCCTCATGAATTTAGAGGACTTCATTCCTGACTACAAACATTGCTGATGGCTACACCTTACGAACAATTATCAATTTTCAAGTTGCCAAAAGTTCCATAAACTCAGCCTCCGACAGTAGCTCAATCCCCAAAGATTGAGCCTTTTCCAACTTAGAACCAGCATCTTCACCTACAACCACATAATCGGTTTTAGCGCTTACAGAACCTGTGACTTTCCCTCCAGCTTTGACAATCAAATCCTTAGCTTCATCTCGTTTCAGAGTCGGCAAAGTTCCGGTAAGTACAAATGTTTTACCTGCAAATTGTAAATTTTGAGCTGCCGAGTTCTGAGTTTTCATTTCTGAATGCAATTGCAATCCCGCAGTTTGCAACCGTGCAATTAAACTTTGATTTGCCGGAACTCGAAACCATTGATAAACAGCTTGTGCAATTTCCGGGCCGATGCCGTAAACTCCCTCAATTCCTGCCGTCGATACCGCTGCTAACTCTTCCACATTGGCAAACCTTTCTGTCAGCAATTGAGCGTTGACACTACCGACATGGCGGATGCCCAGGCCGTAAAGTACCCGCGCATAAGGTTGATTTTTCGATCGGGCGATCGCACTTACCAACTTTTCTGCTAACTTTTTACCCATGCGTTCCAAACCCATCAACCTGTCAGCAGTCAAATCAAACAAATCCGCCGCCGACTGCACCAGATTGCTATCCACCATCTGCTGCACCAACTTTTCCCCAACACCGTTAATATCCAGAGCATCCCGGCTGCAAAAATGAATCAGGGAACCCCTCAAAATCGCCGGACAAGACGTGTTGATGCAGCGAGTCACGGCCTCCCCCTTTTCGCGAACCACAGGCTGCGTGCATTCGGGACAGCAGCTAGGCATTTGAAAAAGTTGAGCATTTGCGGGACGAAGTTCTGCTAAAACTCGGACAACTTCTGGTATAATTTCCCCAGCTTTTCTGACAATTACAGTATCGCCGATGTGGAGATTGAGATCGGAAAGTCGATCGCTATTGTGGAGAGAAGCCCGCGAAACCGTCGTTCCAGCCAACTGCACCGGTTTGAGTTCCGCCACAGGAGTCAGCGCGCCGGTTCTCCCGACTTGTACAGTTATTGCTTCTACAATTGTAGGGACTTCGGCAGCCGGATACTTAAGTGCGATCGCCCAACGCGGAAACCTCTGAGTAAAACCCAATTGTCGTTGCAGCCAAACCGAATTAATCTTAACAACAGCCCCATCAGTCATATAGGGTAAATTTCGCCGTTCAGTATCCCAATATTCGTAATACTCCCGCACCTCATCCAACGAAGAGCAAATTTTCCGATTGGGATTCACCTTAAACCCCATCCTTCGCAACAATTCCAAAGATTCCCCTTGCGTCTTTTCCTCATTACCCTCATCTAAATGTAGAGTATAAGCAAAGAAATCCAACCGTCGCTTATCTACAATCTTAGAATCCAACTGTCGCAGCGTACCCGCCGCAGCATTGCGAGGATTAGCAAACAATTGTTCCCCCGCTTTTTCCCGTTCCCGATTAATATCCTCAAACACAGCCAAAGACAAAAAAGCCTCTCCCCGCACTTCCACCACAGGCGGCGGATTATCTAAATTAAGTTTGAGAGGAATCGAGCGAATAGTCTTAACATTTTGAGTAATATCCTCTCCCGCAATCCCATCTCCCCGCGTTGCACCCCGAACTAAAACCCCATTTTCATAGGTTAACGCTAAAGCAGAACCATCAATTTTTAACTCACAAACATAGGAAACCCCCCCCAACCCCCCCTTGCTAAGGGGGGGAGTAATTTCCTGGTAGGAACCCCCCCCCAGCCCCCCCTTGCTAAGGGGGGGAGTAATTTCCCTGTTTTCGTCATTGCTAGGTAGATGTGCAATTCCATCTTGTCCCCCCCCTTGATAAGGGGGGGTTAGGGGGGGTGCATTTCCCCCTTGATAAGGGTGGGTTAGGGGCGGTGAAATGCCATCCTCGGAAGGTGAAATCATATCTCCCCCCCCTTGATAAGGGGGGGTTAGGGGGGGTGCAATTCGCTGCCAGCGTTCCTGCCATTTGGTCAATTCCTCAAAATTAAAAGCATTTTCCAAACTGTAGAGAGGAATATTGTGCTTGACGCTAAAAAATTGAGTAGCCGGCTTTTCTCCCACGCGCTGAGTCGGACTTTCCGCAGCAATCAACTCAGGATAATCTGATTCTAACTCTTGCAACTCTCGGTAAAGGCGATCGTACACCTCATCTGCCATAATCGGCGCATCAAGAACATAATAAGCATAGCTAGCTTCCTGTAGCTGCTGCCTCAATTGTTTAACTCGCTGCTGAATTTCTGGTTGCATATTAATTTAAAAGTGTATATTGTCTAACCGCAGATACTAGAATATAGCGGTTCTCAAAAAGATCGGGTACGTAGTTGGGCTTTAGCCCTCCTAGTTTAGTAGTTATATTAAACTGTCAGTCATACCTCATCTTTTTGAGAAAGGCTACAAACACAAACCATAGAAATTTTAGCATTATCTGCGCTGCTCTGCGGGGTGCATCTGTTTTTGGTAAATATGTTTGTAGGGCGAAGCATGACCGTAGTCAATATGGGATTATAACTAATAACTTATATGCGGTCATGCTTCGCCCTCTTCAAAAGTGAGATGCACCCTACTCTGTGGTTGTAGTTAGGACATTTAAAATCGATTAACGATCCCAATCTTCAACTTCATAAAGGAAACGAGTTCCCCCCATCAGCTTGCGATTAGCCGAGGTACTTTGCACAAAAACCGCATACTTTTCTAGATTGCTCGGCTTGATGCGAACTGTCTCCCCCATTGGCAAACCCAACATTTCTCGGGCCGCTTCTCCTTCAAATAAATCCCCTGTCGAACGTTCCATCAGCACAATTTCTTTCTTACCTTGGATAGTTTCTGTTTTGGTAAATTCATAAAACCCGCGCCCGGTTTTAAAAGCCAAACCATTTTCCAGAACAAAAGCTTTAATAGAAATCTCGTTGTCTACTTCGAGAATCTGAAATCTCCCCGGTTTGACAGCGCGCAATTCTACTGACTCATAAACAGCAGTCCCTTCCCGCTTCATCATGGTATCAAACATCTTGTTTAAGCCGCGACTCATGCGACCTTGACTGACAACTTCTTGTTCGTAAGCTTGTAGTTGTTCGTCAGATGATTGTTGGTAACAAACTGCTAAAAAGAAATCTGTGATGTAGGAAAATTGGTCGAGATTGAGGTGAAAACCGCCAGATTTTTCCGCTAGTTCTTTGTAGAATAAAGTAGCATGGGGACGGTTGAGAGCTTGGATGCCGTAAACGGCAATTCCCATCTGTGCTAACTTATCTACTTCTTGACGCCAGTTAAGTTTTTGGGGAGTTTGAGCGGGTGCGTGGGGGATATCGTCGCCAATTAGTACGAATGTTTTGGAATTAGTGGGAGTCCAGGAAAGTGATTGAGCTTCGTGCAAGACTAATTCATAACATTCTGGAGCATCGCCGCCGCCAGTAGGTTCGACATTTTCCACAAAATTGCAAATCTTGCCGACATCGCCAGACAAATCGAGGTGTTTAGTCACGTAGGTGCTGCCAGCATCGCAATAGTCGCCGTGAGCAATAATGCCAATGCGAATGCCAGGAATTTCATCAAGCAATCTTGTTACCGTCTCTTTGATTTTCCGACGAACTTGCGTCAAGCAAGGGTACATACTGCCAGTTGTATCAAAGCTAAAAACGACTTCAATGTTGTTGGTTGCCATGACCTGAATTTCCCTAAGGGACAACGATTTCTTACTCTTATTATAGCTCAATACATTTTACTTAATCTTGTCCTACAAGAGCAAGGAAGCAGATGAGGTACGTTGTTGGGCTTCAGCCCTCTTTCCGAATATTATAAAGAGGGCTAAAGCCCAACAACGTACCTAATTTGTATTACGAATCTAGTAAACAGTATTTATTGTAGCTCAAACAAAAAGGAGCCAGCAAGTAGAAAATCCAAAAAGTTTCTAATGATGACTCGCGTCGATAAATCATGAATTATGCGAAAACACTCTCACAAATTCAGGTCGGAAAAATCGCTAAACTTCTTGTTGTTATCTCCACCGGACATGGAAGGTTGAAGATTATCACTATTTTTTTCAACCTTCGAGTTGCCGTTGGCGCAGGACTTGAGCGAATCTTGAGAGTTCGGCTTGGTGAAAGCAAGCGGTTCAGCGTGTTCTACTTGAAACACGTTAGCGTATAGGTTGGCAATAATCTGTTTGCCACCCTGGGTCAATTCCAAGTAGTTCAAAGCTGCTGGAATGTATGGGAAAACTCCGTTCCAATAAAACTTGGCGTAATTTTGGCGCAAATCTCCCGGGGATTTGTAGCCCAAGATTTTATTAGTGCCGACTTCCTCAAATTCGTAGAATAGGGCGCTGATTTTGCGGAGGTAATTTGGGTCACTCAACTGACCGATTAAATCGGCGGCCCTGGCGAGCCCAGAATAGTTGTTTCTGTCTTGATGGGTTTCGCTAGCAGGAACTGGGAAGCGTGTCAACTCAATATTGCGCTTGATTTGTTCGGCATCAATTAATGTGTGGCCGCCGAAGCGTTCGTCTATTACGAGTTTTCCTCGATCGACATGATAAGGGGTTAGACTAGCAGAAGTGGCGCCGATCGCCACAGAAACCATGCCTCCATCAATACCAGTAGCATAGAGTCCCACAGATTCTTGGTCTTGGCGGCAAACACCTTTCACGTAGCCGATATCGTGGCACAGCAGCGAGATCAGGTAGTGTAGCCAATCTTCCGGCGACACACCCCCTTCGCGAATATGCTTGCCGCGAAGAATCTCTTGTCCCACCAAGGCCACGAGCATTGTGTGTTCCACATTGTGGTAAAGAGCATCGCAGTTAGCGATGTTTTCGAGAGCCATAGTCCCCGCCCAGGCGATAATTTCAGGGTAGTCAGGCTTGTACTTGCCGTAGGTGCGGCGGTAGCCGGCCTGTAGCTCTTGCACAAAAGCGTCAATCAGGATGGCAGTTGCATTGAACATGATAAATTCTCTCACTCAGGCTATAGTTGCAAACTCGATCGCAAATATCTGGGATAGCTGAAACAATAATCAATGGGCATTAGAATAGGTTTGACCCCTCGCCCAAAGACGGATACAAGCGTCGGCTTAAGTCCTAGATGCTACCCAAATTTTAGACCCAAGTTTCAGCTTCCAGATTCATCTGCCGAGTAAATCTCAAATCTCAACTCTCAACTCTCAAATCCACTCACCCCTCGGCGTTGAATTTTAAAGTTCAGCTAGTCTTGTTAGGTCAGAAAATTGCTCTTTTGGATATACTTCCCACGATAACCTAATTTCCCCAGTAAAAGATCGATTTTTTGGTATTAAATATTAGTGAAACAATTTACATCGTTTCACCGACTAATTATTAGAAGTTCTAGGTGTTAAAGTTATGAACTGTCTGTTTCCGAGTATCTCTACTGCGGCAATTCGCGCTCGGCGGTCGATCGCCCCAAAATACCTAGGATTGTTTGCATTCACGGCTGTTTGCACTGCTGCACCGGCCTTGGGAGCAGAACGAATCTATATAACTTACGGGCCGCTAGAAGTATCAGTGCCGATCGAATCGCTGACACTCTTCGCCAAAGAAGGCAAAATAGACTCAAACTTGGACGGCTTCGCTCAGTACGCCAAAAAATCACAGCTAGCGGAGATTCGCAACGGCCTGCAAGCGAAAGCAGAAATCAGCCACGTGACGATCGCCCAATTCCTCTACACGCCTCAAGGAGAATTGCTGCTGGAACGCTTGGGGCGAGTAATTCAAACCAAAGCTCGGCAGCCCGGATTTTATGCCATCCGAGCGGCCCTAATTTTAGCAGCCTCAGATCCAGAAGGCATGACAATTCTCAACGTGCTGCGGAAATTCCCCACTTACGGCATCAGGATTGACATTGCGCGCGGCTTGGGTATCGCCAACGAGCTGACATCGCTGATCAACCGTTCCAATCGGACGATCGCCGGAGTCGCCAAGTTGTCGGAAACACAAGCAGCCGAGGAGTCTGGGATACCGCCCGCCGAAATGCTACAGATCCAGGAAAAGGGCCCCTATAATTGGAAAAAATCATCGGTAACTCTGACGAGTCCAAATCGCGATCGTACCTTTGATATCGACATTTACCTGCCGCTCAAAAGTCCGCAACCGGCTCCAGTCGTAGTAATTTCTCACGGTTTAGGTTCCGATCGCATTTCCTACGAGTATTTAGCCAAACACCTAGCCTCCTACGGCTTTGCGGTCGCCGTCCCCGAACACCCCGGCAGCAACGCCCAACAAATCCAAGACCTAGTAACAGGTAGAGCCAGCGAAGTAGCAGAACCAGCAGAATTTGTCAACCGCCCCCTAGACATCAAAGACCTGCTCGATTATTTAACCCAACTTTCGACAACCAATCCGGTCTACCGAGGACAGCTAGACTTGCAGCGAGTCGGCGTCATCGGCCAATCTTTCGGAGGCTATACGGCTTTAACATTAGCGGGAGCCGAGATTAACTTTGCACAGCTAGACAAAGACTGCAAGCTGGAAAATGAAACTTGGAACCTCTCGCTGCTGTTGCAGTGCCGCGCCCGCAGCCTCGATCGCAACCAGTACAATTTCGGCGATCCGCGCGTCAAAGCTGCGATCGCCATTAACCCGATCGTCAGCAGCATTTTAGGAGAAACAAACCTCAGCAAAATCCAAATCCCAGTCATGGTAATCGCAGGCACCGCCGATACCGTCGCCCCCGCTTTGCTCGAACAAATTCAACCTTTCACCTGGCTGACATCGCCCAACAAATATCTGGTGCTGATGAACAACGGGACTCACTTTTCCACGATCGACCAATCCCCTCAAAGCGTCTTTTTGCCACCAGCACAGGCGATCGGGCCCGAACCCGCCTTAGCCCGCCGCTACCTCAACGGACTCAGCCTAGCGTTCATGGAAAGCTATTTGAACAACAAATCAAAGTTCCGCCCGTATTTAGAGCCAAACTACGCCCTGGGCATCTCCCGAAATACTTTGGGACTGAGAATTTTGCGATCGCTCACCCCCCAGCAACTGCAACAGTTCAGCAGTGCTCCACCTCCTCGCAGCCCTGCACCTGCACCTGCGATCGCTCCAGTTGCTCCACCTTCTCCAGTTGCTCCACCTCGGGTAGCTCCTGTTCCCCGTTAGGGTTAAGTGCGATCGAAGCGACGCAATCTTTTCGCCTCTTTATCGTTTCATCAGCTTTCCTGATGACTCTCATCAGTTAAGCTGTTGTTACACCCCTTTACAAACCGAAATAAAAGGTTTATATTTATTTACATGGCGGAACACAAAGCCGTCACGAACATTGAAAACCAAATACAGCAATCATAAAACCATGACAGCTACCTTACAGCAGCGCGAAAGCGCCAACCTGTGGTCGCAGTTTTGCAACTGGGTCACCAGCACCGACAACCGCATTTATGTAGGTTGGTTCGGCGTCTTGATGATTCCTACCTTGCTAACTGCAACAATCTGCTACGTAATC
>RDXX01000008.1 GCA_004292955.1 Oscillatoriales cyanobacterium | reverse complement strand
TATTCCTGTAGTTTTAGGACTGTGGACTAAAATTACTAACGTAGATGTCTAACATTGACTACTTTTGGGTAGCTTTGTCCATGTTTTTACGAGCGGTTATGGGTGAGGCAGTGGCAGTTCGGGCGATCGCTGCTATCCGTCTTCGGGTATCGCCTGTCTGTGTCCGGAAACAAGGAAAGCAGCCGCAGAATTGGAGAGCGCTTGCAGTCAACAGAAGCGGGCATTTGATGCGGAAGTACCGCCTAACCTATCATCAGAAAAATGGGTAGAAACCCCGTCCTTATAAAACGGATTTACAAAAATATACAAAACAAATCGATTGCCTTACAAAAGACCTGATACTATGTGAAGATGGAAAAAGCCTACCGCTACCGATTCTACCCAACCACCGAGCAAGAAAATATCTTGCGACGGACAATGGGTTGCACTCGGTTAGTGTACAACAAGGCTTTAGCCGCTCGCACGGAAGCCTGGTATGAGCGTCAAGAGAGGGTTGGATACAAAGAAACCTCCTCAATGCTAACAAATTGGAAACAAGAAGAAGAGCTTGATTTCCTGAACGAAGTTAGTTGTGTACCCCTTCAACAAGGACTTAGACACCTTCAAACAGCTTTTACCAACTTCTTTGGAGGACGAGCTAAATATCCTAATTTCAAGAAAAAGCACAGCGGCGGTAGCGCTGAATTTACTAGATCAGCTTTCCGTTGGAAAAATGGCCAACTGTTTCTCGCAAAGTGTAACGATCCGTTACCTATTCGCTGGAGCCAGCAAATTCCCGAAGGGTGCATCCCGTCTACTGTTACCGTAAAACTAACACCCGCTGGACGTTGGTATGTCTCCATACTCGTAAATGACTATACGATTAAACCGCTTCCTAAAACCGATAAAACTATCGGATTGGATGTAGGGATCGCTAGCCTGATTACCACCAGTAATGGCGACAAGATTGCTAATCCCAAACAATTCAAAAAACTTCGCAAAAAATTAAAAAGAAAGCAAAAAGCCCTAGCCAAAAAGCAAAAAGGAAGTAACAATCGATACAAGGCACAGTTGGAAGTGGCTAGAGTCCACTCACAAATAGTCGATATTCGCAAAGACTTCTTGCACAAGCTGACAACTCAAATTATTCGTGAAAACCAAACGATTGTAGTTGAGGATTTAGCTATCAAGAATATGGTGAAAAACCATAAATTAGCTCTTGCTATTAGTGACGCTAGTTGGGGTGAGTTGATTCGCCAACTAAGTTACAAGTGCGAGTGGTATGGGCGAGAGTTTGTAAAAATAGACCGCTGGTTTCCTAGTTCTAAACGCTGTGGAAACTGCGGTCACATTGTTGAAAAATTGCCGTTGAATGTTCGAGAATGGGAATGTCCTAAGTGTGGGATAAACCACGATCGCGATATTAACGCTGCAAAAAATATTTTGGCGGCTGGGCTAGCCGTTGCAGTCTGTGGAGCGACCGTAAGACCCGAACAGAGCAAGTCTGTTAGGGCGGGTGCTATGAAGCAGAAACCCGATCGGTGACGATTGGGAATCCCCGCTCATAAGAGGACGGGGTGGATGTCAAGGCAATAGAAGTCAACCGAAGGCAAAAGCAAAAGGTTAATTCAAAGTTGTCAGCAAATATTAGTCAATTATTGACGGACTCACATTCAGATTATTCTATCTATTGGCATAGCTGCCGCCTGACTTCAATCTTTTTTCAATAAAGTTTCTACTTAGCCGCATTCCCAGAGGTTCCGCCCTTGAATTCTCAGAAGTACAAAATTCAAGCACTGATTGCTGAGATTGATGAGGTACTCAGCAAGCCCGCACCCCGCTTGCCTTGGACGGGTTCGATCGATACTGTCCACCAGCGCCAACTTTTAGAGCGAGTTCGCACTTATCTGGTTTCCTCAGAGTCAAAGGTAGCTGCCCGCAAGGGGCCCGCCAGCCCAACTGTCCGCCCGGAACCAGTTCCAGTACCCAAAATGCCCCCGAGGATCGATCGCCCCTCAGCAACAGAGCAAATTATGCTTGCCGTCACTGAGGAAATCACCAACCTGCGATCGGGTTTGACGGGGCCGCTCCAAGAAGAAATAGTAGCTCTGCGACAAGAGCAACAAGCCCTCATTCAAGAAATCAAACAGCTAGAAGCAAAACGGCAGCAACAACAATCCCTAGCTCAGCAACAAGCAAACCAACAGCAAATCATTTCTGAATTCTTGCAGGTACTGACGGGGCGCTTGGAAGAAACCTTGGATCGCGATTTATCCCAAATTTTTGGTAGCCTAGAAAATCAATTATTACCAAGCACTGCTGCACAATCGCAGCAATCGGCTTTAAGCGCACAAACCTCAGAAGAACTCCCGCTGCTAACACCGGCTCAGAGATTGGAGCAAATGCAACGGTTCCAAGCTAGTGCTGACAGTCTGCTGATGAGGCTCGATTCTACGATGGGTATCGTGTTCGAGGCTTTGGAAGCAAATCTGCAAAGCTATCAAGCTTCCTTGTCCCAAGGACTTGAAAATATGCATGGTTTGAGCCAGCAGAGCGAGGCAATGTTCGCGACTTTTGTTAATCACTTGGTCGCACAGTTGGGACGAGAAGCCTCTTCCTACGTGCAGCAGCCGATCGCCCTGGCAAATGTCCAAACAGGTTCCCCAACCGCATCCGATCGCTCTGTTGCTACTGGCGGCTTCTCAAATACCAAGATCCACTCATCAGCCGATGCCGAAAGTGAAGAGCGCAGTGGCGAACTCCCAGAACAAGACAGATTGCCCTACGCCGGGACAGAAATTTCTTCGCAATTCGGAAAGTTGAGGCGCGATCGCGATCGCATTGAAACTCCTCTCTCGCTCCCGGATTTGGAAGATAATTTGTTCGGTTCTTCACCGGAAATCCCTCCACAGCCAACTCGCTTTTCGGGTGCTGATTCGGAAAATTTCTTAGCAGAAAATGACGAAAATGTTGAGGATTTGTACGCTAGTTTGTTCGCGGGAGAAACAGTCGCAGAACTAGAATTAGAACTGGAAGATTTCACGATCGAAAATACGGAAAGTGCTGCCGCGACAGAAGCGGTACTATCTCCATCAGTGGCAGAGCGTGAAACTACAGAACCCCTAAATTCTGCGGAAGATTTGTTTGCAAATCTACTGGATGAAGGCGAATCGCTGGAAGATGTTCTAGCAGATGAAGATTCAGAATTTGCAATCGGTAATTCTGTAGAGGCTCTAACTTTAGATACTGAAGATTTATTTGAACCGCAAGTTACAACAGTAGCTGAAGTTTCAGCACCGTCAGCCTTAAGTTCGATCGAGCCTCAACTTGAGTTGGACGATCGAGAAAATCTAGAAATGGCTCAAAACCTAGGCGAGCATTTCGACACTGCTGCTGTGCCGGGGCCGCGTCCTGAGCAGGGGCCCCCGACTGCGAGCGCGGGCGATCGAATTAGCTCGAACCAACCCAGGAACACCCGTGTACCCAGTGCCCGTGATGTTCAAACTGGAGATTTTGGAAGCTCGTCCCAAGGGCTCAACGATGTTTACATCCAAGCTTCGCCGGAGGAGGATTTGCTGCCGGTTGAGGCATTAGAAGATGACCTGGATCGAGCTCTCAAGTTGGATGTGAGTACGATGGAACTGTTGGAGGCAGACCTCTACAATCTCGAGGGTTCGGATAATAATGCTCCAAGGCGATCGACTTCAAGTGCTTCTAACAACTTGGATTTATTGGCGAGTTCCCCTGACGAGGGTGCAGACAATCCCTTTGCGGAAGCGGCGGAGGAAGAACTCGGATCGCTGGAGGATTTGTTCTCCGATGAGTTGGAACTTTCATCTGAAGATGAACCCTTTGTTTTGGAGGATGAACTTGAGGATGATTTGTTTGCTGGTGAAGATGAATCGAATTTGACGCTAGACGAGATTTTGGCGAGTTTGAAGGATACCGATCCAGAAGTGGCCCAAACTCCGGAAACCGAGGAACTGCCGTCAAATCCTCCAAAAAGTCAAAAAAAAAACCTAATTTCCAGACAGAGTAAAGCCGGGGTTGTTGAGGAGATAACCGAATCTAGAGAGTTTGCTGTTGGGCAGCAGCAAGAGTCAGCGCTACATTCTGTTCCAGGTGCGATCGCCCCTTCATCCTCTCAATCCCAAAAACGCCCGAATTCTCTCTGGTATTTGGGCCTTGATTTTGGTTCCAGCGGGCTGTCGGCGGCTTTGCTCGATCGCGCCAGCGGCCAGTTGCACCCAATTTACTGGGAAACAGCCCAGGCTGAGGTTTCCGCAGCCAGCGCGAGCTTTCGGATTCCCTCAGTCGCGGCGATCGAGGAAACAGCCCCAACCGCCACCAGCGGCCCGCAGGTGACAGTCAAGTCAGTGGGATCCCCGCAGTTGGATTTGCGTGCGGGAGAATTTTTATTGCAAAATTTTAAATTGCCTTTAAAGGTGGGCATTCCTTATCAGCGGGCAACTGGTGGGATGTACGAACCGCTGTTGCAGTGGTCATCGGATCTGGCTGTGTCGATCGCCCTACCGCTGCACGCTGTGCGGGCGCTGCTGGCTACTTTGAATCGAAAGCACCAGGGGAAAAAATTTCGCACATCGCCGGAAGTTTTGGATTCTGCCAGCCCGGAGGCGAATTCTGCTCTATTGCCAATTTCCCATTTAATCTGTAAAGCTTCGGGACTGACGCCAGAAATTCTGGATGCGGCGCTGCAAGACTTGCAGGGCGTGATTTTGGGGACTCCAGCAAGCTGGTCTCAGGCCTATGGGTTTAACCTGCGGGAGGCTGTTTTGGGCGCGGATCTGGTGGCTTCGGGCGCGCAAATTTTTGTGGTTCCCGATGCGATCGCCACTTTGGTTGCTGCTGTAACTCCTATAAAAAATGCCACAGGAGTGCAATCTGCGGCAATGGATACTATTGAAAGCTCCCTTGCAGAAGCTGCACCGCTAACTGTCAATGCTTCCTCTTTTAGCGGGGGAACTTTGATTGTGAATGCGGGGGCTGCCACGGTGGAATTAGCTGTAGTTGAGTTGCAGGAAAATCTTCAAAATTTAACTCGTGCTGATTTTACTTGCCAAAGTTTTGATGCGGCTGGCAATGCTTTCGATCAAGATATTATTTGTCAGTTGTTGGCTAAGAATGAAACTTGGGGAATGTCGATCGATTTGCCGCGTCCAGGGCATCCAGATTTGCCGAGTCGCTATCAATTGCAGCAGCGGTTGCAAGGTTCAGATTTTGGCCTGCAATTGTTAGAGGCGGCAAGGCATTTGAAAGTTATTTTGCAACATCAAGAAAGTTTTGCTTTTGATATTGACCAGCAGCATTGGGAAGTGAAGCGTCGAGATTTGGAAAGTTTGGTTTTAGTGCCTTTTGTACAGCAGTTGAATCGTGAATTGAATGCTTTGCTCAGCCGCGCGGGAATGTCGCCGGCCCGAATCAATCAGGCGATTTGTACTGGGGGCATGGGTGGTTGGCCTGCGATCGCCCGATGGTTGCGGCAAAAGCTGCCGAATGCGATCGTGGTTCAAGATCGCGAATTGGAGAGCGATCGAGATATTTCGGAAATTTACAATTTTGCCTCAAATTCCGTATCTCAAAGCACAAACTCTTCAAAAACAAGCGGTCAAGTTGCCTGCGGGTTGGCAAGTTTAGCTCTCTATCCTCAAATTTTGGATGTGCGACAGCAACAGTACAGCGACTTTTTTCTGCTGTGGGAATTAATGCAGATTTTGGGCAGAAAAACTCTGAGCTTTGAGGAAATTTTGCAGTTGCTCGAACGCCAGGGCGTGAACACCCGCACCTGCGAGCCCCGAATTCTGCGGATTTTGGAAGGAAGATTGCCGGCGGGGCTTTTGCCGGAGGAGGAAGATTTCATGCTGCTAGCCGAGGAGTCGAGGCAAAATCCGGATTGGCACGCAATTTTGGCCGAGCCCCTTTTCTTTGAAGATGTCTCGCGGGGTTATCGTTTGAATGTGGAACACGCCTCTGTTGTTCGCGAATATTTAGGCCTCCTTGCCTCTAGCAGCCAGCAAAAATTGTTAGAGCCACTAACAATTGCTTGGGATATTCGCACGGATATCGATCGGTAAACTGCAAAAAACCGGTTTTCTCAGTGGAATCTTTTTTGTCTTCCCCAAATATTCTCCGTAGAAACCGGGTTTTTGAGCACAAAAACTCAGTTTTTTCAGTAAATGTACTTGATTTTACGGAATATTTATATTTTTATAAATGAAATATACAGAAACTTTATAAAAGTGTTGCAGCTTTTTAAAGATTGTGCAAAGCCAAGGAGTTCATCTTCTTCAGATGGGGAGAGTCTCATAAGATAGACGTGAGTTCTAGTTAAATCTTGAGACAAATCAGATGAAATTAGTGATGGGTGCTTCTAAATTATCAGTATTATCAGAAATGCTTTCCTTATTTATCCCGAAACCTACTTACAGAGTTTGTGTATCAAAACAGCCCCTTCACCGATCCGTAACAAGTAAGGTCAAGCGGTCGATCGATATTTTGGGCTCGTTGTTAGGACTGGCAATTGCTGTGGCGTTAGCCGTGCCGGTAGCGCTAGTGATGCTTTTGGACAGTCGGGGCCCGCTGCTGTACAGTCAGGTTCGCTGTGGCTTCAAAGGACGGCATTTCAGAATCTGGAAATTTCGATCGATGGTTGTAGGTGCAGAAAATCTCAAACACCTAGTTACCAACCAAGCCAAGGGTCACATTTTCAAGAATGATAATGACCCGCGAATTACCCCCATCGGTCGCTTTTTGCGGTGCACGAGCTTGGACGAGTTGCCTCAATTCTGGAACGTGCTAGTCGGGGACATGAGTTTGGTGGGAACTCGACCGCCAACTCCCGATGAGGTCGCAGGCTACGAGGACTTTCACTGGCAGCGTTTAAATGTCAAACCCGGTCTGACTGGGGAGTGGCAAGTCAACGGACGCTCTGGAGTTAAAGACTTTGACGATATTGTGCACATGGATCTAGACTATCAGCGCAAGTGGTCTGTTGTCTACGACATCAGCCTGATTTGCAAAACTATTTGGGTTGTATTGAATAAACACGGTGCGTGTTAATTGATTTAGTCGATCGGTTGTTTTGGGTTGTTTTTTGTGAGCTTCGATTAGATGAATATTAAGTTAAAAGCTGTTTTGCTCAAAGTTAAACAGCTACCAAAAAATGCTAAATTAAGGGCAAGCTTGTAAAAAGCTTGCCCTTAATTTTTTTACTATTCTTTTATTCCTTCATCTTTCTTCTTTCGGTCAACTGTCAGCCCAACGACCAGCTCTCTTCGACTGCGATCGGGGGCATCTCAGTTTTGCATTTACAGTGCGAGCGGGGACGCTCGCACTACCATAAAAAATGCTTCTTGCAAAACTGAGATGCTCCCTCTTCGACTGCGATCGGGGGGCAGGCTGTCAACTGTCAACTCTTCGACTGCGTTCTTCGGACAAGCTGTCAACTGTCAACTGTCAACTGTCAACTGTCAACTATTAACTGTCTTATGAATTTGCCTAATTTGATTACTTTTTCTCGCTTATTGGGAGTGCCGTTTCTGCTCTACGGTTTGTACGACCCAAGCGCGCAAAGCCGTTGGATTTGTACCGCGATTTTTGTGGTAGCGGCGGCTACTGATTGGCTGGACGGGTATTTGGCTAGAAAGCTGAACCAAATTACCGATTTGGGTAAGTTTCTCGACCCTTTGGTGGATAAATTGTTGGTACTCGCACCGCTTTTAGTATTGATTGAGTTGGGTAAAGTCCCGGCTTGGGCAGTGTTTTTAATTTTGGGGCGGGAGTTGACAATTGCGGGGTGGCGTGTTAATAAAACTACGATTTCGGGAGCTAATATTTGGGGCAAGTTGAAGACGGTGAGTCAGATTGTGGCGATCGCACTTTTAATCGCTCCCCTCTCCGAAGACTGGAACGTTCCGGCATTAATTGCGTTTTGGGTTTCTGTGGGTTTAACTTTAATTTCTGGCGCTATCTATCTCTGGCCGTCCAAGACTGCTGAGGAAAAGTAAGGATGAGCAAGTTATTGGTTTGAATACAAATTGGATATTCTAGCTAGCTAAGGTCGCAACGGGCGATCGAACTTTGCTGGAATGTACACAAAAACGTTTTTGACGAAGAATTCTGGATGCACTAATCTGCTATACAAGCACTTTGTGGTATGGCAAATTGCCATGCTTGAGATCGCACATTCCGCACCCGCTTAGGAATAGGCTCACACAGTATAATTACTGAGAATAATCCATCCTTACAGTAATAAATTATGCCTTTAAAAAAGTTTTTCATTACTTAACACGCGGTATAAAAGTATAATTTATAGCTTAATAGCTCTATAAAAACAAGTAAAAACCGAGGGCGCCCAATGTGGGAAGAGCCAATCTGTGGCGTTCTTGCGTCCATAATTGACCCAAAAATATCCTGGATTGCGATCGCCACAATTGAAACAGTAGTTGACTAGACTGGAATTGTATCTGCGGTTAACATATCAGTCAACCGCAGATGTAAGGCAGATCGACGCAGATGAACGCAGATCGTTCAAAGAAAAGCGAGCTAATGAATGCCATGCAAGTCTATTGAATGTTGGTGCGTCCATAACTGCTATTAATAGCGCTGCTAGGAAATACTCTATTGCAAATTAGCAAAAATAATGAACTTAGGAATTCGGGCTAAATTGTTGGCTAGCTTTGGAGCTTTGACGGCTTTACTCGCAGTAGTCGGATTTGTGGGTTGGCGGAATACTGTTGAATTAGCACAAGATGCGGAGAAAATGTACGCATATCAAGTTAAGGGGACGGTGGCTCTAGCCAACTCAGAGTCAGCTTTGTGGAAGCTGCGTTACGGCTTCCCACAGTTTCTAGTTTTACCATCCAAGCGATCGGACATTTTGACCGAAGAGCCACAATTATACAAAATAATTGACGATAACCTGCGAGAATATGCCAAAGGCGAACTCACCGCAGAAGAGCAAGTTGCTTTCCATAAGCTGCAAGATGCTTATCACAGGTATATTGCGGCCAGACCTAAGTGGTTTGAGTTGCAGCAAGCAGGTAAACTTAAGGAAGCAGCAGAGTATCGCGCAGCTACGACAACTCCTTTTGGTGCCGAAACAGTTGAGGCTTTTTCAGAACTAATCCAACTCCAGCGAAAAGTTGGCGAAACAAAACATCAGGAAATTGAAGCCAATATTCAGGGTTTGACAGTTTTGCTAGTCTGTACTCTGAGTTTTGCTTTGTTGTCCGCAGTAATCTTGACTGCGATCGTCAGCCGCGATATTGTTAACCCCATAGTGCAATCTGTCAAGAAGATTGCTTCTTCTTCCATGGAAATTACTGCCGCAGTCGAGCGACAAGAATACACGATATCTCAGCAAGCTAATGCTGTGAATCAAACTACTGCGACGATGAACGAGTTAAGTGTTGCATCGTCTTTGTCGGCCAAGCAAGCAGAAGCATCGGCAGTCTCGTCGCATCAAGCACTAACCCTAGCTGAGTCTGGAAATCAATCTGTAGAAAAGACGATGAAGGGAATAGTAACTCTGCAAGAAAAAGTAGACGCGATCGCCAAACAGATTACATACTTGAACGAAAATACTGTTAAAATTAGTGGGATTTCTGACCTGGTAGCCGATCTCGCTAACCAAACAAATATGTTAGCTCTTAATGCTGCTGTGGAAGCAGTCCGTGCTGGGGAAAACGGCAAGGGTTTTGCTGTTGTCGCGACAGAAATTCGGCGACTAGCTGATGAAAGTAAACAATCAGCCGATAAAATTAATGTTCTAGCTAAAGAAATTCAAGTTGCGATCGGCTACACGGTGATGGTAACGGATGAAGGTTCAAAAACCGCAGCACAAGGAATTACACAAGCTAGGGGGACAACAGAAATTTTTGCTGGTGTAGCAGAGGCGATAGACAAGGTATTTTTGAACAATCAACAAATTGCTCTAAATGCTAACCAACAGGCGATCGCAATTGAACAAGTGCTCGCAGCAATGAACCATGTTAATTTAGGAGCAACAGAAACTGCTACTAGCATTGCTCAAGTTAAAGTTTGTACGGAACTGCTCAACCAAACCGCAGCAGAACTAAATAAAATGGCTTAGTAGAAGGAAGAAGTAAAAAGCTGTAAGGTGCGGTTTAATTGTCAGGATAGCATATATAAAACTACCAAAAGGCTGGCTAAGGTATGTTGTTGCGCTTCAGCGCTCTTTCCGGATCTTAGGAAAGAGCGCGCTGAAGCGCAACAACGTACCTATGCAGCTTAATAATGACTCCCCGATTTCCGGTAGTGCACGGCTGTCACCCCGTCATTTTTCAACAAATGACCGCTTTCAACCGCCGCATAAACCACCCAGTGATCCCCGCATTCCATCCGACCGATCACTTCGCATTCGAGATAAGCTAAAGCTTCAGTCAAAACCGGACAGCCGTTGCTAGCTTCTGTTGTTTCAACTCCGGCAAATCTGTCTTCTCCCGGAGCAAAGTTTTTCATGAAATACTTCCGCAACTGTCGCCCTTCTGCTAAGATGTTGAGCACAAATTTATCTCCGGCGTACATCAAAGCTTCGATCGATCGATCTTTAGCCACCGCAATCGTCAAACCCGGAGGGCTAAACGTGGCTTGCGACACCCACGAAGCCAACATCGCACTCGTGACATCCCCGCGCCGCGCCGACAGTACACACAGGGAACCTACCAATCTTCCTACAGCTTGTTCCGTGCGATCGCTCCCACCAGTCAACTGCGGTTTCGGCGCCCGCAATTTTTGCGACTTAATCAAAGCTTGAGCAAAATCCGTTCCCGCTTCTTTGCACTCGTGAATTGTCGCAGCCGTCGGCTTAAACTTGGCTCGAATCGGCTCAAATCCAATCCGATAGCCAGCATCTTTTAATTTTCCTTCCACTAAGTCGATCGCCTCTCCACTCCAGCCAAACGAACCGAAAACCCCCGCTAATTTGCTTTTAGTTGCTGTAGACAACACAATTCCCAAAGCCGTTTGAATTTGCGTCGGTGCGTGTCCGGCTAGCGTCGGAGTACCGATGATAAATCCGGCACATTTCTCGATCGCCTCTTGAATTTCTCCCGGTTCGGCAAATTCGCAATTGATGCTTTCTACAGCAACACCGGCCTTCGTAATCCCTTTGGCGATCGCCTGCGCCAAAGTAGCAGTATTGCCGTAAGCCGAAGCATAAATCAAAGCAACTGTCAAGTCTTTTGAATTTTGTTGTTGGCTCCATTCCCGATACAAATTGCTCAATTCGTGGAGGCCGTAACGGACGATCGGCCCGTGACCGGGAGCGTAAAATGCTGTTGGCAAATCAGCTAATTTATCCATTGCTGTCAGCACTTGTTTCGCCTGAGATGCGTGCAGGGAATCGTAATAATAGCGCCGATCTTCGCTGTAAACGCTCCAGCCTTCATCAAATACTTGATCGCTGCAAACGTGAGAACCAAAAAATTTGTCAGTGAACACGATTCGAGTTTGCGGATCGTAGGTGCAAAGTTCATCAGGCCAGCGGGGAGTCGGAGTCGCCAGGAATTTTAATTTGTGACCTTTACCTAAATCAAGAGTTTCTTCACCCCGAACGATCATAATGTTTAACTCTTGTTCAGGAAAAGCCGATCGCAAACCAATTGCCGCCGGATTCGTGCAAACAAAAGCTACTTGTGGAGCCAATTCTAACAAAGCTTTGATCGTGACGGATCTATTAGCATTGAAATGCCCCAAAATTATGTAATCCAGCATTTTCAAGTCCACCCGTTTCTGCAAAGATTCCAGATAATTTTGGGTGAAAGATTCTCCCGGCGGGTCGAACAAAGCAGTTTTGTCAGCTTGAATGAGATAGCTGTTGGCTGTTGTCCCCCTTTGCAGGGAATATTCTACTTCAAATTTTAGTCTGTCCCAAGTGCGCGATCGCACTGCTGCGGTATCTGTGGCAATTGGGACAAACTGCACGTCGCGGGGTTTGGTATTAGATGCGAGTCTAGGAGTCAAAGTATTAGTCATTAATTGCACCTATCTATATTAAGTTTGCAAGGGGGAAACTGTTGATTTTGTGAATGAGATTTTTTTTATTAACCGCAGAGGACGCAGAGGACGCAGAGGGAGAAAGGAAGAAATACAGTAGCATCGTCCTGTGTTTAAATGTAGGGTGCGTCAGCAGATAGTTGATGATTAACTCGAATAAAACTTCGGCTGACGCACCTTACTAATACCTTTGGAGTGTGTTGACTCAGACAAGAAAGACAAAAAACTCGAGGGTTTAATTTCTCTCTTGCTTTTGACAACACTCAAC
The DNA here is from genome assembly GCA_004292955.1 of Oscillatoriales cyanobacterium. Classification (GTDB taxonomy): domain Bacteria; phylum Cyanobacteriota; class Cyanobacteriia; order Cyanobacteriales; family Microcoleaceae; genus Microcoleus. The sequence continues at coordinate 234,837 of RDXX01000008.1, read as the reverse complement.
AGTCAACTGACAACTGACAACCGTCAACTGTCAACTGTCAACTGTCAACTGTCAACTGACTAATAGTGATTGCCGACTTTGCGGTGGTGAACTGCCGGCAGTGCTTCGGGATTGGAGACGCGGCCGCTATCGACCGTAGCATATACGATATGATGATCCGAAAGTTCCATCCTGCTGACCACTTCGCATTCCATGTAGGCCAAAGCATCGGTCAAAATCGGAGAACCGTTGGTAGCAGGTTGAGTTTTAACTCCGGCAAATCGATCGGCACCTGGGGCAAAACGCTTCAAAAAGTGCTTCATCAAGCTTTGATAATTGCCTTCTTCCAGCACGTTGAGTACAAACTTATCACCCGCGTGCATCATCGATTCGATCGCCCGATCCTTCGCAACTGCTATAGTTAAACCCAGCGGTTTAAAGCTGGCTTGCGTCACCCAAGAAGCCAACATCGCACTGCTAACCTCGCCTTTTTGAGCAGTAATAATGTACAATCCGCCGCTGATGCGTCCCAAAGCTTTATCAACATCGCTATCCAGGGATTTCATCTGTTTGACAGCCTTGTCCCGCGACAGCCACTGTCCCAAGTCGGTACCGGCTTCGTCGCAAACTTGATAAATCGCTTCCGTCGGCGCTTCTTTAATCAAAATGTTGGGAAATGCTTCTTTCAAACCCAACTCTTTGAACTTGTTTCGCAGCGGATAAATCGATGCGTCATCGCCACCGCCGGATTCGCACAAACCGAAGGATTGTTTGTTGTTAGCTGCAACTAAAATTGTGTTAATAGCAGCTTCGGCATTCTCCGCAGCAGCGCCATTACTCGGTGGCGAACAAATCACAATCCCCGCAGCGCTACCGACAAGTTCCCGCACTTCCTGCAATTCGGCGGTTTTCAAGTCCATCATTTCTACGGCGACACCGGTTTTGGTAATCCCGTGGGCAATGGCTTGGGCGAGGCGATCGCTAAATCCGTAATCAGAAGTGTAAAATACCGCTACAGTGGTTTCTGCCTTAGCTTGTTCTTGGCTCCACTTTTTGTAACGTCCGGTAAGTTCCACCACATTGTACCTGAGCAGCGGCCCGTGACCGGTTGCCACCGTACCGATTTCTCCCAACTCGGCCATCCGCTTCATTGCACTCAGTACCGATCGAGCATTTGGAGCCATCAAACACTCATAATAAAAGTGATAATCCTCCTCAACCGCCGCTAAATCCTCATCATAGGTACTGTCAGAACAGTAGTGCATCCCGAAAGCATCGCAGGTGAACATCACCTGAGTTTTGCTGTCGTAGCTGAAAATAGTATCAGGCCAGTGCAAATTCGGCGCCGACACAAATTCGATAACGTGGCCGTTTCCTAAATCTAGTTTGTCCCCATTTTTGACTACAAGTCGCTCAAATGGCTGGTGTATCAGGTTTTCTAAAAATTGAATTGCTACCTTCGCCCCCACGACAATCGCCTGGGGTGCCAAAGCCAGCACATCTTTCACCAAACCGCTGTGGTCTGGTTCAGTGTGGCTGATAATTAGATAATCAATCTCTTTCGGGTCGATTTCCCCCGTCAGAGTGTCCATATATTGCTGGCGAAACTTCTCGTGCGAGGTATCTACGAGGGCTGTTTTTTCGCCGCGAATGATGAAAGAGTTGTAAGTTGTACCGTTTTTGAGCCCGAATTCTATGTCAAAGCGGTCTCTATCCCAGTCCAGGCATCGAATTGCCGTTGTATCAGAGGCAATTTCGACCTTTTCCACCGTCAATCTGCGTTGGACTCGTTCAGTCAGGGCTACCATACTCTGCCTCCTTGTCTGTTATCCATTACCTTATTGTTTCCATTCTGACACGTTTCTTTTGTAAATCTTCATAAAATTTCTTATGACGCTGTTAAGTAACTTCAAAGTTATTAATGTGTGCAGCGGGCGATTCCCTACCCGATAGATTCGCTTCACGCCAGTTTTTGCACAAATCTACCGATCGGGTCTTGACAAAATTATGATTTTGCCGAGCGAGCTAAAAAAAAATACACGCACCCGCGACCTCAGAAACCCGGTTTCTTCGTATATTTCTCGTTCCCAACAAAAAACTCGTAGAAACCGGGTTTCTAGCCGCTCATAGGGCGGCCCTGAAACTCTCCGAAGTGTTGTTACGTTGGGGCCAACGATCGAATTTTATTGTGGGAGTTCTCGGAGGAAATAATATGACAAATCTTATCCCTTCTGATTAGTAAGTGGTAACTCCACAATCAACTCAGTGCCTTCACCAACCTGACTGACGCACCGAATCCGCCCGCCGTGAGCTTGTACAATTACCTGATAGCACACTGAAAGCCCCAAACCAGTACCTTTTCCTACAGGTTTAGTCGTAAAAAACGGGTCAAAAATCTTGTCTTGAATGTGCGCCGGAATGCCACTTCCTGTATCGCGCACAGAGATTGTTACCCAGTCCGGCTCGCTTTGCCAACTGCGGATCGTTAATTCTCCCGGTTTGTCGGCCCAGGCGATCGCATCTAAGGCATTGTCAATCAAATTATAAAATACTTGGTTGATTTGACCGGCATGACATTTGACTGGCGGCAGATTTCCGTATTGCTTGTCAATTTTTATATTTGATTTTAGTTTATTTTGCAGCATCAATAAACTGCTTTCCAAACCTTCATGCAAATCCACAGCTTTAAATTCTGCGTGATCTAAGCGAGAAAAATTTCGCAGCGTCATCACGATCGCTCTAATCCTGCTGCTGCCTTCCCGCATCGAATTGAGCAGTTTGCCAAAGTCATCTCGAACGTAATCGAGTTCTAGTTCTTCATTGATTCTGACAATTGCCTCCGCTGCTTCTGGGCAGGCATTTCCGCACAATTCTATAGCTTCGTTCAAGACTTTAAAATATTCTTGAGCGTGAAACAAGTTAGCGTGGATAAAATTGTTGGCGTTGTTAATTTCGTGAGCAATTCCCGCCACCATTTGCCCCAATCCAGACATTTTTTCGGTTTGAATCAATTGCTGTTGAGTCGATCGCAATTCTTGCATTGCGGCTTGCAATTGCTGGGTTTGAGCTTGAGATTTGACCGCAGCTTCTCGGACTTGGCTGTAAAGTTCTGCTTGCTGAATCGCGATCGCCATTTGGTCGGCTAGCTGCGACAGCAACTCCATTTCTTGGCGCTGCCAATTTCGCGTATCGCCGCACTCGTGAGCAATCAGCAAACCCCACAGTTTACCGGGAAATTTTACAGGACTTCCGGCTGTAGCGAGTAAATTTTCTTCGCTACCGGATGTAACAATGGGTACGATCAGATTAGCTTTTACCTGCAAGCTGTCTAAGAAATCAACGTGACAAGGCTCTAAACCGGCATTAAAAATATCATTAATTGCTTTGACTCGCCCTTGCTGGTAAAGATCGGCGTAATTTCCCCTAAAACACTTATCTTCCCCCATATCTCCTAGAATAGAAGGCCAAGGAACTGTCATATCTTCAACGACAACTTTTCCTTGCCAGTTATCTTCAAACTGGTAGATAATTACCCGATCGCACTGCAACCATTGGCGGACTTCTCTCACCGCTGTTTGCAGGATAGTTCCCAGATCCAGGGTACTGCGAATTTGGTTGCCAATCAGTCGCAGCAGAGATTCTCGTTCGGCTTGACGGCGGGTTTTGCTGTAGAGTTTGGCTTGATTGATCGCGATCGCCAATTGCGATGCTACCCCTTCTAACAGTTGCCGTTCCCAATCAGTCCATTCCCGTTCGCGATCGCACTGATGCAAGCCAATTATGCCATTCACTTCACCTTGATAGCGAGTAGCGACTGCCAGCATTGACTTAATTTCCAAAGTCTCGGCAATTTTTCGGGTTTGTGCATTTAACCCCGGAAAATCCAGAAACTTCGTCAATGCTAGCGACTCTTGTCCAGACACGACTGCGGCCAAGTGCGGGTTGTCAGTAATCGGTACTTTCATCCCCAGTTGTATGGGATAGTCTCCCGCGTTGTACTCTCCCCGCGTGACCAACGTTTTTTCTGTATTGGATTCTTTGACTAAAATACTCGCGCGGCTGCACTGTAGCGCTTGCCCCAGCAATCGGCACGCCGATGTTAAAATCTGTTCTATATCAAGGGTGCTGCGAATTTCGTTATTAATTTCGTTGAGCAAGTTTGATAGCTGAACTTGCTGCTGCATCTGCACGATGATGGCTTTTTGTTGGTCTACTTCCGGCAGCGAAAGACCTTCTTCTTGATTCCAGTTACCTGATTCAGGCAACCGCGCAGTCAGTCTCTGCCAGGGGGTTTCTTGTTGTTGTATTTTTAAAGACATATTTACTCAGCACTTGTACAGTATTTTGATAGACTCTGGTTGTTTACACATTTGCTTACCCCGCCAACAGCAGATCGTCGCTACCACGAATTTAGGACGATATTAAAACATTATAAATGATATATCCCGAGCATAGCAATTATTTGCTTTACAAATATTTATAAATAATAATTATGGTCAAGGAGCCGACAATACTAATGAGGCACGCGCCATCTTTTTCGTCAGATGTCAATTAGAGTTAACCGTCCCCCTAAGCGAATAAAATTAATCTAAAATCTATCTTTAGTGATAATGTTTGCGCGCGATCGATCGATGAACATGAAAAACTCAATTGCCGACAATTTTTGTCCGGGATCTGGCACTGACAACCCGATCGCTGGATTGACAGGTAAAAGCCTGGTTAAAATAGCTTTGGCGATCGGCAATTCGCGGTTGCACTGGGGATTATTTAAGGGCAGAACTTTGGAGAGAACATGGGATACTGAGCATCTCAAAACTGATGCTGTTTCCCGGCTCTGTGAGGCAGAAAAAGCGGAATATTTGGTGGAAACGGTGATGAGGTCGATCGAGCAAATATCAGCTCAAAATCTGCTTTGTCTTCCTGCTACTCCCGCTGTGTCTAGTCCTCACACACTTTCTGTAGTGCCGCCACCTTTAGTTTTGGCCTCAGTAGTTCCCCAGCAAACAGCAATTTGGCAGAGTTATCCTGAAGTCCGAATTATTACTTTAGACCAGTTACCGATCGGGGGACTCTATCCTAGCCTGGGGATTGACAGAGCTTTAGCTTTATTGGGTGCTGGCAACCAATTGGGTTGGCCAATTTTACTGATAGATGCTGGTACAGCTCTAACATTTACTGGGGCTAATGTCAATAGGTATTTAGTCGGGGGTGCCATCTTACCGGGTTTGGGTTTGCAGTTGTCCTCGTTAGGGAAAAAAACCGCTGCATTGCCCTCAGTAGGCTTACCAGAAAATTTGCCGCGTCGCTGGGCTACAGATACTGCTGGGGCAATTCAAAGCGGGGTTGTATATGCGGCGGTGGCAGGAGTTAGGGATTTTATTGAAGATTGGCGGAGATTGTTTCCGAATAGCAAAATTGCAGTCACGGGGGGCGATCGCATTTTGTTATTGAAATACCTCACCGCACTATTTCCCGATACGGCTTCCTCGGTAATTGACGCACCAGAGGCTATTTTTTGGGGAACCGTGGGATTTTAGATTTTAGATTTTAGATTTTAGATTGAGGGATTGGGGGATTGACCAATTGATTGAGATTTGATGTTGAAGAATTGGTAATGATTGATTCCGTACAGGTTGGGAACAGGGGCATACAGTTGTATTTTTTTTAATTCATATTAGTTTGTTAAATGTTGACGGCGACCAATTCTTTGCAATCAATCGGAATGGGAATAATAAGAACAGAAAAAATCTGCCTCAATCAACACAGTGTTAAACGCAGCAACTGGCTCTATTATGCAGGTTAATGTTTATTAGGCACGTTGTTGCGCTTAAGCGCTCTTGCATATTAGGCACGTTGTTGCGCTTAAGCGCTCTTGCATATTAGGCACGTTGTTGCGCTTAAGCGCTCTTGCATATAAAGAGCGCTCAAGCGCAACAACATACCTTTTTAAAAGGTGTACCAATGACCAATTCATTTGGCAAACTGGCGAATATAGCGAGCAACAATATCCGGGACTTCCTGCGGCAAATTGATGTCTCCCGGACTGACAGATTCCAGTTCGGCATTAGGAGCCAGAGCGGCATAGGATTGACACAGAGACAAAGCTGCGGGGGTATCTTCAGAACCTTGCAAAACCAAAACAGGCGCTTTCAGCAAGGCCAAATTCTCATCAACTAACTCTGCTATAATTTCAGACCGCCGCCGCCCGAACAGCAACTGCACGGCAACTGGGGACTGCATCAACTGCTGTCTCAAGTTTAGCAGTCTGTCAATCTGCTTTTGACCCCCCAGCAACTTAGCAATTGGATAGATCGATCGCAACAACCAGTATGCCAACGGAGGTTGAGCTATCAGCCAGCTAGCCGTCTGCCACCGCCCCCCCTGGTTGCCAGCCTTGACGCCTTCTGGGGCTAACAACACTAAACCCTGAACTCGATCGGGATATTTGATGGCGTAGCTAGCAGCCACCCAGCCGCCCAAAGAGTCACCAATTAAATAAACCTCTTGCAGGTTCAAAGCATCGAGGTATTGGGCGAGACATTCTACTTCCAGATCGATCGAATAATTAACATTTGGGTGTTCCGAGTCGCCAAAGCCCAGCAAATCTGGTGCGAAGCATTGGAAGTCCGGGCTCAAAAGCTCGATCGTCCGCAGCCACTGACTGCCGTCGCCCCAAGAACCATGCAAAAATACTAAATTTGGGCCTCTGCCGACTTCGCGCCAGAAAATGTGTCCTAAAGAGAGTTTGACCCGAGAATTGCGTAACGGTGAGTACATCCGGTTTAATATTCAGCAATAAAAAGATTATTAAATTAATGTTCAGATATCATAAATTAAAGCATGGAAACATTAAAAATTAATTCCCTACTAATAAAAGGTAGCTTGTTAAGGTGAGGTAATTCCCAACGTTGCTCAAATGTAGATGCCCTGAGAATTTACGCTAAAGTTGTCAGGCCTTGAAAATAGTTCTGCAAGTGTTCGCCATTATCATGGCTAAGCTGGTCTTCCGGCAGCGCAGTCGGCAAAAAAGCCTCCACCTCGCTGATTTCAAGCGAATCCTGAACTTGCATCTTGCCCTGCACCTCTGCTTCCACCACGATACAAATCGAGTGCAAGCGAGGATCTCGATCGGCAGCCGAATAAACGCCCACCAAGCGACGAATTTTGACTAAATCGAGTCCTGTTTCCTCCGCCAATTCTCGGCGCACTGTTGTCGGAATATCCTCTCCCCAATCCACCATACCTCCCGGAAGTGCCCAGCGACCGTTGTCGCGGCGTCGAATTAACACTATTCGCCCGTCAGGTAACACAGGAATCACGGCGGTACCAGTGACGGGATGTCGAAAAATCAGACCCAGCACAGTCTGTACAAATTGCCACAATCTACGCATACACTCAAAAGCTTGTTTAGGGGAAAGTAATTTTAGACCTGCTATCTCGCAGATTTGGGGTCAGAATTATTATATTCTTCTTTCAGGCAAAATGTCCGGCAACTGTCCTAAAATCTCCGCTGCGTGAGATTCTGGTTTGACTTTGCGCCAAACATTTTCAATCCTACCATTAGGGTCGATCGCGAAGGTCGATCGAGTAATGCCCATAAATTCTTTGCCCATAAATTTTTTGAGTCCGTAACAACCGTAGGCGGTTGCCACTTCGGCGTTTGAGTCGCACAGCAAGGGAAAAGGCAGTTGATATTTAGCTGCAAACTTGGTGTGAGATTTTGCCCCGTCTGTACTGACACCGATCACTGCAATATTTCGCGACTCGTAGTCCGATCGCTAGAAATCGTTTTATTGGAGTAATTCCGAGTCAACGGGAGCAAATTAAAGCTCATAGCCATAGCCGTCACTCCTATGTACGAAAACTACATTGCTCATGGTTGAGAGACTTATTCTTGCGCCATCGATCAAAACCTCAAACCCTTTTGGAGTAGGTGTTTTAACTCTTGCCGTATAAGTTCCAGCTTGAGCTTTTTTCCGGTCTTTGCCGATAGTAAACCTGACTACATCACCTGCTGCAATGTGAGTAAAAACAGTTTTAGCGTTTTTCACTGCCGGAAATCCAGAAGCATTAACTCGAATGGATTGGCGGCTGCCATGACCTTTACAGGTAATCAATAGAGGTCGATCGGTGAGAACTCGAATGCTTGCCCCAGACTCGCCAACACAAGCAGCATCAAGGCTGTGAGTTTTTTCAAGACCTTGACGCACTCGGTTCATTTTCGTTCTTGCACCTGAGGAGCATTTCACGTTCTCGCAAATAGATTTAGCCATTTTCACTATTGCGTATCTGGTTGAATTGACCGCAGCCGCATCTTTTAACGGTTTTGTGGAATTCTCTAAAACTTGATTCAAAATGTCAGGTGATTTTGCCAAGAAATCGCGAACGTCCAAGTTACCTTTTTTGACATTACAGACATGACAAGCTAGAGTTAGATTTCCAATGCGGCTACTCCCCCCTTTCGACTTAGATTGAATATGCTCAACTTCTAGCGGTACGTTTTCTGTGCCACAGTAATCGCATTTTCTACCCCACTTTTGCAACAAGTATTCACGCACTTCGTATCCTTGTAATTCACCTTGTTGGTATTCAACTCCATCTATTTCTGGATTAGCTAACTTTTGCGTATCAAACCGAACTTGTTCAATTTCGATCCAGGCAATTGGACAATACCGCATAAAGCGTTTAATCCAAGTTTCAACTGTTAGCACTCTGTGTCGAATTGATGGAGCTAACCAACCCTCTGGCTTGGCACGATTCAATCGTTTCTTGCGATAGCGTAAATTGCGCGAACGTCTTCCACGTCTAAACCATGCCCGTTTAACTAAATCGAATTTGATTGCTTCTCCTCGGTGATTTAGTTCTGCTCGAAACAAGATATCATTACCACATTGAATGGCAAACCCTGTCCACTGACTACCTGGGTCAATCTTGAGGATGTATTCCTTTGTTTGGGGATTTTCGATAGTTTGTTGCTGGATTACGACATAAGGGAATCTGCGAAAACTGGCAAGCTTCCCACGATTTTGTAATTCTCGGCACCTGCCGGGGTTAATCATATCTAACGGTTGCTTGTCTCCGTTGATTTGAAATACCCAGTTCTGTTGTTTGGCTGGTTGCATTTCTGCTTCGCCTTTCGGGTGATGTTTGCTTTGAAAATGCTCCTGAGACTTGTCACTGGCAATAGTGTTTCACCTTCAAAAACTAGGCAATGTTCTATTTGCCAAACCGCTTAGAACTAGCGAATTCTATTGGGGTTTTGACCTCAGGTAGCGTAGATCTCAAGGATCTTATTCTGGCGTAGCAGGGTTTTTATCCCTGGGGTAAACTGGAAACTCCGATTTACTCCATTTCTTTGCTACTCGCGAAAGGCACAAGCTTCTTTGGTACAGCCGGGGGTGTTATCCCGAGGATAAAAATAAAGTACAACTCGTCGGCCTCGAAAATCTGCGAGGCCCACAAGTTGGCCGGCAGCGTCGGGCAGGCTGAAAACAGGGGCTACATCACCAGGATTTAGTGTCATTTGTGGTATTTTTGAACCTCCCCAGCGCTGAAGCAACGGGGATTCCTGCCCACCTAGAAAAGGCGACAGCGGGACATTCAAGTGTCCCTCTAGACCCTCAAGATCAACTATCCGAAGATGTTGCGATTGGGCTTACTTTTAGTATGTTTTGCTTGCTTGAGTCCATCACTTTTGCCAGTTAGGTACACTCCTCAATCTGCCTTTATTTGCCCTTTAAGTATTCTGGATCTCGCGCCAGATATCTCGGTTGCCGGGATTTCTCCGTACTAGATTGATTCAACGTGTAGATGGTGATTCTTAATCGCTTCTACTATTTTATCACGGTGGCCGGGGCCGCGCACTCGTTTCTAGGCGGCGGTCGCCGCTACAGGCCGGGGCCCCATATCTGAAGCTAGGGGCCCCGGCCCCGCTTCTCGGTCAAGAGTTTTTAGAATATTTTCGCAAGTAAAAAATGTTGCGTCCCGATCGCGCGCTGATGAAGAGCGACTCAAGAGACTCTCAGTCGAGGGACTGTTCTTGTCGATCGGTAATAGTGCCGGGTGTGATATAATCGTCATCGGTCTAAAATTGAGTATAACTAGACAACGTAAAAACTCGCACTCAATTAGTTGAGTTCGCAGTCACACCGATCGGTGTTGCGGTTTAGGAAAGCTAAATTTGAACAAAACCTAACTACATTAAAGAGAATCGATCGAGTACGGTAGGGTATACCGGAATTCACGCTTGGGGAGAAGACACCTCTAAAGCCGCTGGAGCAATCCTGTCGGAAACAAGTGACTTCACCCAAGCCAGAATCTCAGTCACAAGCAAGTGCTGAGAGTTTTAACCTGAAGAATCCCCTCGCCGAAAGCTTGGGGAATGTCAATGTTTATTAGTGAGGTCAGAATGGCTAAGCGCCGCAATCTCAAGAAAGAGAAGGCACAACGAAATCAAGCATACGCTCGCAAGTTTCGCAAGCGGAGAAATCAAGATATGTTCTCCAACAAGAGAAGGCGATTTGACGGCGGCAACGGCGGCGGGATGGGCGCCATGAGCGGCGGCGGACGGGACAAAGATATGGCTGCTGCTGAAGAGTAATATAGTCAGGCTATCTGCCCAACTTAGAACCGAGAGTGCAAAACACGATCGTTCTAAGGAGAGATAGCCATTCTGAATTTGCCTAAGAATTCAACGAGGATAGTTTAGGCGATCCGATCGCGCGCAGCAATCAGTGATTTTCTCACTTGTTCAAATCCGGTGCCACCGTAACTATTGCGAGCAGCGACCACTTGAGTCGGTGCGATCGCGCTATAAATGTCTGTATCAAAAGCTGGGTGCAAGTCTTTCCACTCCTCAAGTGTCAAATCTTTGAGGAGTTTGCCCCCCGACAGACAAGTTTTCACAACTTTGCCCACAAGGTTGTAAGATTCCCGGAAGGGAACGCCCTTAGCAGCCAAATAATCTGCTACGTCTGTAGCGTTAGAAAAGTCTTCTGTAACGGCACTGGCAAGGCGATTGGTGTTAAACGCGATTCCTTCCCGCAGCAAAATCGTCATTGCTTCCAAGCAACCTTGTACAGTTTTGACGGTATCAAACAAAGCTTCTTTATCTTCTTGCAAATCTTTGTTGTAGGCCAAAGGCAATCCCTTCACTACTACAAGCAAGGCTTGCAAATGACCGAAAACCCGCCCCGCCTTGCCCCGCACCAACTCCGGCACGTCGGGATTTTTTTTCTGGGGCATGATGCTAGAGCCCGTAGCGCAGCTATCTTTGAGCGTAATAAATCCAAATTCGTGAGAAGACCACAAAATCATTTCTTCTGACAAGCGGCTCAGGTGTACCATAATTAAGCTGGCGGCTGCGAGAAATTCGATCGCAAAATCTCGATCGCTCACTCCATCTAAACTATTAGCATAAACCTGGTCAAACTCCAAGAGTTCTGCGCTATAGTGTCGGTCGATCGGGAAAGTCGTCCCCGCCAGCGCGCCGCAACCCAAAGGCGAAATATTCACCCGCTTCAAGACATCGCCAAGGCGTTCCCAATCGCGATCGGACATTTCAAAATAAGCTAACAAGTAATGAGCCAAACTGATTGGCTGAGCGCGCTGTAAGTGCGTGTAACCGGGGATTAAAGTTTCGACGTTGAGTTCTGCAATTTCGAGCAAAACCCCTTGAAATTCCCGCAATTGCTCGCGAATTTCTGCGATGCGATCGCGCAAATACAAACGAGTATCGGTGCCGGCTTGGTCATTGCGCGATCGGGCCGTGTGCAGCTTTTTGCCCGCATCCCCGACGATATCCGTCAGGCGCTTTTCTACAGCAAAGTGAACGTCTTCTGCATCAACTCCCGGCACAAAAAGACCTTGGCGGTATTCGCGGCGGATTTGTTCCAAACCATTGACTAGCTGTTCGCCTTCTGATGCGGAAATAATCCCAGTTTTGGCGAGCATCTTAGCATGAGCGATAGAACCGGTCAAGTCATACTCAATCAGTTCTATATCGAAGCCAATACTAGCATTGAATCGGGCGATCGCTGGGTGCAGCGCCGACTCAAATCTTTGACTCCAAGTTTTCGGTTGTGTGGTCATTGCTGAATGTAAAACTAAATTATATCTCTCTTGCAGAACTCTCTAAAAACTGTTTCGTAGTAAGGACTTTAGTCCTTCGGTTCGCACTCAGGATTTGAGTCCTCCGGTTCGCAGTAAATAAGGCAAGTCCTTCGTCCCAAATTCGGCAAGAAAGGACTAAGGTAATTACTACAAACTTTGTATACCTGTATTGACACTAAAAAACTGAATTCTAGACTACAAAATTATTAAAATTATGCTGCTGCATCAGAAAGGACTGAAGTCCTGACGGCGAACCTTTGAAATCCCTTCCTGACGACCTCTTAGAGAATAACTCTAAGGAATAATCCCTTTAATGAACCAGCCAATGAAAATACCTATAAAAAAAGCTCCTATCTGACCAGTCGAAACAAAATTGTTCCAAGCTTTCTGGAAATTAGTAAAAATCTCGTAGCTTTGACCCAATATCACAGGCGAACTCAAATGAGATTTCACAACTAACAAATGAACGGCGTCATGCCAATGAATCGAGCTGGTAAATCCAGTAATAATTTCCGGCATTAAATTAACTATCATGGTGATTTTCTCCTGTGGTCGGTGTTACCCTAAGTACAACCAGTGTCATGTCATCTTCATTGCGGTTGCCGATGCCGATAAACTGGTGAACGCGATCGAACAAATAATCCAGAATTTCCTCAGACTGCTGATAATTTTGACAAGCCCACTGAAAAGCCGCGGTCAAGTTATCCTCATCAAAGCGATCGCCCCTTTGATTAGCAGCATCAGTAAATCCGTCTGTGTAATAAATAATAGTATCACCAGGCTGCAATTGCACGTGGGCTTCTTGGTAGTGCGAATCAGCATCCAGGCCAATCAACATTCCCTCCAAAGTATCGAGCCGAACAATCGAATTAGTTGCAGCTTGCCACAGCAAAGGCGGGTGGTGAGCAGCATTACTGTAAGACAGAATGCGAGTTTTCGGATCGTACTCCGAATAAAACAGAGTCACAAAACGGTGAGAATTCTCCAAATCCGCGTGCATTACCCGGTTTAAATGTTGCAAAATTCTCGCAGGCGAATGGCGGTTCAAAACCTCCGCCCGCAGCATACCCCGCGTCATCGTCATCAACAGGCCAGCCGGTACCCCTTTGCCCATCACATCGCCAATGACGATGCTCCAGCGACCCTTGTCGATTTTGGACTTGAGATTTTTAATCAGGGATGGGGGGTGTTCCCCCTCATTCTCCTTGCCGATCGGGTCATAGTCAGCGGGAATAAAATCATAATAATCACCGCCGACTCTGCTAGCAGTTTGGCAGCGCGCGGCCACATCAAGACCGGGAATTGTGGGACAACTGCGGGGTTGCAGCCGCAATTGAATTTCCGCCCCAATTTCTAACTCTCTGTCCAGGCGTTCTTTTTCGGCCAACTTCACCGTCAGTTCGTCTTTGCAGATTGCCACGGCGGTTTGATCCGCCACCAACCGAACTAATTTCTGTCGGCCCGGAGTCCAAACATATTGTGGGTCACTGCTAAAAACAAACAGCCGTCCGCGTTCCAAATTCTTGACTAAAATTGGCGCCCCAAACAAATGAACATCCGGGCCCAAATAACGGCCGACTTGCAAGTCAAGACTAGAAGTTTGCCCAGAGGTTTGAGAAAAAGATTCACCAGCCGCGCCCGCACCTGCTGTAGCTTGCCTGGTGGCTATTTCCAGCGCTTTCCGCATATCTTGGCACTGCCGTCCTTCCTGACAGTGCAACTGCTGGAACCGAACTTGACCGTTGGGTTTGAAGAGCACCAGAGCTCCCCCGTCGGCGTCGGTAACGCGAGTTGCCACCAGAGGCACCAACTCCAAAAATTGGTTGAGATTGTTAAAACTACGCAGGGCAAATCCCAGCGAGCCCAACATATCTTGAACGTTGTGCTGGTATCGGTGCAAGCGCGCCACCAGTTCTTTGAGGGCAAATACTGGCGTCGCGTCGGTGGAATTGCGACCCGTAGGGCGGTCAGCAGGTTGAGGTGAGGGGCGAGGCAAGGGCACAGCAGTCATTTTAGATTGGTGATTTTCGATCTTAAAAGGAGATTGATTGAGTGAGGAATTACGCACCACACGAACAGAAATCCGGTTGTTTTTGGAGCAAGTAGTTTGGGCAGTAGGTCATTGGTGTGAATTTAAGCCTGAAATCCTCAAGAAATCTCGTTTATAGCTGAGTCTAAATCCCCCTTAATAAGGGAGACTTTGAGCCCTTCTGAAACTACTTAATCAAGGTATGTAGTTGGGATGCGAGCCCTCTTTAGGCGTATAGATAAAGAGGGCTCGCATCCCAACTACGTACCTAATTTATCTGATGACAATAAAACCACACTGCTTTTTAAGGGGGCGCCAGGCCGATCGGCGGGCCTAAGCCTCAGAGAGTAAAACGTTACTACCTGAGACCTTAAGTTGACACCAATTGATGGCGCTTCGTCGATCGCAAGCAAGCAATAACAGAAGGTTTTAAGGTATTGTTTCTAGATATTTAGTTTTCCACAGACCGTCAGGTGGCGATCGGCACAAGTCCTGCGATCGTAGTTTGAGGTTAAGGATTTGATATGTTGAAGCTCTGTATTCGCTTTCCCAAATCGGGACGGCTAGAGATACCTCATCAATCTAAAATCTAAAATCTAAAATCTAAAATCGAGTAGGGCTTCGACAAATTCGTAACTAGAAAACGGGCGCAAATCTTCGATGCTTTCCCCCACTCCAATAAACCGGATTGGCAGACCTAGCTGCTGCACTACTGCTAGGGCAACACCACCTTTAGCAGAACCGTCAAGTTTTGTCAATACTACTCCGCTTAATTTTGCCGATTCTGCGAAAACTTCTGCCTGTCGCAAACCATTTTGACCTAGGGTGGCATCCAAGACCAGTAGAGATTCTACGGTAGCGCCTGGGGCTTTTTTGTCTACAATGCGACGGATTTTACTTAATTCGTCCATCAGATTTTTTTTGTTTTGCAGGCGGCCTGCGGTGTCTACGATCAACAATTCTGTGCCTCGGGCGCTGGCGGCGGCGATCGCATCAAACACGACAGCAGCCGGATCGGTATTTTTCCCTGGATTGGCAATAATTTCCACGCCGCTGCGGGAACCCCAAACTTTGACTTGTTCGACGGCGGCGGCGCGGAAAGTGTCGGCAGCGGCAATCAGGGTTTTGTAGCCGGATTTTTGGGCGATGTGGGCTAGTTTGCCGATCGTCGTAGTTTTGCCCGCACCGTTGACTCCTACAATTAACCAGATGTTGAAGGTGTCTTTTTCTGGGGCAAATGTCAGGCTGTAGGCGGGATTGCCGGCGGCGGTTTCGGCTGTCGGAGCGTCGAGAATGTCGCGCAGGATGCTTTTGAGAAAGGCTAGAGCCTGTTCTGGCGGCAAGACTTCTTGTTTGAGTCTTTCTTGGAGGCGGTTGATAATGATGTCGGTGGCGGCGACTCCGACATCGGCTTGTAGGAGCAAAGTCTCAATTTCAGCTACGGCGTCTTGATTGAGCGGGCCTTGACCGACGATCGCCTTTAGTCGATTAATTAAGCTGCGGCGAGTTCTTTCCAAACCTTTCCGCAGTTTTTGCAGCCAACTGATTTCCTCGACGGATACTTGATCTGGCCGGCGCCCTTGACTGGCTAGGATTTCAGATGACCAGAGGAAGCCTTCGTCAAAGGCAAAACCGGGAATTTCTTCGATTATTGCGGCTCTTTCGGCGGCCGCTGCGATGACTTCTGGTTCCTCAAGGGCGGTTTCCTTGAGGCGTTCGATGCGATCCATGCGATCGGCCCCAGCTCGGGCCCAAAACGGCAGGGCTTCGGCTGTAGAGTCCTCAGATGCGATCGATTCTGTGTCTGCAAGCTCAGTTGCAGGTTGGGCAATTGCTATATTTTCTGCTGTAACTTCTAATTTTTGAGTAACAGGTTGAGGCGCGATCGACTCGGATGATGGTGGCAGAGGTTCGGGAATCTCTACTGGGATGGCTGCATCTGGTTCTTGACCATCGGTACTTTCATTCTGCGGTGGTGGTGCAACTTCTGGAACTTCTGCAACAGTTGGTGCAACTTCTGGAACTTCTGCAACTTCTGTTTCGGCTGCTGGAACTTCCGCCGATGCTGTCTGGGCAACTTCTGTTTCAGGTTTTTGCTGTTTTTGAATATTTTTGTAAGCAGCTTTGGCCCAATTGAGATAATCCTCAGCTACAGCGGGGGAAGTTTCCTCAACTGCTGCATCTGTTTGAGGCTCAACCGATGCGGATTTTGCCGCCTCATCTTGGGGCTGTTCGGGGGGAGTTTCTGGTTCAGAAGATCCGCTTTCGCTGTACTGGCGACGAAACCAATTAAATACCATAGAAGTAAATGGGGAATAGAGAATAGTTATTAGTCATTTAGCCATCAGTCCTTAGTGTAGAGCGGATTGCGGATTGCGGATTGCCGATCGCGAATGACCAATAACCAATGACCAATGACCAATGACCAATGACCAATGACCAATGACCAATGACCAATGACCAATGACCAATGACCAATGACTACTGACTACTGACCAATGACCAATGACTACTGACTACTGACCAATGACTACTGACTACTGACTTACAACTTCTGCATTGATTTTATCGACGACTCGGCGGAGGACTCCGTTGATGAACCGATGTCCTTCGTCGCCGCTGTAGCGTTTTGCCAGTTGGACGGCTTCGTTGACGCTGACTTGTTCGGGTAAGCCGAGATAGAGGATTTCGGCGATCGCGATTCTCATGATATCTCGATCGATCCTGGGCAGGCGATCGATTTGCCAGTCTACCAGGGCTTCCGAGAGCAATTCATCAATTTGAACGCGGTTGGCGCTGACTTTGGTCAGGATTTGCAAAGCATAGGTGCGGACATCTTGCTGGTTGGCAAGCTGAAGCAGTTCTGGAAACTCCATCGATGAACCGAGACGGTTGATGGCGGTTTGGGTGAGTTCGAGTGCTTCGCGCACCATCGCTCTAGCACTTTGTATATCAGCGGCGCGGATTTCGCTAGCCAGGAGTTTGTCGCTACCCCGCTGTACTTCCGAAGCTGCTGCTTCTAGGGATTCTTGAACTTCTGTCGTCAGAGTGCGGATGGCTGCGAGGAGAACATCTTGCAGTTTCTTAGCTTCTAAGAGTTCTGGATTAGTCGGCAGTTGGCTGATGCCGAGGAGTGCGAGTTCGCGTGAGGTTTCGCGTGCTTTTTTCATATTTTTTAGATAGAAATTGGGAGTTTAGGAATTTCAGAATTGTTGAGATTGCTAAGCGCTGGTTCAGAGCATAGACTTGGACTTTAGCAGAAAAACTCCCAAAAAAACCTGCCCTCAGTAACGATTGTTTCTGGGCAGGTTTTAGATACCTAGGATCAATTATTATTGGGAAAATTTACTGGCTAGAAACCCGGTTTCTTAGGAGCGTCCCACGGAGGCTGCCCACCCGTTATGGATGAAAGAAACTCTTTCTCCCCCTCTCCCCCCTCTCCCCCTCTCCCCATCGAGTTTCTTAGGAGATACTTCGCTTTGAAACCCAAGATGTATCAGAGAAACCCGGTTTCTGAGTGTAGGCTTTCTGCGCTTCCAGTTGGTTCAATATACGTGAGTTGCAAAAATAATTCGGACGGGCTAGAAGCCCATCCCACAATTTTTTTGTTTTGTGGGATGGGCTTCTAGCCCGTCCGAAAATTTGATTAAAAGATTAAAAGGACTTTTACAGCCTTGTCTAATCTTCTTCGACTGGTACAGGCTGGTATCTTGATTCGGATAGCAAGGGTTCGAGTGTTTTGCCGGGGGGGTTGTCGGCGGTGACCGCAACTGAGTTGCTGGGGTTGACGATGCCGCCGGAGATCACCACTTTAAAGGCATCTTCGATCGACATTGACAAATTAACGACATCTGCTTCCGGGACTATAGCGTACCATCCGGTGGTGGGGTTGGGAGTGGTGGGGATGAAAATGCCGATCGGGCTTTCGCCGGACAAATGAGACGGAATGTCGTTACTCTCGATCGTACCGGTCACAAATGCCAAAGTCCAGATTCCCCGCCGGGGATACTCTACCAACACCACCCGGCGAAATTTATCATTAGATTTGAGGATAGTTCCCAGCAGTTGTTTCAAGGTTTTGTAAACCGAACCCGCTAGGGGAATTGCCTGTAACAGGCGTTCGCCAAAGTCTAGCAGCCACTTCCCGAAGATGTTGCGGGCCATCAAACCAATGACTAAAATGCTCAGCAGGGGTACAGCCAGCCCTACTAAGAGATTTAGCAGGTTGACCAAAATCGGGTGGAGTCCGTCAAAAGGATTAATCTGCTTGGGAATTTTGGTAAGAAAATTGATTACCCAACTGGCGACGGTAATTGTCAGCCAGATGGTGGTAGCTAAAGGTATCACTACCAGCAGACCTGCGATCAGGTCATTTTTTAAGTCTTGTTTGATGCGTTGGAGCACGGCGGTTCAAATCTCCTCGTAACTGGTTGCAATCACCTGATAAACCTGAGAATAAAGCAACTGCACGGGCTTTACTGGAATTGACCATTTTGGATCGTCTTCTCTGCTGCCAAACCCTACGCTTGCCGAGCGCGGAAGAGTTAGGGATCGGCGGTGCTGTATCTATATTTTAAAGAATTATTGCAGGCAAAGCGCCTGATTTTAATATATGCGGGCTGTGCAACAGCTCACCCTATTGTATATTTTAAGACATTTTAGCTCGGAATCAACCAATCAGATCGCTGTGTTGAGGTGGCCGGAGTCGGGGTGTTTCCTGTAGAGGGCTTTTGGGCTGCTTCCACAATTGATAAATTTTTAGGATGAGGCGGGCTAGAACAATGCCAGTGGCGATTGTATCGCGATCGCGCCCGCTCCCATCGGACAATCTCTTTTTTGAGAACTTGCCAGAACTGCGATCGAGAAAGGTGAGAGACTTTAGATTAAATGTTTCTCAAATGCCAGCTACTTCTTAAACTATTTGACTCCCCTAAAAAATGGATGCCGTGCCACGTAGACTCCTGATTGGAAGGTCAAAAAAATTACACCAAAGTTCATAATCCCAAATTCAATTCTGCGAGTAAATCTCCAATCTCAAATCTCAAACTGGTTGACTATTCTTTGAAAAACCGTAAAATATAGTCAAATTTATCTGCGATCGCGGGAATCTCGCCAATAATAGCTTATGTTGAATACAGCCGGACTGTTTGAAGCAAAACCTCTTCAGGGAAATATTGCGGGTGTTTCAGCAGAAATACCAGACTTATTTGGCAGTAAGTTCGTTAGCGAAGCCCTCGTAGAGGATCGCCTAAATCGATTGACCCAAATTGCGATCGGGGATACGAATGTTTTATTTGATACCAGCTATGGTTTGACTCAAACATCCGATTTGGTTGCCGGTGCGACTGGTAGTGCGATCCTCTACGAGGGCTTCGCTAACGACCTTTTTGACCAAATCACCGACTTCCGGCTCCCGCACTCACCAGACGACAATCTTAAAGTCGATCGCAGTCTAACATCCCAGACCGATATCTCCACTCAACTTCACAGAGACGAACTTACAGGCATGGATTTTGCTATCGGTGATACTGGTATAGTTCCAGAGCGATCGCAATCCCGAACTGCTGCGCTATTACCTTCAGAAAAATGGGCTTTCAATTTCCCAGATTATACCATCGACCACCAAGGTTTAAACACCCTCAATATCAAAATTGGTTACGGCTTAAAACCCGGAATCACCAAAAATGAATATCCCGATTTTGTGCCAATCTACAAAAGTATTGATAACTTCCTAGTTAACTATCCCAACGAAACGGACACCTGGGAAAATATCAACAAAAATCTCAGTCAAAAAGTGCTAGACGAAAATCCGGCACTGACCGATGTTACCATCCAACTCGAAGTTTTGCCAACGAACAGATTGCCCTACGAACGAGCAACTACAGTTTTCCGCAGTCGTGCCGGTCAACCAAAAGAAAATGGCAACTTTTCCTTGAAAAACTACGCAATTAATCACCAAGGATTGAACAAGCTCAATCTCGATGTTGATTACCAGTACAAACCGGGGATTCCCCCAAACGAATATCCCGATTCCCTGTCAATTCTCAAGAGCATTGATAACTTTTTAAGCAAGTATCCCAATGAGACAGATTTCTGGGAAATTG
The DNA here is from genome assembly GCA_004292955.1 of Oscillatoriales cyanobacterium. GTDB lineage: Bacteria > Cyanobacteriota > Cyanobacteriia > Cyanobacteriales > Microcoleaceae > Microcoleus. The sequence continues at coordinate 214,614 of RDXX01000008.1, read as the reverse complement.
TCAACAAAAAATTAACTCAAAATATCCTCAACGAAAATTCTAGCTTGGCAGCAATTAAGATCGACTTGAACGTTTTGCCAAGCCAAACATTACCCTATAACCGCACCAGCAAAGTTACTCGCACTCAACCAAGCAATCCTCAAGGAACTTTCCTAGTTGGCAATACCAGAGGCAATAATGTACTGCGGTTTGACGGCAGTACGGGCAATCTTCTAAGCGAATTTATCCCAGCGGGCAGCGGCGGTTTGTCTAGTCCAGATACAATTCTTTTTGGCCCAGATGGCAACGGCGACGGTAAGCCGGACATTTACATTGCCAGCGGTGACAAGCCAGGGAATTCCGGACAGCCGACAGCATCTGCCGTATTGCGATATGACGGAGTTAGTGGCAGATTTATTGATAAGTTTGTCGGCGACAATCCGAACACTACTGCTGATGAAACTGGCGGATTATCTCGTCCTTACGGTTTAGCTTTTGGTGCCGACGGTAATTTTTATGTCAGCAGTTTTTTGACCGATCAAATTCTTAGATACAACGGCAAAACAGGACAATTTATAGATGTATTTGCAACGGGCAAACAGCAAGCGGGAGGATTGAATGGGCCGAACAATTTACTGTTTGCTCCTGACGGCAATTTGTACGTGACAACGCAGGGGAGTGTTGCTCGTGATGGCAAAGCTGATTTTAGTGCAGGTTTCGCCAGCCAGGTGCTGCTTTACAACCCGCAAACTGGGCAGTCAAGTATCTTTGCTTCCCCCGATCCTTCGCCTCGGAGTCAGGGATTTGTGAGTCTTTTGGGCATGGCAATCGGGCCCGCTGACGGCGACCTTTACGTGAGCGATTTTGCTAACGATATCAGGCGCTACAATTTAAAAAGTGGGAATTTGGTCAAGGTTTTATCTACCAATTATACTGATACTTCCCCCAGTAGCAATTATGTAGGTGGTTTGGCATTTTCGCCGATCGGCAATTTGTTTGCAGTTGGCTTTGACAACCGCGCCAATGCTAACAATGTTGGTGCAGTTTTGCGGTACAATGGCAAAACTGGGGAACCGCTGCCAATATCGAGCAATCCTTTGTCGAGTAACAGTTCTATTTTTGTCCCTCCCGACAGCAAGTTACAGCGTCCGATAGGAATTGCTTTCTTTCCTTCCGATGGTAAGCTGACCGAGAAGTGGAATTTTACAGCGGCAAATTACCCAATTAACCATCAAGGGTTAAACAACCTAAATTTTGCTGTAAATTATCAGTACAAAGAGGGCATTCAAAATTATCAGTATCCCGATTATGTGCCGATTTACAAGAGCGTTGATGATTTTTTAGTTAACTATCCTAACGAAACTGATTTTTGGGAAATTGTTAACAAAAATTTGACGGAAAAAGTGCTTGCCGAAAATCCAGCAATTTCTTCGGTGACTGTTGATTTGAATGTTTTGCCGACGAACCAATTGCCTTACGATCGCAGCAGTACCGTTAGTCGCACTACAAATGGTAAATTAGGGGAAGCCTGGGATTTCAAGATTCCTAATTATTCGATCGCTCACCAGGGTTTGAATAACCTGAACATTGATGTCAAGTATCAGTACAAGCCAGGAATTACGCAGGCTGAATATCCCGACTTTGTGCCGATTTACAAAAGCATAGACAATTTTTTGGTTGATTATCCAAATGAAACGGATTTATGGGAGATTTTGAATAAGAATTTGACCGAAAAGCTGCTAGCACAAAATCCGGCTTTGGATTCGCTGGAAATTAGTATCGAGGTTTTGCCGACCAACAAATTGCCTTACGAACGAGCTAGTATTGTGTCGCTGGCTTAGCGTCTAATTCAATACGGTTAACTTAACGATTTTTGACGAATTTCACTTCGCGATTTTCTAGGCAATACAGGCATTATTTGCCAGTCGGATTGTTCTTAAGTTAAGCGTATTGGCTTCAAATTGTTTTTTTTGTGGACAATTATTGACAGGGAATACATTCCTTGCTAAGGTGATATGTAATTCAGTAGGTTGCGTAGAAACCGAGTTTTTGTGCATCCAGAACAAACGCATTTAAATTGTCTGTTGTGGTCAAAAAACAATTTTTTGAAGAAACTGAGTTTATGAATTAAAGCGAGTTTGCAAAGATCTATCTTGGGATAGATGAGTATGTTTCAGGCAGTTGCTATAAAACAGTGCGGGCCTTAGGTGGGTCAAAAACCCGGTTTCTGGGTTAAGGTCGATCGCTCAAAGGATTTGAAATTTGAGATTTGAGATGGGTCATGACTTATTCTGTATGGGTTTGCAGCTTGGCTAAAGTTGCATTGTTTTTTTAAACAGGTATCACAGATTTTGGGTAGAAATCGGGTTCTTCTGTGTTCAGAACTCAGAAAGATAGTTGTTTTGCGATCGCAACTCAGGATGCAGTCGCTTTCCTGGCGCAGAGGTTCCAGCAGTAAGCTGAGCATTTTTTTATCTTTTCTTTAGAATGGCGATGGAAATTAGGTAAATAATGGAAGTATTCAAGGATTTTTGATTGCATTTTTCTGTAAAATATATTAAGGAATTTTTGTGAAAACGCTCAATATCCTCTTGGTAGAGGACAGTCCCCTAGATGCCGAGCTGATTGAGGCATATCTCATGGATGGCGGTCTAGACTTTTCTTTGCTGTGCGTGGAAACTCGGGAAGATTTTGCCGTAGCGCTGGAAAAACACTGTGTTGATATTATTTTGGCAGACTATATGCTGCCTTGTTTTAACGGGATAGCAGCGCTGGAAATGGCCCGCGCTACTTGTCCGGGAGTGCCGTTTATTTTTGTGTCGGCTACTTTGGGTGAGGAAGTGGCAATTGAGACTTTGAAAAGTGGCGCTACAGACTACGTTCTCAAACGGCGTTTGACGCGGTTGGTGCCGTCGATCGAGCGGGCCCTGCGGGAAGTTAAAGAACGGCTCGATCGCAAAGCAGCTCAAGCACAGCGCCAAGAAAGCGAAGCCAGGTTTCGGATGATGGCAGATACCGCGCCGGTGATGATTTGGATGTCGGATATCGATCGACTTGGCGATTACTTTAACAAAGTTTGGTTGGAGTTTACCGGTAAAACTTTGGCGCAAGAAATCGGCATCGGTTGGATGGAAAGCTTGCATCCTGACGACTTGCCAAAATATATGGATGTTTACCGGAGAGCCTTCGACGCCCGCAGCGAGTACCGGATCGAGTACCGCTTGAGGCGCTATGACGGGGAGTACCGCTGGGTTGTGAGTACAGGGGTACCCCTGTACAGACCCGATCGCACTTTTGCCGGTTACATCGGTTCTTGCATCGATATTAGCGATCGCCAACAGGCAGAACAAGAACGTGTTATGGCTTTGTCCCGGGAACAAGCAGCTCGCAAACAAGCAGAACAAACAGCTCAAGCGCTACTATCGGCAAACGCTCGAATTACTAACATTCTCGAAAGCATTACCGACGCTTTTGTCGCCTTCGATTCAAACTGGAAATTCACCTATATTAACCACAAAGGTCAAGAGATTTTTGGCAACTTACAAGCAGAACTGATCGGGAAAAATATTTGGGAAATATATCCCTGGGCCGTGGATTTACCGTCTTACAAAATCGCCACCAAAGCATTAGCAGACAAGGTAACAGTCGAATATGAAGAATTCGTGCCGTTATGGAATAAGTGGTTGAAAGTGCGTTTTTATCCTTCCGATTCTGGTTGCTCGGCTTACATCCAAGATGTGAGCGATCGCAAGCAATCAGAAGCAGCACTCAAAGCTAGTCAAGAAAAGCTGAGAATGTTGGCAGAATCTAACTTGATCGGAATTCTCTTCGGCGATGTTGACGGCGGTATCAGTGAGGCTAACGACGAATTTTTGCGCCTCGTTGGCTACACGCGGGAACAGTTGCAGCGCGGGGAACTCCGCTGGATTGACATTACACCGCCGGAGTACCTACCGCTGGACGAAATCGGCATCGCAGAGGCAAAGGCCGAGGGCGTTTGCAGTCCCTACGAAAAGGAATACATTCGGCCTGATGGCAGCCGGATTCCGGTGTTGGTGGGGTATATTTTGTTGGGGGAAAAGCGGCAAGAATCAGTGGCTTTTATTCTCGATTTGACGGTTCGCAAGGAGTTGGAAAAAGAACTGCACGATCGAGCTGAAGAATTGGCGCGGGCGAACCGGATTAAAGACGAGTTTCTGGGAACTTTGTCCCACGAATTGCGGACGCCGTTGAATGCGATGCTGGGATGGGCGCAACTGCTGCGCCACCGCAAGTTTGATGAAAAAACGACTGTTAAGGCTCTGGAAACGATCGACCGCAATACGCGATCGCTGGGGACGCTAATTGAGGATTTGTTGGACGTGTCGCAGATTATGACTGGCCAACTGTCGCTGAATTTGCGGTGGGTAGATTTGATTTCGACTGTTGAAGGTGCGATCGATACTCTCGCTCCGGCGATTGGGGCAAAAAATATTGAAATTGTGACGGATTTCGACCAAACTGCGGGGCGGATGTTTGGCGATTCCGGCCGCTTGCAGCAGGTGGCGTGGAATTTGCTGTCGAATGCGATTAAGTTTACTCCTGACGGAGGACAGGTGAGGGTGGCGCTGCACAAGGTGGAGAGGACGAGTATGCCCGGACAATCCGCCTGTTGTGAAAATTTGTCACCGCCTAGTGTGGAAATTGAAGTCAGCGACACGGGACAAGGGATTCCAGGAGAGTTTTTGCCGCACGTTTTTGAGCGTTTCAGCCAAGCTGATACCTCTACAACGCGATCGTACAACGGATTGGGTCTAGGTTTGGCTCTCGTGCGCCATTTTGTGGAAATGCACGGGGGAACAGTGCAAGTAGAATCGGCTGGCCAAGGACAAGGAGCGAGCTTTTTCGTTAGATTGCCAATTAAACAGCAAGAGGGCGACAGCGGATTTTCTGTTACCGGGGCTGGGGAGTTTGTGGTTCGAGAAACCCCGGCCAGATCCCCTATAGATCCGTCTTTTGTTAGCAGCAACCTTTCGGGAGTGCGGGTGTTGGTGGTTGATGGCGACGGGGATTCCTTGGATTTTGCGCGTACAGTGCTCGAAGATTGCGGAGCTGAGGTGGAGACTGCTATCTCGGGAATGGAAGCCTTGGAAGCGATTTCTAGGCTGAATCCGGATGTGTTGGCGATCGATCTCGGCATACAAACCGCTGAAGGAGAGGCTCTGCTGCCGCAAGTGCGAGAGCAAATGGGGGACAGGGAAATTCCGGCGGTGGCTTTCACAGCTTACGGTAGGCTGGAGGAACGGGTGCGGGCGCTGCGACAGGGTTTTCAAATTCACCTACCCAAGCCTCTCGATCCTGCTGAGTTGGTGGCGGTGGTGGCAAGTTTGGTGTCGCGGGCGATCGATTTTTGATTGACTTGGCAAGGATGGAAATCCTCACTTAAAAATCAGTTTTCTTGGATAGGAGCGATCGCAAATTCATTATATAACGACCAATTACCAATTACCAATTACCAATTACCAATTACCAATTACCAATTACCAATTACCAATTACCAATTACCAATTACCAATTCCCAATTCCCAATTACCAATTACCAATTCCCAATTCCCAATTCCCAATTACCAATTCCCAATTACCAATTACCAATTACCAATTACCAATTACCAATTCCCAATTACCAATTCCCAATTCCCAATTACCAATTCCCAATTACCAATTCCCAATTACCAATTACCCAACCGTTAATCGCTCAATCCCCTTCGGCAATTTGCTTTAAAACCCACTTGTTTATGCCTTCAGGGGAAATAACATAGCGATAGTAAGTAGAGCCTCGAATAATTACTTGGATTTTTTTCGGACTGATTTTTTCGCTCTCAATAGTTAGGCATCCGTGGCCTGTTTCTTGCCAAGTCTGCATCAGCAAGGTCTCGATTTTGGCAAATAGACTGTTGATTGAAGTTTCCGTGCTATCTGGTTCTCTTGACATATTACATAAGTTGAGATACAAGTTGACAGACTCTCTCGTCACTAGGACGCGAGCCTCTCTATTTGAGCTATCGGCGCAACTTGTTCTTTTTTATGCAAATCCCGTATACTTTTTACAAAACTTTACACAACTGGCGATCGCGCCTGATTATATATATTCCGGTAAAATAACCGTTATCACTTTCGATCGTTCGGACTGAACTCCTCTCTTGTTTGATGAGGACTTCAGTCTGAAAGATCGAACAAATTTAATTGCGATCGTTCCAAACCGGTTTTCCACCTCAGCTAGGTAACAGTAATCATTAATAAATTACTATTACACCTCATTTGTCAAGCCCCAAAAGTTATATATTTAATTGAAGTAAAAGTATTTTTTTGATAGTGAGGTGAACAAACCATCGCCTCAAATATCAAGCTCATCAACTGGGTGCGAGCTTTTAAAAGTACCGTGCCGGGGTAAATGCTTCTGAGACTCCTGTCTTTCCCACCGTGCAAGGATTTTTTTTCAATCTGTGATTTTTCCGCGCTCTCCGGTTCCAACTATCTACTAGATACCAATTGCACCCGGCCAGCATCCATTTCATCCATTAATAACTCTAAAGCCTCATAATCAATATCCGAGATGTAGCCCAAACGGGTGAGCTCGTTGTTGATTTCGTTTTCAATGTCAGGCGTCAACTGCTTAATGTAGAGGGCTTTTTCTACAAGTTGACGAATAGCATGAGTTGCTTGCATAGTATATCGGAGAACTCCGTACAGTATTATTGTCATCTTAACAGTCGATGGAGTGAGTGATCCAAATCAGAACTAACCAGTGATTTCAATTACATTGCTCAGTTTAACCTAACAGCTAGGATAAGGTCGATCGCAATCTTTACGATTGCCAACACTAAACCTCGTCGCACAAATAAAAAATAGTATAGTAGCTTACCTTTACTCCGTAAATCTTGCACAAACTTTTATAAAAAAGACTAAATAAATAAAGATTCAGTAAACTACTCAAAACTACCGATCGGTTTTCCTCAGGTAGGGTTACGCTCGTAGGTGTCAAGTAGGTTTAGGCTTACCTCCGTCCAGTACGGTAGTTGAAAATACGTAGCAACCATAGGTTTGATATATGCAGACACTTCTTGCCCATAAACCACTTAGGGTGATTCGACCCCTAGACCACCTAAATGCAGCCACAGCCGGAGAATTCACAGAGCAACTAACCACAACAATTTCAGCCCCTGGAGTAGTAGCGGTACTCGTAGATGTTGGCGCAGTAACATTTATTGACAGCGCGGGTTTGATGGCATTGATTTCCGGCCTCAAGCAGGCGAAAAAAATGGGACGCAGGTTTAGTCTGTGTTCAGTTACCGCCGGAATTAGAATGATTCTGGAACTCAGCCAACTCGATCGAGTTTTTGAGATATTTGAAAATGTCGAAAGCTTTGAAGCAGCAAACTCTTGTCTTGTGTAAACAAGCACTTCTAGAATCTACTCACCAGTGAAAACAAGTAAGCAAACACAGCAACTTGAGTTAAAGGGCTCCAAAGAGATAGGACTGCCGTTGGCGTATTGGCAGATTTTAAGGTAGGCTGCTTAAGAGTCGCAAATATGAGAGCGAGTCGAGCCGTGGCAGTAAAAATCGAAGAATTACTTACAGCAGAAATCAATCAGCCTGCTCGTTATCTAGGAAACGAGTTGGGGGCTGTACGCAAGCCTTGGGATGGGGCGTCTGTACGCTGGGTGCTCACATATCCAGAAGTGTATGAAGTTGGTGCTTCCAATCTGGGACACATCATCCTTTACAATATTTTGAATGCCTTGCCGAGACAGTTGTGCGATCGAGCTTATTTGCCCGCACCAGACTTAGCAGCAAAACTGCGATCCTCTCCGAGGGCTGCGCTAACGACCAAAACTCCCCTGTTTGCTGTAGAATCCAGGCGATCGCTCACAGAATTTGATATTCTCGGCTTCAGCCTCAGCTACGAACTCGGAGCAACAAACATTCTGGAAATGCTGGATTTAGCCGGCATTCCCCTAACTTGGAAAGAAAGAGCGACAAATGCCCAAAATGGCGGCGATTTGCCGCTAATTTTTGCTGGCGGACAAACCGCAACCTCCAATCCCGAACCCTACGCTGACTTTTTTGACTTCATCGCTTTGGGAGATGGAGAAGAATTGCTGCCAGAAATTGGCTTGATTTTGGCAGAAGGCAAAACTAATAATTTGAGCCGAGAAGCACTATTGCTGGATTTAGCGCAAATTCCTGGCGTTTATGTCCCCCAATTCTACGATATGGCGGCAGATGGTTCTGTTCATCCCAACCGCCCGCAAGTCCCAGAAAAAATTCTGCGCCGCGTAGCAACTCCCATACCAGCTTATTCGATCGGGCTAGTACCCTACGTCGAGACAGTACACGACAGACTGACAGTCGAAATCCGCCGGGGATGCACCCGCGGCTGTCGCTTCTGTCAGCCGGGAATGCTGACTCGCCCCGCCCGCGATGTGGAACCGCAGCAAGTCGTAGAGGCGATAGAAGAAGGAATGAAAGCCACCGGGCACAGCGAGTTTTCCCTGCTTTCCCTGAGTTGTTCCGACTATCTAGCACTTCCGGCTGTGGGGATGGAAATCAAAAACCGCCTCAAAGACAAAAATATCTCTCTGTCTTTACCCAGTCAGCGGGTTGACAGATTTGACGATAATATTGCCGACATTCTCGGCGGCACGCGACAAAGCGGTTTGACTTTTGCCCCGGAAGCCGGCACGCAGCGGATGCGCGACATCGTTAACAAAGGTTTGACAAACGAAGAATTGTTGCGGGGTGTCAAAACTGCGGTCGATCGCGGTTGGGATAAAATCAAGCTGTATTTTATGATCGGTTTGCCCGGAGAAACCGATTTTGATGTTCTGGGAATCGCCGAAACAGTCCGCTGGCTGCAAAGGGAATGCAGGCTTAATGGCAGGCGGCCACTGAATTTTAACTTGACAATTTCTAATTTTACGCCTAAGCCTCACACTCCTTTTCAGTGGCATTCGGTTTCTACTGCCGAGTTTTCACGCAAGCAAAAATTGCTGAAGGGTGAATTCAAAGCGATGAGAAATATCAAGGTGAATTATACCGATGTGCGGATTTCGGCAATGGAGGATTTTGTCGGTAGGGGCGATCGACGTTTGGGTGCTGTAGTCCGCCGGGCTTGGGAACTGGGCGCCGGTATGGATGCTTGGTGGGAAAACTTGGATACAGCATACAAGGCTTGGACAAGGGCGATCGATGAATCGGGCCTTACGTGGAAATACCGCCAAGTTGAAAGCGGCGAATGGAATCTGTTTGAGAAGGAAGAGGAGAAGGAAGAAGGAAGAAGGAAGAGGGAAGAAGGAAGAAGGAAGAAGGAAGAAGGAAGAGAAGATAAACAAGATTTTCCCACATCTTCCCCTCTCCCCCTCTCCCCCTCCCCCACTCTCCCCCTCTCCCCCTCTCCTCTTCTCCCCCTCTTTCTCGATCGCCCGCTACCTTGGGATCACCTAGACACGGGAATTGATAAAAACTGGCTAAAACTTGATTTGCTTCATGCTTTAGAAGCAGCGACGGTTCCCGATTGTTCCTTTGAAGGGTGTTCCCGCTGCGGGGTTTGCGGCACAGATTTCGGACACAATGTGGTTGTAGATGCCCTGCCAATTCCAGATTTTGCTGGGGAATTTGTACCGAATACAGAACGGAAACAGCGTTTTCGGGTTTGGTTTGGGAAGGTGGGCGATATGGCTTTGGTTGGTCATTTGGATTTGCTGCGATTGTTCGATCGAGTTGTCCGTAGGGCTGATTTACCCATTTCGTTTACCGGGGGCTTCCACCCAAATCCTCGGATTTCTGTGGCAAATGCTCTGCCTCTGGGCGTTACCAGCACTGGGGAAATTGCTGATTTTGAACTCACTGAGTCGATCGATCTTGAGATTTTTCGAGCAAAATTGGCGGCGGCTCTGCCGGAAAATATCCCGATTTACAAGGTTGAGTCGATCGACCTCAAAGCTCCTTCTGCCAGTCAGTTGTTAGAAGCAGCGGAGTACGCGATTACTGTGGCTGCAACAGGCTTGTTGACGGAAAATGGCGAATCTGACCAGGATAATTCTACTGCTGTCTCCGTCGCAGATACTGCCAATTGGGAAGCTTGGGTGAAGGCGATCGCCGAAACAGAGGCTTTTTGGCGGGTGCACACTACTAAGTCGGGAAAGACTCGCGATGTCAATTTGCGCGATCGGCTGCACAAACTAGAACTTGTGCAGCAATCCGAAGGTACAGCCGTCTTGCGCTATACCGGCAGTTGTCGCAGCGACGGCAACCTGCTCAAGCCCGAACACCTTGTTTTCATGCTCGAACAAGTCAGCCAGCAGGAAATTCAGCTTTTGCAGGTTCAGCGCAGTCAGCTAATCTTGGGTTATGGTTAAAATAGGGAAGCTGTGGTGAAATATTTCACCTTCGGCTCTCGATCGGGATGTGTCGTGTCAAGCTATAATTGCTTGTTATGGAAGCCGCAGCGGCTTGAGCGCTTTTGTCGCTCGTCGCTAAGAGCCAACCAGCAACGCGGGCTGGGTGCAAATTGCTTCTGTTCAAGACTTCAAGCCTTTTTGTACATTCACGGGCTAAATCTAGCGCTAAACCCGCAGGAGCGGAGCATGAACCAAATTGATCGATTAATTTCGATCGATCGAGTGGTTGTCGATCGTCGGCTTAGTCAAAAATCTCATGGTTCAAGCCGAGCCAGCGGGTATTCAACAATAGATGTTTTTGACCTCGATCGAAAACGGATACAAGCCCGGACTTAATTCGTGGAGATCCCAAAATTTTAGACCAAGGTTCAAGTTCCCAGATTCATCTGCGCTTGTAAATCTAAAATCTAAAATTATTCAATCTAAAATCGACTGACAAGGTTTTAGGGTTGGCAGGGGCGGAAGTTCCAGTCGAATGCCAAGAATAGAGTCTGTTGAGTGTGATCGCGCAAGAATTCAATAAAAGTCCTTACGCTTTCACCAGAAAACGAGCCCGGCGTGCCCCTGGCTTTAGACACGGGGAGGAAGTCGGTAGCGGTTTCAACCGCCTTCAATATTCCTTTACACAAGTGATTGGAGTCTTATTCTATAATTGAGTTAGCAAGTAAAACAACCATCTACGTGTTGAAACACTCTAGTATCGGAGAAATCCCGGCACAGTGAGCCACCACACTCCTCAAGGAGTAGTAAGCCTGTATAACTGACAAGTAATGGCAGAGTGTGAAGCGTACCTATCTGGCGTTGTGATGGTCTATGAAAACAAGCACAATTTCAAAGTAAGCGCAATTGCAACATCTTTTATAAAGGTAGTTGTTTTGAGCGTCTAGAGGTGATTTGATAGCACCTTTGAGAGTTTTCGGATTCATTCAAGAATCCCCGTGGCTTAAGCCCTGGGGAGTATCAATCCTACTTACTTTCGCTCAAAACCAGCCCTCAACCACCACGCAAGCGGAGTTATCAGTTCGTAATGTTCAGTTGTGTGTTCAGTTGTGTGTTAAGAAATTGGTGAGAGTGGCGCTGAATTTATTCGCTGAGTTCAAAGGAAGAGTTGCAACTGTTGAATTTTGAAGTATTGAGGAAAGCAATTCTCAACTTAAAACTCAATATTGCTAACTCGATAAAAGCCTCCTTATTTCTATCTCTCAGATTTATCTGCTGAGCATAACTCATAACTCTCGATCGGTCGGGTTTAACTACTTTTTTATCTGTAACAGTGAAGAGTTAACAGTTAACAGTGAAGAGTTAAATTTCCTTCAACCCTGCACCAACTGACAGCTAATAACTCTTTAAGCTACTACTAATTACAGTTAAAGTCAGAGGCACTTTTCAGCGTTAGTGTCTCTAACTTGCTGACAGTTTTTTGAGGAAATTGAATGACAAAGCAGATAGTTATAGCAGAGCAGCATCGCATTGCTGCCGTCTTTTCAGAAGATCAAATCCAAGAACTCGTGGTAGCCACAGGCAGCCATCAAGTCAGTGACATTTACTTGGGAATTGTCGAAAATGTACTTCCTGGGATAGATGCGGCCTTCGTCAATATTGGCGACCCAGAACGCAACGGGTTCATGCACGTCACAGACCTCGGCCCACTGCGGCTCAAGCGATCGGCAGGAGCAATTACAGAACTCCTCACCCCCCAGCAAAAAGTGCTGGTACAGGTGATGAAAGAACCGACGGGCAGCAAAGGCCCCCGGCTGACAGGCAACATTACCCTGCCCGGGCGTTATTTGGTACTGATGCCCTACGGCAGGGGAGTCAATCTGTCCCGGAGAATCAAGTCGGAAGCCGAGCGCAACCGCCTCAGAGCCCTGGCTATTTTGGTGAAACCGGCCGGGATGGGGCTGCTGGTAAGAACCGAAGCCGAAGGCATGACCGAAGAAGCCATCATGGAAGATTTGGAAGTGCTGCAAAAGCAGTGGGAAGCTGTTCAACTTGAAGGCGGTTCTACCCGGGCGCCGGCACTGCTCAACCGCGATGACGATTTTATCCAGCGGGTATTGCGGGATATGTTCAGCGGTGACGTGAACCGGATTGTCGTGGACTCGCAAAATGGGATTAAGCGGGTGAAGCAGCAGTTGATGAGCTGGAACGGCGGTAAACTTCCTGCGGGAGTTTTGATCGACCACCACCGAGAGCGCGCCTCGATTTTAGAATTTTTCCGCGTCAACGCTGCGATTCGAGAAGCTCTCAGACCAAGGGTAGATTTACCTTCTGGCGGTTATGTGATTATCGAGCCGACAGAAGCGCTGACGGTAATTGATGTCAACTCTGGCTCGTTTACTCGATCGGCAACAGCTCGCGAAACTGTACTCTGGACAAATTGCGAAGCAGCCACCGAAATTGCTAGACAACTACGACTTCGCAATATTGCCGGAGTGATTATTGTTGACTTTATCGACATGGAATCCCGCCGCGATCAGTTGCAGGTGCTGGAACATTTCAATAAAGCTCTCAAAGCTGACAAATCTCGACCCCAAATAGCTCAACTGTCCGAATTAGGACTGGTAGAACTCACCCGCAAACGCCAAGGTCAAAATATTTACGAGTTATTCGGCCACAGTTGCCCTACTTGCAGTGGGTTGGGTCATCTGGTACAACTCCCGGGCGAAGAGGACTTCGGCGCAGCGGTGCGGGAAGCAGCCGATCGCACTGTGACTTCCTCCAACCGGGTGATGTTGAACTTGCCAGAAGGATTGGAACGCCGCAGCTTGGCGCCTGTAGCTGCTGCAACTGCTGCACCAGTTCGAGAAGAACGTTCCCCCGAACTCGCTCGGGCTGCTTGGGAACCTCAGAGCGAAAGTTTGGATTTTGTTGAGACTGGCGGCAACGCCTCAGCTTTGGACTTGCTCAACCATCCCAGCTATCAGGATTTGGGCAACGGAACCAGACGGCGGCGGCGCCGCCGGATTGGTGAAGAGCCTTTTGCCGTCGTCCCGGTGGAAGAGGAACCGGTACGTAGCAAGTTGCGGCTGCCGAATACTTCGAGTGCGCCCGTCGCAGATACCCGCTCTGAGTATCTGGTGGTGACTCCCCCCGGCATCCGGGCAGCTTCTGAGGGCTTCGGGCTGGTGAATATGGCTGCTGTTGGCAGGCGCGAGGAATTCGATCGCGTGCGGCCAACTAAGTCTGAGCTGCTGAAGCCGATGGTGGAGCCTCCGGAGGTGATTTCGGTGGAAATGACGCCAGAAGAGCAGGATGTTTATGCTCTGATGGGGGTTTCTCCTTTGGTGCTAACGGATCGCAGCGTCAAAAATCCTAAAAATGCGATCGTTTCGGTGACACTCCCCGGAGCTGGGCCGAATAAGCCGCCTTTTGAGCAGCTCGAATTTGAATTTGAAGCGCCTGCGCCAGCACCCCATGTTGAGGAACAAAATTATTATTCAGAAATGTCGGTTGCCCTGCCGGTATTTGCTGAGGATGACGATGACGATGATGCTGATGATGAGGCTGAAATTTACGGCGCAAGTTCGATCGACGAAATCGATGATTTTGAGCCGATGGAGGAAGCCGACGATGTGATGGCTTTCTCGAATCAGCCGAATAAGCTATATGAGTCGATCGAATCCTATGAGCCGATCGAATCCTATGAGCCGATCGAATCCTATGAGCCGATCGAATCCCACGAGGCGATCGAATCGAGCGAACCCGAGGAACCTGCGATCAACCGCCGCCGCCGTCGCCGCTCCTCTGCTGTTTTGGATGAGTGATTATGAAGGAAGAAGGAAAAGGGAAGAAGGAAGAAGGAACAAAGAAGAAGGAAGAGGGAAGAAGGAAGAAGGAACAAAGAAAAAGGAACAAAGAAGAAGTAGAAATTTTTACTCTCTTCCCATCTTTCCATCTCCCAATCTCCCCCTCTCCCTCTCCCCCTCTCCCCCTTTCCCCCTCCCCCTCTTTCCCTCGGATAATTGCAGGTGTAGATGAAGTAGGAAGAGGAGCTTTGTTCGGGCCAGTGGTGGCAGCCGCCTGCATTTTGCCCGACGAAGTTCTCGAAGAATTAGTAAGTTGCGGAGTGCGCGACAGCAAACAGTTGAGTGCCGCAGCCCGGAGTCGGTTAGCAGTCAAAATCAGGGCTGTGGCGGTTGACTGTCAAATTGGTGTGGCTTCGGTGCGGGAGATCGATCGCCTGAATATTTTGCAGGCTTCTTTGTTGGCAATGAAACGGGCGATTTTGAAATTAAATGTCGCCCCAGATTTGTGTTTGGTTGACGGCAATCAAAGAATACCCAATTTGTCGATCGACCAAGAGACGATGATTAAAGGTGATTCGCGATCGATTCAGATTGCCGCTGCTAGTATTGTCGCCAAAGTTTGGCGCGACGAATTAATCCTGCGGATGGCCGTCAAGTATCCTGAATATGACTTGACAAACAACAAAGGATATGGTACTGCTAAACATAAGTTAGCTTTGGAACGTTGTGGTGTGTCTGTCTTTCACCGGGTGTCATTTAGTCCCTGTCGAAAATAGTTAAATAGCACTAAAAAACCTAATTAATTTCAGCCAGAGCATCTAAAATTTGAACAGCCAAGAATTTTGGATTAATTGTTCTGGGCGCATAAACTCTACTCTGTAAGATGTGCAATATGCACCTTACCGCTTTATCATTTTCAGCCTCCGATAGCATCTACAGAATATTGATTTAACCTCTTCACCATGACTGATAATATGTTAAAAATTCCCGGCTATCACCTCACCGAGCAAATCTATAATGGCTCTAGAACCCAGGTTTATCGAGGAGTTTCTGAGTCAAACCAAAAAGTAATTATCAAACTGTTATGGAGTGAATATCCCACTTTTAGCGAACTCATACAGTTTCGGAATCAGTACACGATCACCAAAAATCTTGACCTTCCGGGAATTCTCAAACCCATTGCACTCTTAAACTATCAGAATGCTTTTGCTCTGATTACCGAGGATATTGGAGGTATTTCCCTCGCTGAGTATACTGTTAATTCAGAGCAATTGGAGAATATCAAATCCAGTAAATCTGACATTTCCTCCCTCCAGAGTTCGCCTCTACCGCTAAATGAATTTTTGCCGATCGCAATTCAGATTGTCAAAACCATAGAAGGACTATATCACAACCGAATTATTCACAAAGACATCAAGCCCCAGAATATCATCATTAACCCGGAAACTAAAGAAGTTAAATTAATTGACTTCAGCATTTCCTCACTTCTACCCAGAGAAAACCAGGAAATCCAAAATCCAAACGTCTTAGAAGGAACCCTAGCTTATATGTCCCCAGAACAAACGGGACGCATGAATCGGGGTATCGACTACCGTACCGACTTTTACTCGTTGGGAGTTACATTTTACCAAATACTAACAGGGAAATTGCCCTTTGACTCTAACGATCCAATGGAGTTAGTCCACTGTCATATTGCCAGAATGCCAACTGAGCCAATCAATCTGGTTCCAGCTATCTCAGTGATGGTGAATAATATCATCATGAAACTGATGGCAAAAACTCCAGAATCACGCTATCAAAGTGCTGCTGGGCTGCGCTACGACTTAGAAAAATGCTCGCAGCAATGGCAAGAAAATGGGACTATTAGCGAGTTTGTATTGGCAAATCGGGATATTTGCGATCGCTTCGTCATTCCCGAAAAACTCTACGGTAGAGAAACTGAAGTTAAAGCCCTATTAGCAGCCTTCGATCGCATCAGCGAAGGCAATATCGAAATCATGTTAGTAGCGGGATTTTCCGGCATTGGAAAAACCGCCGTTGTCAATGAAGTTCACAAACCCATTGTCCGCCAACGGGGTTACTTCATCAAAGGAAAATTCGATCAATTTAAGCGGGATATTCCCTTCTCTTCCTGGGTGCAGGCATTCCAGAATTTAATCAGACAATTACTCACCGAAAGTGCTGGCGAGGTGCAGAAATGGCGAGTCAAGATATTAGGGGTTTTGGGTGAAAACAGTCAAGTTATTATCGATGTCATCCCAGAATTAGAACACCTAATTGGTAAGCAGCCAGAAGTCCTCAAACTAGAAGGAGTCGCAGCTCAAAATCGTTTTAATTTGCTATTTGGCAAGTTTATCCGAGTATTCGCCACCAAAGAACATCCTTTAGTAATTTTCTTGGATGATTTGCAGTGGGCAGACTCAGCTTCTTTGAAATTGATGCAATTGTTGATGAGCGAAACAGATACCCGCTATCTGTTGTTAATGGGAGCATATCGAGACAACGAAGTATTTCCGGCTCACCCGCTAATGTTGACATTGGGTGAGATTAGGAAAGTAGAGGCTAATTCGTCAGCATCTTCTCTAGAAAAGCAGGATATCGATCCACCCGTCCTGAAAGTCAATCAAATTACCTTAGCACCTCTCAACCTAACTTCCCTAAATTGCCTAATTGCGGATACTTTTTCTTGTCCAATAGAAAGAGCAATGCCTTTGACGGAATTGATTTTTGCCAAAACCAAAGGCAATCCCTTTTTTGCAACTAAATTTCTGCAATTTTTGCACAGCGATGGATTTATATCATTTGATTTCACCCCCGGGGCAAGGGGGGGGTGGCAGTGCGACATTGCCAAATTGAGGGCGCTTTCTTGGACTGATGATGTCGTCGAGTTTATGGCAATTCAGTTGCAGAAATTGCCTGAAAATACTCAGCAAGCTTTAAAACTTGCAGCTTGTGTAGGTAATCAATTTGACTTAGCAACGCTAGCAATTGTCTCCAAAAAATCCGAGTCGGAAACAGCAGCCGATTTGTGGCTAGCACTGCAAGAAGGATTAATTATTCCCACCAGTGAAGTATATAAATTTTTTCAGAAATCTGAATCAATTGAAATTCTTCAAGGATCGGAGTTATCGGTTCCCTACAGATTTTTGCACGATCGAGTGCAGCAAGCGGCATATTCTCTGATTCCCGAATCCCAGAAACAGTCCACCCACCTCGAAATCGGACAATTGTTGTTGAGGAATACGCCAGAAGCAGAACAAGAAGAGAAGATTTTTGATATTGTCAACCAATTAAATATCGGGGTGGAGTTAATTACCGATCGAATCAAACGAGATGAGCTTGCTCAATTAAATTTAATAGCTGGACGTAAAGCTAAATCTTCCACGGCTTACGCGGCTGCTGAAAAATATTTAACTTTAGGCATAGAACTCCTGGATGTTGAGTGTTGGCAGAATCATTACAACCTGAGTTTAGCACTTTACGAAGAAGCCACAGAGGCGATGTATCTGAATGGTGATTTTGAGCAAATGGAGCCATTGGCAGAAATAGTCCTGGAAAAGGCAAATACGCTCTTAGATCAAATCAAAACTTATCAAGTTAAAATTCAAGCTTTGAAAGCGCAGAACCAACTCAAACAATCTTTGAATTTTGGGTTAGACATTCTCAAACTCTTGGGGATAGATCTACCTAAAGATCCAGAACTGACAGAAATTCCCTTGGCTTTTGAAAAGACGCAATTGGCTTTACAAGAAAAACCGATTCATGACTTAATTGATTTACCTGACATGAGTGACCCGCAAAAACTGGCAGCAACTCAGATGCTGTTACAACTCTGTCCTTCTGCTTACATGGTCACTCCAGTTTTGCTACCTCTCATTACTTTTAAACAAATTCAATTAGCCCTTAAATATGGTAATGCACCAACTCATACTCATGCCTATGCTAATTATGGACTCATTCTCTGCGGAGTCATGGGGGAGTTAGAATCGGGCTATCAATTTGGACAACTTGCACTAAATCTACTCGAAAAACTCGATACTAAGCCTTTCAAATCTATGACGCTGTTTGTAGAAGCTTGCTTTATCAAGCATTGGAAACAGCATATTACAGAGACCTTAAAACCTTTTATAGCTTCTTACTTTAGCGGTTTAGAGACAGGAGATTTAGAACACGCTTGCTATTCTGCCCACAGGTATTGCTACCATTTATTCTTTAGTGGATCGGTCGAGCTATCAAGCGTGAAACTAGAGATGGAAACTTACGGTGATGCGATCGACAAGATGAATCAGGATAGCATTCTTCAATTGCATCAAATTTACCATCAAGTTGTATTAAACTTACTGGAAAGGACGGATAATCCTTGCTTTTTAATCGGTTCAGCTTGTGATGAAGCAAAAATGTTACCGATTCATATTGCCAATAATTACAGAATAGCGTGTTACTATTTTTTCTTAAATAAGTTAATCCTTTGTTATCTTTTTTGTGACTACCACCAAGCCATTGAGCATTCTGCCGGAGCAGAAGAGTATTTAGATGCAGGAGTAGCTTCGATATTAGTACCGATTTTTTATACCTATGATTCTCTGTCTAAGTTGGCGGTGTATCCCGATCGAGAGATTTCGGAACAACAACAAATCCTCGAAACTGTAATCGCCAATCAGGAGAAAATGCAAAAATGGGCGAATCATGCCCCGATGAATTATCTACATAAATTTTATCTAGTAGAGGCAGAACGGCATCGAGTTTTAGAGGAAAAATTAGAGGCGATCGAATTGTACGATCGCGCCATTTCCCTCGCCAAAGAAAACGGTTATCTCAACGAAGAAGCACTAGCCCAGGAACTCGCGGCTAAATTCTATCTCGCTTGGGGTAAAGATAAAGTTGGCACAGTTTACTTAACCGACGCCTACTACGCTTATGCGCGTTGGGGTGCAAAGGTAAAGGTTGAGGATCTAGAAAAACGGTATCCCCAATTGCTTGCTCCTATTCTGAACCAGAAAAAGAGCATTCATACAGACGAAACAATTGTGCTAATGAAGTCTGGAACTATCTCATCCACGAGTTCCAGTGTTTCAGAAATCCTGGACTTCGGGACAATCATGAAAGCATCTCAAACACTTTCAGGAGAAATTCAGCTTGACAAATTGCTGTCAATTTTAATGCAAGTAGTGATGGAAAATGCCGGAGCAGAAACAGGCAATTTTATTTTGCAAAAAGCAGGTAATTTAGTAATTGAAGCTACCGGAATTAGCGGTGTTGCAGAAATAAAAGTTCTGGAGTCAATTCCTATTGAAACTAGCGATAAGTTACCTCGAAGCGTCATCAACTATGTTTTTAGGACTCAAGAATATGTCATTTTTAACGACTTGTTCGAGGAAATCAACCAACCAGAATCTCCCATTAAAAATATTAACGATCCATACATAAGTCAGCACAAACCAAAATCAGTATTGTGTTTGCCTATTCAACATCAAGGAAAGGCGATCGGTATCCTTTACCTAGAAAATAACCTGACAGTGGGTGCATTTACTCTCGATCGATTAGCAGTTCTACAATTATTGTCTTCTCAAGCTGCCATCTCGATCGAAAATGCCCAACTCTATGCCAATTTAGAAGCAAAAGTAGAAGAACGCACCCAAGAACTCCAGCAGTCAGAAGCTCGTTTTCGACAACTTTACGAGCAATCCGCCGATGCAATTTTGCTTTTAGATGGAGATGTTTTTATCGACTGCAACCCCGCCACGGTCAAAATGATGCGTTGCAATGACAAAAAACAGCTTCTTTCCTTGCCGCCGGCTCAACTTTCTCCGGAGATTCAACCAGACGGTAGAAACTCTTTTGAAAAAGCCCAGGAAATCACAGCCATTGCTTTTTCGCGAGGTAGCTATCGCTTTGAATGGATGCACCGGCGCAGCGACGGAGAAGACTTTTGGGTGGAAGTATTGCTGACTGTAATTCCTGTAGATGGTAAGGAAATTCTGCATACGGTGTGGCGAGAAATTGGCGATCGCAAGCAGGCTGAAGCAGCTTTGTACCAGAAAAATCAAGAACTAAGCGATACTTTCCAACAGCTCGAAACCACCCAAGAAGAGCTGATTCAATCAGAAAAAATGGCAGCTTTAGGACAACTTGTGGCGGGAGTTGCTCACGAAGTTAACACACCCTTGGGTGCAATTCGTTCTTCAGCGGGAAATGTGTCTAAGTTCTTGGATCAAACTCTGGAACATTTGCCAGCACTTTTTCAATCTTTCTCTCCAGAAGAAGGGCAAAAATTCTCAGAATTACTTCAGCGATCTCTCCAACAAGAATCAATACTATCAACCAAAGAAGAACGCAAATTGAAGAGAGCTTTAAGAAGCGAACTGCAAGAATTAGAGATTGAGAATGCCGATATTGTTGCAGATCTATTAGTTGTGATGGGGATCTACGATCGTATCGAAACTTGTCTCCTGCTACTCCAAAAACCGGATAGTTTGCACATCCTAGGAACCGCCTACAAACTGTCTGAATTAAAAAGAGGCATCGCTACTATCAATACAGCTACAGATCGAGCATCAAAAGTTGTGTTTGCCTTAAAAACCTATGCCCGTTACGAACAGGCAGGCACTAAGACAACAGCCAGCATTGCTGAAGGGATCGAAACCATCTTAACTCTCTATCAAAATTTACTCAAACAAGGAGTTGAGGTAGTCAGAAACTATACCGAAATACCGCCGATACTATGCTATCCAGATGAACTAAATCAAGTGTGGACAAATCTCGTTCACAATGCTTTGCAAGCAATGGATAATCGTGGCACATTAACTATTGGATTGACGGAGCAATCCGATCAGGTAAAGATTAGCGTTACTGACAGTGGCAAAGGCATCCCTGAAGAGATCGAGGCGAAAATATTCGAGCCATTTTTTACTACTAAACCCGCAGGAGAAGGCAGCGGATTGGGACTGGACATTGTGAAGAAGATTGTGGAAAAACATCAAGGAAGGATTGAGGTAGAATCAATTCCAGGTGAAACTACATTTAATGTTTTTCTGCCGAACGTTAGAGTATAATTATGAAATGTACCAATATCAGGACTGAAGCATAAGCTGGTTTGCAAGACTATTAGTAGCGGTAAGGTGTGCAGTTCTCACCCTACCAACAGAGTTATATCGCTAATCATAGAGGATAAAAAATAATGTCTAAGCCAGTTATTTTGTGTGTTGATGATGAGAGAATTGTGTTAAATAGTCTGAGGACGCAACTGTCAAGAGCATTCGGTAGTGATTACCTCTATGAAGGAGCGGAAGATGCGGATGAAGCTCTAGAGTTAATCGAAGAACTTAATGAGGAAGATATAAGTATTATTTTGATTATTTCTGATTGGCTAATGCCGGGAATTAAAGGAGATGAGCTGCTGATTCGGATTCACAAAAAATTCCCCAAAGTTATTAAAATTATGCTAACTGGTCAAGCTGACGAAGCAGCGATTAACCGAGCTAAGAACGAAGCGAATCTCCATTGCTGTTTGTCTAAACCTTGGTCGGAAGCCGAACTGTTGGAAACGATTAAATCTGGTTTAGCGCAACTATAGCCGAGTTGTTGAAAACTATTAAATCCGGTCGGTCTCAATTATGGCTCTACAAGTAATTGTCTGTGTTGATGATGAGAAAACTGTACTCCGAAGTCTGAAAGCAGAACTTCAAGAGGCAATCAGTAATGATTATATCATCGAAATTGCTGAAGGTGGGGAAGAAGCATTAGAATTAATCATGGAATTGCTAGACGATGGCTATGAAGTCCCGTTAATTATTTCCGACCATATTATGCCTGAAATGAATGGAGATGAGCTGTTAAGGCGAGTTCATATCATTTCACCCAAAACTCTGAAAATCATGCTCACAGGACAAGCAGATATTGAAGCGGTAGGAAATGCTATCAAAAATGCAAATTTATATCGTTATATCGCCAAGCCCTGGCAGCAAGAAGACCTGAGTTTGACGGTAAAAGAAGCTGTCAATAGTTACCATCAAAACAAACTGTTGGCGGAACAAAATGCCCAACTCCAGCAAATGAATAGCGAGTTGGCAAAGTTAAACTTTGACCAAGCATTACTGATTGCCCAACTCAATGAAAACGAAAATCGCTTGACACAGTTTTTGGAAGCAATGCCAATTGGTGTGGGGGTGCTGGATGCTGAGGGCAAAGTTTACTATATCAATCATAAAGCCAAAGAGATATTTGGTAAGGGAGTGGTGCCGGATATAAATTCAGAACAATTGTCAGAGGTTTATCAAACTTATCGAGCAGGCACCGATCGAGAATATCCTCCTGAAGACTTGCCAGTTGTGCGGGCGTTGAGAGGAGAAAATGCCGCTGCTGACGATGTAGAAGTCCACAACGGCGACAAAATTATTCCCTTAGAAATTTCGGCAACTCCTATCTACGATCGCACCGGAAAAATTACTTATGCTATTAATACCATTCTAGATATTACCGATCGCAAAAAAGCTGAAGCCGAGCGCAAAAATCTGATTACAGAACTTTTTCAAGTTAATAGTAATCTGGAACTGGCGCTAGATACAGAAGTAAAAATCACTGAGGCGACAAGTCGCTTTGTACCAAATCAGTTTTTATCTTTTTTGGGATATGACAGTATTGTTGATGTTAAATTGGGAGATGCGGTAGAGTTGGAAATGTCGATTTTGTTTTCTGACATTCGCGATTTCACAACGATTTCGGAACAGATGACACCGCAAGATAATTTTAAATTTATAAATTCATATTTGAGTTATATGGAACCGCTGATTGTGGAAAATCATGGGTTTATTGATAAATATATTGGCGATGCAATTATGGCTTTGTTTAGCGAGGGCGCTGACAATGCTGTGAAAGCGGGGATTGAGATGCTGCATACTCTTGCTGAATACAATCAATATCGCGTTTCTATGGGCGATGTGCCGATCCAGATTGGGGTGGGAATTAATACTGGTTCTTTGATGCTGGGTACTGTTGGCGGACGCAATCGGATGGACGGTACTGTGATTGGCGATGCGGTTAATTTGGCTGCTCGGATTGAAAGTTTGACGAAGAATTACGAGGTGCCGCTGTTAATTACTCAGCAGACTGTCGATGGCTTGAGAAATCCTGCTGATTATGGGATTCGCGTGATTGATAAGGTTCAGGTTAAGGGGAAGTCTGCATGGGTTACTGTTTATGAGGTTTTTGATGCAGATTTGCCGTTCGTTAAAGCGGGGAAGTTGGCTACTTTGCCAGTGTTTACTGAGGCTTTGTCTTTGTACAATATCTATAATTTTACTGAAGCGGCGGGGTTATTTGCTGATTGTTTGCGGCAAAATCCGGGGGATAGGGTGGCTCGAATTTATTTGGCTAGGTGTCAGTAGTTAGTTGACAGTTGACAGTTGACAGTTGACAGTTGACAGTTGGCAGTTGTTATTTGTTATTTTTGAATATCTCGCAATAATCAATAACTAATAGCGTTCGCGAGCGGGGACGCTACTAATAGCGTTCGCGAGCGGGGACGCTCGCACTAATAGCGTTCGCGAGCGGGGACGCTCGCACTAATAGCGTTCGCGAGCGGGGACGCTCGCACTAATGACTACTGACTACTGACTAATTTGCTCGATCGGCATTTCGATGATAAATTCGGCTCCTTGCCCTGGTGCAGACACGCAAGTCAGCATCCCGCCGTGCTCTTGGAGGACTCTGTAGGAAATGGACAGGCCCAAACCGGTGCCTTTGCCTGCGGGTTTGGTGGTAAAAAAGGCCTCGAATAATTGCTGGCAAACTTTTTCGGGCATACCGGGGCCGTTGTCAGAAACCCGAATTACAGCATTGGAGTTTTGGACTTCCGTCTTAATTTTAATCTTGCTGCGGTTAGCTTTGGCTTCGAGAACCGATCGCCCTGCGTTGTATTCCTCGATCGCGTCGATCGCATTTCCGATCAAATTCATAAACACCTGATTGATTTTACCGGAATAGCACTCAACTAAAGGCAAGTTGCCATATTCTTTAATTACGGCAATTTCGGGATAGTTGCCTCGGGCTTTCAGGCGGCTTTGCAGGATTAGCAGCGTTCCTTCAATGCCTTCGTGTAGATTAACCTTGGTCATTTGAGAATCGTCTTTGCGAGAGAAATTTCTGAGCGATCGCACAATTTCCCGAATGCGATCGGCTCCAATCTGCATCGAAGAGATAGCTTTTGGCAAATCTTCTAAGAGAAAATCTAGCTCGATATCCTCAATTTTCTGTTGAATTGATGCCGGTGGCTGTGGGCAGTGCTGCTGGTACATATCGATTAAATTCAGCAAATCTTCGGTATAGTGACCTATGTGGACGAGATTGCCGCAGACGCTACTAACGGGATTGTTAATTTCGTGAGCAACACCGGCTACCATTTGACCGAGGGTAGACATTTTCTCGGTGTGAATTAATACTGCTTGAGTTTGCTGCAATTCCTGTAAAGTATGTTCGAGCTGAAGTTTTTGCTGGGTTAACTCGGTTTGCGATCGCAGCAAAGCTTCCTCGCTGCGTTTTTGTTCGGAAATATCAGTAATTAACCCTTCCAAAGCGAGCAATTCGCCTGAGTCGGAATATACTCCCAAACCTTGCTCCCAAACCCATTTTAATTCCCCGTTTTTAGAAGTTATGCGGTAATTTAACTGATATGGTCGATTTTCTCGCAGGGCAATTTCTACGGCATTACAGAAGATTTCGCGATCGTCCGGGTGAGTCAATTCCGATAGAGAAACTTGCGGGGTGCCGATAAATTCTTCGGGAGAATAGCCGGATAATTGATAGCAGCCTTCGCTGACAAACTCCATACTGCGATCGGCATCGTTGCGAAAGCGGTAGGCCATCCCCGGCAAATTGCTCATTAGGGTGGACAAGGCGCGCTGGCTTTCCCGCAGGGCTTCTTCTGCGTGTTTGCGATCGGTAATATCTGTCATCACCACGAGCACGCAGAGTTCCCCCTCCAAATGAATCAATTCGGCTGACACCAAACACACCACCACCGATCCCGACTTCACCCGAAATTCGCATTCGGCGTTGCGAACAACACCCTGTACTTGCAGCAATTGCCTAAAATCAAGTCTGTTTTGAGGCTTTACCCAAATATTTAATCCCGCTACTGTATTGCAGGTCATTTCTTCTAAACTGTAACCAGTTATCGATAAAAAACTATCATTAGCTTCTATAAAACGACCCTCAGCAAAAGTAGTAATAGTCATTGGATCTGGACTCGATCGAAAAGCCTTAGAAAACTTTTCCTCCGACAAACTCAACCTTTTAATAGCTTCTTCCAACTGACTTGTCCGCTCTTTAACCCGGCATTCCAATACCTCGTTAGCCTGCTTCAGAGCAACCTCTGCCTCCACCCGATAAGTGATATCGCGCACCACGGCTTGCAGCCGCATTTTGCCGCCGATATCCATAGAAGTTAACAGCACTTCCGCCGGAAACTCTGAACCGTCCAAACGGCAGTGTACCCAGTCAAAACGACTATTTCCTGTTTCCATAGCCGTATTAATTCGCTCTAGAGAAAGACTCATAGAATCTTGCCCGTTCGGTTGCAGCCGCGGGCTAAATTCCGAAGGATGCTTGCCACAAAACTCCGATTCACTGCTGCATCCAAATAAAGTTAAAGTAGCCGGATTGCAATCTAAAAAACTCTTTTCGTCTAGCAGCATTACCGCATCTGTCGTCGATTCGTACAGAGTGCGAAACTTTTTTTCTGAAGCTTGCAAAGAAGCAATCAACTGCATTCTTTCTTCTCCAGCCCGCTTTTGGTTAGTAATGTCCTGCATTACTTGAGAAAAGCCCTGCAACTCTCCGCTTTCATCCCGCAAAGGAGTCACAATAATCTTCGCCCAAAATCGGGAGCCATTTTGGCGGAACCGGTAGCCTTCACTTTGATATCTAC
Organism: Oscillatoriales cyanobacterium; assembly: GCA_004292955.1. Classification (GTDB taxonomy): domain Bacteria; phylum Cyanobacteriota; class Cyanobacteriia; order Cyanobacteriales; family Microcoleaceae; genus Microcoleus. The sequence continues at coordinate 188,523 of RDXX01000008.1, read as the reverse complement.
CTCTTTCGCTAGCTGTGATTAATTTTTCTTGGGGTTTGCCAATTGCAATATCTTCAGGCGTATAAAAGCATTCAGAATTTTTCCCAACTATTTCGCTAGATTCATACCCTAAAATTCTTTTGGCTCCCGAATTCCAGCTTGCTACATACCCCTTAGTATCTAGCATGAATATAGCATAATCTTTAACACCTTCTATTACCATTCGCAGGCGTTCTTCACTTTCTCTAAGCCTAGATTCGGCATTTTTGCGCTGGGTAATATCTTCGACAAAACCTTCGTAGTAGAGCAATTGACCGCCTGGGTTGCGGACTGCGCGGGCATTTTCCGCGATCCAAATTACTGTTCCATCTCTGCGATAAATCTGCGACTCAAAATCTGACACGATGCCTTTTGCTTGCAAAGCAGAAATAAAATCATTGCGGCGATCGGGATTGACGTAAAGCTGATCGCTAATATTAGTCAGACTGTCCATCAATTCTTCGGCAGAATTATATCCGTAGATGCGAGCCAAAGCTGGGTTAGCGCTGATGTAGCGACCGTCATGGGTTGTTTGGAAAATGCCGGAAACAGCATTTTCAAACATACTCTGATATTTTGCTTCCATTTGGTGCAGTGCCTCCTCTATATTCAGGCATTCTATCGTTTTATTTTCTAATTTACAGTCGTTCGTTTTGTTTGCTAATTTTTGGTGTGCCATTTTTGAATACCCTGGTGTGTTTTTGTGAAAGATTCAATATTGTTGAGTGTCTGTTAGTAGTATAGATGCTGGATCGCCAAGTCGATAAATCCACCGCCGAGCCGTGCGATCGTTGTTGTCAAGCCTTAATTGCTTGCAACACATATCAGGACACAACGCTGTGTTGTGTCCCTACAGAATATGTGTATTGGATCCGATCGAGAACGGCTAGAGTCTGAGATTCTCCGGACACTGCTGTATTTATTGACTTCATCTACTGCGCCGTTAGTTGTTAGTAGAGTTACGAAAGTTTAACCAGTCGGGTTTATTTTATTTTGAGCTACAAATGACTGTCAAAATCGGATTTGCCAATCAATCTGCTGAAAGTTGCGATCGTTCGATCCAAACTCGTCTGTTAAAAGCTTCCTGAATAAATGAGGAATAATTGTACAGGCTGAAATTAGCTGTAAACTGTTTTTTCCTGTTTCGGCAGTGACTTTGACAACGATCGCTCCAAAGTACAGTACCAACTGCTGATTTTTTAGACGATCGCCCCATCGGCTGGCAAACTTGCTGCAAGCAATCCGCCACTCTAGCTGAATGCTGCCACCAATAGTGCCAGTTACCATTGATTTTTGCTGGCAGATTATATAGCTGACGGTCGATCGCTCTTTAGTAGATGAGGCCCCTATCTAAAATTGTCACAATCCGAGGGAGCATTGTTGTATCAAAAAATTCATATTGGGCTAGTTTCGTGGAATAAATTCTGTAGCCGTTACATAAATCCTACCCAAAGCGACCCAAAATTAGGCAATGTTGGATGCCTCGGGGCTTCGTTTACTTCCTGCTTCATCCTGGTAGTGTCGGCACTTGTCCAGTCCACAGGCTAACCCCGCCTAACTGACGGTTTTTGACAAATTGATTGCCGCATTTAAGTCGCGGTCAATCTTAAAACCACAATGGCTGCATTCAAACATTCGCTCACACAGAGAGAGTGTTTCTTTTTTGGTTCCACAATTAGAACAGGTTTTTGAGCTTGGGAACCAACGGTCAACTATTACCAACTTTGAACCGTACAACTTGCACGCTCTAGGTTAACTGGCGGCGGAACTCAAAGAAACCCATATCAGCAACTGATGCAGCCAGTTTATGATTAGCCATCATCCCGGATACATTCAAATACTCTATAACTATTACACCGTGGTTTTTGGCAAGTAATGTCGTTAGTTTGTGCAACGTATCTTTACGGATGTTAGCTATCTTTCTATGCAATCTAGCTATTTTGAATTGTGCTTTTTGCCAATTACTCGAACCGATGACTTTATGGCGACTAAACCATTGCATCCTTGAGAGTTTTGCTGCGTATTTTTTGTAAGATTTAGCACCTATAACTACTTCACCTGTTGAGAGAGTAGCCAATGCTTTAATACCGAGGTCAACTCCTACAATATTTGTTTGGCATGATTCTTGTTGTTCTACATCAAACCTGAAACTGATAAACCACCTGTCGGCAATCCGGGATATCGTGCAAGATTTAGTCAATACTTGCGGTAACTTTTCATAAGTTTTAATGACGCCAATTACAGGAACTTGGATTTTGTTGCTCGCGCTTATTTTGACTGTTCCTTCTAATGTGAAAGAATCTCCCCTTCCTTTTTTCTTAAACTTCGGTACGCCAGCAGTCTTTTTAAAACACCGTTTCCATGCTTCTCGCAATGCTATTAATGCGATCTGCGGTGTAGATTTGCTGCACTCGTAATACCAAGCATTCTCTGATTTTACCAAAGCTATCAACAGTTTGTGCAGGTCAATAGCTGTAGGAAATTTGAGTTTTTCGTTGGGATTGGCTTTATTGTGGTCGAGAATGTTTTTGGTCAACCACAGTCCCCAATTCCAAGCGTGACGAGCTACCCCACAATGTTTGGCTAGCAGTATTCGCTGTCGGGCATTAAGTTTTAATTCGGTTTTAAATCCGAGTAGCATGGCATTCCTTTATTTGGCTCGCGGCATATATTTCTTGCTTGCACTGTCTGATTGTGACCAATATCAGACACCGCAGCAAGTATGGAAAATCTAACAGAAGACAAAAGCTACCCACGATCGGGCGCATATGGGCAACTTTGTCTAACAATCTAGTTACAGTTTTTCGCCCTGCTGTCATTTTGGCAAAAATTTGGGTCAGGGCGCGCCAAATGTCGGCAGCAACTCTGGTAAAATCCCGATCGACACTCGGCCCAGGCCCGACATCAAACAGCCCACCCCAGCAAAAAATTCATTGTCGCTACATGACTGATTCTTCCGTACTTACAACACCAGATATATCCGCAGCTTCAACTTTGACAGCGGACTCTCCCCTGTGGCCAGCCCTGCTGCAACAACTGTTAGACAGACAATCTCTTTCGCACGTCCAAGCTGCCGACTTAATGCAGGGATGGCTGGCAGAAGCCATACCCCCCGTGCTTTCAGGAGCCATTTTAGCAGCCCTCCAAGCCAAAGGCATCTCGGCCTCAGAATTAGCAGGAATGGCTCAGGTATTGCAGTCTCAGTCCCTGACGGGCGAGTCCCAGAGCGTTGTCGATCGCCAATCTCCCATCTCGAATCTCAAATTAATTGATACTTGCGGCACAGGCGGCGATGGTGCGTCCACATTTAACATTTCCACTGCTGTAGCCTTTGTGGCTGCTGCGGGCAAAGTTCGAGTCGCCAAACACGGAAATCGATCGGCATCCAGCAAAGTCGGTTCGGCTGACGTGTTGGAAGCACTCGGAGTCAACCTGGGCGCCGATCCTGCCAAGGTAAAAGCTGCGGTAGACGCTACGGGCATCACCTTTTTATTTGCGCCTGGGTGGCATCCCGCACTTAAGGCTGTAGCATCGCTCCGACGCACTTTGAAGGTGCGGACTGTTTTTAACCTTTTAGGGCCGCTCGTCAATCCTATGCGCCCTACAGGGCAGGTAATCGGGGTGTTCGATCCCAGTCTGGTATCAACTATTGCCCAAGCTTTGGGCGAGTTGGGAACTGAGTTGGCGATAGTCGTTCACGGCCGAGAAAAGTTGGATGAGGCGGGTTTGGGTGATGTGACGGATTTGGCGGTTTTGTCGGGCGGCCAGGTTGAACTGACAAGTTTGCATCCGGAACAGGTAGGATTGACGCCAAGTGCGATCGGCTCGTTAAAAGGCGGAAATGTTGAGGAAAACGCCGAGATTTTGAGCAACGTGTTGCAAGGCAAAGGTACAGCAGCACAAATGGATGTTGTAGCTTTGAATGCGTCTTTGGCTTTTCAGGTGGGAGGTGTAATTCCGATCGGTTCCCACGCAGCAGGAGTTACTTTGGCCAAGGAGATTTTATCGAGTGGTGAATCTTGGTTGAAGTTGCAGCAGTTGGTGGAGTTTTTGCGGTGAAGGAATAAGTTCGGCAACGATCGATGTGCGGGATTTAACGGATTAATCAAGGTACAAGGTACGTAGTTGGGCTTTAGCCCTCTATACAGGTATGTTGAAAGAGGGCTGAAGCCCAACTACGTACTTATTTCCATGATGACAAGAAAAGCACCCTGCTTTTTAAGGGGGATGCGAGGGAAATCTGTGGGTAACAAAAAGTGTTAAGTGAACCGTATTGCGTTACATCTGTTACATAATCCGCTGCCGAACTTCTCTCTATGAGCGCGAGCGAAATTCAATCACATCTTGCTTAATAGTCACATCTTTATTACCAAAAAAATCGTGACCGAGCAGCCCAATTTCTAGTGCTGGGGAGATGGGTACAACTATATTATTAATCGCCAAACCGCCAGCTTCAATTGAAGTAAGACTGCCGAGAGAAAAAGTAGCCTCTCCGTTCGGAGTTTTTGCTTGCACGGTTCCTTTAGGAACTATCCCCAAAGCGGTAGCCATTGCTGGTGTAATGACGGTGCGGCTGGCTCCCGAATCCACCATCATCTCAAACTTTTGTTTGCCATTAAAGGTGACTTCTATGACTGGGATATTAGCTTCTCGGCGTTTAATTTTGACTAGAAACACTCCCGACTTGGTATCAGGCGAAGCAGGCGAAGCAGGCGAAGCAGGCGAAGCAGCGGGAGTCGATTCTTGAGGGAGAAAACCGCATACCGATCGACTCAAGCTGACAGTTTGACCGCTGGAGTTCCGCATAAAGCATCCCTCGCTCTCTTGAGCTGTCGCTCGCGAAGAGTAGACGGCGGTGTCAAGTAAAATTGAGCTGCTCAGAGAAATAACTGCTGTTAAAGCCAGTAAAGGTTTCCGCAGGTTTTGAGGGTTCAGCAGAGGCTTGATTGAATTGGAGGATAAAGGTAAGGGAGATTGGCCGATCATAATTTGATTAAACGGTTTAGCTCGATCGTAACAACGACAACTGCCTTTTGGCATAGATAGCCCTGGACTCCGGCACCAACACATTCTGCCTCGGCTGGCACAAATTCCAATAATATCTGTATATTGCCGGCTAGCATCAAATCCCAGGCAGTGGTAAGAATTAAACCAAACGACTGTAATTTAAGGATGCCATGTCACTTTCAACTGCACAACCCGCTCTCCTAGTCCTAGCTGACGGTACTGCTTACCGCGGCTGGTCTTTTGGCGCTGACGCCACCGTCGTCGGCGAGGTCGTATTCAACACGGGAATGACGGGCTATCAAGAAGTTTTGACCGATCCGAGCTATTGCGGTCAAATTGTCACTTTTACTTATCCAGAATTGGGCAATACCGGGGTAAACCTCGAAGATGAAGAATCTTCGCGGCCGCAAATCCGAGGTGCGATCGCCCGTAACGTATGCAGCCGACCCAGCAACTGGCGCTGTTCAAAATCCCTGCAAGATTACCTAAAACAGTACGACATCCCAGGTATTTACGGCATCGATACCCGCGCCCTGACTCGCAAAATTCGCACCGTAGGAGCCATTAACGGCGGCATTTCGACCGTGATTCTCGACCAGGCGGAGCTTTTGGAGCAAGTCCAAGACGCCCCCAGCATGGCCGGGCTGAATCTGGTGAAGCAAGTAACTACCCGGGAGGTTTACGAGTGGTCTGAAGCCACAGATGCCGTATGGGAGTTCAGTCCGACAGTTAAGCCGGATAACGGCAAAATGTGGACGGTGGTAGCCCTAGACTTTGGGGTCAAGCGCAACATCCTGCGTCGTTTGGCGAGTTACGGCTGTCGGGTAATTGTTGTACCCGCCGACACGTCAGCCGAGGCAATTCTCAAGTACAACCCGGATGGCATTTTTCTGTCCAACGGGCCTGGAGATCCTTCGGCGGTAACGGAAGGGATCGCGACGGCGAAAGCTTTGTTGAAGTCGGACAAACCTGTGTTCGGCATTTGCATGGGACACCAGATTCTGGGCATTTCCTTGGGTGCGGAAACTTTTAAACTGAAGTTCGGGCACCGGGGATTGAATCATCCAGCAGGTTTAACTCAGCAGGTAGAAATTACTAGCCAAAATCACGGTTTTGCGATCGACCCTGATTCCCTAGTCCCGGAAGTAGAAATTACTCACCTCAACTTGAACGATCGCACTGTAGCCGGATTGAAGCACAAAACCTTACCCCTGTTCTCAGTCCAGTACCACCCAGAAGCCAGTCCGGGCCCCCACGACGCTGACTATTTGTTCGATCGATTCGTCCAGTCAATGCGAGACAATCAGAAAGTACCAGCTTAGTCATTGGTCAATAGTCAATAGTCATTAGTCATTAGGAAACATGACCGATTACCAATGACTGATGACCTGTTTGGCCAATGACCTGTTTGGCCAATGCCCCATGCCCCATGCCCCATGCCCCATGCCCCATGCCCCATGCCCCATGCCCCATGCCCAATGACCCATAACTAAAAAACTGTAGACAAAATACCAAAAAACTCCTATAATGAAGCCTCGACTTTAAGCCATACCTAGCTAGGAGGGTGTCATTCCTGAGTCATTGACCCTGACCGTTAGCCTCAGAGGCACTCGCGAAGTCAAGAATAACCATCAGTTATTTCGCTTGACTGGCCTGCTGGACGCTTTTTCTGAGGCCACTTTTCGGAAGGTACTAAGCAAATGTATTGACGAGGGCCCAAAACACGTAATTTTGGACTTGTCTCAGATAGATTTTGTGGATAGTTCAGGCTTGGGCGCACTTGTGCAACTTGTCAAGAAAGCCCAAACCATGGAAGGGACATTGCAAATTGTCTCAAATCCCCGCGTAACTCAGACTGTTAAACTGGTTCGCTTAGAGAAATTTTTGTCTTTGCAGCCTTCGGTTGATGAGGCGGTAAAAAACGTCAAGGATGCTTGACGCTACAGTGGGTTTAATTCGCTATCCGGCGATCGATGCTGGATAGCAAATTCTTATGGTTGTGCCGCGAGTTTTCAGCTCGCTTGTCTGTAGAAGATCTCAGTTTCTCACAGAGCACACTCCTGTGAAAGCTATAATTATCTGAAGTGACAAAAGACGAAATAAGTAAGTGTAGAAAAGCCAAGCTGTGCCGAAGTTTTATTTAAAAAAGTATGTCGCCGATCGCCGATGACAACCCAAAGCTGAGTCTGACAGATCTCGGTTTAGATCGAATCCATCCTCCGAGGGCGACACCCGCAGAAATAGAAAGAATTTCGCCCGCAGCATGGGCATATTTGGGGGATGCAGTTTACGAACTCTACATTCGGAGTTCGTATTTAATGCCACCGAGAAGATTGCAAGCTTATCACGAATTGGTGGTGGGGCAAGTACGAGCAGAAACTCAAGCGCGTCACTTGCGATCGATCTCTCCTTACTTGAACAGTACAGAATTAGCAATTGTCAAGCGCGGCCGCAATGCCGTATCGGGCCGTTCTAAGCGAGCAGATCCAGAAATATACCAACAAGCCACCAGCTTAGAAACGTTGGTTGGATATTTGTACCTGACAGACCCCGAAAGATTGACCGAAATTTTGGGATTTTTAGAACTTGATACTGAAAGTATTTAGCCGAAATTTGGGAAGAGTGAGGAATTAATTGATAATTCTGGCACGGTTAGCCTAAAACAGCAAAAAGCTCGCGAAGACAAACAAGATTGATATGTCGATCGTTAGCAAGTTAAGCAGCAGTAAAATCCTTGCTCCCTCAATCTAACATCTAAAATCTCAAAGCCCTAAGATTGCTCCCTCAATCCTAAATCCCAAATCTAAAATCTAAAATCGTGTTGACCACAACAAACAAATGAGAAAATTTACTAGACCAAACTCCTCGCGATCGAATTCCGACAGCAAGCCCTGGAGCAGCGAAGGCCGCCGTCAGGACTCACAACCGTCCTCTGCCAGATTTGAACGCAAGCCCCGTCCCGACACTCGCCCAACAGACGCCCCTCAAAAGCGATCGACCTTTTCGCCCCAATCCCGAGAAATGCCCGTGCGAGCAATTTTCAAACGGAGAGTCGATTCCGACAGCCAACCGCCCACCGGCAGAAATAATTTCCCCGACAGAGACAGAGACGGAGACGGATACAGCAGCCCGCGGCCAGCCCGCAACAATTTCCGAGACAGAGACAGCAGCCCGCAGCCAGCCCGCAACAATTTCCGAGACAGAGACGGCAGCCCACAGCCAGCCCGCAACAATTTCCGAGACAGAGACGGCAGCCCACAGCCAGCCCGCAACAATTTCCGAGACAGAAACAGAGACAGCAGCCCGCAGGAATCCCGGGGCAATTATTACAAAGACAGAGACAAAAACAGAGACAGAGATAGTAGCCCGCCGGAATTCCGCGGCAACCATTTCCGAGACAGAGACAAAGACAGAGACACTCGCCCGGTAGACACGAACTCAAATACAGTCGTGCAGCCAGACGCAGACACAGATGACATGATTTACGGCCGCCATGCAGTGCAAGCAGCCTTAGAAAGCAACCAAGTCCTGAACCGAATTTGGGTTGTCCCGCACCTGCGCTACGATCCCCGCTTTCACAGCTTGCTAACCGAAGCCAAGGCCAACGGCAGCATTATCGACGAAGTTGACGATTTGCGCCTCGACTACATCACGCGCAAGGCAAACCACCAAGGCGTAGCCGCCCAAGTATCAGCTTACGAATACCTGGATTTGAGTGAACTGATCGCACAGGCTAAGGCTGCTTGTGCAGATCCCGTAATTGTGGTAGCCGAAGGACTCAACGACCCCCACAATCTAGGGGCGATTATTCGCACCGCAGAAGCATTGGGAGCTCAGGGGATGGTGATTCCGCAGCGACGGGCAGTTGGGATTACCTCGGCAGTGAGAAAAGTGTCAGCCGGCGCATTGGAAAGCCTGCCAGTGGCAAGGGTTGTGAATCTTAACCGGGCCTTGGAAGAATTGAAAGAGGCTGGATTCTGGATTTACGGCACAGCAGCAGGCGTGGGTGACTCATTAGAGACAATCAACTTCTCCGGGCCCACTGTTTTAGTTGTGGGCGGTGAAGCCGACGGTTTGAGCCTTTTGATACAGCGCGGATGTGATGGATTAGTTTCAATTCCTTTAAGGGGAAAGACTCCTAGCCTGAATGTCTCGGTAGCAACGGGAATGGCTTTATACGAAATTTACCGCCAGCGCGGGCCGAAAAAATTTCACGTCCACGGATAGTCAAATTGGTTGAAAAAAACAGCACAACAGAGTAATTTATGTAAGTAGCTAAAGCCTGGTTATCGGTGTCTCTAGCTACTGAGACCTCACTACCAAAATATCGAGTAGAATGTCACCTGAGAAAACACCTAATATGTACTCAAATTAGAGCCCAACTGCATAACAAACAGATAACTCTGAGGATAAAGCACTTTGGTTATTCCCAATAGGTAAGCAACTACGGTGATGCAAAAATATGCGAATGCCGCCAAAACATTGAGCGGTAGTACCCTCCGAACAAGTAATAATACATCGGCCGCCGTTACGGACAGGCGAAAGTAGAAGGAGCCTTCTCCTTACTGTCAAACAGGAAATCGACACCAATCTATTTAGATATTGACTTTAAATAGGTTTGGATTGTTTCTTTGTAGCAGCATTAAAGCCGCGTAAATAACAAAAGCGCAGGCGTTGCCCGCAGCACCCTGAAAACACCGTTAAATACATTAGAAGAAAAGCAGATGAAAGAACTCTTGATTAGCTTGCTCAACTTTTTCGGATTGGCTTGGTGGGTTGAAGTGAAAACTTCAGCGCCGCGGTGTATTTACTATTTTGGCCCCTTCTTGACGGCTCAAGAGGCGGAATCTGCAAAAGCAGGATATATAGAAGACATAGAAAATGAAGGTGCAGAAGGTCTGAGTGTTTCCATTCAGCGCTGCAAACCTATTGCTTTGACGGTTGCAGATGATTTGGGAAAGTTTGGTGAGGGAGGGTTGTTGCCTGTTTTGAGCAGCCAGTAGCAGCAGGAATTTTGAGTTTTGAGTTTTGAGTTGTCAATTTAAATCCGGCAATATCGGAATTATACCCTGCAAGGGAACCCCGATCGCCATTTGGGACGATCGCACTGTTTAACTCGGATGCCAACGCCAACGATATAGCTTCAAAACTCTAGACGGTTGGATGATTGATTGCTTCTAAAAATTCAAAACTCAAGACTCGGAATTGCCAACTGCTTGGGGGTGACTCTCAATCCACCGATCGATATCTGTGACTACCCGATCGGGAATTTCCCAAGGAAATAAGTGGGCTGTATTGGGATAGCACTGCCACTGACTGTCCTGAAGGTGGCGGGCTGTTTCTAAACTGGATGCTGAGGTGATATGTCGATCGCCCTCTCCGGCCAACACCAAGCACGGACATTGAATCTCGCCGAGTTGTGGTAAGCGATCGTATCCGGCTCTGAGAGCGGTATTTAACGCCTTTGTCGCCTTGTGGGAAGTCTGGAGGTAGGCGGGAGTACCTGCTGCGGCTAAGTAGCGGTAAGGGGTCGCTGTATGCTGCTGGATTAAGTAGCGAAAGAGCGATCGCCTGCCAAAAGTATCAATATTCCACTGCCAACCGGGTACCACCCAGTTAATAATTCCGGCTAAACCGGTGTAAAGATTATCTTGCCAAGAAATGGGCGGGTGACTTCCGCGCGGTTTGGCGGCGGATGCGAGGAGAATCAAACCGGTGACTCGCTGGGGATATTTCATGGCTAATTCCAGGGCTAAAATGCCTCCCAAAGACCAGCCGATGACTAAAGTGCGATCGACCCCTAATCGGTCTAGAAGTGCTTCTAAATCAAGCAAGTGGTCGGTCATTTCAAAGGAATTTGAGGTGCGACTGTTGCCATATCCGCGCAAGTCTGGGGCGATCGTCCGAAACCGCTGTGATAGGTGTTCTGTGAAGACAGACATACAATCGCCGGAACCTGGATGGCCGTGCAAGCAGAGAATCGGAAATCCTTTTCCTTTGACAGAAACGTTGAGTTTTGTGTGGGACATTTTCTGATTTGGCGATTATATAAATCTACGTTATTAAGGTATGTTGTTGCGCTTCAGCGCTCTTGTCTATATGAAAGAGCGCCCAAGCGCAACAACGTACCTAATTATGTTAATCGCACTTTAAACCTGCCGCAGCCGCTGTCGGATACTTGACGGGAACAAAAGCAAGGCCTAACTGCTTTCCGACAAAGAGTTCTTCATTGAGCGGAGTTCCTTCGATGTATTCTTGAATTAAGTAAAAATTTCCATTTTCTGGAAAGCGATGAACCTAGGAGTGCACTCGCACTTATAGAGTTCCTCCAGGGCTTTAGCTTCTTTTTCAAATAGTGCTTTTGCTCCTTGCAAAACTTGCGAATCTTTAGATTGAGGAGGCAAAATTTCCTTGACTACACAAGGAGAATTTTCTAGTTGCTTTAAATCCTTAGCTGTATAGGTAATCGCAAACCCTCCCCGCCCCAATTTTTCGATAATTTCGTAGCGATCGCACAGAATATCTCCTGGATTCAGGCACATAAATTTTTAACAAGTTTTCACATTTTTAAAAGCTGGGATTATTACTAATATAATCGGCAATTTTAGCAATAGACTTGCGGATTTGTAGATCGCCACTGGTGCGGCTGTCTATCACAGTCATCACATAGGCTTCGCCGTCAATGTTCATCGCTAAAGTTGTGCCTAGCACCAGGGAATTCTCCCCGGTTTTTTCGCCCAACCACTGAGCTTTACTTCCTTTCAAGGCGGCAAATCCCAAAGCGCGATCGTACTGCTGGTTGAGAGTTTCTACTAACAGTTTAGCGCCCGGTGTTTCGCCGTTGTAAATTTGCACCATCATTTCGGTGAGTTCGTTAGCAGTTACGCGGTTGGGCCCGGAACCGGGGTTGGCGGGCATAGTTTTTTCCCCCATTAATTTGAAGTTCACGCGGGTGACTTGGTAGCCGCGATTTTCTAAGAATTGATTGATGTAATCGGAACCCAAATAATCGATCAGTTGATTGGTGGCGATGTTGCTGCTGCGATCGATCATTTCTTCTAACAGTAGTTGTACCGGGTAATTGCGCCTAGACAAAATCTTCGTCGATGAGTCTTCGGTGAAATTGCCCGGATCGACGAATACTTCATGGTTCAGACTGATTTTTTCTTTGTCGAGTTTTTGCATCAGGGCGACAGCTATCGGCACTTTAATTAAGCTGGCCGGGCTGATAGGAGGCACATCGCCCCGGAGGTTGACGCACTCTCTAGAAAGGTGGCAAATCCCGATCGACGCTTCATTCGACAAACCGCTTGAACGGGCAACCTCTGCCAAAAAATCGGATTTTGCTTGCTGGACTTGAGAGGTTGCTACGGTTAAATTTTCCCGGTATTCTTGAGCTTTGGAGGCTGTGAGGGGAGCTAAAAATGAATTTTGCGGAACTTCTTGTAAGTTGTTGAGGGCCTGGTGCCACAAAAATTGAGTTTGCTGGGAAGATTCGATCGACTGATTTGACTTCCCTCCCGTTTCTACGGCTCGGTTGGCCAAACGGACTGCTTGCTGTAAGTTGTCGTTAGCTCTCTGTTCTACTAATATTTGAACTTCCACCTCTTGCAACTGCTGTACCAATTTTTCTTGAGAATTGCCGGCGAAGGGAACTAAGCCAGAGAGCAGGGTTGGTTCTGGGGAGGGTGAGGCGGGTTGTTCTAGTTGGGTGACGAGCCGATCGCGAATTTTGTAGAGTTCGTCTAGGGAACGCGGATTAGATGATTGAGCAAGTGAACTGGCGATGGTTAACACCTGAACCAGTCCGATGCTGGCTGCTACTGCCGCCATCTTGTTTGCGATCGACAAAAAACGGCTGAACCCTGGCATACTCGACATCCTCAACACAACCAAATTCAATCTAATCAGCTATTATTGCACGATTCAAACGATTTTAGATTTTAGATTTTAGCCGCAGCCGTAGGGTGCGGATACATCGACAATCCTCCACAAAGAGCGACAATCGATCGAGCGACGCACTTTTTCTTTTCAAGGGATGAGGAAACCAACCCAACATTTTTGTGGTAGCAAGCTTGTTGATAAATCATATAAGGTGCGTCGCCACAAAATTGTGGATTTAATTTAGGGATTTATCGCAGGCGACACACCCTACGAATACTGACAACTGACTAATGACTTCTGCCAAAATAAAGGGAGCGATCGCACCCAATGGCGATCGACCCCTCTAAAATATTGCGAACGATCTACTTTCTGCGGCGGCGCCGCCAATCAACACCCAACCGCTTGAGATAATCCCAGCCGCGTTGGGGCCAAACATGAGCGCTACCAGTCTTTTCAGCAATCCAGCGAGCTACTTTGGGGCCTGTCCAGTCTCCGCCGTCGGGGGCGGGGCCTTGCAGGGCTTGTCGCAGTTCTTCTTGCTGTTCGGGGCTCAGCAAGGATTTGGCAGGAGGGGGCTGGCGGTCTCCGCTGCGGTTTCTCACAGAGTTAGGCCCTTCTCGGTTATAGCGCTGGACAATTTCTTTGGCGTAGTCGTAGTTAATCCCTACGACTTGGGCTGCTTGTTTGATAGTCCAATTTCGGGAAACTAAGAGTAGCAAGTGCCAGCGGCGCGACTCTGTGGTGTTTTGTGCCTGCCGGTAGCGAATTTTGAGTTCCTCTGCCGTCAGGTGAGATTCTAAGTGAGCTTTAGGTGGCATTCCTCCAACGGGGCATCGGGAACTTCTTACCATATATCTTTGGTTTTGGGGAGAATTCCGGATGAAATTGTCTTCTTGGGGATCGTCGCGGCAAATACGTAGCTTTTTTTACCGCAGATGCAAGCATAGAGACGCAGTTGAAGAAGGGCTGTAAGTGCGTGCAATTGCCAGCTATATTGGCTAAGTGGCTGAAAGTAGAAATGATAAAGGTACGAGCATGGCATCCATCCGCGAGTTGCACCGACAACTGGTCAATAAAGAACGCTCTGCTGTGGAAATTACTCAAGAAGCATTAGACCGAATTACCCAGCTAGAGCCGAAATTGAAAAGCTTTCTGTGCGTGACAGCAGACAGCGCATTGGCGCAGGCCCACAAAGTGGATGCCCAAATCGCAGCAGGCGAGGCAATTGGGTTGTTGGCCGGCATCCCGATCGCCGTTAAAGACAATATGTGCACCGAGGGCATTCCCACAACCTGCGCCTCTCGGATTTTGGAAAATTTTGTCCCTCCCTACGATGCAACCGTCGTCTCCAAACTCAAAGCAGCCGGTGCGGTGATTCTGGGCAAGGCCAATATGGACGAGTTTGCCATGGGGAGCTCGACGGAAACTTCGGCCTATCAAGTTACCGCGAATCCTTGGGACTTGGAGCGCGTGCCCGGAGGTTCTTCTGGCGGTTCTGCCGCAGCGGTAGCCGGCGGAGAATGCGTCGTTAGCTTGGGTTCGGATACTGGAGGTTCGATCCGCCAACCTGCTGCTTTTTGCGGTTTGGTGGGGCTGAAACCGACCTATGGGTTGGTTTCTCGTTACGGTTTGGTGGCCTACGCTTCTTCTCTCGATCAAATCGGGCCCTTTGGCCGGACTGTTGAGGATACGGCGATTTTGTTGGGGGCTGTCGCTGGTTATGACAGTAAAGATTCGACGAGTCTCAATGTCCCAATTCCTGACTACGCCCAAGCTTTGAGACCCAGTTTGCGACCGAAGGGTCAGATTAGAATTGGTGTAATTAAAGAAACTTTTGGCGTCGGGTTGGACTCGGCGGTTAAAGACGCCGTGACAAAGGCGATCGAGCAATTTCAACAATTGGGCGCAGAAATTCAAGTCGTTTCTTGTCCCCGGTTCCGCTACGGTTTGCCCACTTACTACATTATTGCTCCCTCGGAAGCTTCGGCGAATTTGGCGAGATATGATGGAGTAAAGTATGGTTTCCGATCGCCCGATCCCGAAAATCTTTTGGATATGTATGCCAAAACTCGCGCTCAAGGGTTCGGTGCAGAAGTTAAACGCCGGATTGCGATCGGCACTTACGTGTTGTCCGCTGGATATTACGACGCCTATTATCTCAAAGCTCAAAAAGTTCGGACTTTGATTAAAGAAGACTTTGAAAAAGCTTTTTCTCAAGTTGATGTTTTGGTCTGTCCCACTGCTCCGACTACGGCTTTTAAGGCAGGCGAAAAATTCAACGACCCCCTGAGTATGTATTTGTCAGATTTGATGACTATTCCGGTGAATCTTGCTGGTTTGCCAGCTTTGAGTTTGCCCTGCGGATTTGATGATAAAGGACTGCCGGTGGGTATACAACTGATTGGTAATGTTTTGCAAGAATCTCGGCTGTTTCAAGTGGCTCATGCTTACGAACAATCCACTAATTGGCACTTGCGTCACCCGGAATTGAATTAATTTTTGAAATTCGGCGGAACGCTGCTGCGGAAGTTAGTAATCGATCTAAAGCTAATCATATGAATTAATCATTTGTCATTAGTTTTTGACCGATTTCTAATCTCCCGCGTGTCTTATTTTCTATGAACAAGTTACTGGTATTTGTTTTGTCTAAATCCCTCATAACTTTTGGGATAGTTTTGGCGATCGCTTATTCTGCTGCTTGTGTATTGCTATTTGTAGCGCAAGGTAAGTTTATATTTTTTCCGGCGCGGGCGATCGAAACTACGCCAGATGATTTTAAGTTGAAATATCAAGATGTTTGGCTGCAAATTCCAGCTAAAACAGCGGCGCTGGAAATGGAAAGCGTACATGGGTGGTGGATTCCTGCCTCGGAAAACCCCCGCAAATTTCGGGGGGAAGTAAGAGAGGTGGTTCCACTTCAACCATCCCAAACCCCCCCCAGCCCCCCCTTGTTAAGGGGGGGAGTCAGAGAGGCTGTTCCTGTCCCCCCCCTTAACAAGGGGGGGTTAGGGGGGGTTCCGGTTCCCCCACTTCACAAGGGGAACTTAGGGCGGGTAGTTTTGTACCTGCACGGTAATGGTTCAAATGTGGGAGCAAATGTCGAACACGCTAATCGATTTCATGGCTTAGGTTTGTCAGTATTTCTGATCGATTATCGCGGTTATGGAAAAAGTCAGGGCGATTTTCCGAGCGAATCTCGGGTTTATGAGGATGTTGAACAGGCCTGGGATTATTTGGTGAAACAGCGGGGGATTAACCCAAATCAAATTTATATTTACGGTCATTCTTTGGGAGGGGCAATTGCGATCGATCTAGCAGTGCGGCACCCGGAGGCTGCGGGGTTAATTGTGGAGGGTTCTTTTACTTCGGTAAGGGCAATGGTAGACTTCCAAAAACCGCTATTTAGGGCGTTTCCGATAGATTTGTTGCTGGCGCAGCGGTTTGATTCTCTGTCAAAAGTCGATCGCCTGCAAATGCCGGTACTATTTATTCACGGGACTGCTGACACTGTAGTTCCAGCCGAAATGAGCAAAAAAATGTTTGATGCAGCACCCGAGCCCAAACAGCTTTACATGGTTCCCAATGGAGGACACAATAATGCGGCACAAATCGGCGGTGCAGAATATCTGCGGGTAGTGAGCAAATTTTTATTGTAGGGTGCGTCAGCTCATAGTGCGATCGTAAAAAAAGATAAAAAAGGGTACGTAGTTGCGCTTGGGCGCTCTTATCTTATATATATGAAAGAGCGCTGAAGCGCAACTACGTACCTAAAGATCGACACCTATAAACGGCTTACCAATTAATTCAACCTTAAAATATCTAACCACCAGTCATTGACGGCACGGCAGTAATTGCAGTAATTGTTCGAGCTAATCGGTTGTTGTTTTTTAACATCACAACCTCGCCGAGATATTTTGCGGTTCGGCATCCGGGCGCCGCATAAATTAGCATCTGTAAAATTAGCTTTGTTCAATCTCGCATCGCTCAAATCTGCCCCTCTGAGGTCAGCACCGCTGAGATTTGCACCGCTTAAATCAGCTTCTTTGAGGTCAGCACCGCTGAGGTTTGCCCCAGTAAAATCGGCGTTTCTCAGGTCACTTCGACTTAGTTTAGCTGCGATCAAATTACTGCATTTTAAGTTAGCCAACTGAAGAGATGCGTCGAGCAGAGAACTTTCGCTGAGATTGGCATTTTCTAAGTTGGCTCCCCTGATGTCCGCCCTGCTCATGTCGGCTTTGCTGAGGTCGGCATCGATTAAAAAGGCATTTCTCATGTTGGCGTTATTTAAATTAGCTTCCATTAAATCCGCCGCAGTCAAATCCGCATCTACTAAGTCGGCCCTGCTGAGAGTGGCGCGACTCAAGGAAGCGCCAAACAAATCTGCACGGCTCAAGGAAGCGCCAAATAAGTCGCATCCGGGACATCCTCTTGTTGCTAGCAGCCGCTTGATTAGAGGCAGATTTTGAGCTTGTAAGGGAACTGCTGCGCCAAATGGGAGTAGCAGAATCACTGCTGCCAGAATTGTCAGTTTAATTTTTGTCATCAGGTGTTGCGCGTTTAAATTGTATATGTCAATTACCTATTACCTAGTTGTCAAATCATCTCCTCATCAGACTTTCTCCCTGGATCTCTCCCCTCTGCCGGAATCTCCTCGAACATAACAGACTATGTAGATGCAAGCAAAGCTTAGTCCGGGTAATTCATCTAACTGCGTTTTATCGCCTAGTTTTCTCCTGGAATAACGCGCGCGGGGCTAAAAACAGGGTTTATTGCTAGATTTTTCGCTGTCAAATCCAATATTTTTAGCAGAAACCAAGCGAATTTCGACCTGTGGTACCCGCCACGTGATTTATCCGTGGAATCAATCCCAAATCGAAAATCGAAAATCCTCTCTTCCCCCGAATTTATCCGTAGGGTCGCCTCTAAAATCTAAAATCTAAAATCTAAAATCTAAAATCTAAAATCGATTGACGTGGCACGCCGGTGTGAGGTTGGCGGACGATCGCCTTTGCGGATATTACTTACTCCTTTAGGATGAGAGCGATTACCTCAAATCGGCTTTGCAGGCTACCGGCGAGCCACCGTTGGCAGTGGCTCAATGCCTTGTATTTTGTAGCTGGCGACGGCTGGGGTAAATGAGCTCCGGCAGTGATTCGGTAATTTCTGGTGGATGCAGGCGGATTGTGCTACGGGGGCGATCCCTCTCCGTACAGGCGATCGGTAAATAAGCCAATTGGCTTAGACTCTTAAGACATATTGCTGATGCGATGCCTTCTACAAAAAAGATAGCATTTTGGTATGAACGCCGAAATTATACTGAATAAGCAAGTATAAAAAACGACAAGGTGTGTCGGGGGGTGTGAAAAATGGGTACAACTAATACTTTCAGACGAGGAAAATCAATGTCGAACAGCATAGATCAACTGGCAGAAGGCGGCAGAGGCATCAAACTCATGTGGCAGATTGCAGACGAGCTGAGTTACACCCGGACTCTTGACGGTCGAAATTGTTTGTCGCTGAGCAAAAGTTACGAAGTAGAAAGTCGCTCGCGATCGCAAAATATAAAAAAGGCTAGCGTTTTAGATGGGTTAATGAATTTGTTAAAGAAGTGGGATTGGCAAGATGACATTGAGCAGGAAGCAGAACTGAATGAAAGTTCTTTGAAAAACATCAGCCTGCAAGTCAACACAGATATGAATGCTTTAACTAAAGTTTTGGACTGGTTGGAGCAGTTGCAAGATGTATCGATCCCCAATGAGGTTTGGTTCCAATTACAGCTAGCTTTAGCTGAAGGTTTTACTAATGCAGTTCGTCACGCTCACAAAAATCTGCCCGCAGAAACTCCTATTCAACTGCAAATTACGGTATGTAACGGACACTGGCAATTCAAACTTTGGGATTGTGGACCGCGTTTTGATTTTGATGCTAAGCTCGAAGAAATTATCGCAACAGATAGAAAACGCTTTGCTGATTTAGAGGTTTTGAGCGATACTTGCTTGATACCTAGCAGACCGACAACTTTGGAAATGTCTCAGTTTCGGATTGCTGGGTAAAGTAACAATTAACAGACTGGCACGGTTGAAAATGTGTTATACTAATAACGGTGTTAGGGGAAGAGTTACGGGTTGTGTCTCCGCGCGGGTCAGGGGTTTTTAATACTAGCGACCTGCTGCGGAGAAGGTTAAAAGCTATGGGCTTGGGTGAGTCTCTAGCAGTTCGACAAAAATGGGTTCCTTTGTTAAATTAGACATGAAAAATTCACCACAAAAAGTTAAAATTTATTCACATTAATTTTTAATTTTTTAATCTATGATGGTATCTGGTCGCTCACCAAATACTAATGATTTCCAAAGAAAGTTTATTTGTGCTGTCTCTATTTCCCTACTTGGGTTTTCTCTGGTTTTTGACGAAATCTGGAAAAACTCCTCGTTTAGCTCTGATGGGATTTTACGGCACTCTCGTGTTTGTGGGTGTGACTATTCCCGCAGCAATTTATGCAAAAGTTGCCTACAATGAGTCGCTAGCAAATGTCGATTGGCTCCACGGTTCTGCGGAACTATTCTTGACACTTGCCAATATTTTAGTAGTTTTAGGCTTTCGGGAAGCGGTGATTAAAGCCAAAGCATCCTCACAGAATGAGGGCGAAAAGCAAGAGTGTCTTGCAGACGGGGGAATTGATTAAGACTTTGAGCGGCCATTCTGACGCGGTGATTTCGGTGGCTATCAGTCCCGATCGCGAAACTATGGCTAGCGACAGTCGAGATGGTACTGTTAAAGTCTGGAACTTGCAAACAGGCGAATGTTTGTGCAGCCTAGTTGGGCGCAATCCGGTGGCTTTTAGTCCTGACGGTCAAACTTTAGTCACCGGTGGGGATGGGGCCGAAATGTTAGTTTGGCAGGCGTTTGTTTAGTTGGGCGAGATAGCTGAGATACTGGGAAATGCGATCGACATCTGCGTCAAGCAAGCGATTGGCCCAAGAATATATCTTAAGTTGCGATCGCATTTCCCGAAATATTGCAGCATCCCCGCGACTGTCGAGAGGGAAAACCGAAGCATCAAATCCCGCCGACTTGAGACGGCTAACAGCGCCATCGCCATCTTGTACCCACAATTGACGCTTGATGCGAAGAGGTTGACAGCAATATTCACCGACAACGATTCCCCCCACCGAAACGCTAGCATCCTCTCCACGATTGGAAAGTTCTTGCAAAATAGCTTTCAGAGAATTGAGGTTTTTGACATCTTGCACCTGCGGCGGTGTAAACTTGACAATCACCATTTCTGTAACTTCCACTGGTTTAGTCGATCGTCCAAAGTTGACCGGTTGATTCGCCCAAGAATTTTGTATTTCCGATGGCGCCACCCAAGAATTTTGCGTTTCCGATGGCGCCACCCAAGAATTTTGTATTTCCGATGGCGCCACCCAAGAATTTTGTATTTCCGATGGCGCCGCCCAAGAATTTTGTGTTTCCGGTAGTGGGATCTCGATTTCCTCTGTAACCTCTGGTGTTTCTACAGGCTTTGCAGTATCTACAATTATCTGAATTTCCTCACCATCCTTCTCAATTTTCCCGCTAATCAGTAATACAGCATTCTCTATAATATGCGGTTTTAATTGTTCGTAAGCCTTCGGAAACACAACAGCTTTGATTTGATGTGTCAAATCTTCTAATTGCAAAATTGCCATCGCATCGCCTTTTTTCGTCACTACCAGTTTGATAGCGTTGAGCATGACAATAACCGATACTTTACCCTTTTTCTCGGCTAACTGTGCGAGAGTCACAACATCTGGATCTTGATTAGATTGAAGCAGAAACTTGAGGGGATGATCTGATACATAAAAACCCAGCAATTCTTTTTCTAAACGCAATTTTTCCTGTGTGTCAAAATCTTTCACAGTTTTTGATTTTGGCGCAGATTCATACTTATTCGCCGACTTCCCAAAGCTAGTATCTCCTAACAAGTCAAAGAGATTACCTTGACCAGTTTCTCGGTCTTTTTTGCGGTCTTGCGCCCATTTCATAACCCCTTCCAAGTCGTTTACTAATTGCTGGCGGTTGGGTGCGATTTTGTCAAAAGCACCACAGTGAATCAAGGCTTCTAGGGCGCGGCGGTTGACAGAATGTAGATTTACGCGATCGCACAAATCTGGTAAAGAATTAAAATCACCCCCTGACCTGCGCGCCTCCAAAATATTTTCAATAGCCCCCTCACCAACATTTTTAACCGCCGAAATTCCAAACAAAATTTTATGTTTTTCCGCCTTTGTCATCTCCATCGGCAATGGCGTAAAAGTAAGTTCAGAACCATTAATATCAGGTGGTTCAACATCAATCTTCAGCTTGATACAATTAGCAATATATCTCTGTACCTTCTCCTGGTCGCCTCTGTTAGCAGTCAGCAGTGCAGCCATGTATTCTACAGGAAAATTTGCTTTTAAATAAGCAGTTTGATAAGTGATATAGGCATAGGCCATTGAATGGGATTTATTAAAGCAATTAGATGCCACCAGACTATTTTCTAGTGTAAAATTATGATCTCTTTCAACGCCAATGTCATATACTTCTTGAGTTCCTAGTGATTTTCTACTAATGATTTTAACCATGTTTGTAACTCCTGAGAATATCTTCAATTTTAGTCTTTTTTCGTTGTAAACCTAATCTGGGATACTGATACACAAAATCATAGAATGCTTGTATATTTTTCCGACTAAATATTCTCCAATAATAAACTTTTTTAAATTGATGCTCTTGTACAGAACCCATGCCTAAGTGCCTTGTTAGTTCGCAGGCAAATTTAAAGGAACTAACAATGCAGACTAAACCGCCACTCCTACCTTTGTTTGCATAAGCACAACCGTCACCATCAAAGTACCCTAACACATAAGACGCTAAATATTTGGAGTTAGGAAAATAGGTAACTTCTGAAAAAGTCCTTCCTGTTATGATGCCGTAGCCCTGTAAAGAGCTTGCCAGTTTTTCAGAAGAAAAATTTATTCGGTAGTGAGGAGCATAATTTTGAGGCTGAACAATTCTAATTTCACCAGAGTATTGTAGCTCTATGCTGAGCATTTCTGTGAGTTCTTTGTCAATTGATTCAAAAGCTACATAATTAGTTTGAGTAACGCAGCCATCAGCAGCTAGCAATCCTAACAAATAGGCTTTAGCTTGAGAGTCAATTATATCAATATAGCTTTCATTTAAAGTATAGCGGTTTCGTCGCTTAGTATTAATGTCAGCTTCTTTTAAAACTCTTGAAACTGCTCTCTCGCTTACCCCAAGGTAGTTAGGGATTTCTCGACACTCCATGCCTTGGTTAAAAGCTAAAATGATTTGTTCCTTGTGTTCTGATTTTAGTTTCCTATAGTCTATATACATTTTATAGATGTGAGCTAGAGTTGATTTGTTTTAAGTCTAATCCTTTTTCAAAGATTTCGTCAATAGGTAGCATTTGACCGTCAAAAGTCATAAAATTGTGATCTTTTGTCGCGCGAATTATCGAGCCATCTTCCAGACAATACTCAAAGACCTCCTGCTGACCTCGGCGATGCCACTGTGCAATTGGCTGTGTATAAATATGGCCATTATTATCAACACTGTAAACGGTACATTCAATTTCTTCCTCGACAATTTTACCAATAGCCATCGGCCCATATTCCATAGTCAATATCTTCGTGTCATAGCTCAAACAATATTCCGCGAATTGAAGCATCTGTCCGAACAACTCTTCGGCAACTCTTTGAGCGACACCATTCTTAGTTGCGCCATCAATAAATGTTTCCTTTTGCTTCTGCATTTCATCAGCCTTCTTCTTGCCCATTGCGCGGCGCAGCAAGTCAGCTTGACCTAAAGAATAGCCCGCCAAATCTTGAGCCATCCGCATAATTTGCTCTTGGAAACAAAGCGTTCCATAAGTCTCTTTTAAAATCGGTTCTAACAGCGGATGGTCGTATTTAACGACTTCTCTACCATGTTTGCGATCGATAAATTGTGGAATCAAACCAGCATCCAGCGGGCCGGGACGATAAAGCGCCAGAATAGAAGAAATATCATCCAGACAAGAAGGTTTGATTTTTTTTACTACATCCAGCATCCCAGAAGATTCTAGCTGAAAAATACCTTCTAAATCTCCTTTTTCTAATAGTTGATAAGTCTTTGCTACATCACCGGGTAACTTGTTGTTCCTAGTAAATGTCTCTTGAGCTCTGCGTTCTATGTCAGAAGGTAAGCCTTCAGCATTGATAGTTATATCTTGAGTTTGCTTAACATAATCAACAGTTTTTTGGAGAGTCGTTAAATTTTTGAGTCCCAGAAAGTCCATTTTGAGTAACCCCAAAAATTCCAAGTCTTCCATAAAATATTGGGTGATTACAGCACCATTTTCATTTTTTTGCAGGGGCACAATTTCATCAAGGGGGATGGAAGAAATCACCACACCGGCGGCATGAACACCATAGGTTTTGTTAGTTCCTTCAATGCGAATTGCCATGTCAATCCACTGACGCACTGGGACTTCGGTGCCAGTTTCGGCATTAGTACAAATAGTATTTTCGTAGTTGGTTTTAAATTCCTGTGCCGGTGTTGCATCGGAAATCATTACTTTGAGTTTTTCCGGTTTCCCCCGCGATACTGGAATCATTTTCGCCATCTCATCGGCTTTTTTGTAGGGAATACCTAAAACTCTGGCAACATCTTTCAAAACAGCTTTTGATGTCATCCTGTTGAAGGTAATAATTTGCGCTACGCGGTCTGTACCATATTTGTCTGTAACATATTTAATCATATCGTCCCGTCTTTCGATGCAGAAATCGCTATCAATATCTGGCATCGATTTGCGTTCGGGATTGAGAAATCTCTCGAATAGCAATCCGTGGTGTACCGGGTCTATGTTGGTAATATTGAGGACATAAGCAACTAAAGAACCTGCCGCAGAACCACGTCCTGGCCCGACGGGAATATTGTTGTCTCTAGCATATTTCATGTAGTCCCAAACCACTAAAAAATATTCAGAGAAACCCATCTGCTGAATCATTTTTAGCTCATATTCTAGTCTTTGTTTGTAGACTGGGGGGATTTCATTTCTGGTACGGGCTTTGAGTCTTTCTAATAATCCTAGCCAAGATATTTCTTCTACATAGGTATCGGCGGTATGTTCTGGGGGAATTGGGATTGTGGGAATCCGAGCTTCTCCTGTTAGATCGTATCTTGATACTTTGTTTGCTACTTCTAGGGTGGTTTCGATCGCCTCTTCGATCGTTTCATCATCCAAATGGTCTCGAAATAGTTGCGCCATCTCCATAGCAGACTTCAGATATTCTGTGCCGCTGTAGCGCATCCGCTTTTCTTCTTCAATCAGTTTGTTGGTGTTGATGCACAACAAAGCATCGTGAGCTTCTACGTCGTTGCAGGAAATATAGTGAGAATCATTGGTGGCAATTATTTTAATATTGAATTCGCGGGCAATTTTGACGATTTCAACATTAACCATGCGGTCTTCTTGGGAACCGTGGTCTTGAATTTCTATATAATAGTCTTCTCCAAATACTTCTTTATACCATTTGGCAACTTCGCGGGCAGTATCTAGCTTGTTTTGCAGAATCATTTGGGGAACTTCGCCACCCAAACAAGCGCTGGTAACAATGAGACCTTCGGAGTATTGTTTGAGGAGTTCTTTGTTGATGCAAGGACGGGCAAAAATACCTCTTTCGGGCATTCCTTTTAAATGGGAAATTGTGGTAAGTTTTACTAAGTTTTTATAACCTTGCGTATTTTTAGCTAAGACAACTTGATGGTATTTTCTTCTACCTCGAACTTTGACTTCGATGTCGCCGTTGACGACGTACATTTCATTGCCAATGATGGGCTTGATATTTTTATTTCGACAAACTTTGATTAGCTCGATCGCACCATACATCACGCCGTGGTCTGTAAGGGCGATCGCGGGCATCCCCAATTCCACCGCCCGTTCAGCTAGCTGCTGTAGCTGAGATGCCCCGTCTAGCAGGCTGTAATCGCTGTGAATGTGCAAACCAACGAAAGACATAGCGATTTTATATTGTAGATTTTAGATTTTAAATCTTACACCATTGGCGTGTCAAAGGATAAAATAAAAAACAAAGCTTATTATCACTTTTAAGATAATTTAGGGTGGGGGGTATGACACCATAATACATCAGTTTGCTGTGGTATGGATGATAGAATGGGTAAGTTGTTGTCGATCGCGATGGCTACGCCCTGGCTTACGCCTACGCACTTTTACAAACTTGCTTGTTCCAAATAACCCTCCAAATCTTTAATACGTTCTTTTGTGACTCTGGCTCTGCAATAACCGTAGATAGAAGGAGCCACGCTACCACCCTCAAAGTAACCTGCTTCATAATCGCAAGATTCATCTCTAAACTTGAGCCAACTTCGCTGTGCGACTATCAATCTCTGCTTTTGTTTGCTGTTGAGTTTTGGTTGAAGTTGCTGATATACTTGATTGAGTTTTTTGTCTGCTGCCTGAAACTCTTGGCTGGAACACACATTCTGATCCAGTGTCGTTTGAGGACTTTTACAGTTAGGTTGTTGGGCGAGTATTAAGGATGTATTACTAGCTTGACTGGGAAGTAAAGATGTGGCTGTCAATAACAGTGAACTAGCTGCCAATGTTGTCCAAACAATGCTATTTTTCAAGGATTTTTCTCCTTAGTTTGTTAGTAATGACTGATTTCCTATCAACTATCAACTGTCAACTGTCAACTGACTGCTGAGCCGATCGCCAAATCCACCAAGCAGCCGCCCACAGAGTAAAATTACCGATGACAGTCATCGCAGCTTGCAGGGTAACAATCCATTCTAGGGCTGGGGAGTTGTCGAAAAAGTGCCACGTACAGGCGCACATAGCGCTGACAAGGGCGGGCAGCATTCCGACAGAAAGGCCCCACCAAGCTCGGTTTTTAGTGACTTCGCCGTAAGTCCAAATTAACCAGATGGCGGCAATCCACTCGACGACACTAGAGACATGAATAATCCAGGTTGGAATTGACAAAGCGTGCATTTTTTGTATTGTGAAATAAGTTGAAAGATGTATTTAGTTGTTTCAGGCAGTTAACTGTTGACTGTTAACTGTTGACTGTTAAAATAATTTATGGATCGCAACAATTCAGATATTGTAATATTTATATTCCCATCATAAACCAAGAAAAGAGTAGAAATGCGAGCAATTTTGTGCGGCTATTATGGTAAAGGCAACGGTGGCGACGAGGCGCTGTTGGCTTCGCTACTGCAAATGTTACCAGATGGGGTGACGCCGATCGTCCTTTCTGGCAATCCCGTCGAGACAAATCAGCGGTACGGAGTAGCTGCGCGCGATCGCATGAATGCGTTTGGTGTCCTCGATACACTCCGCAGCGCTGACGCCCTAATCTGGGGTGGCGGTAGTTTAATCCAAGACAGTACCAGCCTTGTCAGCCCTTTTTACTATGGTGGCTTGATGGGATTAGCGCAGCAGATGGGCTTAAAAACTGTTGCTTGGGCCCAGGGAATTGGCCCTTTAAATCGTGAGATTACTCGTAAATTATCTCAGCGGTGTTTTGGTGGATGCACAGCCGTCAGCGTGCGCGATAAAGGCTCAGCTACCATACTTGCAGATTGGCAAATTCCCTTTACATTAGCGCCCGATCCAGTGTGGGCTTTGGAAAATTCCCCCGTCTCCGGTTTGTGGGATTTGCCGTCGCCGAGAGTTGCGGTTTGTTTGCGATCGCACTCTACACTAACACCCGCCCGTTTGTCAATCCTAACTCAAGCTTTAGTTGACTTTCAAAAAGCCACTCGCACCTTAATTTTGCTGCTGCCTTTCCAAGCTTCCCACGACTTAGAAATTGCCAAACATTTGCACGAAGCGCTGCCGAAAAGGAGCCGCATCCTGAGTTTAGACGATCCGAGAAAGTTGAAAGGAGTGTTCCGGGGAGTCGAAATGGCGATCGGGATGCGCTACCACAGTTTAATTATGGCAGCATCCGAAGAATGTCGCTGTTTTGCCCTCAGCTACGATCCCAAAGTCAGCCAATTGATGGACGAGTTAGAAATGCCGGGATACTTATTATCAGAATTGCCCGAAGATCCCTATTTAATCAGCAAAACCTGGATGGATCACTATGCCAACGGCGCCGCACTATCGCCAGACAGGATAAAATTTATTGTAGGGCGATCGCTCTTTCATAAGGAAGTATTGCAAACCGCCCTCCTGGAATCTCCATAAGAGGTAAAATACTATGACAGTCAGTACCGCCGACTTGAAAATTACCTGGGAAAAATTACCCGACGATTTCATTTTAGACGAGGAACCTGTGGAAAACATCGACCAGCCCTTGCTAGCGGCCGCCCTGCGTGAAATCTTAGAAATCGCGGGGTTAATAGTAGCAGGAATATTAATTGCCCCAAATATGGGGATTTGTGCGACAGTAGACAGCAAGCTAGTTATTAAATCTCCCGATTGGTTTTATGCCCGCAACGTACAGTCGCTTTCGGGTCAAGAAATTCGCCGCAGTTACACTCCTAACTTAGAAGGCGAAATTCCAGATATAGTCATGGAATTTTTGTCAGCTAGTCCCAACGATGAATATTCTAGCAAGCCAACTTATCCCCCCGGAAAATGGTATTTTTACGAGCAAGTATTGCGAGTGCCAATCTATGCCATATTTGAACCTGCTACAGGAGTGCTAGAAGTCTACCAGTTGAATTCATCAGAAAGATATCAAGCACAGCAACCAGATGCAAATGGGCGTTATTGGATTGCAGGAGTTGGATTATTTCTAGGTGTTTGGCAAGGAACAAAAGCCGAAAGAACCGGATATTGGCTGCGCTGGTGGGATGAAAGCGGCGAGATGTTATTGTGGGGAGCAGAGATGGTGGAAAGGGAAAGGCAGGAAAGGGCGATCGCTCAACAGCGCGTCGATCGACTATCCGCACAATTAAGAGGAGTAGGCATCGAACCAGAAGCTTAATACAATAATGAACAATGAAAAATTGTCCCTCTGCAATTTTTTATTGCTCATTAATTAAAAAAGTATTAGACAACACCGCAAAAATCCATATTCATCTGCGTTAATCCGCGTTAATCTGCCCACATCAGCGGTTAAAAATTACATTCAGGAGACAGCAAAATTGGCAAGAGTTAGAGTTCGGGAACACGTAAATCCCCTATCCATGAGATATCAAACATCCGCCAGTGCCCCAGATTGGACGAAAATATATAGCAAGTTAAATTTGCCACTGCATTTAGATATCGGCTGCGCCAGAGGCAGGTTTTTGTGGCACATGGCGCAAGCACAAGCTGATTGGAATTTTCTCGGATTAGAAATTCGGGAACCCCTGGTGGATGAGGCAAATCTTTGGCGCGACGAAAAAGGGTTGACAAATCTGCACTATTTGTTTTGTAATGCGAATAGTTCCCTGAAACCAATTTTAGAAACACTTCCCGCTGGTACTTTGCAGCGAGTTAGCATTCAATTTCCCGATCCGTGGTTCAAGAAAAAGCACCACAAGCGGCGGGTGGTACAGCAGGAATTAGTCGGCGAGTTGGCGACTTATCTGGCTGTTGGCGGCGAAGTGTTTATTCAATCGGATATTGAGGAAGTAGAAGTCGAAATGTGCGATCGCTTTTCATCTCATCCTAGCTTTAAACGCACAAATAACGGTGAATGGTTAGCAGAAAATCCCATGCCTGTAGCCACTGAAAGAGAAATTGCTACTCTCAAACGCGGGGAACCAGTTTATCGCGCAGTGTTTCAAACATAAAACGTATTGTTTCACCAATAAAGCCCGCCGAATTAATTGCGATGTTTCACAAATAAAGCCCGCCGAATAGAATTCGGGGCTACACAAACAATGTCCGCGGAGGTGGACTGAAGATAAGAGTATCAATAAAAGCTGATTTGGTGTTTGAGATCGTATCAAATTCATTAAAAATTACATTAAACCTCTTGCAAAAATCCTTTTAACCAAATTTTGGGACGGGCTAGAAGCCCATCCCACAAGAAAAAAGATTGTTGTGGGATGGCTTTGAGCATCGTCCTAACTATTTTTGCAAGAGGTCTATTTTATACTATTTCTTTAAATTGGCATTTATCTCTTTTATTGAGTCCGTGGAGGCGGACATTGTTTGTATAGGCGCGAATTCTATTCGCCCGGATTATTCTGTTTATTTTAACCCGGAATTTGGGGAGGTTCGGGGTTTGTTGGTTTCGACTTGTTTGTCGATCGCACTTCTGTAACTATCCACCACATGATTCGGCATCACATCCCCATTAGGCGCCAAAAAAGCCCACTCCTCACCCACGTGCACATATTCAGTCTTAAAGAACACCGTAAAAGGCACCAGCGTAATAGCATCCGCCAAATTTACCACTCGATAGCTGTTCGGTACAACTCGATTGTGCTCCCTCGCAAACACCGGATCGCCCACCCTCGGACTGCCATAAGTATACAACTGCACCTGCTTTTTCAACCGAGGAACATTCACCGCAATGTCGATCGCAGCCAAAGTCGCGATCGCAGCACCCAAACTGTGGCCCGATAGATAGCAAGGAACCGACGGATTCAGCTTTTTGGCAATGTCCAGCGTTTGAGTGGCAATATTGCTGTAGATGGTTGAAAAACCGGGATGAATTGTACCGTAGGAATTACTGAAAAGCTTACTTTCTTTTGTAGCGTAGGCGGGTAATTTTTGCTGGAATATACTTGGTCATACACTAACTCTAAATATCAATATAGCGGTTCTCAAAAAAGTCAGGTACGTTGTTGGGCTTTAGCCCTCTTATGTGTATAATATAGTAACCGAAGTCGCATGAAAAAATTCATTTATAGTCATACCTCATCTTTCGCTCGAAAGGCTATATCAAAAAACGGGTTTTTTACCTAATCTGCTGGCTGCAATCTAATGATTTTAATAAAAAACCCAGTTTCTCACCTCGTCCTTAATTGCTACTTTCCCACTGTCAACAAAGGTTTCCCTCATAATTGAGGTTCAATTCCAGCCGATCGCAATTGAGCGCGCAATTGCTCTAATTCTTCTTGAGCGCGATCGGCCCTTTGCCGTTCTTGTTCAGCCCTTTGCCGTTCTTGTTCAGCCCTTTGCCGTTCTTGTTCAGCCCTTTGCCGTTCTTGTTCCGCCCTTTGCCGTTCTTCCTCAACTCTTTCAAAGCCAGTTAACAGCAAATTCCCTTCACTATCCCACCAGCGCAGCCAAGGTAACTCAACATTTTGATACCTTCCCTGCCAAATTCCCAATTCCACTCCTAACGGTGGAATTGGATAATGACCGCGATCGTTTGCCGGAAGTAAATGATAGCTACGGCCTACTAAATGGTAAACTTCGACACTCGCCTTAGTCACCTCATAAATCCCGTAAAATTCCGGACGGATGACATTTTCGTAAATCCAGAATTTGCCAGGTTTAGTTTCCTGTTGACCAGTTCGCAACAAAGGCGTTCTATCTCGTTCTTCTGCACCATTTCCCGACACAAATTCTAACACAATTAATGGTGCTAAAAACTCTTGCCACATCACATAAGAACGACGCACTTGACCGTCAAATGTTGGCGGGACATTTGGCACGTAAAACCAATCAGGTGCTTCCGCACCACGCTCTAGTGGCTCAGTCAATCGCCAATAAATCCCGCTATCTTGACCGATACAGTAATCAGCATCTGGATGAATGCTTTGGAGGATCGGAGTAATAGAATCAGTTAACAGAATGCTTTGGGGATGTTCTTGAAAGTTTTTCACAAAAGTGCCGTCGGATTCTGGTAGCTGAGTGTGATCCGGCCAACCTGCGGGGTTGTTTTCTACATCTAGGGAGAATTTCATGGTTTTATTTTGGTGACAGGTATTAATGAATAAAGTCTTTAATTTTTTCCTGAAACTCCTCTTGACTTATATTACCATTTATCAAGTCATCAGTGAGAGATTTAATCGGATTTTCTGTTACTTGAGCTGGAAAGGCGATCGCCCCAATATTCGCCTCAAACAAAGCCGCCCCTTCCGGTTGAGAACTATCGAAAACTTCCTTGAGTTCCGCTGCATTCATTTGGCGGCCGCTAGCATAATAAAGGTGAGTCGCCTTTCCCACCCTCCAAGTCAGTGCAAACAGCGACGAAGCCACCGCAAAACCGCCCACAAACGGCACAAACAAACCCAAACCATACATCGATATCCAAGCCATAAACGCTACCCAAAAAGAACCAAAACCCCCGAACAGATTGCCTCCGATCGCCAGCGCATCTTGACCTTTTGGATAGCCCCATTTTGCCCCAATATCCCGCATCATTTTTAATAGCAACACGCTCGCCACCAGTAGCGTCACCGTCATACTTCCCGGCAGCGGGTTGAGTCCCAAAATAGCAGATCCAATGGCATAATCTATAATCAAGTCGCGGATTTATTTGTTGATTTCGACAAGGTTTGGTGCGCGGGCGATCGCTTCCATTTCCTCTGAGGTTTTTGGAGAGTTTTTAGACATAAGATTTAGTCTTTATGAAAATCTATAAAAACTCTTGTGGGGCAGGCAAGATGCCTGCCCTATACAGGCTTTTATGGAGAGATATATTCTAATCTAAACCCAAGACGGCAGCCACATCCTAATTTTCCATTCCATTTGTGACAAAGGCAATCCCAAATAGAGAGGCATCCAGAAAATAAAAGCACCCAAAACCATAAAAATTATTGTTACCCCCATCCCTCGGAGGCGAGTTTGTGGGCTGTGCAGCCACCTGTCAGTCCACCAAGCAAGTGCTAAAGCTGCAAACACAGAACAGCCCATATAATGGTACAAAAATACGCAGCGAGTCACCTTCACCCAAGGCAGCAAATTAGCCACCCAATTAACTATTAAATACAGCGCCATCCACATTTCAGTAGTCGGCGGAAACAAAATCGGCCGCTGCTGTTCGATCGCGTCAACAGAAGCCACCCGGCGCGTTTCCCTCCACACTAAAACCCGGTGAACCAAAACTCCTATTACTAGCAGTAAAGCTAAAGTTGACAGCCACCAAAGCAAAGGATTTCCCATCGCGTGAACATCAAGAATTACCGGGTTTACACCGCTGGGTAAAGGCGGCAAAACTGGATCTGATGGTGCGTTGCTGCTAATACTTTTGTAGAAGTAGACTATCGGGCGCAGCATCAAAGGCCAACTGTACCACGCCGAACAGTAAGGATGCACGTCAGGCCCGCTTTTAATCCGCTGGTGATAAGTCAAAATTTCCGTTTGCATCTGCCAAAAGTTGGGAGTTGGATTGAGATGCAGGTGAGGAATCCAGGAGATGCTGTAAACTAAAACAGGAATCACAGCTAGACTCAAAATTACTTCTAAGAATTTGAGTTGAGTCAGTCTTTGTACGGGACTTTCGGGCGGCAGGAGAGCAGGATTTACCTCGGCACTCTGTTCTTCATCTCCTCGGTTTCCTTGGATTAAACGCACTACCCAAGCGCAGATTAAAATTAGATACGTACCGAATAGAAACCACAGCCCATTCCATTTGATAGCAGCAGAAGCGCCGAAACCTATTCCTGCTAGCACCAGCCAAAGCCACCGCTTTTTGCCTTCTGATTCTACGGATTTTAAAATAAATAGTTGTCCTAAGATTCCGAACAAAACTAGATAAATGTTGTTGAGCGCGTAGCGAGATTCAACTAAAAATAAACCGTCGCAGGCGATAAAGAAAGCAGCCAGAAAAGCAAAGGTGCGGCGGCGCACTAGCTGATAAGCCAGGGCTCCGACAACTAGGGGAATAAAGGAGCCTGTGAGAGCATTTAGCCAGCGGTAATCCCAAGGGGAAAGCGTTGAGCCGGCTAGACCGTTGACGGCTGTTTTGCCGAAGGGCAGGTGGGTGCCGATCGCAATGCCGATCGCAATTATGTACTGACTTAGCGGCGGGTGAGCGTTGAAAAAAGGTGTTTTAGTCAGATAATCGTTGGCAAACTTCGCGTAATAAACCTCGTCAAATACGAAGGCGTTAAATCGCTCCAGTTCCCAAAAGCGCAGAGTCAAAGAAAATAGGAACACACCGAGCATTCCTAGACCAAAAACAAGAGTGGATCTGTTGAATTGTTTTTTGTTGAGTTGCATAAAATAACCGAAAATAGTAGATGCTAGATTTGGGGGCGATCGCTAATTTTAAAATAATCAGTTGAAAAGAGCGTAAAAATTACTATTATGACTTTTAACATTCGCTGCTACAAACCCGATGCAGGCAATAATGCTTGTCACGTGGGGCGATCGGCGGTAGCGACTATTGTTTCACAATATGCTGCCTATGTAATTGGCACCCAGGCAGGAAAAACGCATATGACAATGTGCGATCGACTATGATACCGGTTAACAAGGTCTTGTTTAAGGCGGGTGTTTATGAATCTCAGGCTGTGGGTTTGGGGGATAGCTGTAGGTGCAAGTATCCTCCTAGGAGTTCCAGCGGTGGCGGCACCCAGTGCGATGCAAATTAGTCAAGGGGTATCGCAGCAGGGAGGGGGAAACACTGCTGCTGCGGCTGAAAAATCCTTGAAAGAAGGGCTCCAACTGTACCAGCAAGGGACGGCGGAATCTTTAAAAGGTGCGATCGCCAAGTTTGAAGAAGCATTAAAACTGTATCGAGAAGCGGGCGATCGCGGTGGAGAAGCTGTCACCCTCAACAACATCGGCAAAGTCTACTCAGATTTGGGAGAGAAACAGAAAGCGCTAGAGTATTACAGCCAGTCTCTTCCACTGAGTCGGGCCGTAGGCGATCCCTCTCTAGAAGCTATTACCCTCACCAACATCGGCTTAGTCTACTCAGATTTGGGAGAAAAAAAGAAAGCGCTAGAGTATTACATTCAGGCCCTTCCCCTGAGTCGGGCAGTAGGCAATCGCTTAGAGGAAGCCCGCACCCTCAACAACATTGGCTTAGTCTACTCAGAATTGGGAGAAAAACAGAAAGCACTAGAATATTTCAGCCAGTCCCTTCCCCTGAGTCGGGCCGTGGGCGATCGCACTATTGAAGCTACCACCCTCAACAACATTGGCTTAGTCTACTCAGATTTGGGTCAGAAGCAGAAAGCGCTAGAGTATTACAGCCAATCTCTTCCGCTGAGACGGGCTGTGGGCGACGCTCAAGGGGAAGCTACCACCCTCAACAACATCGGCGGTGTCTACTCAGAATTGGGAGAAAAACAGAAAGCACTAGAATATTTAAGCCAGTCCCTTCCGCTGAGTCGGGCCGTAGGCGATCGCTCTCTAGAAGCTACGACCCTCAACAACATTGGCTTAGTCTACGATGATTTGGGAGAAAAAAAGAAAGCGCTAGAGTATTACATTCAGGCCCTTCCCCTGAGTCGGGCAGTAGGCGATCGCGGTGGGGAAGCTACCACCCTCAACAACATCGGCGGTGTCTACTCAGATTTGGGAGAGAAGCAGAAAGCCCTAGAGTATTTGAGCCAGTCCCTTCCGCTGAGACGGGCAGTGGGCGATCGCAGTGGGGAAGCTGTCAGCCTTTACAACATCGCTTTTGCCAAACGCGATCGAGGCAATCTCACTGAAGCCCTCACTAATATTGAAACCTCCCTCAAAATTATTGAAAGCCTCCGCACCAAAGTTGCTGGCCCAGAACTCCGCACCTCATACTTTGCCACCGTACAAAACTATTACCAGTTCTACATTGACCTGTTAATGCAACTGCACAAAACCCAACCCAAATCTGGTTATGATACCAAAGCCTTTGAAGCCAGCGAACGTTCCCGCGCCCGCAGCCTCCTCGAACTTTTGCAAGAAGCAAACGCCGATATTCGTCAAGGTGTCGCCCCAGAATTATTGCAGCGAGAACGCAGTTTACAACAGCAACTCGATGCCCTTGAAAAACGACGAATCGAAGTTCTAAATCGCCCCAACCACACTCCCGCCCAAGAAGCAGAATTAGAACAACAGCGGCAAACTTTAATCACACAATATCAGGACATTCAAACCCAAATCCGCACCACCAGCCCCCGGTACGCCGCCCTCACCCAACCGCAACCCCTAACTCTTTCACAGATTCAACAACAAATCCTCGACGAGAATACAATTTTACTCCAGTATTCTTTAGGAAAAGACCGCAGCTATCTCTGGGCTGTGACGAAAACCAGCATTACCAGTTATGAATTACCAAAAGCTGCCGAAATCGAGACAACTGCCAAAAACTTTCGTGCTGCTGTCACTGATCCGCGCTACCGAGACATCCCCAATCGAGTCGCTGAAGCTAGCAACGCCCTCAGTCAAATTATTTTACAGCCCGTTGCTGCCCAACTCGGTCAAAAACGCCTGCTGATTGTTGGCGATGGTGTTTTGAATTATCTTCCCTTTGCCGCCCTTTCGCTCCCCGGAAAATCCGGTGAAAATGGGAATCCGCCTTTAATAGTAAACCATGAAATTGTGCTGTTGCCTTCCGCTTCCACCTTGGGAATCTTAAGACAAAACTATAGCGACAGACAAGCCCCTACTCGCACTTTAGCAATTCTCGCCGATCCAGTTTTTAGCGGTAACGACGAACGAATTAAAAATTATTCTTCAGCCACCACTGAGCAAGCGGTAGAATCAGCAAATCCCGGTTTAAGTCGCTCCCGAGGCAACAATAACGTACAGTTTGACCGTTTAAAATTCACTCGCCAAGAAGCTCAAATCATTCAAGCCTTAGTTCCTGCCAATTCTCGCACCGAATCTTTGGATTTTGCAGCCAGTCGCGCCACAGCCACCAGCCCGAATTTAAGCCAATATAAAATCATTCATTTTGCCACCCACGGTTTCGCGAATAGCACTAACCCGGAATTATCAGGAATCCTCATGTCCTTAGTAGACGAAAATGGCAAACCCTTAAACGGATTCCTGCGGCTTACGGATATTTTCAATCTCAAATTAGCAGCAGAATTAGTAGTTTTAAGTGCCTGTCAAACCGGATTGGGGCAGAACATTCAAGGCGAAGGCATGGTGGGATTGACGAGAGGATTTATGTATGCTGGGGCGAAGCGAGTGGTGGTGAGTTTGTGGAGTGTGGATGATGAAGGAACCTCGAAGTTAATGTCGAGTTTCTATCAGGGAATGCTGAAAAAAGGGTTAACGCCAGCAGCAGCTTTAAGGGCGGCGCAATTGGAAATGTTGCAGCAGAAACAGTGGCAGTCTCCCTATTATTGGGCTGCGTTTACGCTTCAGGGTGAATGGCGGTAAACAGTTGACAGTTGACAGTTGACAGTTGACAGCGGGGTTTTAAAACCCTGAATTTTGATAAAGTTGATGAAAAATCAGCATCAATTTAGTACGAAAAACCAGAGACGTAGGGTGCGTCGCCACTAATAATTCTCGCCCTCAACCAGGATGCCAGTGAGCGACGCACCCTACAATTTATAACCGGGATTAATAACGACGTAGAGTGCGTCGCCACGAATAATTCTCGCCCTCAACCAGGCTGCCAGTGAGCGACGCACCCTACAATTTATAACTGTCATCAAAGTTATCCAGTTGTGTGCATCTGCTTTGTAGTCTACAAAAGAGTTGCGTCTTCCCGATCGCATATTACCAGAAAGAATTGGTTGAAAGCCGGAACCCCTTGAGGGAGAAATTAAAATCAGACTATTCATTACTCCAATCCTCTTCCTTCTAGGTAGAGGTGGCTCTCAAACTGTCAACTGTCAACTGTCAACTGTCAACTGTTGAATCACCCTTCATCTCAAAATTAACTCCTTGGTAAAGTTCGCTCAATTGAATTTGAAATTCGATCGCACTTAATGTCATAACTTCATCAGCCGTTGTATATTCTGTTAATACCCATTTATTTTCTGAATTTTTAGCAAATTGTTCGATATAACATTTATATTGGTCGATCGTAATATATTCTCGAAGACTGGGGATCGATCGATAATACTGAAATTTATCGCCTCGATCGTAATTTTTGGTTGAATTTGACAAAACCTCAACAACCAGCACCGGATTAGTTACCGTAGTCGTACCGCTGCCCTCATAAGCAGGCTCTCCAGAAATCACCATGACATCGGGATAAGTGTAAAGGCGATATTGCGATATCCACAAACGCACGTCACCCATATACACGCGATAGTTCGGCCTTCCCAAAGTCAATTTAAAGCGGGCATAAAAATTACCTGCGATTTCATTGTGATTCGTTGTTCCACCTGTCATTGGCACTATTTCTCCATCACGGTATTCACTTTTAAACTCCGCAGCTTCTTCTAATTGCAGATATTCTTCGGGAGTGCAGTAGCGTTTTTCTGTTTGTACAACCATAATATCCTCAGAGCGACGCGCATCAAAATGAGACTAACATTATACCAAAAAAAAGCGGCTCTGCCATCGCAGAACCGCCGTAACAGAGGCTCGAAAATTAAAACTTAACGGACTGCACCTTCAACAGAAGGTGATTCGATCGTCTTCATGAAGTACAGTTTCACCAACTGCCAACCGTTGGATAAATACAAAGGCAATTTTTGGAACAATTGCAAAACTTTCGGAGTTTTAGACTCAACAATCGCGGTTAATTGCTGATTGTTTTTGAGGCAAACATCCAACCGTTCATAAAATTCTGGATTGTTTACGTCGAGCATGACGGGGAAAACGCGGCCTGCTGTTTCGTTGGTTTTTTTGATCACTTCAATGTCGTATTCGCGAGCATCGAGTCCGAGCGATCGATAAAAACCACCGCGCTGGATATCATTGAGATACATTGTCGCAAATACCGACAGCAAGAAGAAACGGCACCACAGCTTAGCGCGCCAATCATTCAACATCTGAGGCTGAGCTCTCATCACCGCATCGAAGAAATCTCCGTGGCGGTTTTCATCCTGACACCAATTTTCAAAGAATCGGAAAATCGGATAAATCTGATCTTCAGGATGCGCTTTCAAGTGCTGATAAATCGTGATGTAGCGCCAATAACCGATTTTTTCGGATAAGTAAGTGGCGTAGAAAATAAACTTCGGCTTGAAGAAGGTGTAACTACGGCTCTTTGTCAAGAAACCCAAATCTAGGGACAAACCAAAATCCGACAGCGCTTTATTCAGGAATCCGGCGTGCCGCGCTTCATCGCGGGACATCAGCAAGAAACCTTCGGCGAGTACCGGATTTTTGTCCTTGAGTTTGCGTGCCAATTCTTTGTAGAGCAAGAAGCCGGAAAACTCAGCGGTGCAAGAGCGTTCGAGGAATTCAATAAACAACTTCCGCTTTTCGCCGTCGATGTGTTCCCAAGATTGATCGAACTCGGCATCGCGCACGAAGTGGGTTTTGTTGTAGTCAACGCGGAACTCTTTGATAATTGCTTCGAGTTCGGCTTCGTTTACCGAGATGTCCATTTTGGCCATCTCGTCAAAGTCTGTTGTGTAAAATCTCGGTGTGAGAATAGTTTCTTTGGCTGGGGTTTTCGCTTCTTGCTGCTGGGCAAAAGCGGGTTTTTTGAGCGAATCTACCATATGTTTATTGGATTTTTTGCTTATAATTGCTCGCTTGTTTGAGGTTTCGGGTACTGCGGGCGATCGCCCTTGTATCTCCGACCAGCGCTGTGCGGCGCACTTTGGCGCTCTCTGTGGAATTCAGGTCAAAGCTGCTGAAATTTCCACGCCCTCCAGTTTACCAAGCTCTCGACCCGGAAAGATGTTGCTGGCGTTAAGAATTGCTACGCACAATTACTTATGGGCTTTGAAACAGAAGGGATTCGGGAACAAAATTCTGCCTGTTGTCAATTTATAGGATACAGCATAAATAAATTCCCGTGTCAAGCTTTTGAAACACCCGATCGCCAACCACAAAATATATATTGAGGGAGCGCAATAGTTAAATAACCAGGCAGGACGGGCATAAAATGAGCAATTTAGGTGTTAGTTACCTTTTATGGGCAGCTTGTTTTTTCGGCCCATTCGGACTCCACCGCCTCTACAACGGCAAGATTGGCACGGGTTTGCTGTGGCTGTGTACCTTTGGGTTATTTGGGTTCGGGCAATTGTTTGACTTGCTACTTCTGCCGCAGATGGTGGACGAGCACAATGCCACTATCAGGGGCAAACTCGGGGTATCTCCCCAAGGTATACCGCTATCTTCCACCAGTGGGGCGATCGCCTCGACATACCAGAAGCCAACCCCGGAACAGTTAGGGATTAAACTCCTCAAGGCAGCTTATACCAAAAACGCCAGATTATCTGTCACTCAAGGGGTGATGGCAACCGGCGCTACTTTTGCCGAAGTGGAAGAGGCTTTCACGGCAATGCTCAAAACCGGTTATGTCAGCATCGAGAACGACCCAGTTAGTGGCGTCGTGATGTACTATTTTCACGAGCTTTAAGGAATGAGAATTAAATAACTTACAATTTTAATGATTGTGGGATGGGCGTCCCGCCCGTCCCTTATAGACGGGCGGGACGCCCATCCCACTTTTAAGAGTCTAAGTTATTAAATTTTCGTTCCTAAGCTGGAGTGGGTGCGTCAGTTGGGGGATTTGGCGTGTTGTTGGAGAAGCTAATCGCTGACGCACCCTACTACTTGTCACAGAGAAATGTAGGGTGCGTCAGTTGGCGGATTTTATGTGTTGTTCGACAAGCTAGTCGCTGACGCACCCTACTACTGGATATTGCTTGTTGTGGTTTGTCGAGCCAGCGAGGCAAAATCGGCTAGAATGTTTGTTTGTCTATACAACCAGAAAGTATTTAGCGTCATGGCAGTCCCTAAGAAGAAAACCTCCAAATCCAAGAAGAATATGCGTAAAGCCACATGGAAGCGCAAAGCTGTAGTGGCAGCTCAGAAAGCTCTGTCTCTCGGCAAATCAGTTCTGACTGGGCGTTCCAACAGCTTCGTGTATCCCGGTAATGAAGAAGAGGAGGAAGAATAAATAGATTAAAAATTAACAATTGGCATTTCTGATATTTTGCACCATTCTCGGTTAACAGGCTTTGCCGGCTGTTGGAGAACACATATATTTTCTTGTGGGGTGGCCACTTTGGGCCGCCCTAAAAGAAAGTTTGAGAATGGTGCCAGATATGAGTTAATCGTTCCTTGCCTCCGGTAAAATGAGCATGGCATCGCCAAACGAATAAAATCGGTACTGATTCTCGATCGCCTCTCGGTACAAATCCAACAGCCGAGGCCTTCCAATCATCGCGCTTACCATCATCATCAAAGTAGAGCGCGGCAAATGAAAATTGGTAATTATCCCGTCTACAACCCTCCACTTGTAACCCGGATAAATAAACAAATTTGTCTGGCCGCAAAAAGGCTGCAACGAAAAATCTTCGCTCGCCGCCGCAGCTCCCTCTAAAGCTCTCACTGCTGTCGTACCCACAGCAAAGATCCGCCCGCCTCGGGCTTGAGTTTCGCGGATTTTCTCGACAGTGGAGGCCGATACTTCCACCCATTCGCCGTGCATTTTGTGAGTCGTCACGTCTGCAACCTCCACCGGGCGAAACGTTCCTACTCCCACATGGAGGGTGACAAAAGTTTTTTCGATTCCCCGCTCTTCCAAGCGGCTGAACAATTCTTCGGTGAAGTGCAACCCTGCTGTCGGAGCCGCCACCGCCCCGAGCTTTTCGGCATAAACAGTCTGGTACTGTTCCGGCGCAGCTTGGGAATTTTCGATGTAGGGCGGCAGAGGTACGTGGCCGTATTCGTCCAAAAACTTCGCCAGAGTCGCATCTCTAGGGATGTCAAACTCTAACAGCCGTCCCCCAGTTTGCTCGTCCCTGTCTATAACTGTCGCAGTCAATCGACGATCGACTGCCACAGCCTGGGGAAGGCAACAGCAAGGCCCTTCCGCAGAGTCATCACAGGAGGCGGGCTCAAACTCAATTTTGGCTCCCAACTTTAAGCGTTTCCCCGGTTTCACCAAAGCCAGCCAGCAGTTGTGCTGGCGTTCTTCCATCAACAATATCTCCACAGCCGGGCCGTTCGGTTTGTGCCCGTAGAGCCTCGCTGGCAGAACACGGGTGTTGTTAAGTACCAGCAAGTCTCCGGGTTCGAGCAAATCCGGCAAATCGTGGAAAATCCGGTGTTGGTGGCTGCTGGGAGAATCTACCACCAGCAACCGAGAACTGTCCCTCGGCACTACGGGATTTTGGGCAATGCACGAGGGCGGAAGTTCGTAGTCATAAGCGTCCAAAGACCAGTCAATCTCTGTCATCGGGTGAATTCCTGTCAAAAATCTGTCAACTCGGTAACAAATTGGGTAAAAACCCCCATCCCAAGTCGGGTGCTTTTCCCCTTGTGGTGGCGGGTATAGCCCGCGACGATAGAGGTGTAGCATCAGCTTTGCTCGAAGGATAGTTATGGAATACCTCTACTACATCGCTAATACTAGCCTCACTCTGAGAGTCGTGGATTACCTACGCACGGCTAGTCATCTTCCTTTGCAATTTATCACTGTTATTCACCAAATTGACGGCTGGGTCGTGAAGGTGAAAATGAGCCAATATTTGACTCCAGAAATGCACGGGGATTTTCGGGCTTTTATGAACGAAGTCGGGATTCCTTACGATCCTGAAATTCGCTTGCAAATGGCACTGTGGAGCTTGGAAACGGGACAGTCGCCGCTGAGCGTGATGCGCCGCTACCAGGTGGCCGTGGTTTGTCACGGAAGCCCAGACCGCAAAGAAATTGAAGCGTTTCGCCAGCAGTTTGTCAAGGGTCTGGGATATTGCCCGGAAACTTTGGCCTAGACTGGGAAGCAGATAAATTGCCTGCGATCGCAGAGTCCGAGCGGGAGAAGGCAAGAGGGGCAGAGGAGTTAACGCTTTTTCCATGTCCGTTAAAGATGAAGAAACCAATGGGCCATAGTCAAGGCAAGTTAACAATTAAAAATTACCAAGCGGTATTACTTTTTAATTTTAGCCTGTAATTTTTAATTTGACATTTCTAATCACTAAAAGCCGATCGAATGTATTCTTGCAGGGTAAGCCGGTAGTTTCCGGCAAGGGCGGATTGAGAGTTCGCTGTCGTTGGTGGTAATATTTGCTTGGTCTTTTGCCGCGAAGGCTCGCACCTGACTAAGGCGACATCGAACCGACAAGAATTATTTGCTAAATCTGGACGAGTGCTTAAAAATATTTCGGCGGTTTGCCAAAGTTTGGCTTGTTTCGTGGCACTAACAGCAAGCATCCCGCCAGCATCCCAATTTCCACGACGGCGAGTTTTCACCTCTACAAAGGCTAATGTTGGGAATTGGCGATCGGAAATGCCTGGTTTTTTGGCGCCCTCTTCATCTCTTCCGAGGGCGATGATGTCAATCTCTCCCCAGCGACAGTGGTACTGACGGTGCAGGATTTCCCAACCTTGCTGCTCTAACCACTCGGCGACTAAGTTTTCTCCCAACGTGCCTAGATCCCGAGAGTTTGTCGGTTGGGGAGAGTTGGAGGCGGCGGGAACCACCGAAGAGGAGCGCTTTCTGGTAGAATTCAATTCTGAACTGTCATTGCTGCCCATTAGCTTTAACTTATGAATTCTGGAATTCGCCAACGTCGCAAAAATATTTATACTTTCTTGCTGAGTTTTGTTATTTTAGCAGTAATTGCCGCTGGGGCGATCGCGATTAATCCCGCACCTGCTTTCGCCTTGGATCGCGACAAAGAAATCCTAGTTGGCGCTGATTTTAGCGGACAAGTTTTGACTAACGACAGTTTTAATAAAGCCAATCTTCGCAACAGCAATTTTACCAATGCAGATTTAGGAGGCGTAAGTCTGTTTGGCGCCAATATGGAAGAGGCAAATTTTGAAGGCGCTAATTTAAGGGGTGCGACTTTGGATTTGGCTCGCATGATGAAAGCTAATTTAACTAATGCTATCCTTGAGGGTGCTTTTGCTTACAATACCAGACTGGAAGGAGCTGTGATTGACGGTGCTGATTTTACTGAGACTCTCCTCCGAGACGATATGATCGAAAAGCTTTGTAAGGTTGCCAAAGGTACTAATCCGGTGACTGGTAGAGAGACTCGCGAAACTCTGTTTTGTGATTATTAAAAGATATAGCGGTTCTCAGAAAGATGAGGTATGTTGTTGGGCTTCAGCCCTCTTGGTTTCAGTGGTTATATAACCTGTCAGTCATACCTCACCTTTTTGAGAAAGGCTATAAGACGGCGGTTGAAACCGCCGTGTCTTCTAAAATCTTATTAGCCCCAAGGTACAGAGGTTAAATCGTAAAAATTAACTTGACGCAGCCGCTCTAATTCCTCTATCCATTCTTGTTCGGCGCACAGTTGTTGGTAATATTCTATAGCAGCATCGGTTTTTTTCCACATATCGAGGGCAATCCGGCGCCGTTTGATGCTGATGATTTGCTCGATACAGGCGATCGCAGATCGAATTACTAAAGGCGCGCGATACACATTTTTTTCCGAAAACTCGTTTAAATGAAATAAATGCGAGATTTGATTGAGTTGGGTCGGATATTCAATAAAGCTATCTTGTAATTTCAATATTAACTCAGAAGGCGCTGCTTGTAAATAGATGTTGTGCAGTATTTCTGCATTCAAAATTAGGTGCCACAAAAATCTGTGATGAGAAAGGCTAAACTGCACGTCTCTAGCTTCTATGGCTTCTCTGACTTCTTGACGGTATTCGGGACAGTGCAAGTAAATCTGCAATAATTGCGCTTCTGCTTCTTCTAACAGACTGCGGGCTGCTACTGAAAAGCCTGTTTTTGAGCTTTTGCTGTCGCTGCTTGCACGCTGCTTTTTATATTGTTTGCTCGGCTTCAGCTTGTTTCTAATTAACAGAGGCATTGT
Organism: Oscillatoriales cyanobacterium; assembly: GCA_004292955.1. Classification (GTDB taxonomy): domain Bacteria; phylum Cyanobacteriota; class Cyanobacteriia; order Cyanobacteriales; family Microcoleaceae; genus Microcoleus. Next base: position 144,867 of record RDXX01000008.1, on the reverse strand, counting down.
CAATGCTTCGTCTTGATTCAGCCGCTGTCCCCAATCGCTGACTACTTGATTGAGCAAGTTTTCTGCTATCATCTTTGTGAGTCTAAAATCTCCTTTACTGAGGATTTCGGCGCTTTTTTGCAGATAATGTGATAACTGATTGTCGTCAGTAATATTAGTTAATAATTTAATGATTCTTTTGGTGATTTGTTGGGAAGTATCCGCTTGCTTCAAATCTTGATTGACGAGCATTTGTTGGATTTGCCAATCAAGCCACAATGGGGAATTGTCGAGCAATTCTCGATATTGTTCTGGGGAGTAGGTTTTGAGATATTCGTCGGCATCTTTGCCGTCGGGAATGTTGAGCACTCGCAGTTGTACTTCTCCTTGATAGGCGAGTTGTTCTATTTCTCCAATGGCACGCTCTGCTGCTTTGGTTCCTGCTTTGTCGGCGTCGAAGTTGAGGATAATTTGTTTGGAGTCCGTGTAGCGCAATAACTGCCGCACTTGGTTTAAGCTCAGGGCTGTGCCGAGTGATGCTACGGCGTTGGAGATGCCCGCTGCTTGAAGTGCGATCGCGTCAAAGTACCCCTCTACGACGATCGCGCGATCGGCTTTGCTAATGGCTGTTTTGGCTGTATCTAAGCCATATAAAGTCTTGCCTTTGTCGAATAGTTCTGTTTCGGGAGAATTGAGATATTTAGGTTGTTCGTCACCGAGAGCTCTGCCGCCGAAACCGATGACTCTGCCTTGGGTATCGCGAATGGGAATCATGATGCGGTTGCGGAAGCGATCGTAATAGCCACTTCCGCCTGATTTGCGCGGTACAATTAATCCTGCTTGCTCTACTAATTGCGCCGGATAGTTTTTTTGTTCTACTAAATAACTGTAAAGTGCTTCCCAACCTTGAGGTGCATAACCTAGTTGAAATTGTTGGATAGTTTCTTCGCTGAGCTTGCGTTCTGATTTGAGATATGCTAAGGGTTCTTCTCCTTGAGATTGGCGTAAAGCGTGTTCGTAAAATTTGGCGGTTATTGCTGAGATTTCATAGAGTTGTTCCCGCAAAGAAATTTGGCGCTGCAATTCTTGTCGGTGTTCGGGTTCGACTGTTTTGATGGGGACTTGGTAATTTTTAGCTAATTCTAATACGACTTCGCTGAAGGAGCGTTTTTCTAATTCCATGAGGAATTTAAAGGCATTGCCTCCTGCACCGCAGCCGAAACAATAGTACATTTGTTTGGCTTGGTTGACGGTGAAACTGGGAGATTTTTCGTCGTGGAATGGACACAAGCCGACGAATTCTTTGCCGCGTTTTTTTAAGATAACTCTACCGGAAATAACATCTACTATGTCGGCTCGTTGTTTGACTTCTTCGATTGTTTCTGGGTGCAGCCGGGGTACTTGCATAGGACTATGTTAGGTGAGTTAAAATTATGTTTGTTTTGATCGATCGCACAATTGGAGTTTTTCTGTACGTAGAAACCGGGTTTTTTACGAAAATACAGAGGTTTCCGCCCGGATATTCGGTTTAAAAACCCGGTTTCTTTAAGCTTGATGCGATCGTGAAGTGTTGGCAAAGCAAGATAAGCTGTTACTACTAATTTAAACTGTATTATTCGGGACGGGCTAGAAGCCCATCCCACTCATGGTTTGATTGTTTTTTGACATACAATTTAAATGCTGCAACAGCTTACTCGCTTTATTGTAATATATTGAGACTAACTGTAAGGAGCATCGGAAATAATGCGAATTTTAATGATGGGCGGTACTAGGTTTATTGGGGTTTATCTTACTAAGATTTTAGCAGCACAAGGGCATGAAGTGGTGTTGTTTAACCGGGGCAATAAGCCTGTGCCGGTTGCGGGGGTGAAACAGATTTTGGGCGATCGCACAAATGTTGCACAATTGCAAGAACAGTTATCGGCGGTTGAGTTTGACGCGGTTTTTGACAACAACGGTCGGGAATTGAGCGATACAAAGCCTTTAGCTGAGATATTTAAGGGGCGGGTGCAGCACTTTGTTTATATGAGTTCTGCGGGGGTTTATTTGAAATCCGACCAAATGCCTCATATCGAAGGAGACGCTACGGATCCGAAAAGCCGACATTTGGGTAAGTGCGACACGGAAAATTATTTAGCCGAGTCCGGTTTGCCTTGGACTTCGATCCGCCCGACTTATATTTATGGGCCTCAAAATTATAACGATTTGGAGGCTTGGTTTTTCGATCGCATTGCGCGCGATCGCCCGATTCCGATTCCTGGTAACGGGATGCACTTCACGCAGTTGGGGCACTGTCAGGATTTGGCGATGGCGATGGCGGGGGTTTTGGGGAATGAAAGGGCGATCGGGCAAATTTACAACGTTTCGGGCGATCGATTTGTCACCTTTGATGGTTTAGCGCGCGCCTGCATTCAAGCCGCAGGCAAATCACCCGATGCTATTAAGATTGTACACTACGATCCGAAACAATTTGACTTTGGTAAAAAGAAAGCTTTCCCCATGAGATTGCAGCACTTTTTCGCCTCAGTTAATAAAGCTGTCACCGAACTTAACTGGAAACCGGAGTTTGACTTAGTTTCGGGATTGAAAGATTCATTTCAGAATGATTATGTAGTTTCGGGAAGAGACAAAGCTGAGATAGATTTTTCCGTTGACGATCAGATTTTGAAAGCCGTTTAAACTAAAATTAGACTGAGGCACCTGCGACTTCAGAAACCCGGTTTCTTCGTAGATTTATCCTGATTGTTGGCAAAAATCGTAGAAACCGGGTTTCTAGCCCATGCGTCTAAACCATGTTAAATCAAAGTAAAGTGCACAGCCTGCACTCTAACTATCTGAGGTGAAAAGAATAATATGAGATTCATCAATCCCAAAATAGACTTCGCCTTCAAGAGAATATTTGGCTCGAATCAAAATACAGATATTCTGATTAGTTTCTTAAATGCCCTGCTTTATGACGGGGAAGCCATCGTTGAAAGTTTAGAAATCATCGATCCTTCTTTAGTCCCTCCGATAGTCGGACTTAAAAACAGCTACTTAGATGTCAAAGCCAGACTAAACGACGGCACATTTGTAATTATCGAAATGCAAGTTTTGAACGTGCAGGCATTTAGCAAGCGAGTTTTGTACAATGCTGCCAAAACTTATGCACTGCAACTAACAATGGGAGAACTTTACCGACAATTGCGGCCCGTGATTGCTTTGACTATCACAGATTTTAAAATGTTTGATGATTCTCAAGATGTGATTTCGCATTTTATTTTCAAAGAAAGAACTCGCCTGTCTGATTATCCCGATAATCAGATGGAGTTAGTATTCGTAGAGTTGCCAAAATTCCAGAAAGAATTGGAGGAATTAAAAACAATCGCCGACAAGTGGATTTACTTTATTAAAACTACTGGAAGTTTGAATGAAGTACCTCAAGCAATGGCTACAGTTCCGCAAATTCAGAGAGCTTTTGAAATTGCGAATCAAGTTAGTTTGACACGAGAGGAATTTGATATGTTGCAAGAGCAAGAGTTTTTGATTCAAGATCAGGAGGGTTCTGTGGCTCTAAGCAGGGAAGAAGGCAGGGAAGAAGGCAAGAAACAAGGACAAATAGAGTTAACTATGCGTTTGCTGAATCGCCGTTTAGGTCAACTCAACCCCGATACTCAAACCCAAATTAGTGAATTGTCGATCGACAAATTAGAGAATTTAGCAGAAGCCCTGTTAGATTTCTCAAACGCGGAAGATTTGACAGCTTGGTTGCAGGCTAATTCTCAATAAACTGGCTGCTATTTCTTGAACTGCAATTGTCACGGTAAAGATAATTCGCCGACGATTTTACCACTTGTCGGCAGAATCATCTTGTAAGTTTACAGACTTTCTGCTGTAAAGCCGATCGCAAATTAGTTAAACTGAATCAGATACAAAACCTCTCCCCAAACCCCTGTTTTACTCCGAAAGGGGAGAAAAACTCGGAAATATCAGGTAAATTTCATGCTTGGAATCACACTCGGCACTCGCTACAGCATTATCCGTCACTTGGGAGGCGGCGGATTTGCTCAAACTTATTTAGCTGAAGATAAGCAGCTACCAGGTAATCACCTGTGCGTCGTCAAGCAGCTTAAACCTCAAGCAACCGATCCCGAAACTTTACAGATAGCAAGACGTTTGTTTGATACGGAAGCACAAGTCTTATATAAGTTGGGAAATCACGATCGCATTCCGCAACTTTTTGCTTACTTTGAAGAAAATCAAGAGTTTTATTTGGTTCAAGAATTTATCGAAGGCCACGATTTAAGTCAAGAAATTACACCCCCCCAAACCCCCCCTTACCAAGGCGGCGCAGGGGGGGGTTCTCCTGGAAATGTGGGAGGTATGAAGGAAGATGAAGTCATTTGTATATTACAAGAAGTTCTGGAAATTTTAGATTTTGTACACCAGCAAAATGTGATTCATCGCGATGTCAATCCGCGCAATATCCTGCGCCGAGATCGAGATGGTAAGTTAGTGTTAATTGACTTCGGCGCAGTCAAGGAAATTACTACTCAAATTACTAATCCTCAGCCCAAGAATAGCCTAAGTGTGAGCATCGGTACTCCCGGTTATATGCCCAGCGAACAAGCTCACGGTAATCCGAAACTCAGCAGCGATATTTATGCAGCAGGTGCGATCGCAATTCAGTTTCTCACGGGCATCAATCCCCACCAAATGCCGAAAAATCCTGATACAGAGGAAATTATTTGGCAGGATAAAGCATCGGTGAGTCCTGAATTTGCCAAGATTTTAGATCGGATGGTAAAGTACGATTTTCGGCAGCGTTATTCCAGTGCTGGTGAAACACTGGAAGCTATTAAAGAGTTGCAAAAATCTTTCAGCGGTACTGTTCCGATATTACCTCCGGTTGTTGCTGCAAAAAAGCTGCCTAAACCGCGACAAAAACTATATTTTAAAATTGGCGCAATTGCCAGTTTTATTGGTATCACTATTATAGCATCAATTTATGGTGTCAATACTTTTAATTCTGCTAACGCAACTGATTTGCACAATCGAGGGATTACTCTTTACAATTTAAGCAAGTTTGAAGAAGCTCTAGCAGCTTACGATCGAGCCATAACTCTCCGCCCGGATTATGCGGAAGTTTGGCAGGAAAAAGCTAAAACTTTATATGAGTTGAAAAAATACAAGGAATCACAGTCAGCCTACGATAAAGCTATAGAATTAAAGCCGGAGTATTTGGAGGCTTGGACGGGACGCGGTTATGCTTTGGATAAGTTAGAACAGTCAAAGGAGGCGATCGCATCTTTTGACAACGCTTTGAAAATCCAACCAGACTATCCCGCAGCGTGGGAAGGTAGAGGCGATGCTTTGTTAGACTCGCAGCGGTATGAAGAGGCGATCGCATCCTACGAAAAAGCCGTACATTTTCAGCCAAATTTGTACCTTGCGTGGTACAATCGCGGCCAAGCTCACCAAAATTTAAAACAGTACGATCGCGCTGTAGAATCCTATCAAAAAGCAGTTGAAATTAAATTCGACAATTCTGATGCTTGGTACAATTTAGGCAATGTTTTCCTAGAATTGAACAAAAACCAAGAAGCTTTTGAAGCTTATGAAAAAGCCGTGCGGTTTCAGCCTAATTTTTATCAAGCTTGGTATAGTAAAGGCATAGCTTTGCTGAAAATGCGCCGACATGAAGAAGCGGTAGAAGCTTACGAAAAAGCTGTTAAATTAAAACCGGATTATCATCAAGCATGGTATAATTTAGGTTGGTCTTACCACGAATTACGCAAGTACGAATCAGCTATTGAGTGTTACAGTAAAGCCTTGGATTTAAATCCGAAAGAATCTCAAGGCTGGTACAATAGAGGTAATGCTCAGTACAATTTAAAGCGGTACGAAGATGCGATCGCCTCTTACAACGAAGCTGTCTATGTCAAACCGGACTATTCGGAAGCCTGGTACAGCCGCGGTAACGCCCTTGTAGCGGTGAAAAGATTCGGAGATGCGATCGCCTCTTACGACAAAGCAATTCGCTACAAGCCGGATTATGGAGCGGCTGTGGAGGCAAAAAAACGGGCCGAAAGTCAGTTAGGAAACAATCCGCAACAGCTTCAACGACAATAACAGGACTTATATCATATTAGGAATCTGCCAACCCCATGATGTAGTATTAATTTATCTCTCTTTCTTTGCAAATATTTCATGCGACGAGATTCAATCTTCTACAAAATGTTCGGGCAAGCGCCAACTTTACTGTTCGATCTACTGGCTACAACTCCAGCAAATGCTGCCAATTATCGCTTTGACTCGGTTGCAGTCAAAGAACCTAAATTTGAAATTGATGGCGTATTTTTGCCACCAGAATCTGAAGGTGCAGGCATCGTCTATTTTTGTGAAGTTCAGTTTCAAAAAGATGAACAACTTTACGAAAGGTTGTTTGGCGAATCATTTTTATATTTTTACCGCAATCGCAGTCGTTATAGCGATTGGCAAGCTGTGGTGATTTATCCATCTCGTAGCATTGAACAAAGCGATGTTTATCCTTATCGAGCTCTGCTCAACAGCAATCAAGTGCATCGGGTGTGCTTAGATGAGTTGGGGGATATTCGGGCCTTGCCTTTGGGAATTGCGCTGATGGTGTTGACGACTGTCGAAGAGGCTCAAGCACCAGCAGAAGCAAGATATTTGCTGAGCCGAATGGAGCAAGAAGTTGCCCCAGAAGCCAGCCGTGACATAATAGAACTATTGACGACTATTATGTCATACAAATTTACACAGTTAAGTCGAGCGGAGGTGGAATCGATGTTGGGAATTACACTACAGGAAACGAGGTTCTATCAAGAAGCTAAAGCGGAAGGATTGCAGCAAGGATTGCAGCAAGGATTACAGCAAGGACGACAAGCAGAAGCCTGTGCGCTGATTGTCCGACAATTGACTCGTCGGTTACAGCAGGAAATGTCTGAGGAAATGCGATCGCGCCTTGCTAATCTTCCCTTGCCGATACTCGAAGATTTGAGTGAGGCGCTGTTGGATTTTGCTACTGGGGCGGATTTGCAGGCTTGGCTGGAGGCGCAGCAGTCGGAAATATAAGAATTTTGCGAACTTGTCCGTGCGATCGCAACATTTGAATCGAGATCCACGTCCAACTCAAGCAGGTATCGAAGGCATCTTGCAAAATTTTAAATACGACGATCGCTCATTTCTATTTAACGGGCGATCGTCACTTTTGTCAAGCTATATATTGTGCTGGCGTAAGTCCTATTTTACCTAACAGCAGGACTAATTACCGTAACACGGCGGCTATCTACCAACATCGGCCAAAAACCGCGATCGCTCAATGCTTTTACTGCCGCAGTAGCAGCGTTTTGATCCGTTGTATAAGCAACGAATAAAAAGGGACGTTGGCCGTAGGAAGCTAAGCCTACTTGCGTACCCAATGCTTGCTTGACTTGGCCGGCTAATTCCGGTTGATTGAAGTAATCTACTAACACGGCGTAACCGGGGCCGAGGGCTTGGGGATTGAACCCACTATTCCCAGTCTGGGGATTGGCGATTGGTTCTGAACCTGGTGCTGGCTGGGGGTTGTAGACTGGCAGGTTTTGGGGAAGTGCTGCTGCGGGCGATCGAACTACGTAAGCTTGCAATCCGACAACATCTTTGATGTATTTAACCCAATCGATCGCAATTTGCGAGTTACGAAACCCACCAACCCTCGTCACAGTATCGTTAATGTACCGACAAACTGTATTGTCATTATTTCCGGGAAAAGAGCGTTTTGCTTTTTCTTGCTGTTCCGGTGTTCGGGTGACAATTAACAGTAGATATTCGTCGGACTTCGGTGGTTCGCAGCTTGACTGAGCTTTAGCAGAACTCGCCAAAATTGTCAATGTCAAAATTGCGATCGAAGTAGCAGAAAATAGGGGAATAGACACAATAAAATTGTACAATTCTTCCCTAAATTTTCCTAACTTCGCTGTGGATTTTTTTGCTTGTTTATTCATGCTGTCTGTAGGGAAGCGAGGGCATCGGGAATAGTTGCTGACGGTGCTTGAAATTCACCAGTCAGGACATATTCTAATCGCAGTTTCAACCAAGTAATGAAGACTGGATCTGTGGAAACAATAGCTGCTGCTGGTTGAGGGCATTTTGCTTTAATTGCTGCCATTGCCGGTGCTTCTAGGAAAGCGGGTTGTTTGACCAACCAGAAGTCTATTTGTTTTTCTTGTTCATGGTAGTTGCGAGTTCTTTCTTTAAACACTTCATCAAGGGCTTCTTCTTCTAGCAAAAAGCGTTGGCTGGCTAAAACGTAGTAGTAGGTTTGCATTTTTGTCGTTGTTAGGGGTTGGTAGTTGGCGGTGAATGTCGCCTGTATCTGTGAGTTTTGTCGATTCAGTATGAATTTGCCGAGTTGTGGCAGTTCGAGAACCTTAGACTATTGTGCCGTTTACTTTACCTTATTTGTTGTCATTTTGGGTAGGTGCAGCGCCAGTTATGTCTGAAAAATGATTGGTTTGAGGGGAGTTGGGGGAGTTCGGGATTATTTTTCTGGGGGTTGATTTTTGTGGAAAATTTAGGTGACAATAGTAAATTAGATAGAGTTGCACGTTGAAGAATTACAAATTATTAAGGCAATCTTGGGCTGTCATACCGGATGAGGAGTGGTTTGCATATGGACAGTATTGCGATCGGTATTGCTTGGTGTGTCGCTTGGGGCGATCGACGGAAACCTCAATTTGATCTAAGCGTGTTGCAGGAAATGCGACGGGCGTTGACTTCTGGGGAGGAAGTGCCGCCCCAGGTGAGGGAAATTGTCGATCGGGTGCGGGAACTTCTGGCTATTCCAGAAAATATTTCCAGAGAAGAGTTTCCAGAAACAATTACTGATTTGCAAAATAAATACCCGAATTTGTGGAATCAGCCGGGAAAAATTGGTTTAGTGTACGGCGGTGTCACTAAGGTTAAGCAGTATGTATTTGAAGATGCAAAACTGCCAGACATTCGGGGTGCATCTGCACTACTCGATCGCATAAACTTAGTTGATTTGCCTGCTTTTTTTGGCAAACGTCCTGAATCTGCAAGTGATAAAATTCAGTCTTTAGAAGTAAAAAAATGGCTGGATAAAAACTTTACTGGAGTTCCAAAGCTTTCAGAGGCTTTGATTTCCGAAATGATTGTCTATTCTACTGGTGGCAATATTTTAGCTTTCTGCCCAGCAGCTTTTGTGAATGAGTTAACTGATGCCATTGAAAAACGCTATTCCCATGAAACCATAACTGCTAATTCCTGCGCGGTGGGAGATACGTTTAAGCTTTTAGAAATTCGATTTGGCTTGCTGCGAGACCAGATAGAAGAAACTTTCTGGCTAGATAAATACCGCCCAGAATATAAAAATCCGGTGGTTGCAGCTTATTTTGGCAAGCTGGATAAAGAGTCAAATCAACCTGTCTATTCATCTCATATTGAAGAGGCGTTTATAAATCGCAAGAGTTTTAATGAATTAACTACTAAATTAGCCGTGATGTTTAATCAACGGCGCAGTGGTAATGACTTTGAAGGGAATGACGTTGAAAAGCGTCCCAGCCGCCGCTATCCGCCGATGTTGGAAACGCACCCTTATTTGCAAAGAGATCAGTCGGATCGGCGATCGGCTATCACGCGCGCTACCGACAATCCCGACAATCGCAGTCAAAAAGGTCTTCCGGGGAGTCCTTGGTTTTCGGAAGTTTCTGCACGGAAACGCAAAGCGGGCGATCGGGCTAAGAAGGGAACAATCAAAGACACTCATTGGTACGCAGAATGGCGTCCTGATGTCATTGAAGGTTGGGTTGACAAATTTGAGGATTTCTTAGAAAAGCATCCCGAAAAACTTCAGAAATACTGCGACGACACCAACCTTGAAAACGTTGAGATAGCTCAATCTCTAACTCAGCTTGGCAGTTTGAGTAAAGGTTTTGTAGCTTACATCTATGCTGACGGCAATAACATGGGTGGCTATATTCAAAAAATCACCACTCCCCAAGAGTATCAAGATTTTAGCGAAGATGTTGACAATGCCACTAAATATGCTGTTTATCAAGCCTTAGCCGAGCATCTTCATCCCCGCCAAGTCAAAGAAAATAACAAGTCAGAATCGACTCTTCCCGATGGTGCTTGGATTCATCCCTTTGAGATTATTACGATTGGTGGCGATGATATTATCTTGATTGTACCCGCAGATCGGGCATTGGCGATCGCCAAAACTATCGGCGAACAGTTTGAACAAATCTTGCTCAAACAAGTTCAGATACCGGGCGTGGAAATCAAAGGAAACTATGAAACTAAAACTCAGCCAGAAAAGCCGATCGATCTCAGTAAGTGTCACCGCTACCTAAGTCAAAATGCAGCAGCTAGCAAATGTCAATTAAGCACATCAATCGGCGTGTTAATTGCCGACCAGAAAACTCCGATTTATTATGCCAAAAAACTTTACGAGCAATTGCTCAAATCAGCCAAAAAACGTGCTAAGGATTTAAAAAAACACGGATACTGTGGAGGTACAGTTGATTTTCTGGTAATGAAATCGGTAACTGCCCTTTCATCTAGCATTGAGGACTTCCGCAAGGAAGCATTAACCAAAGACAGTCCTCAAGAACTTAAGTTGTACGCCGCACCGTACACTTTGCATGAAATTGGCGGATTGATTGAGTCGGTCAAAGCGCTGAAAGAAGCTGAATTTCCCAAATCGCAACTCTACCAAATTCGCAGTTTCCTAGAACAAGGGAAAAATACAACGATTCTCAACTACCGCTATTTCCGAACCAGACTCAAAGATGGTAATTCAGAAATACTTAAAAAAGAGTTTGAAGAAGCTTGGTGCAAGCCAAAAAATGCAGAAAATCATGGTAATCTAGCTCCTTGGATGTCTGTGATAGAGGAAAATAAACGAACCGTATATGAAACCATCTGGCGGGAAATTGTAGATATTTACGATTTCATTGAATTAGAAGATTCCCAATTAAGTTCAGAAAGCTCGGCAGAGGCGGAGGTTGAATCATGATTGTTCTCAGGACTTTATCAACGTCAATAGAGACTTACGCACTTACAGCAGTAATTGATACAGCTTTGTGTGTAGGCGCGGGCGGTTCCTCCGGTTCCCTTGCAGATAAGCCAATTGTCCGCAATGCAGAAGGAAATCTGTTAATTCCTGGTTCGCAAATCAAAGGTCGCCTCCGCCACGAATGCGAGAAAATTGCTAGAGGTTTGGGTTGGGAGATTTCCGAGTCCCCTAGTCCTGGAAACATGGTAATTCGCCGAGAAAATGCACCGGATAATTTTAAACGCAGCGAATACGAAGTTTTAGGATATAATGAGACTTATCACTGTTTGATTGGTCAAATTTTCGGCGATCCAGTTTTGCCATCGCGGGTAATTTTTGAAGATTTGATTTGTACGGAACACCCGGAAAATTTAGCTGAATTTATACGTCCGGGAGTCACAATGAATCGCCGCCGTCGCACCGCTGAAGAAAACAAACTTTACTTTTTAGAGACTTCTCCGCCGAATGTTTCACTGAAGTTTAAAGGTCAAATTCATCTGTTACCAAATTGTCCCAGTTATGCGAAACCTCTGATGTTGGCTGGTTTCAAGCACATTCACGCATTAGGTGGAAGTAAATCGGCAGGTTTGGGATGGCTGAGTTGGGAAACTTTACCGAATTTTGAAGTTACTGATGCAGATTGGGATTGTCTAGCGAAGGGAGGGGAAAATGCAGCGAATTGAACTGGAAATTAAGGTTTTGTCTCCTTTGGCGATCGCCCGCCAGAAGCCGGGGGGTTCGATTAGCGAGGCTGTGGACTATATTCCCGGTACGGTGATTCGGGGTGCTGTGGCTGCTCAGATTTTGGATCTATCAAATGGGCGATCGACTGATTTGACCAAAAATGGCGGCGATTTTCAAGCTTTATTCTTGAGTGAAAATCCCGCAATTTTCCAAAATGCTTATCCAGCCCTGATAATTAATGGCAAGCTCATCCCTAAAGATAGATTTGAAGAAAATGGAGTTTTACCTGCAACTGCACTCAGTTCTAAAAATAAGCCTGGTTTCAAACGCAAAGACAAAGATCCAGAAAAAAATGGCGTTTTTGACACTTTGATCGATCGCTTTTGTGCAGAAGGTTACGGATATCCCTACGATCCGAATTGCCCGGAAGACGGAGGGAGAGTCGATGCTGCTGGTATTAGTTTTTACTGTAAGTTCAATAAAAAGTATCACAGTCTTACGGTCAACAAACGCCTGCTAACGCGAGTTGGGATTAATCGTCGCAGGGCTACATCAGAGGAAGAAATACTTTACAGTCTGGAAGTTTTGAATGAATCTCAGGAAACCAAACAAAATCCTGTTTACTATCGAGGTGCGATTTTAGTCGAGGATGATTTAGCGGAGACTCTGCGGGATTTCATTCAGGATCGCAATCAAAATTTTCGGTTGGGCGGTTCGACTTCCAGAGGATTGGGGAAAGTTGAAATTCAGACAAAAAATCTTGTTAATGCTAAGATAGATGTGAGCAATCGCATCGCTGAATTCAATCAAAGGCTAAAAGAGCGTTGGGACAAATGGGGAGTTTTTGGCAGTCCTATTAAAGAGTCACCAGCAAATCGCACTTACTTCACCCTAGACTTGCAATCCGATGCGATACTGACTGAAAATTGGAGGCGTACAACTGTAATATCCGAAAAGATGTTGCACCAGTTTGCAGGGGTTGAAGCTCAAGATGAATCTTTGCGTTTGGAGGCTGCTTATAGCAGTTATGATTTTCTGTCTGGTTGGAATGCGGGCTGGGGGTTGATGAAAGATGTAGAGTTGATTTCCACGAAAGGAGCGGTTTATTTGTTCAGTACAACTCAACCAGAGCTTTGGATTCAGAGATTGGGAGAGTTGGAAATGAGGGGATTGGGCGATCGAACTTGTGAGGGTTTCGGACAAATTCAAATTTGCAACGAGTTTCATCTTATATTTCGGGAGAATGCAGTATGAGCGAATCACTAGATCCACAAAAACAACTCAAAATTCTGCAAGGCATTCGCCGAGCTGAAGATAAGTTAGTGACTGACATTCAAACAGCCTTAGAGGATGCAAGTTCTTACGGTGACTTAGAAGAATCACAATTTCGCAACTTAGTAAGAGTTGCCGACACAACTGAAAGCACACAAGTAATCAAAAACTTTTTGCTTTATCAAGTAGGCCGCGATAGAAAATGGGGTAGAGGGGAAAACTCTTTAGCTCAAAAAATCATTTCTGATATTGATAGAAATATCAAATCTACTGCTCAGGATATTGCCAGAACCGCCAAAGCAGAAAATTCTTTTAATCAAATTTGGATAGAGCTTACCCGTCGATATCTAGGCTATGGCGCTCGTTATCTAGTCTACAAAAAGAAAGGTCAATCTTAGCTGTCAACTTACAATTACTTAGGACTACAAAATTATGGCTAGACTTGTAATTTCCACTGTTGGCACTAGCGTGTTAACTAACCAAATAGATCGAGACATAGATGATAATGATTGCTATGAACAACTACAGCGAACAGCAAACTATACCGATAAAGAAATCCAACATTATCCAGAAATTAAAAAAATTATTTCAGAGCTGAAGGAAAGAGCCGAAAAAGAACTGTACAGTGATGATACCGATAAAATCCGAAAAGCCAGCGCAGAACTAAATGGTATTTATAGTTTGTACAATGAGCCAATAGAGCAGGGCATACCAGATATGCACTTATTAGTTACTACCGATACAGCACAAGGTAGAGTGGCCGCTGAAGTAGTTGAGTCTTTTTTAAAGAGCAAGGGATTAACTAATATCAGCACTCATGCTCAGTCTGGACTTTCTACTGCTAGCAGCGATATTTTTGTAGAAGGGATGGCAAAGTTGATTCCTTCGATCCAAGAAACTATTAAAGGCTATAAAAATAGCCGATACATGATTTGCTTTAATCTTGTTGGTGGATTCAAGGCTTTGCAAGGCTATTTCAATACAATCGGAATGTTTTATGCTGATGAAATTATTTACGTATTCGAGGGGTCGAATCAACTAATCAAAATTCCCAAGCTTCCTGTAAAGGTTGATGTGTTAGAGATTGACCCATATAAAGTTCAACTAGCAATGATGGAGGCTGGGGAAATATCCACATCTTGGAAAGAAGCTAAAAAAGTTCCTGAACAATGGATTTTAGTTGATGGACAAGAAATGATTCTATCAGCATGGGGCAAGCTAGTTTGGGATCAATGTAAAGAAGAATTGCTTTCACAAAAGCTACTGAATTTCCCTAAAATAGATTACAAGTCGAGTTTCTCCGATGACTATCAAAAGATTAAAAATAATCTAGAAGAGCAAGTCAAATTACAAGAAACTATAGCTAAAGCTTCTCAATTGTTGCAAAAGTCAGGTGGCGACACCAGTATTCTTAAAACACATCCTGGATTGCAATATGACAAATATAGCAACATGAAGAAATATACCAACATTAACGGTGATAAGTTTGATATCGCTCATTTTAGAGTAACTGATGGAATACGAGTAAGCTGTACATCATCGAATGGTATCTTGTTATTACATCGTTATGGTAAGGAACCAGAGGTTAACAGAAATCCTTACTAAGTCATTGACTAAATACTTTAGGCAAGTTCCAAGTAATTACTTAGGTGAGTTTATGTTTGATACATTTAAAAATCGTCTAGAAATAACAGGAACGCTCACAACAGTAACGGCATTACGCATTAGTGCCGGACGTTCCACCGAACCCATCGGCTCCGATCTACCCGTCATCAAAGATGCCTTGGGTAGACCTTTGATTCCCGGCTCAAGCTTTAAAGGTGCACTCCGATCGCGCTTAGAAAGCTTCCTGCGAGGAGTTTTAGGCAGCGATCGCAAACTGGTAGCCAATCCTGCCATAGAAAACGAGTGGTCGATTACCTCTGGGGAAATGAAGATAATCAAAGAAAATTTCAAAGATGACAAAGCTCTAACTGCCGAGATTCTCAAGCATACCGATCTAGTATCTCGTCTTTTTGGTTCCCCTTGGCTTGCCAGCAAATTCCAAGTCCGCGACTTAACTGTACAACCCGATGCGTGGTTCGGACAATATCAAGAACGAGATGGAGTAGCCATTGACAGAGATACCGAAACCGCCGCCGACGGGAAACTTTACGACTTTCAAGTTGTCCCCGCAGGTACTCCCTTTGATTTTAAAGCCGTTGTCGAAAATGCTGAGGAGTGGGAATTGGGCTTATTGGCGATCGGCTTGCATCAATTTGAAACAGAACAAATACCTCTCGGAGGAGGGCGATCGCGCGGCTTAGGTGTGGTTAAACTAGAAATTGATAAAATGCGCTGGTTTGACTATCCTGAAGATAGACCTGACTTGTTAATTGAATATCTGAAAAAATTGGTCATGGGAGACGATACTGCTTATGAAGACGCAAGAGATTTCAAAGACTATTGGGTAGAAGAACTTATTAAGCATCTCAACGAGAAAACTTCTGACAAATCTCAAGCAACATCTGCGAGGTAAATATGAGTTTAAATAATTATCAATGTTTTCCAAAAGTGTGAAGTTCAACTGAATAAGTTAGTAGCTGCTTAATTTTAAACCATCTCTCAACCGACTAAATTATGCACAAACGATTTGTCAACCACTGTACCATTGACTTAACTCTCATTCCTGACGGGCCGATTCTGATAAAATCCGGTAAAGAAGGAGCCGATCCGACTAAACCGGATATGGAATTTGTCGAGACTTACCACGCAGGAGGCAAGTCAATTTATCTACCGGGAAGCAGTTTAAAAGGTGCTATTCGCGCTCATGCTGAGAGAATTGTCAGAACCATAGGAACAGATAGTAATCCTAATAATCCAGACATTCTCTGGGCTAACGATCCATTGAATGACAATTACGATTACTTACAGAAGAAATCATCCAGCGATATTTACAAGTTATCTTCATTTACCGATCGCATTTTCGGCAACACTTCAATTGCTAGCAGACTTAGAATAGAAGATGCTCACCCAATTGATAAGAAACAGCTTAAAATTCAAGAACGAAATGGAGTCGCGATCGATCGCGTTTTTGGTTCCGTAGCCGTGGGCCCATTTAACTATCAAGTCTGCACCGCTGGAGAATTTCGCACTAAAATACATCTGAAAAACTTTTCCTTAGCACAATTAGGCTTAATTGGCTTAGTTTTGCGAGACTTAAATGATGGCTGGTTTGGCATCGGTTTTGCTAAATCTCGCGGTTTGGGGACGGTGACAGTAAAATTTAACGAAGCCGTAGTTCAGTATCCCGGTTGTGTATTAGATGAAGATAATCGCCAAATTAAACAAATAGTAAAGCCTGGTCAATGGGGACACGCTTTCTTGCTGGGTGCAGGAGAATTTTTAGAAGTTGATGAAGCCGGAAATTACGGCTTTTCTCAACCCGATCGCGAACAAACTCCAATTGCTGCTGAACCGATGGATTTAGGTTTTGGAGTGCAGCTAAAATGGCAAGGTGATGGTGAGACTGGTGTACCCAATTTATTTAAATGTGCAGTTTCTGCTTGGAGTAAGCTTTTAACAGGTGCTGTAGCATGAATACAGGTTTTGTATATGTTCGATCGCGTTTATCACCGGATGAAGCCAAAAAGTTGCTAGAAGAGTTAGCAACTGAGGAAAGTTACTATTTTGTGCGATCGCCCCACGCAGTCAGTGGCATTTGCAGGAAATTGCCCGATGAGTTGTCTCTCGGCTTTGAAGGGCAGATGTTTAATAGCGATCGCGAATTGCGCTGGAAAAAGCAGGGAAGTACATATGAAGCGTTAATCCTGAGTAGGGTTCCAGCCGATTTAGAGGGATTTGAGGCGATCGGCGAAAATTGGGAATGCTGCGATCGCGCTGCTTACTTTCACAGCCTTGACGAACCCAAATTTCCTAAAACTTTTATCTATAAAGGAGAAAATGACGAAAAAATTGACTCTAAGAATATTACCATAGGTCAGCGATACTTTAAAGACCAAAGAACTGCCACCGTTCATTTTATCGCCCTCACCGTCAGGAGTAAAAAATGACTAATAATCCCGTACCTAAACTCCGAGGTTCTACACCGCCGCCAAGCCGCCCCGTTTCTAATAACTATGCTGGTGAAATCGGAGTGCCTAAACCTTATGAATTAATTAGTTTTCCCAACGAACGCCCGCCGAAAAAAGCTCCTGCCGGACATCACAAATATTTGGTCGATCGCCTGCACGGAACTTTGTTTATCACTTTGAAAGTTCAGACTACTTTGCACGTCTCTACAGGCGTAGTTGTCATGGGTAGCGACATAGGCAGCCGCGTCCCTTTAATCAAAACAATGGTTCAAAATATTGACCAAAAACTATCAATTCAAGGTAGTTCTCTCAAAGGCTGCATCCGATCGGCATACGAAGCCATTACTAATAGCACTTTAGCAGTAATTACATCAAGATACAAAGATAAAATTCCGTCCGATCGCCTGCCTTGTAAAAATAAACAAGAACTCTGTCCGGCAAGTCAAGTATTCGGTGCTTTAGATTGGCAAGGGCTAATTGAATTCAGCGATGCTAAATGCGAAAAAACAGGTTTTGCTACTGGATTTATGCCATCTTTATATCGTCCCCGTCCTGACCAAAGAAGAGCATATTTTGACCAAAGAGGTAATGTAGCTGGACGCAAGTTTTATTATCACACAATTAGAGCGATCGACAAAGGTCAAAATCAAGGCATTACTGTTCAGCAAGCTGCTAAAGAGTATACTTTTAAAACACAGATACAATTCAAAAATTTAACGCCAGCAGAGTTGGGAACGCTTTTGATTGTGCTGGGCCAAGATCCAAAATATGCGATCGCCCTCAAGGTAGGTGGCGGGAAGCCGATCGGCATGGGAACCATGACTGTGGAAGTCACAGCAGCAAGGGTGTTGCAGAACAAGGGAGATTTGCGCGATCGCTATTCTTCCTACAATCCTCCCGAATCTGACAGCATGAATGGCACTGAATTGCAACAGTTCATGCAAAAAAATATTCAAGCTGCTCATTCGAGTTTAGTGCAAGCAACTCAATTGCAAGAACTGGCTGAAGTCTTAAAATATCCGACCGATCGCGAACCTCCAACAGGAATGTATTAAAGATGTCGAATACTGAATTAGTCACAGAATCTTTGACCGAACACCAGTGGGGAATTGCTCACGCGATCGCGCAAACTCTGGTAAAAGAACAAACCGATGTCAATGAATTGGGAAAGGCGATCGCCTATCTACGCAATGCAGTCAATCTAAATCAAACCGATGCCAATTCCAGGTTTTTCAAGTATCTTAAAACCCTTGTCGGTAATGGCAGACAAATCGGACACAGTGGCAAAACCACAGATTATTACCGCAGCATCGACAAAGCTTGTAGCGATTGTCTGAAAGGATTTCAAGGGGATGCTAGGACTTTGCTGCAAATTTTAGGTTGGGCATCTCGTTTAATGCGTTATTACAAGCAGGAAAACTCTATAGTAGAAACTGCTGCTCCAAAAAACATCACTGAAAAGCCTAAAATAAAACCCAAACTATCCACGAAAAATATTTCTGGCAGTGATTCAGATGGCATAATTGGCATCAATCGAGTCTTAGCTAGACCACATAAACCGCCTAAACATAAATAATAGATTACAAAAGCGATCGCCCTCCCGCTACCCATTCATCCCACCAAGGTCGATCGCACACCCCACACACTTGCAAAAAACGGCCATTATCACAAGAAATTAATAGTCAGTTAAAATAGAAATAGATTGCATCAAGGAGCAAATTATGATTGCTATTCGTGAAGACTACCAAAAAATGACGGCTGAAGAATACCTAGAATGGGAAGCCAAGCAGGAACTTCGCCACGAATACATTGACGGCGAAATTCTGGCTATGACAGGAGGATCTCTGCCTCATAATGACATTGCCCTTAACTTCTACAGGACTTTATATCCTCATGTACGTCAGAGAGGCTGTCGAGTTAATGTGTCAGATGCGAAGGTTCAGGCTCGTAAAAACAGTCGCTATTTCTATCCCGATCTAGTTGTCAGTTGCAATCCAGATGATTTGAAAGCTAAAGACTTTATTCAAAACCCGAAGGTTATTGTTGAGGTTCTTTCTCCGGGTATAGCCAATTACGATCGCACAAAAAAGCTCAAATATTATCGCCAGATTCCGAGTTTGCAAGAATACGTCTTAGTTGATTCAGAAGAAATAACCGTTGAAGTTTATCGTCGAGGAGAAGGTAAAATGTGGTTTTACTGTCAGTATGAAGCTGGAGAGGCGATCGCCCTAGCAAGTATTGAGTTTGAATGTGCGATCGACCTTGTGTATGAAGGCGTTACCTTTGAACAAGAGTTAGAGGCTGACTAATTCGCCTCAGCCACAACCGAAACAGAAGACATCGCTCGCATCTTCCTCAAGGCCCACCGAGCACTTTATCTGATTCCCGTACCAGCAATTCATTGGCGATCGCCACATTATTTTTATAAATTTCCAATCGGATCGTGTTCCGGTCTGAATATTGAAAAGTTACAATATAGGTAATACCTCGATCGCGATCGGTGAAGCGGTATTGCGGTCTGCTTGTCGTACCCTTAACATCAAAACCTGTTAGGTTAATTTTACTACCATCTCGCTGATTTTTAACGTAAAGGATGTAATAAGCCGGTTCCCACGCCCAAAAAGAAGCTTGCCATTTCGAGTTAGAAAAGGTTCCCCGAATCGAAAACTGCCCCACGGTTATCGGACAGTTGTTCACCTCGTCGTCAGTTCCCTTGCTGGTATTTAAATTAGCTTGACATGGCTGGTTTGGTTTGTCTGCCCTTGCTGCAAATGATAGAGATAAAGAAAGCGGTAAAGTGCAAACTGTTGCCAAGGCGATCGCTTTAATTTTCATCATGAGTTTTACCTCAGTTGTTGGTCATTTATCCCAACGAGCTTAACTGCAACTCGTCAAAACTGTGCAGATTGTTGCACAATTTAATACAGTCGGTTCTACTACTACCCTATCGGCGTTGCTTAATCAGAGTATGAAAAAAATAAGTTGAAAATCCCCAAGCTTTGTCGATACTGGTTTCCATGACTGGCATATTTAGCCTTTCATACCGTCAATCAGCAACGCCTTTATTTTTTCCAAATTTCTCAAACAGAATTTACCCTGTGTCGCGCTGAATGCAAAACAGAAGATGCGGCTAGTGCTGCATTACTAAATTGGACAGCCGAAGTTATCCAAGCAGCACGGAATGGGCTAGAAGTGTCAGTATAATTTAATTGAGGTAAAAAGCTATGACAAAAATTGATGGCAAAGTCAGCGATTTATTGGCGGCAATCCTAGCCGAACCAGAAGCAATGGTAAATGCCAATACTCCTGAAACTCTCAAACCAACAACGGCAGAGGAGTTACAACAAAAACTGGAGTATTTTCTCATTTTAGATAGCTTGGGAGAACTTCTTCAGAAAATTCGCAGCGATCGCGGATTGACTGTTAGAGAAATGGCGCGTGAAGTGCAAAAAAGTCCTGGTAGGATATCTCAAATTGAGGGAACGCTCGATCGCATAGAATTGAAAACTCTGGCGCAATATGCAAATGAGTTAGGCTACGATGTCCAAATTGCTCTCGTTCCACGAAACGATCGCGAACCAGCTCTTTTTGCTCCCATTCCACTGTCGTAAAGAATACTAAAATAAGCTCAATACAACACGCACCCTCAATTTGGTAAGTAATTATGCCTTTCAGCGCTTACAAAACAGTCAGTTCAGTCCTCAAAGAATTTCAGATTACCTACACCGAATCTAATTTTATAGTAGAAACAGAGTTTCATGTTTCTGACTATTTTCGAGAAGATTTAGAATTTACCATGCGAGAAGGAGTGGTTGATAATTCTGAATTTGCAATTTGCGAAAATTTGATTTATCCAGTTTTAAAGGAAGTTTGGAAGCGCTATTACAGCGGATTTGTCTTGTGGAGTCATCAATCTCTCACCTATGACCAATATCTTTCTGGGTTTCCTGAATATATTTTGGCTAAACGCTCGACCTTAGGAAAAGTCGTTTTTGAACAACCTTACTTTTTGTTAGTTGAAGCGAAACAAGATAACTTTGAAAATGGATGGGCGCAGTGTTTAGCCGAAATGATTGCCGCACAGCGACTGAATGAAAATCCAGAACAAGATGTCTTTGGGATTGTATCAAATGGCGATCGCTGGCAGTTAGGCAAGCTCAAATCCAATGTTTTTACTCGCAATCAAACGTTTTATACAATTCAAGAATTAGATAAACTTTTTGCTGCGATCAATTATGTGTTTCAACAGTGCGAATTGCTCCTGGATGCTCAAATGAACGATCGCACTTAAAGACGATCGCCCTTTCCCATGCTAAAATAGTCTAAGTACATTAGCTCACCTCAATTTGGGAGGTTATTATGCCATTCAGCGCTTACAAAACAATCGATACTGTTGTCAAAGAATTTCAGATTACCTACACTCGATCTAACTTTATTATTGAAACTCAATTTCCTATCCCAGACTACTTCCGAGAAGACTTAGAATTCGTCATCCGTGAAGGAGCACCCGACTGTTCGGAATATGCTATTTGCGAAAATCTGATTTATCCAATGTTAAAGGAAGTTTGGAAGCGCTACTCGAAAAAATTTATTATATGGAGTCACAAGTCACTCAACTACGACGAAAAGATGTCCGGTTTTCCTGAGTATATACTTGCTCAAAAGTCTCCGTTGGGAAATGTTGTGTTTGACAAGCCTTACTTTTTGTTGGTTGAAGCAAAACTGGATAATTTTGAGGCTGGATGGGCGCAGTGTATGGTGGAGATGATTACTGCACAAAAGCTGAATGAAAAACCAGCACAAGAGGTATTTGGCATTGCTTCTAATGGAGGAGTTTGGCAATTTGGTAAACTTAAAGGGAATGTTTTTACTCGCAATCAAACGTTTTATACGATTCAAGAATTAGACAAACTTTTTGCCGCCATTAATTATGTGTTTCAACAGTGCGAATTGCTTCTGGATGCTGAAATAGCAAGTCAAAATTGAAAGGTATTATAGCAATCCTCGCATCATTTTCATAATTATTGTAGGTTTTTTTAAAGAACCCGGTTGCCCCGATAGATAGGCAGGCTGGTTTTATTCTCAGGATAGGAAATTTTAAACTACCAAAAGTATTGCTCAAAAGTCGGCTCGCACTTGGGCGAAGGTACGTAGTTGGGCTTTAGCCCTCTTTATAATATTAGGAAAGAGGGCTAAAGCCCAACTACATACCTAAATAGCAAAAATGACTTTACTACCCCAGGCGTCAAATAAAATATTATAAAGTCTCAAATGTGTGGAGTGATTCGCTTTCTCCATAATCGCCCTCGATCGCCCGATCGCCCTTCACCTCCCATAAGGCTAGACTGGTTTAGAGTTTTACCACAAAAATTTCTCCCCCTTCATGAACATCGCCTACCTAGTCAACCAATACCCCAAAGTCAGCCACAGCTTCGTCCGCAGAGAACTCCTAGCCGTCGAAACTTGCGGCCTCAAAGTCGGGCGTTACTCCATTCGATCCTGCGAATCCGAACTCGTAGACGGCGCAGACAAACAAGAACAAGAATTGACCAAAGTCATCCTAGGAGTTGGCGTACAGGGCTTAGCGTTGGGTTTGCTCCGCACTGCCGCAACTAGACCAATTCGATTCCTCGAAGCTTTGCGGTTAATGTTCAAAGTTGGCTTACACTCAGAACGCGGGATTTTACTGCATCTAGCTTATTTCGCAGAAGCTTGCATTCTTTTAAACTGGTTCGCAGAATCCGGTACCACACACGTTCACGCTCACTTCGGCACAAATTCCACAACTGTTGCAATGTTATGTCGCGTCCTAGGCGGCCCGACTTACAGTTTCACCGTTCACGGCCCCGAAGAATTTGATAAAGCTACACTTCTTTCCTTAGATGAAAAAATTAAACGATCTACCTTTGTAGCAGCAGTCAGTTCCTTCGGCAAAAGTCAGCTATTTCGGTGGTGCGATCGCGCTTATTGGTCAAAAATCAACGTCATACACTGCGGCGTCGATGCAGCATTTTTAGCCGCACCCCACGTCCCCATACCCGCAGCACCCCGCTTAGCCTGCATCGGGAGACTCAGCGAACAAAAAGGTCATTTGTTACTACTAGAAGCCGCCAGCAAGCTAGCCGTTCAAGGCTTGGAGTTTAAATTGGTATTTGTTGGAGACGGGCCGCTGCGAGCTGAAATTGAACAGCAGATTGCACAACTCAATCTGCAAAACTATATAGAAATTACCGGCTGGGCCAGTGGCGATCGAGTTCAGAAAGAGATTTTAGCTTCCCGCGCCATGGTATTGCCGAGTTTTGCTGAAGGTTTACCCGTCGTAATTATGGAAGCCCTCGCTCTCAATCGGCCCGTAATTAGCACCTATGTTGCTGGTATTCCAGAGCTCGTAGAACCGGGTGTTTGCGGTTGGTTAGTTCCTCCCGGTTCCGTAGAAGCATTGGCTGTTGCTATGCGTGCGGCATTGGAAGCACCTTTGGAAAAGCTAGAAGAAATGGGGAAAATAGGAGCCGAACGGGTTGCTCAACAACATAATGTTGATATAGAAGCAAAGAAATTAGTGGCGCTATTTCAAGGATCTATTCAACAATGATAAGGATCTAAAATTAAATAATTTACACAAGTTTGTGGGATGGGCGTCCCGCCCATTCAGAAAGGACGGGCGGGACGCCCATCCCACAAGAACAATAAAGATTGTAAGTTATTGAACAATCATCATAAGATAAGAAGACCGGGCGGTTGAAACCGCCGAATTATCTTCAGTCCGCGGAGGCGGACTTTGTTTGTGTAGACGCGGTTTCAACCGCCGTCTCCGATCGAGGATCGGATCGAGGATTTGTAACTTTTTAAGGAATAGCAACTTCTCTCAACAACTTATCAACAATCGTCTTCGCCTTCCTTCCCCCCGCCGGAATCAACCGATGAGAAAGTACGTGCGGCGCTAAATCCTTCACATCATCCGGGGTAGCAAAATCCCGCCCTGAAATAAACGCCAACGCTTGAGATGCCCGGTGCAACGCCACCGCACCACGGGGACTCACGCCTAGAGTAATCTCTTCATCCTGGCGAGTCGATCGCACCAAATCCACAATATACTGCTTCAAAGAGCCTTCCACCTGCACCGCAGCGCACAAACGCCGCAATTCCTGCACCTCTTCCAAGGAAATACAAGGCTGCAAATCTTCCACAGCAAAAGTATCAGACAGCCGTTCCAACATTTGCAACTCTTCCGACGCAGCGGGATAGCCCAACGTCAAAGACAAGGTAAACCGATCCATCTGCGCTTCCGGTAGCGGAAAAGTGCCTTGATATTCGATCGGGTTTTGAGTCGCAATCACAAAAAACGGCGCCGGAACATTCCGAGAAACTCCATCTACCGTCACCTGCTTTTCTTCCATCACTTCCAGCAAAGCAGACTGAGTTCGCGGCGTCGCCCGATTGATTTCATCCGCCAGCAAAACATTAGCAAAAACTGGGCCCGGCAAAAACTCAAACTTGCCACTGCTAGGATTCCAAATATTAGTACCGGTAATATCCGTTGGTAACAAATCGGGAGTACACTGAATGCGTTGAAACTTCCCATCGATCGATCGCGCTAAAGACTTCGCTAACAGCGTTTTTCCCACACCAGGCACGTCTTCCAGCAGCGCGTGTCCGCCCGAAAGCACGGCTACAAGTACCAAGCGAATAGCATCCGCTTTACCGACAATTGTCTTGCCTAGATTTTGTTTGAGCCGCTCAATATGTTCTCTCATATCCCTGATTTTTAAGTAGAAGGAAGAAGGAAGAAGGAAGAAGGAAGAAGGAAGAAGGAAGCTTTTTAGCCTTCCGCATTTTACCTTAATTACGTTGATTTACTTAATTGCTAATTGCTAGTTGTTAATTGCTTGTTCTTTTATTCTCACTCAGCCTGCGCGGACTTCGTTTTTATACACGCGATTTCAATCGCCCAAGCAAAACTATACACAATGGATTCATAATTAGGACGGGCTAGAAGCCCATCCCACAATTATTTTTCTTGTGGGATGGGCTTCTAGCCCGTCCGAAAATTTGATTAGCCAATACTTTTGCAATAGATCTATTAACCATTGGCAGCTAACACCTTTCTAGCAACATCACAATCTGCCTGAATTTGATTTTTGAGAGCATCCAGAGAAGCGAATTTTTGTTCGGGTCGCAAAAATTCTATCAAACTTGCGCTCAAGGTTTGACCGTACAAATCCCCAGACCAATCTAACAGATGAACTTCTACAGTTAGTTGTAGACCGTTTACCGTCGGGCGGCAACCAACATTCATCACCCCATTTATGAATGATAAATCTGATGCTTGGCGCGGAATTAGAGATTGGGGATTTTCCCACTTATAGGCAGAATTTTCATCTTTTTTGATGATTCCGCCTCCATCCTTCACCGAGACTCGCACCGCGTACACGCCAAAACGCGGCAAAAATTTTTCCGGTGGCAGTTCGATATTAGCAGTCGGAAATCCGATCGTCCTACCCAGCCGCTGTCCGCCCACCACAGGCCCGACTAAACTGTAAGGCCGCCCCAGCAACTTATTCGCTTTTGTGAGGTCGCCGGATGCTAAACCTTCGCGGATCGCGGAACTGCTGATTCGATCGCCCTCATCGCAATTGTGCAGGGGTATCAGCGCAACATCAATACCGTAACCCGAGGCGATCGACTGCAAATCTACAGCCGTCCCAGCACGTCCGCGTCCGAACCGAAAATCCACCCCCACACTAATACGACTCGCTTGCAGTTGCCGCACCAGAATTTCCTCGACAAACTCAGCAGCAGTCAATGCTGCCAATTCTCGATCGAACGGCAGCAGCACAAGTTGCTCGACACCCATTGCTGCGAGCAATTCTACCTTTTCTGCCAGAGGTGTCAGCAGTTTTTTGGGTTGACCTGTAAAAAATTCTTGCGGGTGGGGATTGAATGTCACCACAGTACCGTAAAGCCGATCGCCCGCAGCATCATCGCGACCAGAGAGGCTGTTGCCCTCGGCCCGGGGGTGCGCCACGATCGCACCATTGAAATTCAGGGCGCTGCGGGCTGTTTCCGGCAGTGCTGCTGAGTCGTTTTCCCAGCTTGCCGGATGTTCGCCTTCCAAATTTTGATCTCTGCCAGCGTTTGGGCGCAAGTTTTGCCCCGACGCAGAAACCGTCGCAGAAGTTAGCCCCGGCGATCGATTTAAAATTGGCTGCACGACTTGTTGATGCCCTAGGTGCAAACCATCAAAGTTTCCCAAGGCAACAGAAGTTGGAGTCAGAGCAGCGGTTGAAGAAGAAGTTATCCACACGCTTAAGATTTTGCCATACTTAGCCAGATTGCGATCGCCAGTCGATTTTAGATTTTAGATTTTAGATTTTAGATTTGACTCCACAGAATCGATACTGGGAGTTAGAACTTCGATCTAAACTTTTTGGTTCTCTACGACTTAAGCCGGGGCTTGTATCCGTCTTTGAGTCAGGTCAGCCCTCACTTAAATTTTAGATTTCAGACCTCAAGATTTACCATAAAGAATTGGTTGAAAGCCTCTCTCTTTGAGGGAGAAATAAAAATCAGACTATTCATTACTCCCATCCTCTTCCTTGTAGATGCCGCTCTCAAACTGTCAACTGTCAACTGTCAACTGTCAACTGTTTAAGAACCATCTGGCAATCTCAAATCCATCACGCAGGCACTTTAGGGGCTTCCACCGACCCTTCAGACGACCCTTCAGACAAATCCTTGTTTTGAGGAGGCAGCAACTGTAACGACAAACCTTCCCGCGCCATCAAACTGTTCGGGAACCTTTGAGCCACTTGCTCTCCCACCTTGTCTAAAAACTCGTCATTGTGCAGCGGATCGTGGTGAAAAATCACCAACTTTTTGACATTAGCAGCCTTTGCCACCTTCACCGCTTCCTGCCAAGTCGAATGTCCCCAGCCAACCCTGCTAGACTTTTCCGAATAATACTCATCATCCGTATAAGTAGCATCATAGATCAGCACCTCAGCATCGCGAGCCAAATACAGCACATTTTCGTCCAAACGATCGGGAAAATGTTCAGTATCAGTCACGTAAGCAGCCGCATAACCCCGCCAGTTGACGCGGTAGCCGATCGCTTCACCGGGGTGGTTCAACAAAGCTGTTTCCACCTTAATCTCTCCGATTTCCATGGGTTCACCCACTTCTATATCGTTAAATTTCAGGTCTGCCCCCATAATTTGCAGGGGCACCGGAAAATTAGGGTGGAGCATCTGGTCGTTGAGTCGCTGCTGGATAGTAGCTTGATTAGGAGTAGGAGCAACGGCCCCATAGATGTGAAAACAATTGCCTTTAATAAAAGCTGGGACAAAAAATGGGAATCCTTGAATGTGATCCCAGTGAGTGTGAGTAAAAAACATATGAGCTTCTACGGGCATCTGCGACAGGAGAGTTTGTCCCAAAACCCGCAACCCAGTACCGCCATCGAAAATTAGGCGGCTGTCACCCACTCGCATTTCTATACAGGGCGTGTTGCCCCCGTAACGTACTGTTTCAGCTCCGGGAGACGCTATACTACCTCTAACGCCCCAAAAGTGAACCGTAAATTGGTTTTGCATACTAGACATGGGTTTTCCTGCAAGATTGTTCCGGCGAGCCATCGATAAGGTGTTTACATAATATTAGTAAGGCTTTTACCATCAAACCCAAGCTTTTTGACGGTCTAGTTTCCCACTTGTTGGAAGTGCCAAGAGTCTCGCTTCCCAGAAAATGCAAAACTGTTGGGCTTGATAACTGAGGAATAAATTACAAGGTGGACTGATGAAGTCTCGATCGTAACTATTCTTTTCTCTCTTCACTAGCGTAACCGATACTTTTTTGCTAACATTCGTCAACAAATACATAGGCTGAGATGTTCTCTCAACCAAGGTGTATCAACCGATGCCCGCAAGAAAATCCCGCGAGCACCATTTAGATCCCTGTTCATGCAGCGTCCATCTCGGTCTCTAATAACACGAGAACCGCCAATCTTCTTGACTTCTCCAGTCCAAGAAACTGTCTTTGATGTATAAGCTTCGTTGATGTCAGTCAGGGCTACCTTACCTGACTCCCAAGCTTTCCATTCAAGATGTTTCTTGAACTGATAATGAGATAAAGTCAGCATCTGACGCACGGTTTTAGAGCGAATTTTGCGACGTGACTTGCTAACCATCTTTGAAGATTCAAATGATGGCAATAAGATGACATCGAAATTATCAACTAAGAATTTAGCAGTCTTGTCGTGCAACTCTTTAACCATGTGTTGAACCTTGGACTTCAACCTGTCAGCAGCCTTTTTAAATCTTTTCTTCTGCGCGCTAGGAGATGCGCTCATTTTTGAGATTAACCTGTCTAGCTTGAAGCACAGTTTTTGGATTTGAAGATTGGAGTCATTGCCGAGATATCCGTAAGAACTCTCGGAAATAAAAGTCATGAACGTGCGAACACCGGGATCTAAGGCAACCACGCGACCTTGGTTGTCGGTCTGACGCGGCTGCACTTCTTCGGAGACAATTAGATAATACTCGCCATAGGCAAGCATTAGCCGTCCGTCACTGAAATCCTTGGGTAATGCCTCTTTCAGCTTTGACCGACCCAATATTGTGTGATAGATGCCACAATCTTTGATTGCAGATTTAGGGATGTAAATAGATTGCTTTGTATCCTTGCGACTGCGGAATTTACAGCGACGCACTTGTCCGTCTTTTTTGAAGTCTGCTTTGGCTTTTTTGACGGCTTGACAGGCGTCTTTAATTGCAATTGATTTAATTTGAAATGGAACCGATGACGCCCAGTCAGGTAATGAGTTGAGAATCCCTGTCTTGATCGTTAGCCAGTTGGCTTTGGTTCCCGGCTCCTGTAAGTATTTAATTGTTGCATTAAATACGAATCGGGAAACACCGAACCATCTTTTCAACAGAGCTTTTTGTTCAGGGCTGGGGAATATTCGGATCTTTCTTGATTTTCTGGCTGTAGCTCCTGAGGCCGTGCATTCGGCAACGGTAGCCGTGAAGGATGGCAAGAAAATCGGCTGTGAGTTCGGTTTCAGGGCAGTGAAAAGGGTTTGAGAGAACCAGGAGTTCTCCACCGTTTTGCTTGACCATAAACTCGAATAGCTCAAATCCGAATCTGCTTTAGATGTCTCTACAGGCAACAACAATCTTGAGCTGATCTGTGCGCATAACTCTGACCAGTAGGGCTTGCAGTCCTTTTCTCTTAAAGTTGAGTCCAGAGCCGATGCCTTGGAGGATTTCAGCTTCTGGATATCGTTCTCGCATAAATTCAACTTGCCTAGCAAGGTCGTCTCGCTGTTTGGTTGAACTGACGCGACATTCGCAAATAGTTCCCACGACAATTGCACCGCGCTGGTATGACTCAACATCGTAGAGTCTTTGTCCTGCTTCGTTTTTGATGCTTTTGATCTTGCCTTCATCGGAGAACTTCCTGATATGTGTTTGCGTGCAAGCCCAGAAATTTGACTCATGAGTCTGAGTGGTATATATGCCATTCACTCAATCTAGGCGGTTTGTTACCAAATGTTAACATTCGTTAGAAAACTATATACTGTTGATTTACCCCATCTCAAGTGAAGTTTCTTTCCAGAGGATTATTTAACGGGCGATGCCGCCGTCCTTGGAACTTTTGCCGTCCGATTCCGAGTGACTGGAACTTTTGCCCGATCGCTCCCTAAAATAAAAAGGAAATCCTCTGCGGTCGTACTCGATCGAGGTCGTACCGAGGAATGGGATTCGGTCGTGCCAATTTAATGCCCTACCTGAAAAAATTATAGCTGATGGCAACGCATCTGTTTGCTGGCAACGCTCGACTCCTACTCAGCTTTTGTTCTAGTTTGGGAGGGCGATCGACATTTTCTTCAAAAATCTTAGCCAATGAGGCTGGTTTGAAACGCTGCACAGCTTGACAGCGAGCTGGACGGACCGCCGTAGGTGTCGGCCACAGCATCCAAAAAGTATGATTTGATTCATGGCAGAAGCATTTCTCAACTGTAGGCCTCCGATCCCAACCACGATCGCAATCAGTGATTCTACCCAATTTTTCAATTATTTAATCTAAAATCGGAAATGGTATGACACCGGGCGTAGCGAGATCCCAGACTGTTGGCAAAAGGCTATATTTTCGTCGCGCAGTTCTCGGCGGGCGAATTCCAGCACTCAAAATACCCGAAATTTCTGAAATTGTCAATTTTTGTGTTTTTTGCCGGCACCCAACTCCGATCGCCTTTGAACTCAAAAGTCAGTGAGAAATATTCGTGCGTTACCTGTTGTGCTTTTCCCAACTATCTTCAATCAGTCTTTTGCGAGTAATAAGTTCTCGGAATTTGACTCATCTGTGGCACTCACCACAAGTTGATATTTCTGGTATTCTAAAGTCTCACACTCTTGTTTGGAAAAAATCAAAATCTGTACAAAAGACGCCTGAATAACTTAAAGTTATTTGTGAAAAAAAGTAAGTATGAATCAATTTAAAAAAACTACAACCAAGCTGCATCAAACGATAGGGAAAGATTCCGATCGCACTTTGCAACTAGGTCAGCTTCCTTTGAGCGAGATCTCCTTAGAAATGACTGAGGCCGGAGCTTTGAGGACATTTAGCAGTCTAGACGATCGCCCGCAGGAAACCCCAGCCAGAGCCGAAAAAAGACGCCGGAGGGTTGATGGCAAGAGCAATCGAGCTCGATCGCCTGTGGTTTCTAGCGCCTTTCTCAAGTGGCTGCTACCGCGTTTGAGTCGATCGAAAGGTGGGTTGGCGGCTTTCACCCTGGCAGCAGTTTGGGGGTGGTGGAACAGTCAGTTATTGGTTTCGACAGGGCTGGGGATCGCAGCGATGATGCTGGTTTACCGAGGGCAGTCCGGGGAATGGCAATTGCTGCGATCGAAAGCCGAGCAATTTTGGCAGAGCCCGAACCGCCGGTTGGTTTTAGCAGTAGGCGCCGGCGGGATTGCTACCTTGGGTGCTTACATGAGTTTGGCGATTTGGGCGGACTCTGAGAGCCACTGGATGGCTTTGAGCCTGATTTTGCAGAATTTTGGCACGATCGCGATTGCAGGGCTGTTGCTGCGCCAAGCGCTGAGTCTGGGATCCTCAAAAGATGAAGATGAAGCAGCGCTCGATCGGATCTTGGGAGATTTGACTGATGCTGACCCTGTGAAGCGTTTGATTGCAGTGCGGCAAATGACCGATTTGGTGAATCAGGGTGGGTTTAACCGCGTGACTTCTGTCAAAAGTTGGAGCGCCCGTTCCCGGGCTGCCGAGTGCTTTCGCCTGATGTTGAGTCGGGAACCCGAGGCTATAGTCCGCAATGCCATTCTTGAAGGTTTGCAGACTTGGGACGATACTTATGGCATGGTTTCACAGACCAAAAATAAAGTCATCGACTATTAGCTGACCGTCAAAAGCATAAAATGTAATGCGATGAATATTTGGGGCTTTGACGCGCAGGGGTGTGTTGGGCGCGATCGGAGAATTAGACCCTGCCAGATTGGGCGCCGGCATTTCATCTTGAACGATCGGGTTACCGTCGATGTCGCAAGCAGATAAAACCGTTCGCCGCGAACTGGTGACAAGTCCTGCTACGCTGCGAACTGGATACTTGAAACTTACTTCTATTAGTCCGCTTTTTGGGGCACCCATTAACACTGTTGAGCCAGAAACCGTTAGGAATGCTGGGTTTGAAGGTTGGATGGCGACGGCATTGCTAAAAGTCACTCCCCAATGGGCAAACTGGTTGTCTACTACTTCAAAGCATTTCAATTCTTCTAAAGCTAGGCGAACCATTCCCGGTGCGCTGACGCGCGATCGCACATCTAACCCTGAACCCGATCGTTCTGGAGTGGCGACAAATGTCTGTTTGCCGTTTAAATCCATGCTTCGACAGGCAGTATCAAACTCTGCAAACCCGTCAGCTAGAAGACTTTTTGCATCAACCATAAAACCCTCGCGATCCCGTTTCCTAAGCAGTTGCATTTTTTATACCTCCCTGATATTAGTTGTTTCTTGTGTTTTGGAATTGATAACGGCGAGACTCATGATTTTATTGCCTGCAATCAGAGGTATCGAAAACCCATCGCCCGCCTTTTAACAGAAACCTTCGACATTAAAAGCCACTGCTCCGTAAAATATGGTAATTAATTATTTGCGATCGGCGATCGGGTGTAAACCTGCCGCGATTAAAAGCTAGATCTGATACCGCTGCTTTCCGAGTGCCTGCTTTCGGAGTCGGCGAACCGACTTGATTGTGTTGAGGGGTCTTACCCATCATTTTGTTATTATCTCCGATCGCAAGTAGTTTGCAACGGTGAGGATAACTGCACAACCTGGGCGCGCAGATCGCAAAACTTAGTTGCTGTGTGTAGTTTCAGGTTTGACTTGTACTAAAATAGATTGAAATCAATACTGAATCTTTACAAAAACGACGCCAGCTTTGCAATCTTTTTAAATAAAGACGAGGCGGCGCGCGAAACTCTACAATCTCACAGCGATTGAGGCTTATTTATGCTTGTTCCTCTCGGCTTCGGTCAGCGATCGATCGTGACTTCTCTCGGCAGAATGGTATATTACACTGCTGAAAAAATGCCTTGGATCGGATTGCCGAACTCAAATTCGGAAAATCTACCGAATTTGGTATTTTTTCACGGTTTTGGGGGCGGGTCGAGTGCCTACGAATGGTCGAAAGTTTATCCGGCTTTTGCAGCGGAATATCGAGTGTTAGCACCGGATTTAATCGGTTGGGGGCGATCGGAACATCCCCAAAAAAATTATCAGGTGGAAGATTATATCACATCTCTGATCCAATTTATCGAAAAAACTTGCGGAAGTCCTACGGATGTGATAGCTTCTTCGCTGACTGGCGCGATCGCGATTCGAGCTGCGATCGCCCGCCCGGATCTGTTCAAATCGCTGATTTTGACGATTCCCAGCGGTTTGTCAGACTTCGGACAAGATTACGGCAGCAGTTTCTTTGCTAAACTCGTCAACACTCCAATTTTAGACCGCTTGCTCTACAGTACGGGCATTGCCACAGATGGCGGCATTCGCAGCTTTTTAGAAGAGCGCCAATTTGCCGATTCCCGTCGAGTCTACCAAGAAATTGTCGATGCTTATCTGCAATCTGCTTTGGAACCAAATGCAGAATATGCAGCCTTGTCTTTTGTGCGGGGAGATTTGTGTTTTGATTTGTCACTTTATATCACTCAGCTAACAACACCGACTGCGATTATTTGGGGTGAAAAATCTCAGTTTACTAGCCCCGAGATTGGCCAGCGGTTGGCTAATCTCAACCCGGAAGCAATTAAGGTTTTTCAAACTCTGGAAAATGTGGGTTTGACTCCGCAGTTGGAAGTTCCGGCTGTGACTATTGGTTTAATTCGGCAGTATTTAAGGTTGTTTTCTTAAGAGTAAAGAAGTTCGGCAACCAATTCTGTAACGGATTTGACGGATGTCGCGGATAGAGGTTGCAAGTTCGAGGAAAGAAGAAGGTCTGCTCGTGTTTGGGACGCAACTGTCATAATTAATCAAGGTACGTAGTTGGGCTTGAGCCTCCTTTAAATATATGTGTAAAGAGGGCTGAAGCCCAACTACGTACCTATTTGACTGTCAACTGACTATTCTTTGACTCGCACGTTGATGACGCTGGCGTTGAAATCGAAGCAGGGTAGTTTTATTGTCGGGAGATGAAAGCATCGCTCAAAATTAATCAAGGTACGTAGTTGGGCTTTAGCCCTCTTTAAATATATGTGTAAAGAGGGCTGAAGCCCAACTACGTACCTATTTGACTGTCAACTGACTATTCTTTGACTCGCACGTCGATGACGCTGGCGTTGAAAATGTATTTTTTGCCTTCAAGTTCGAGAGTAGTTCCGATTTTGACTTTCATATTTCCTAAAACCGGGCCGTTTTCAGTAATTTGACCTTTCCCCTCTAGAGTAAATCTCATATTTCTGCTGAAAGATTCTTCTTCTCTAGGATCTGGGACAGCTTTTAAGGTGCCGTTGGGCTGAGGAACTGCGAGGGTTCTAGTTATGGTTTTTACCTCTTTGATTGTAATCTGACCAGAGGGCTGGTTGCGGATTACTACGTTGATTTTATCGCCGGCTTTGAATAACTCTTGAAAGTTTGTGCCTTTGAGTCCGATCGCAATTGCATCCATTTCTACGGTTTTGACGCTGGCGCCGCCGACTTGGGCGACGGAACCGCCGGAAGTACCGGGAAAGAAGAAGATGCCGACTGCAACTAGCAGCACAATCATTGCTGCACCTACGTCTAGAATGCTGAGTTTGCCGAACAACCGGCCTTGAGAATCCAAAATTTTCATAAATCGCTTACTTAATTCACTGACAGCGACAGGAGTATCTGTACAAGCCAAAAGATATTACCACAACGATCGTCCAAAATCCGCAGGACTTGGAGAGTGGGGGATGCGAAGAGGGGGAGATGGGGAGAGGGGGAGATGGGGAGAGGGGGAGAGTGGTTAAAATTTAGGAACAAGTTAAAATAGCAACTAAGTAGCGTTATATTTCGTCTGCCGATTTAGTGAGTTTAAGTAGCGTTATATTTCGTCTGCCGATTTAGTGAGTTTTTGAGTTTTTCCTAAAAAAAAAGACCGGGCGGTTGAAACCGCGTCTATACAAACAAAACCTGCCTCCGCAGGTTGAAGAAGGGACGGTTGAAATTAGATTATTTTCTTGAGTCTCTTAGAGAGGGACTTTGTTTTTGTAGATCCGGTTTCGGGAGCATCTCATGTTTGAAAAAAGCATTTTTTATTATAGTGCTGTCCCCGCTCGCGATCTATTCAACACTCGCGAGCGGGGACGGCACTGTAGAGAATTTGCTTTTTTGCAAAAGTAAGATGCTCCCGATTATTTTCTTGAGTCTCGGGTTTCGCGGACTTTGTTTTTGTAGATACGGTTTCAACCGACATCTTATCTCCTTCTTCCTTCTTCCTTCTTCCGACTTCCATCGGACTGAAATCTCTTACATCCGTTACATCCGTTACATCCGTTACATCCGTTACATCCGTTACATCCGTTACAGAATCCGTTGCCGAACTTCCTTCTTCTAGGGCGTATAAATCATGTTAAAAGGTTTTTGGTTGACTTGTCGGCGTAGTTGTGGCCGGGGGATTTATCTATTTCTGTCGGTGATTGTGGCTGCGGGTATCTGCGTGATTTCCCCACAACCGACTCAAGCATTTTCTTTGCCGGAACTGATTTTGCGGGGGATTCAAGTTATTCAATTGTCGAATATGTCCGATCGCCAGGAGGTGACTGTTGGCCGACAAATCAATCAGCAGTTGACGAGTAGGGAGTTTAGGATCGATCGCGATCGGGCTACTACAGCATACATCAACCGCATCGGTCAGCGACTGGCCCAAGAAAGCGATCGCCCGGATATTCCTTATACTTTTCAGGTGATTGACGATAACAATATTAATGCTTTTGCGACGATGGGCGGTTTTGTTTATGTGAATAAGGGTTTGATGGCGGCGGCGGATAATGAGGCGGAGTTAGCAAGTGTGATCGCGCATGAAATCGGGCATATTAGTGCTCGCCATTCGATTAAGCAAATGCGTCAAATGGCGATCGCCTCTGGTGTTGCTTCGGCGACTGGGCTGGATGGTTCTAAGGCGGTACAGATTGGGGTGGAGTTGGCTTTGCGTCGCCCTCACAGCCGTCAAGCTGAGTATGAGGCGGATCAGTTGGGTTTGCAAACTATGGGGCGATCGGGCTACGCTCAATCTGGGATGGTTGATTTTATGAAAAAGTTGCTAAATAAGCCTTCTCCACCGAGTATTTTGAGCACTCACCCGGCGACTAGCGATCGAATTGCTGCGATTTCCCAGGCGATCGATCCGGATCTGGCTAGCGGTGAGGGTTTGAATAATGCGGCTTATAAGCTGGAAATGCGTCGGTTGTTGCGATCGTAGTTTTTGGTAGGGTGGGTGAGTTGCGTTGAAGTGCGATCGAACCCAAGCTGACGCATTCTATACAACCCATTTGAGATCTATTTTGCGTAAATCTGAGAAACCGGGTTTCTTTCTATATTTCTCGTCACCCAACCGAAAAACTCGTAGAAACCCGGTTTCTTGCCCCTTGCCTAAATCTGAGAAACCGGGTTTCTTTCTATATGTCTCGTCACCCAACCGAAAAACTCGTAGAAACCCGGTTTCTTGCCCCTTGCCTAAATCTGAGAAACCGGGTTTCTCTCTATATTTCTCGTCACCCAACCGAAAAACTCGTAGAAACCCGGTTTCTTGCCCCTTGCAAGAGGACAAATACCGTTTCAATCCCCTTGCGGGGAAGTCGTTTGGGAAAGAAACCGAACCCCTCCGAAGGTAAAGGTTTTGGGTTTCAATCCCCTTGCGGGGAAGTCGTTTGGGAAAGTAGATGAAATAGACCATTACCGAGCAATCGGTTGGTGGTTTCAATCCCCTTGCGGGGAAGTCGTTTGGGAAAGCCAAGTCGAACCCTTGCCGTTTTTGCACCAAAGTTTCAATCCCCTTGCGGGGAAGTCGTTTGGGAAAGGAGATTTTTCCCTACCAGGAGGTAGCGACGGCAGTGAAAGTTTCAATCCCCTTGCGGGGAAGTCGTTTGGGAAAGACACCGGTACCTCTGGTCGCTGGATTGTTTGACTTCGGGTTTCAATCCCCTTGCGGGGAAGTCGTTTGGGAAAGAAAAACTGGCGAGACAGTCTGTCCGCCAAAAAGTGGTTTCAATCCCCTTGCGGGGAAGTTGTTTGGGAAAGATGGAGTTTCCATTATTGTCTTTGACCTTCTTAGAAAGGTTTCAATCCCCTTGCGGGGAAGTTGTTTGGGAAAGAATTTTAGGGTAAAAAACATGGCTAATTGCAGTAAAGGCCGTTTCAATCCCCTTGCGGGGAAGTTGTTTGGGAAAGGCTAAGCCTCACTTCTACGATGAACAATCAAGAAAGCGTTTCAATCCCCTTGCGGGGAAGTCGTTTGGGAAAGTTGCCCAACCTGCAACGGAAAGGGTACCGTTCCCCAGATAGTTTCAATCCCCTTGCGGGGAAGTCGTTTGGGAAAGAATGCCATTTCTACAAGTTTTAAGAGTTTTGGTCACCCTAAGTTTCAATCCCCTTGCGGGGAAGTCGTTTGGGAAAGTTTGACAGAATACCTAACGATAAACGGAGTATTTACGTTTCAATCCCCTTGCGGGGAAGTCGTTTGGGAAAGCAATATCTATGCCTGAGTGCAAGATAGTACCTTTCCCGTTTCAATCCCCTTGCGGGGAAGTCGTTTGGGAAAGGGTGGTGGATAGTGGGCTACAACTCGTCTTCTGGAACCGGCAAAAGTTTCAATCCCCTTGCGGGGAAGTCGTTTGGGAAAGTGGGAAGATTGAGCTTGGATTAGTGTGTGTTTTTTGAACACATGTCATGGTTTCAATCCCCTTGCGGGGAAGTCGTTTGGGAAAGTTATCATGAAGATGAAGAAACAGTTGTCCATTTTGTGTTTCAATCCCCTTGCGGGGAAGTCGTTTGGGAAAGCCTGGATCGTATGATCTAGACCCGAGAAAGGGCCCAAAAATGTTTCAATCCCCTTGCGGGGAAGTCGTTTGGGAAAGTGTGGTGGTTTTTCCACCAGTGGCACCGCCGCCAACAGCGTTTCAATCCCCTTGCGGGGAAGTCGTTTGGGAAAGAATTACTCTAGGAGAATTTATGAAGTCACTGAAGAAAGACGTTTCAATCCCCTTGCGGGGAAGTCGTTTGGGAAAGTCTATATTTTAAAGGTTTGAAATTTAATTTTGTAATGTTTCAATCCCCTTGCGGGGAAGTCGTTTGGGAAAGCCTAGTGATACGCCTGATGAAAACGTCGTAGTTGTTGTTTCAATCCCCTTGCGGGGAAGTCGTTTGGGAAAGAGTTCGGCTACAAACCCTTACCCAGAGAGCGTTCCAGACGCCAAATCGACGCACTGTTTTTTCACTCTCAATAGATGGGGGGTCATCTTCAACAAGCATAGGATTGAAAACGCTCAACCCCAGACTACAAAGACAATCGACGCACCTCAACGAAAGAATCAGGGTTTCACCGATCGCCCTAGGTGCGTCGAAATCACTTGCGGCAATGAAACCCACCGCAGCCGATCGCCCACCTAGATCAAAATCGCTTGCAGTAATGAAACCAACCGCAGGCGATCGCAAAATCTATTCAATTTTCAAAGTTCCGCGTGAAAAACCCTTGCTTTCCACTACTACAAACAATAGAGACTCAAGAAGAGATTGTCAAGCTTTTCCCAGCACTTCGTTTGGATTTAAGCCTCCTGTTGAACAACTGAGCTCAACTGAGCTTTCGACTGAACTTTCGGAAGTGGAATCTGCGGCTTCAATTGTCTGACAACTTCATCAAAAGGCAAAATCCGCACTTGATTGTTAAACACATTTACCTGATAAACTCTGCGATAACTCAAGTCAAATCCAGTCAGCCAGCCACTTTTTGGATGATAAGCGCCCGTGTCAATATCCAGCCACCCTTGGCCCCTGACTAATTCCCCAGGCCTCACACCCTCAAAGGTAAACGTGATCGTGTGACCGGTAATAATTAATTTATCGGGAAAATACGGTTTCGGTATCGCGTGAAATTCCTTGCGAATCCAGCACAATTGTTCGATCGACTGTTTGTCAATTGGCATAGTTGGATGCACACCCGCGTGCACCAGCCAGATATCCCCTAAGTCTAAATGCGTTGGGAGCGATCGCAACCACTCTAAGTGTTTGTACGGCATCATCCCTGTATCCTTGTAACTAGCGACAGTCGCATCCCCACCGCTGTACAGCCAAGACTGCCACGCCCGCATATCCACTGACGGCCCCGACAAAGCATCTAACATCAGTTGTTCGTGGTTTCCCAGCAGCGTTTGATACGGGCTTTGCTGCACAAAATCTAATACCTGAGCGCTTTTCGGCCCGCGATCGATTAAATCTCCTAAAAAATATACGCGATCGTCCGAACTCGGGGCAAGTGCCTCTAGCAAAAGCATTAACCCGTCGTAATGCCCGTGTACGTCCCCAATAACAATGCGCCGCTGGTTCACTGTATTTATCCGCTTTCCTGAATCGAAACCTTAATTACTCGCTTATAGCATCTGATTTAGCTGCTATTTCCTCCGATCTTTCGCTGAGGAGGGGTGTCACCCATTATACTACTTTTATAAACTTTTGGTAAAGTTCACAATTTTATTTGCGTAGTTACAGATCGCAACACTGAGAAGTTATCCCAGCTTTCGGTATAAGTGAAGTACAAAGATACCCTAGAAACACGGGAGTGCCCTCTCCTGCAAGTCTTTCAGAGAATTGATAACCGCTGTTAATTCTGCTGTGGCAATTACTACTATCGAGTCAGTCGATTTTAGATTGACTCAACAATGATTTCACCGAATAGCATGGGTTTGAAGCCCCAGCATGAAGGCAGATTGTGATAATAGCGGAGTTTAAATCTCCCTTCTTATCACTTCGCTGTCAACTGTCAACTGTCAACTGTCAACTGTTTAAGGTGCAGGATGCGCCAGCGATGAGTCGATCGAGCAAATCGAAAATAACTCTAGCTAACGCACTCTACAATACTACTGAGTCAAAGCCTTGAGGAAAGTCTGCATTTCTGCTAAAAAACCTTTCTTTTTTAGCGGTTTTGCCGGTGCAGTCGAATCAGGATCGGCGACTCCCATAGCCTTCGCTAAAATCCGTTCTAAATCGTCTCCCACAGGTTTTTGAGCAGTTTCCGAAATTAATTCGTATTCGTCATTTATTTCCAGCCAGACTTGCCACGGTTGCGGATAGCAGCGGAATAAAGCTGCCGTATCTAGCGGCCTGATGTAATAGCAAGATT
The DNA here is from genome assembly GCA_004292955.1 of Oscillatoriales cyanobacterium. Taxonomy (GTDB): domain Bacteria; phylum Cyanobacteriota; class Cyanobacteriia; order Cyanobacteriales; family Microcoleaceae; genus Microcoleus. The sequence goes on along the minus strand of RDXX01000008.1, from coordinate 104,930 downwards.
CGATTTTGCTCAGGAATCGATCGCGCAACTGACGGCCTGCATAACCTATACCTATAGTAGCAACATCTTCTAGGCGCGGGTTGAGCAAGATCACAGGGCGGCCCGCCGCAGCTATATAAAGTTTTTCGACTTGCGACACCTCTACCGCCGCCGGATTCACCAGCAAAAACAGTTCATCTTCCGGTGCTATATTATCTTCAACAGGAGTGCGGCTGCTGCCCAAATCACTTATTTTAAAAGGTACTTCTCCCCAATCGCGGCGGGCGAGGGCGGCTGCACCAGCATCGGGAAAAAAGACTTTCATCCCGGAGTGGCTTTCCTCAAATTCTGGTAAGAATTGTTGCGTGATAGACTGTGCTTGCAGGGCGATTTCGGGAAAGACTAATTCGACTTGCAGGAGATTCATGCCATCCGAGAGGGCGGCGGCGGTGGCTATGCGCGATTGGGCGATCGCATCATTGAGATCGTTAGGCAGTTCTGTCATTAATCTTATTATTCGTACTCGACTTCTCTCAATCCAATTTTACCGCATTAAGCTAATCAAAATTTAAATTAGACTTAATAAATAATCAAAATCTTGTGGGGTGGGCTTCCAGCCCGCCCGAAATATGCAATTCAAATATGCCACAGCTTAAGCTACAAAAGCTAACACGGACACGGGCGAACCGCAACCTCCCAAAAGGCGTAATATTCCGATCGCCAAAGTGAAGTCTGCCGCAGGTAAAAAGTGGAGATTTGCCAGATTTTCCAGCACAATTCGCTGCTGTTGCAATACCATTTTATTCACAGCAAAACTTTCATCTTGTCCCGGATCGACTCCGTGAGTGTCAATACCAATTCCCGCAATCGATCGCTCTTCTAGCAAAAATTGAGTCGCAGCTCGACCAAATCCCGGAAAGTGGCAAACTCCGCCTTCGTCAGGATTGAAAAATGCTCGCTCATCATGCCATTTGGCTTGCCATCCAGTATATAATAGAACTAGATTTTCCGGTTCAATAAATTTGTGCTGGCGTTCCCAATTCAATATATCATCTATCGTTAAAGTGTAATCGGGATTGGCAAGACATTGCTCCCGAAGGTCGATCGCAATTCCGGGCAAAACTAGAGACTGGGGCGCATAACTATCAACACTCGCGCCTGCTGGATAGAAGGTATTCGGTGCGTTGATGTGAGTGCCGCTGTGTTCTCCCATGGAGAATTTTCTCAGGAAATAGCCGTTTTTGTCTATTTCAGATACTATTTCAAATTCCGGCGCTGGATCACCCGGCCAGATGGGAATCTGTGGATGAATTGCATGGGTTAAGTCTATAATGTCGCGGTAGGCGATCGTTTTTAAATTATTTGAGTTACTGTTTGAGTTAAAGTTGTTTGTCATCGACACAAAAACTCAGGTTAGCTGATATACCTACAATATTAGGACGGGCAAGATGCCCATCCCACATTTTTTTTTCTTCTTGTGGAATGGGCATCTTGCCCCTTCCAGATGCCCATCCCACATTTTTTTCTTCTTGTGGAATGGGCATCTTGCCCGTTCCAGATTCAAATCAAAATCAACCTAGCTGAATCACTCTAGAATGCGATCGAGCGTCGCTGCCATCACATCCTTTGTTTGCCCGGAAACAGTATACACCAAAGCCTCTCGATAAACTCTTCCAGCCGGGTGCAGCCTACCGTTAGCCGCACCGCTAGAAACCACCACCGCAGCGTGCCCGCACCGCACAGCCAAATCAATAGCTTCCGCTCGGAGCGCTAATTGTTCGGCTTTTGAGCTATGTTGAGATTGTAGGAAATGCTGTTTTAGCCGATCGAGCTTCTGTTCCAATTTTGTGCAAGCCGCCACAATCGCAGGCGAATCTTTAACTATCGCCGCCGCTACAATTACATCCAATCCCGCGCGAATACAGCCAAAAGTAACCGGCACAAAATTCAGGATATTTTTGCTGTCATTTTCCGCAATCCAACCGACAGCTTTAACCGAAATTATTTCCGATTCATGCAACAACCAATTATTAAGACTTGCTGTCACAGTATTAGTCGAATTCATCGCGATTAACGGCATGATTTCGCTGACAGCTATTTTACCAGATTCCCGTTCAATATTAGCAAAAGGCAGCAAACCAAAAACCGCGCGATTGTCTGGAAGTACCGCAGCCACAATAAACTTTTCAAACAAGCCAAAACCAGTAATCCAAGGAACATTCCCCGACAGTAGATAGCCATCTTTTACGGGAGTTGCGGTGACTGCCGGATTGCCCGTTAGCGAAGCCCTCGAAGAGGATCGCCTCAAATGCGAAAACCCAACACCCAAGCGTAACTCTTTTTGGGCGATCGCGCGCAAGTATCTGCCTTTTAGCATTTCATTGTCACTGCCAGCAATCATCGCAGTTGCGCTGTGGTGCTGAGTTTGCAGAAAAGACAAAGCCCCAGAATATCGCGCCGTCAATTCCTGATATTGGTAAAAAAGCTCCGGTGGAATACCCGCGCCGCCGTATTTTTGGGGAAAGCGCAACGCTAAGAGCGATCGATTTTCCAATCCTAAAAGTGCTGTTTTCAGCGCTTCCGAGTCACTGTCGATAATTTCCGCGCGGGGTGCAACGCACTCTTTTAGGTAACTTTCCGCGCTGTTTAGAATATATTGAAAATCCATTTTTTATGATGATTTTATAGAAGACTGGGCGGTTGAAACCGCGTCTATAGAAACAAAACCCACCTCCGTGGGTTGAATCTTCAGACTCGGCGGTTGAAACCGCGTCTACACAAACAAAACCCACCTCCGTGGGTTGAAGACAATGCGGTTAAAATTATATGAGCTTCTTCAGTCTGCGGAGGCAGACTTCCTTTGTGTAGACGCGGTTTAAACCGCCGTTTCTTCAGTCTGCGGAGGCAGACTTCCTTTGTGTAGACGCGGTTTAAACCGCCGTTTTCCTGGTTTAAACCGCCGTTTTCCTGGTTTAAACCGCCATCTTAATTAATCATTATTCCCAAACTTTCCAAGGAGCCTTCCCTTCATCCCAAAGCTCGTTTAAATACTTATATTCCCGATAAGTATCCATCGCATAAAAGAAGCCTTCATGGCGGTAAGCCATCAACTGTCCATCTGCTGCCAAACGCTGCATTGGCTCCTGTTCTAAAACACAATCATCCTCACCCAAATACTCAAATATCCGGCGGTTAAATATAATATATCCAACACTAATCCAGCCGTCTATTTGAGGTTTTTCAGCAAATTCTCGTACTTGACCTTCACTGTCAACATCCAAAATCCCAAAACGTGAAATCGGGCGAAATGTAGTTACAGTTGCCAGCTTACCGTGAGACTTGTGAAACTCCATCAATTTATCGATATTGACATCAGCAACTCCATCACCATAAGTCACCATGAAATTCTCGCCATCGATATATTTTTCGATCCGTTTTACCCGCCCTCCCGTCATGCTTTCTGCACCAGTATCAGCCAGCGTTACATGAAAATTTTGTTCGCGATGTTCCTGCTGATAAGTGATGGTATTTTTCCGTCCCAGACATATCGTAAAGTCATTGTTCATGGCTTCATAATTCAGGAAATATTCTTTAATCATGTTGCCGCGATAGCCCAAGCAGACAATGAAGTTTTGGAAGCCGTAGTGGGCGTATATTTTCATGATGTGCCAAATAATCGGGCGCCCGCCGACATCAACTAAAGGCTTGGGGCGAAATTCTGTTTCTTCTCTCAGACGAGTACCAAGACCGCCCGCTAGGATGACTACTTGCATTTTTTCACCTTTTGAAAACTTATCAATTAATCTATCATCAATTATCTGGGATTTTTTCAAAGAATTATTAATAATTTCTCAGATTGAGTGAAGCTTTGTAAACCCTAACAAAATTATATTCTAAATACAATGTAGGGTGCGGACTGTGCATCGCGCACTTAAATGCTGCGTGCAATTCCTAACTCACTCAGTCCCGGACGCATCAACCTCAAAAAAACCTGGTTTTTAACCTAATTTGTGGGTGAGAGCGGGGTGCATCTCAATTTTGAAGAGGGCGAAGCATGACCGCATATAAGTTATTAGTTATAATCCTATATTGACTACGGTCATGCTTCGCCCCTACAAACATATTTTCCTTGCGTGAGATGCACCCTGAGAGCGCATAATTTTCGTAAAAAATTTGGTTTCTAGGCACCTGTGCGTCCAGGACTATCACTAATGCTAAACTAGGAAACAGACAAAAACATTAGACAACTATACTGAACATCAAAAACAACAATGAAAAGTCAACTCGATCGCCTAAAAAGATTTTTAGGTATAATCTGCGCGATCGCCTCAATCACAATCTTATTGCACTCGGCAATATCCGCTGTTGGTGGCGCTGTTTTTGCAGGGGAAATCTCAAATATACCACAAACCACCATAGCCTTTGTCCCTAAGATACCGGGCGGCGGATTGGATGTTCACGAAGCCGCAGGAGGACACACTTTAGAGAGACACGTTGGTAAAACAGAAGGAGAATTAGCACAGCGACTCGGACGAGAAATGGAAATTGCTGCTGCATCTTCCTTTGCTAACCGTTCCGTCGCTGAAGCGGCGATTGCGGAAGCAATGTCCAAAAATCAAAGTGCGATCGCCTCCTGGGTAAAAAAAGGAGGCAATCGTTATACGATCGACTACAACGCCAACAGAACAATTGGCATTACTCTGCGCCGCCGCTCATCCAAAGCAACTCCAGTCTCTCGCCTGAAAATCGTCCTCCAGCGCAGCAATAAATTACCTCCCGGATACTTTATTCTCACAGCTTATCCCCAATGATCGATCAATTTCCTAATTTAACCCAATTTTTCAGTTCCTACTTTCACCAAGAGTGGGCGCTAGAAGCTGACACTCCCAGTGATGTAGTCAATAACTACCTGAACAGCGAACCCCCCGCAAGTATTGAAGCTGCATCGCAAGAACTTAGTCAACTGCTAGAAATGTCGATTTCCGAACCAGATTTAGAAACCTTCGTCCTGGATGAATTAGGCTGTTACTATGACCCACAATCGAAAAATCAAACTGTCAGAGAATGGCTGGAATCCGTGCAGCAATCGTTGATAAATCTCCGATGATTCGGCGGTTGGAAACCGCTACTACACAAGCCAAGTCTGCCTCCGCAGACTAAGAGATAGAGGAGTATTTAAGCCTGATTTTTTTGTAGATACTGCCTACTATTTAGTCTCGCGTTGCGCGGACTTCGTTTGTGTAGTCGCGGTTTCCAACCCCCGGGTTTCTAACCACCTCGGATTTAAAATTAGATCGCACATTTCTCTCAAATCCCATCCATATTTCTTCGTCCGCGGAGGCGGACATCGTTTGTGTAGTCGCGGTTTCCAACCGCCGACTCTTGAGTGATTTTACTTGGTAATAGTCAACAAATAACCTTCATGAACTTTGACATTAGGAACAACATAAGTCAAGTTATTGCCAACAACCGAAACACTTTCTTCTTTAACCGTAACCAGCTTTTGCACAGCGCCTTCGAGATTGTTAGGAATCTTCTCTAATTTGAGACTAACTTTTTGACCGTTTTTAATCCCAAGCTGCTGCAAATTTACAAGATTCAAGGTAACGGTTGTGGCTGACGAATAATTGCGATCGAAATAACCCAAAAGTACCTGTGCTTTACCTTCGGGATTTGACTTGCTAGCTAAGGCCACAAGGCGATCGCTATCCGATCGACTCAGCACCCGCGAATTCACTCCATCAGCATAAGCTTTGTAAGTCCACCAAGCAGCCCTCGGCTCAAAAGTATTCGGCGTAACCATCCCTGTCAGCGTATTATTGAAGCAATTACTAACTTTTTTACCTACTGTTGTATCCCAACAAGCTCTGCAAGCACCATCAGCTCTTGCATACTCCAAGTTAGACAAATAACCTAAAATTTCCCCCGGCTGATACTGCGCTAATTCTCCGACAATTTCGTTGACATAAATCTTTTGCAATTTTAGTTCCTTGTAAAAGGGACTTTGTTGGAAATTGCGTTTAGCATCAAATACGTGATCGTCAACAAATAAAATTATGGTATCATTGAGTTCGTGCCAAGCTAGGAAATTTACTTCCAGTTTGTTCGCTTTGCAGTAATCCAAAAAAGCCGCGAGATATTCTTTGTTGTAAGTGCTGATGCTCGGCCCGCCAATCATCGCTGACGGCCCCAATTCTTGCCGCAAGATTTTGTAAGCCCTTTTGTAAGTTTCAAAGAATTGTTCTCTGCTTCCCTTCCAAAACGGATTTACTAAATCTGGTTCGTTCCAGATATCCCAAATAATTTTTTTGCCCTTATTCTGTTGGGCTAACTGTCGGATGAAGGCTTCCCACGCGGGGTAATTTTGATAGGGCCAGCCTTTGGGGTTGCTGCCGTAGCCCCAGAGGTCGCTAACTAATAGTTGAAATTCGGCTCCGCTGGCGATTACTCGATCGTAAATATCGAGTCTTCCGGCGCGCCACAGCTTGGGCTGCAAGGGCTTAATGGAGCTATCGGGGGGCTTGCTGGGGTCGATTCCGTGCAAGAAGCCGCTCATGGAGGTGATACCGGTGGCTGGCTGTCCAAAATCGACTGTGACGTTCGATCGCATTTGGGCAATTGTTGGCTGCTGCCCAAAATACGCGATTAACAGGATTGTTACCAAAGCTAAGCAAATTGGCAGCAGCTTATTAATAGGTTTGAACTTGAAGGTGAATTGCATATTGCATATTGTATGTGGTTGCAAACAGAAAAAGACTTCAATTCAATCAAGGTATGTAGTTGCGCTTCAGCGCTCTTTGTTTATATATTGAAAGAGCGCTTTCATCGCAACAACGTACCTTAAAATGAGTTCTTTCCAAGGTATGTAGTTGCGCTTCAGCGCTCTTTGTTTATATATGAAAGAGCGCTTTCATCGCAACAACGTACCTTAAAATTTAACGAGACAAGGCGAGTTCAAAACCCTGTACTAATTCCATCAATTCTTGCCAAGCTTCGGAATTAATCAGCGCACAAGTATCGAATTGCTCCCCTTTCTCTGAAGATAAGGCAACAAAATTTACAATCCAACTCAAGATAGTTTCGCTTGTCAACAATGGCGTGCATTTCCAAGCTGACTGCAACTTCTCCACCATCCCGGACATATCCCCGCGCTCCCAAGCTTGCCAAGCCTGCCATACTAGATAATAGTAATGGAGCATACTGTCAACTTTTTCGATCTGCTTTTGGACTTTGGGCGCGATCCTCTTCGAGGGCTTCGCTAACGCAAATTCGTCTCGATTGCCGCTAGCAGATAAGACTTGGGCGACAACTTCTGAGTATTCCAACAGCATCCGTTCTTCCTTAAAAAGCTCTTGGGCTCGCAGTTTGCAAGCTTGTCCTGCCAGCCTCCGCAATTCGGGATTTTGGGCCCATAGTTCTACCGTTGCGGCTAACTCTTGTGCTGTCTGTTGCGCGTCAATTGTCGGATCGGCAATTAACTTTCCGGTATCTCCCAACTCTTCGGGAATTCCGCTGACTGCTGTAGCAATTACGGGCAATCCCTTCGCCATTGCTTCCATCACTGCTAGCGGCATTCCCTCTGCTTTGGATGATAAAATAAAGATGTCGCTGGCATCCAACCAATCGGCAATATCCCACCGCTGGCCGATAAATTTAACTTGTTCGGTGACTCCTAATTCGTTGACAGTTGCTCTCAATTCCGGTTCCATGTTGTCGTGAGTCGTGGAACCGGGGCCGGCCCAAACGAAGTAAATTTGCGGCCAAACAGGCAGATTTTTCAGTTTGGCGATCGCCTGCAATTGATACTGATATCCTTTAATTGGAGTCAGTCTCGCCGCCGTGAAACAAACCACAGCCTCTTCGGGAATGCCTTGTTCTTGGCGCAGGCGTTGGCGGGTTGAGAGATTGGGCGGTTCAAAGTAATTGTTCGGCCTGCCGTAATAAATTACTTTACCCCATTCCCGAGGCATTTTGAACAAACTCTTAAACAAGTTTAAATTCTCGTGGGAAACAGCTATCACCGCTTTAGCTAAATTGTACTGATAGGCCACTGCATCGAAATAGGGAACCTGATCTCCACGGTTAAAAGTCTTATAAGTGCGATCGATATAACCCAGAGTAATTACATAAGGTATGTTCTGTTTGAGTGCAACTTGTTTCGCAGCAAAATTTGCCATCGGCCAGCCATCGCTAAATATAATTAAATCCGGTTTAGCTTCCGCGTAAATTCTTTCAGCATCGCTACAATTGTAGGCAATTCGCAAAAACTCCCTCATCGTATCGAACTCCAGCCAAATATGCTCGATACCTAGTTGTTGCTGTTCGGTAATTAAAGGATTAGAAGCTTTAGTTTGCACGCTAGTAACTCGGTAGCCGTCGGCTGCTAATTTGGAAAGTAGCGAGTGGTTGAACTGCGCCAAACCGCCGATTCCGTGGTCTTCTGCATAGACGAGTACGTGCGGTGCAAGCTGGCGGCCAATTGAACTAGGCTCTGATTTAAATTGATAGGTATTGTTGACTGCCTCCGCCACCATGTCTTGCCATTCTTTTAAATTGGTTAAGGCATAAGCATCAAAGTTGTTCGTGTATTTTTCCGAAGAAACTCTAAAAGTTTCCAACCATTTAAAAACTGTTTCTGTGCCATTATAAGGAGTATAGTACAGGGATTTTCTCAAACACTCGACCATCTCTGGCAAATATCCGTCGCGATACATCCGCCACGCTATCCACACTAAAGACTTGTAACGTTCTGCCTTTTGTAATTGGCGTATGCGATCGGGCAAATTGGGTTGGGCGAAGAATTGCTCCATTACAATTTCCATGCTTTTCATCACTTTTTCCCCACCGGACATGAGATTGCTATCGTGCTGGCGGTAGCAGGTTAATATCTCTTTTAACCACGCACATTTGCAGCCTTTTAAACCCAAACGCAAAGCAAAATCTAAATCTTCTGTTGGCGGAAAGCGATGGTCAAAACCGCCCAGACGTTCCCACCACTCGCGCCGCACCATCATTGCACTGGGACGCACGCTTTTGTGCAGGACAAAGCTTTCTAAATCTAAGTTGGGCGTGTCTTCCCAAGGCATGACTGGGTAGATGTCTTTTCCGGTTTCATCAACCATCAACCAGCCGTTTTGTACCATCCCTAAAGTGGGGTCAGCTTCAAAACAAGCAATTTGTTTGGCGAGTTTTTCTGGCAGGAAAAAGTCGTCGGCATCCAGAAATGCTAAAAATTCGCCTTTGGCCATTTCGCAAGCGCGGTTTCGAGCTTTTGCTGCTCCTTGATTTTCTTGATATACGTACTGAATCACATCGCGGTACGGCTCTAAAGTTTGCCTCGTATTGTCTGTAGAACCATCATCTACGACGATAATTTCCCAGTTTTGGTAAGTTTGATTTACAGCGCTCTCCACAGCTCTAGTAATGTAGTGTTCGCAGTTGTATGCCGGGATAATTACGCTGACTCGCGGTGTTTTTGAGGTAGGTATGCTAGCCATTATTTTTTTCCATTCTGGTAAGTTTCTTAACGATTGAAAATCGATTGTAACTCCGTAAGTTTGAGCGATCGCACTCAGACGCTTCTGCCAATCGGTGACTGTTGGCCTTAGAGGATAAGGACTGTACTGGATAGATTTTTGGAAAAATTCAACCGCCTCTACTGGATGGTTACTATAGTACAATTGCCAAGCCATCCAAGTCAATGCTTCGTAAAAAGCCGGATTTTCTAACTCGCGGATGTGCTGCGGTAAATCTGGTTTGGCGAAAAATTGCTGTTTTAAGGTAATAAAAAGATTGGCTTGTTTGAGAGCTTTTTTTATTGATACATTTTGATCGTGCTGGCGGTAGGATACTGTCACTTGAGGCAGCCATGCTGCTTCGCAACCCAAGAGGGCTAAACGCAGAACTAAATCTGAATCGTCTACTGAATCAAATTCTGAATTAAATCCGCCTGCAAGTTCCAGCCACTGACGTGAAAACATCATGGCGCTGGGAAGTACGGGCATTTGTACTATCCAAGTTTCTAAGTTCAATTTTGGGAAATATTCCCAAGCTTTGATATCGGAAATTTTGTCGCCTTGCTGGTTGACAATGCGCCAGCCGCTGTTAACAATTCCTAAGGAGAGTTGCTGGCGAAATAGGGATATTTGTGCTGCTAATTTATCTGGCAAAAAGAAGTCATCTTGATCTAAAAAAGCGATGAATTCGCCTTTGGATTCCTGAATTCCTCGGTTGCGGGCTGCTGCTACTCCGGCATTTTCTTGATATACGTAGCGAATTCTGTCGAAATAAGGCTGCAATACCTGATGTGTCTCATCTGTCGAACCGTCGTCTACAACGATTATTTCTAAATCTGTAAAAGTTTGGCACAACACGCTTTCTACCGCTTGTACGATGTAGCGAGATCCGTTGTATGCTGCTATAATTACGCTGACTTGCGGTGTGCGTGTGGCTGCTGACATTGTTTACCTGGTTGTTCAGTAGAAGGAAGAGGGAAGAGGGAAGAGGGAAGAGGGAAAAAGATATACACAACAAGCTTAAGCGCGAGCCGTATTTTGAGTTTTATTAGGTGGGTTTACTTAACTGGTTGCTATCTTAGTTTAATCGAAATATGTGTTTGCTCGACTTGCGTACAAATTAACTTAAACAGTCCTCGACGCACTCCGACAAAGAAACCGGGTTTTTTCCCAAATTTGCGAATCACAGCGCGTCTTCTCAGCAAAAACCCGGTTTCTGGCAACCTGTGCGTAAGTCCTATTAAAGTTCGTTAGCGTAGCCCTCGATGACGATCGCATAAATGCCATCCAGGTACTCGGTATTTACAGTCAGGCTGATGTCGGTGCACGATCTGGAGGATATTAGAGAGGTTTTGCTCTACAATTACACAGGGAATTATTACTAAACAGGAACGTTAAAAGTGAATTCAGAAACAGCCGCGGTTGATTTGCAACAACAGGCAGAAATATATTTAGCTTTAGGGAAGTTGGATCGGACGATCGCACTTTGCCACCAAATTCTCGAATCCCACCCCGATTCCGCCGAGACTTGCAAAACCTTAGGAAAGGCGCTGCAAGCTCAGGGTAAGCTAGAAGACGCTCGGTATTGGTATAAAGTTGCGATCGCCCACAAACCGGATTTTGCCGAAGCTTTTGCTAACCTCGGCACCCTCTGCGCTAGTTTGCAACAATGGCAAGAAGCGATCGACTGTTACCAAAAAGCGATCGCCCTACAACCAGACTTTGCAGGATTTTACCGCAATTTGAGCCGGATATTTACCGAAGTCGGTCAAGCTGAGCCAGCAGCCGACTGTTGGTATCAATCACTCAGCGTGGAACCGATCGACATACCGGAAGAATATCTAGATTTGGGCAATACTTTGTTGGCGCAAAACAAGCCACAAAAAGCTCTAGTTTGTTACCACCGCGCTATTTATTTAAACCCTAGTTGTTGTGAAGCTTACACCAAATTAGCCGAAGCTGCTAGCGCCCTAAAACAGTGGGACGAAGCTATTGTTAACTACCGCAAAGCTATCAAGCTTCAACCGGATATTTCGGAATTTCATTACAAATTAGGCAATGTTTTGCAAGCCAATAAACTCTGGCGCCAAGCCGAAGCTGCCTACCGCGAAAGTATTGAGCTGAATCTGAATTCTTTTTGGTCTTACTACAATTTAGGCAGCGTTCTGCTCGAATTAGAACAATGGCAAGAAGCTATTATTGTCTACCGCACGGCTGTGGCAATTGACCCAAATTTTTCTTGGTCTTACTACAGCCTCGGTGAAGCTTACGGCAAATTAGAAAAATGGTCGGAGTCCGCAGCAGCATACCAGCAAGCTGTTGACTTAGATCCGAATTTTTCTGGTTCTTGTCACAAGTTGGGAGATGCGCTTTTTCAATTAGAAAAATGGTCGGAAGCTGCGACAGCTTACCAGCGGGCGATCGCTCTTAATTCAGATTTTTTTTGGTCTCATTATAATTTAGCATTAACTTTAGTTAAACTCCAGGATTGGTTGGCAGCAATCTTGGCATACCAGCGGGCGATCGAACTCAATCGAGACTTTTCTTGGGCTTACCACAATTTAGGAGAACCGCTGTTAAAAACCGAGCAGTGGAAAGCAGCAGCTACTGCTTATCAGCGCGCTATTGAACTCAACCCCAATTTTTCTTGGTCTTATTATAATTTAGGCGATGCTTTGACTGAGATCCACAACTGGAACGAAGCTGTTTCTGCTTACCTTTGTGCGCTGCAAATCGAACCGGATCTCCCCAACATTTACGCCAAGTTAGGCGATGCTCTCATCAAAAGAGTGCCGTCAGGTTTAGATCCGGCAACGAGTTACTATCACCACGAATTGCAGCCGCTGCACGCTCCTGAATTTTACTGCGAAACAGCCCAAAAGTTTGCCGAGAGCGATCGCCCCGACGCAGCTACAGTCTTGTACTTGATGGCGTTAGAAATTCGGCCGCAAGATGCCGCAATATCCGGGAAATTGGCGGAAATTTTGCAAAAAAATGACTCTACGGGCGATCGCAGTATATTATCAGAGTTGGAGAATGACGATATTCGCGATCGCTACATTGCCCGAGTCGTCAAAAATCAGACTTTTGCAGAAGTCGGGGGATTGTGGGGCACAGTCAACGAAAAAGTATCCGTAGCAAGCAAATACGGTGCAGTTTCTCTGACAATGATTGATGTCACGCCGGCATCCGCACACATTTGGGATGATTTTCGCGATCGCATGGCAAGTTTAAATATTGCTAATTATAATTGTATCAGTCAAGATATAACTCAGATTCAGCTTGCAGAAATTGGTGAGCCTTACGATGTCGTCCACTGTGCAGGAGTTTTGTACCATCACCCCCACCCTTTGCAAATTTTAATGAGCTTGCGTCAAATAACAGGGCAGTATTTAATCTTAACTTCAGCAATTACCCAAGAACTTATAGAAAACGAGCGGGGACGCTACGAAATTCCAGCTTCTGGGGTAATCTTCATTCCCGCTTTGGGCGAAGCAGAACGAGCTATCTTAACAGCTTACTGGCAGCAGTACACCTACGGCACACCAATTCTCGGAGTAATTGATAAAGCCGTTTTTGACATCAACGACTTTGGCCCTTGGTGGTGGCTGCCTACAGCTTATGCTTTAGAATCTATGTGTAAAGTAGCTGGCTTTAAGGTTTTAGATAAAGGATTGACTTGGTACAATAACGCTCTGACTCTATTGCTGGAGATTTAAAGATTGTTCATTCAGTTGACAGTTGACCGCTTGAGGGCGACCTCTACTTAGAAGGAAGAGGATTGGAGCAATGAATAGTCTGGTTTTAATTTATTCCAAAAGGGATAGGATTTAAACCAATTCTTTCTGATAAACGAACAATCTCAAAAAATCCGCACAAACAAATGATCGAAAATTCTATTTCTGAGATGATTCCTCGTTCTCTTCCTCCAATATTCCTACTAGAACCCAGTCTGTTTTTAATTGCCCAATAAAATATACGAACCGCACCCGATGGTTGGGATTTTATTAATTACCCAAATCCTTGCTTTATTGCTTCTGACTTATCTTCTACATAACTAAGCCTTATTCCATCCGTTACATCTTGTGTTACATAATCCATTGCCGAACTTCCTTCTTCCTTTATATTGGGAAAACACTCAATGAACAATCAGCAACCAGAGACGCCATTAGGAAACATTTTAGTAGTAGACGATACGCCAGAAAATCTGCGCCTGTTGTCTACAATGTTGACTCATCGGGGGTACGCGCCCCGCTGCGTGATTAATGGGCAAATGGCTCTGAGAGCCTGCAATTCTAATCCGCCCGATTTGATTTTACTCGACATAATGATGCCGGAAATGAACGGCTACGAAGTGTGTCAGCATCTAAAATCTGAACCTAAAACTCGCGAAATTCCGGTAATTTTTATCAGCGCTAAAGATGAAGTTTTCGACAAAGTAAACGCATTTGCAGTAGGAGCAGTTGACTACATCAGCAAGCCATTTCAGTTTGAAGAAGTGCTCGCCCGCATCGAAAGTCACCTTACCCTGCGGAACTTACAAAAACAGCTAAAAGAACAAAATGTGCTGCTTCTAGAAGAAATCACCAGCCGTTTAGCCGTTGAAAAAACTCTTTACGAAAAAAACCAGATTTTGCAAGAAGAAATCAGCAACCGCCTCGCCGTTGAAAAAGCCTTGCAAGAGCAAAATTTGCTCCTCCAACAAGAGATATCGAACCGCAAGCGCGCTGAATCTGCCCTCTTAAAATCTAACCAAGAATTGGCGCGGTCGAATGCCGAACTAGAACAATTTGCTTATGTAGCTTCTCACGACTTGCAAGCGCCTTTAGCAACTATTGCCAGCTACGCTCAACTTTTAGAAAAACGCTACAAAGACCAACTCGACAGCCAAGCTATTAAGTTTATCACCAATATCGTTCAGGGCTGCACGAGAATGCAAACTTTAATTGACGATTTGCTCGAATATTCGCGAGTTGGTCGCAGTCAGAAACCCTTTGAATTGGCAGATTGCAATCATGTAGTCCAGCAAGCAATTGCCAACCTGCAAGGGGCTATCCGCAACGATCAAGCAGTTGTTACCTACAGTGAATTGCCAGAGATAATGGGAGATATTTCTCAACTGGTACAGCTTTTTCAGAATTTACTCAGCAATGCAATTAAATATCGCCACGATGCACCGCCTACGGTTCATATTACCGCTTCCAAACAGGAGGAGAACTGGTTGTTTTCTGTGTCAGATAATGGGATTGGGATTGCTCCACAGCATCAAGAACGCATCTTTCAAATTTTCCAGCGCTTGCACACTCAAAGAGAATATTCTGGAACAGGTATTGGTTTAGCAATTTGTCAAAAGATTGTGGAACGTCACGGTGGATCTATGTGGGTGGAGTCGGAACCTGGTCAAGGTTCAACTTTTCACTTTACTCTCCCTTAATCGAGACATCAGGCACGCACTTATAGCGGTTATCGGAAAGATGAGGTATTGACCAATTCATTAACAATTCCCCAATTCCGCAATCCCCGAATCCTCGAATCCTCGAATCTCCTAATCTCAAATCTCAAATCTCAAATCAAATTTGTACCTCATCTTTCGCTCGAAAGGCTATATAGCGGTTCTCAAAAAAGTGAAGTATTCCCGATGCCCTCTTTGCCCCATGCCCGATGCCCTATGCCCTATTCCCGATGCCCTATGCCCTATGCCCATGAGTACCTCATATTTTTGAGAAAGGCTATATCCAGAAGCTAGATGGCAGGAGAAGCTGAATTAAATCCTATATTTTCAGGGCGAAGCTTGAAGGTAGCAGTTAAATTGCAAGTTAGAATAAAACATATTTCGCGTTGACAGCCGAGTGAATTTGTGATATAATTATAACTCTTAAACACAAGTTTTGTAGCGTTCAGTCACACCGCAATCCGATCGCCGATGTATGTGTAGGTGCAATTCGATAACTCCCCCGGAAATAAAAGATAAAATCCAAGTTAGCTTGAGACAACTTTTAATTAATAAATATTATGAAAGCAGTTTTTAACTTAGCTGTACCTCCTACGTGCTTCAAGGTTCTGTTAGTAGAAGACCACCCTCAGGAAGCTGAGCTTATTGAAGATTTGCTGTCAGGAATTAGCGGTCGGCAGTATATATTGCTGACGAAAGTAGAGTGCCTCAGCGAAGCGCAGCAGCGATTGAATCAAGAAAGTTTTGACATAATTTTATTAGACCTTTCACTACCAGACAGTCAGGGCATCGAGACGGTGGCTCGGATACAAGAGTATGGGGTAAATGTGCCGATCGTAGTTTTGACTGCCCAAAACGACGAAGAGCTGGCGCTGCGGTTGATTTCGGTGGGCGTACAGGATTATTTAGTCAAAAGAAAAATCGACGGCGAACTGTTAGTGCGATCGCTCCGTTACGCCATAGAACGCCAGAACAGTCAAGATGCTTTGCGAAAAAGCGAAGAAAAATATCGCTCGGTGGTGGAAAATTCCCTGATCGGAATTGCCATCGTCGCTCCAATTATTGACCCCGCAATTGCTGAAAATTGCAATTGGATTGAAGTTAACGACGCTCTGTGCGATTTGCTCTTATACGATCGCGACGAACTCGTGCACAAGCATTGCCTGGAGCTTACTCATCCAGAGGATTTTGAGGCCAATTTTGAAAAATTTTCTCAGATGTTAGCAGGTAAAACCGACGGTTACATCTCAGATAAAAGGTGGTTTAGAAAAGATGGCGAAATAGTTTACACGCGAGTTTCGCTGCGCTGCATCCGCGGCCTAGATGGATCTATTGACCGGATAATTGAAGTGGTGTTGGACGTGAGCGATCGCTACCGCTACGAAGCACAACTGAAAGCATCTGAAGAATTTTTAAACCACACTCTAAATGCGACCCCAGATCCAATTTTTGTCAAAGATGACCAGAACCGGTGGATGATATTAAATGATGCTTTTTGTCAGTTGATAGGGAAATCTCGACAAGAACTGATCGGCAAATCAGAATATGACTTTCTTCCAAAATCAGAAGCGGATGTTTTTTGCAGAAAAGATGAAGAATTATTGGCAAAAGATATCTGTTTGGAAACAGAAGATAAATTCACCGACACTGCGGGAAAAGAATGGATAATTTCTACCAAGAAAAGCGTTTTTAAAAGAGCTGATAACAGTAAAGTAATAGTTGGCACAATCAGAAATTTTACCGAATACAGACGGCAGCAAATAGCTCTGGAACAAAGCGAAGCTCGATTTCAAAAACTCGTAGCCAACCTGCCCGGAGTAATTTATCAATTCCGACTCTCAGCTAGCGGAGAAAAATATTTTCCTTACGTTTCTTCAGGCAGTCGGGAACTTTACGAATTAGAGCCAGAAGCAATAGAGCAAAATGCAGAATTGATTTTCAGCCGAATTCATGCAGACGATCGCTTAGATTTAGAAGCATCGATCGCAATTTCAGCCGCTATGCTGGAACCTTGGCGGCAGCAGTGGCGGCAGATTATGCCATCCGGAAAAGTTAAGTGGCTGCAAGGAGCATCCAGACCGGAAAGGCTCACCAATCAGAGCAAATCTGGGAGCAAAGGCGATATTCTCTGGGACGGTTTAGTGATGGATATCACTGAGTTAAAGCAGGCACAGACAGAGCGCGATCGCTTTTTTACTATATCCTTAGACTTGCTTTGTATTGCTGGTTTCGACGGCTATTTTAAACGATTAAACCCTGCTTGGTCAAATGCTCTGGGCTACAGCAGCGCCGAACTGCTCGCCAAACCATTAATCGAATTTATTCATCCAGACGATCGAGTAGCCACTCTAATCGAAGCGGAAAAGCTAATAAGTGGCACGCCCAGTATTTACTTTGAAAACCGCTATATTTGCCAAGACGGTTCTTACAAATGGTTGCTGTGGACGGCATCGCCTTTTAGCGAAGAAGGTTTGATTTATGCAGTGGCTCGCGATATTACTTCTCGCAAAAAAGCTGAGTCGGAACTTCAGCGACAAGCAGTCGCTATGGGCGCTGCTCATGACGGCATTGCTATTTTTAACGAGCGTAAAGAATGTATTTATTCAAACGACGCTTATCTTAAAATGTACGGCTTGGCTAGCGCTAGCGAACTGTATGGGAAGAAATGGAAAATGCTCTACAGCCGTGCTGAAATTCAATATCTTGAACGTGAAATAATCCCGGTGCTCCAGGAAAAAGGGTACTGCAATATAGAAGCGATCGGTCAGCGGCGCGACGGTACTAAGTTCCCTCAAGAATTGTCGCTGACAATGCTTGCAGGGGGCGAGATAATTTCGATCTTCCGCGATATCACCAAAAGAAAACAAGCAGAATCAGAACTGCAATCTAGCCAGCGCCGCTATCAAACTTTGGCAGAAGCATCGCCGGTTTGCATATTTCACAGTGATGCGTTTGGTAATTGTCTTTATGTGAATCAGCGGTGGAGCGAAATCACGGGATTAAATGCAGAATTAGCAGCCGAAACTGGCTGGATGAATGCCCTACATCCCGATGATGCGGATCGGGTGAAGAATGAATGGTATGGAGCAATTATTCACAAAATTCCTTTTAAATCAGAATACCGCTTTCTGCGTCCAGACGGTCGGGTAATTTGGGCGATCGCTCAGGCGATCGCCGAAATCGGAGACAAGCACGAAGTTAAAGGCTATATCGGCAGCATTACTGATATTAGCGATCGCAAACAAGCTGAATTAGACCTACTGCGGGTGACTCAAGCCGTAGAAAGCACCAGTGATGCGATCGGCATTGCTGACTTGACAGGGCGATCGATCTACCACAATCAAGCCTTTATTCAGCGGTACGGCTACACAGCAGAAGAACTGAACGCAGCGGGTGGAGCAACGGCAATTTATCCGCAAAATTCAGTGCTGCAAGAAATGTTTAAAACGATTCGTAAAGGCAAATCTTGGCAAGGCGAACTCAAAATCAAAACTAAAAGCAAGGAACTGGTAACAACCTTATTTCGCGCTGACTGTATTAAAGATGAAACTGATAATTTAATCGGGTTTGTGGGAGTAATTACCGACATCACAGACCGGAAACAAGCTGAGATGGCGCTGCTAAAGCAATTAAGGCGAGAACGCCTGGTAGTTGCCATGCTCGATCGCATTCGCTCTTCCCTCAATTTAGAAGAAGTTCTCACCGCTGCTGTCGATCAAGTGCGGCAATTATTGCAAACAGACCGCACAGTTATTTACCGCTTTAATCCCGACTGGAGCGGCACTGTAGTTGTCGAATCCGTGGCAAATAATCGAATTTCTCTCCGAGGTTTTAACAATCTTGACCCCTGTTTTAAAGATAAATTTGTTGCTATTTACCAGCAAGGCTGTATTCGAGCTATCGAAGATATTTATGGTGAAAATCTGAGCGAATGCTACATTAAAATTCTTGAAAATTTTGAAGTTAGAGCTAACTTAATAGTGCCAATTTTACAAGCACGAGAAAGCATTTACCCTGCCCAACCCACCGCAGAAAATCAACTTTGGGGACTGCTGATCGCCCACGATTGCAGCGGCCCCCGTGTCTGGGATTCCTCAGAAATAGAATCCCTGCGGCAATTGTGCGTGCAATTGGCGATCGCGATCCAGCAATCGACACTATTTGAACAAGCACAAACCGAAATAGCCGATCGCAAACAAGCAGAAGCAGCCCTAAAATTAGCTAAAGAAGCCGCCGAAACCGCCAACCGCGCCAAAAGCGAATTTCTCGCCAACATGAGCCACGAACTCCGCACGCCTTTAAACGGGGTTTTAGGTTACGCTCAAATCCTCAAAACCGACAGAGACTTAAGCTGCGATCAACAAGAAAGTCTCAGCAATATTCAACAGTGCGGTCAACACCTGCTGATGTTAATCAACGATGTTTTAGACCTTTCTAAAATCGAAGCTAGAAAAATGGAACTCTACCCGGAAGAGTTAAATTTTCTAAATTTTACGAAAAACATTGCGGATCTGTTTCAGATGCGGGCAGATCAAAAAGGAATTTGTTTCAATTACGAACAAGTATCGCCCCTGCCCACCTGCGTCCAAGTCGATCAAAAAAGATTGCGCCAAGTTCTGATAAATTTACTCAGCAATGCCGTTAAATTTACTAACAGCGGCGGAGTAACTTTCAAAGTCGGCTATGTCGGCACAGAGGCCTGGAGTCGCAGCCAAGGAGAAACATACGAATTCTCGCTTTTGAGTTCTGAACTCAAAGAAACTTATCTGCGCTTTTCCCACAATGCGATCGCAGCTAAACACGCTTTAAAAATCCGATTTCAAGTCGAGGATACCGGGACAGGAATAGACAAAAGCAAGTTAGAAGAAATATTTTTGCCGTTCCACCAAGTAGGAGGCAATACCTTTGTTGAAGGTACGGGTCTCGGACTCTCGATCAGCCAGAAATTAGCTAAACTGATGGGCAGCAAAATTCGCGTCAACAGCACTTTCGGAAAAGGCAGCACTTTCTGGCTAGATTTAGAATTGCCCGCAGCCAAACGCTACTTAGAGGTGTCTCCTTTGCGGGAAAAACGCTGGCTGGTCGGTTTTGTGGGCAATAAGCGGAAAGTGCTAATCGTGGACGACAATCAACTAAATCGCGATTTGTTGTGCAGGATGCTGGGGCGTTTGGGATTTGAAGTTGCAGAGGCACAAAATGGTCAAGAATGCCTCTACAAAGCAGTCAAATTTCAACCTGATGTGATTTTAATGGACTTGCAAATGCCTGTAATGGATGGCTTAGAAACTACAAGGAGACTGCGGCAGTTGCCGGAATTAAAAGATGTCGTGTTAATCGCTTTGTCAGCTAGCGTTTTCGAGTCGGCGCAGCAAGAGAGCATCCTTGCAGGGTGCGATGATTTTCTTCCCAAGCCGATCGAAGCAAATCACTTTTTGGAACAGTTGCGCGTGCATTTGGGACTAGAATGGATTTACGAGGAATCTCCGGAAAACCAAAATTGTAAAACTCCCAGTTTGTCACCAGCATCTGATTTTCCTGCTTATGCTGCTCTGTTACCTGCGGCTTCTGAGTCGGTAGCAAAAATTGTGAAACTTGCGGCTATGGGCGACATTGAAGAAATTTTTGAGGAGAGTGCTAAGCTGGAAAGTTTGGAACCAAAATTAGTGCCGTTTGCCACGAAGCTCCGCCAACTTGCTAAGGGATTTCAGCTCAAACAAATTCGGAATATTTTACAGCAGTATATCGATGGTTAGTAGTTATTAGTTATTGGTTATTAGTTATTGGTTATTAGTTATTGGTTGTCAGATCCAATCCCTCCGCTACGCTGGGCCCAATCCCTCCGCTTCGCTTCGCCCAATGCGTAACTCATGTTAGTGAGAAAGGCTATATAATATTCTGTTGTTTCACTGTAACAGCCAACCAAATAAATCTCCTACTGTCAGTTGCAATTCCCTGGCAAAAGATGGCACGGGCAATAACTGTTCCGGTTCGTCAAACACCTCGGTTGATTGAGCCGGCCGATATACAAAAACCGATCGCTCTTCTGGATCGATTAACCAACCCATTTGAGTTCCGTGTTTGAGAGAATGTAAAATATTTTTAGTAACTTTAGTTTGGCTTTGGTCAGGGGAGAGGATTTCAATTGTCCAATCCGGGGCGATCGCAAACACATTTGCCACACCGCCATTTTCGTTACGGGGAATGCGCTCCCAAGTGAATACAGTCACGTCGGGAACGATCGCGCGACCGCCAAAAACACACCGCAGTTCGGGAAATGCTCGCGCCACCTTTTGAGGTTTGAGAGCAGCATTAGCAGCACTTGTCAACTCGCCTTGAATTACACTATGTTCTCCTTGAGGCATGGGTTTTTGAATGATTTTACCGTCAATGTACTCGCTGGCTGGTTTGGTTTCTGACAACTTCAGAAACTCTTCGAGTGTCAAAGATTTTGGCAGGGTTTGTAGCATCCGATTTTACCTCTAAAATAGGAGTTTCATCCGCTATTTTACCAAAAAGTGCCCGACTCGCGCGGGTCTACTTACTTCATTTTTTCTGCTATATAGTAGTTCTCAAAAAAGTGACGTATGCCCAATGCCCTGTTTGGCCGATGCCCTGTTTGCCCGATGATAATATGAGAGACAGTTTTTTGAGAGATTTGGGATTGAAAATACTTTGCCTCAGTAACGGCCACGGAGAAGATGCGATCGCCCTTCGCATCTTGCGAGAACTGCAACAGCACCCGCATCCCCCAGAAATAGCCGTGTTTCCGCTAGTGGGCGAAGGGCAAGCTTTCGCTCAACTAGAAAACGCCTGCATCATCGGCCCGGTGCAGCGGATGCCTTCGGGTGGCTTTATCTACATGGACGGAAGGGAATTTTTGCGCGATGTCAAAGGCGGGTTGCTTCAGTTGACCCTAGCTCAGTTTAAAGCTATCCGCGCTTGGGTGCGATCGCCACAACAGTCTGGAAATCACAAGCCAGCAATCTTAGCTTGCGGAGATATTGTACCGCTGCTGTTTGCTTGGCTGGGCGCCGCGCCCTATGCCTTTGTCGGCACGGCCAAGTCGGAGTATCACGTGCGGGACGAGCAGGGGCCTCTGGCTGGCAAATCCCGCCCGTGGGCTTGGAAGATTTGGTCGCGATCGGTTTATTTCCCTTGGGAGCGCTGGTTGATGACTAGAAAGCTCTGTAAAGCCGTTTTTGTCCGGGACGCCCTCACCGCCGAGACTTTAGAAAAGCTGGGAATTCCCGCCTACAATCTCGGCAATCCCATGATGGACGGACTCGAACCGGAAAACCCCGCCCGTTTTTACGGCCCTGATGCAGAGTTTCGGGAAATGGAGCGATCGCTCGTCATCACCTTACTGCCCGGTTCCCGAGCGCCGGAAGCCTATGCTAATTGGCTGCTAATAGTAGAGGCTGTAGCCGGAATTTTGTCTCTGTTTGGCGATCGCAAATTGTTATTTTTCGGAGCTATTTCTCCCGAGTTAAACTTAGAAGCTTTGCGACCTAGTTTAGAATTTTTCGGCTGGCGTCAAGACGGCGAAACTAAAACCCAGCGGCGAGAAGGCAGTATTTTGCGACCTCCTGTTTCTAGCGCTCAAGAAATTAGGAAAGAATCTCCTAATTTGCTATTGCCCTTGACTTTTGTGCAAAGAAAAGCCACGATGATTTTAACTCAGCAAAGTTTTAACGATTGTTTGTACCAAGCCGATTTAGCGATCGCAATGGCCGGAACCGCTACAGAACAATTTGTCGGTTTAGGAAAAC
Source organism: Oscillatoriales cyanobacterium (assembly GCA_004292955.1). Taxonomy (GTDB): domain Bacteria; phylum Cyanobacteriota; class Cyanobacteriia; order Cyanobacteriales; family Microcoleaceae; genus Microcoleus. Next base: position 82,215 of record RDXX01000008.1, on the reverse strand, counting down.
CGGCGATCGCCATTCCCGGAAGCGGCCCGCAATTTACTCCCGCTTTTGCCGAAGCTCAAAGTCGCCTCTTAGGCCCCTCATTAATTTTAGTCAAACATCCCGCCGAAGTTGCCGGCACCATCCAGTCTTTGCTTCGCGATCCCGACAGGTTGCAGCTAATCGCTGAAAATGGCTGGCGCCGCATGGGAGAAGGCGGTGCATCAGCCAGAATTGCCGAGTGTTTAATTCAACGGTTCGGCGAATCCAACAATTCTTAATTGTCTGGAATACACTAGGAATACAACAATATTGTCTCCCTACTCAATATCTTTAATTGCACTTTATTGAAAAAATATTGTTCGCTAATTACTAACTTCCGTCGTTCGTAGTGAGGACTTCAGTCCTCCGATTGGATGCGGACTCGCAGGGAGCATCTCATTTTGGTAAAAAGCATTTTTTCTTTGAGTGCGAGCTTAAGAGCTCGCGAGTATAATACCCGCGAGCTCTTAAGCTCGCACTACAAATGCAAAACTGAGATGCTCCGGGAGCATCGGGAGCATCTCAGTTTTGTAAAAAGCATTTTTTTTATTGTAGTGCGAGCTTAAGAGCTCGCGTATTGTACAATACGCGAGCTCTTAAGCTCGCACTGTTGTAAATGCAAAACTGAGATGCTCCCAGCGTACCTACCAATACTGCACTCGCAGACAATTTCAATTCGCCGTTTCTTCCGAAGATAAAACCCAGAAATCAGCCTAAGAAATTTTAAAATCCGACTTCACCAACACACCCGGTTCTCGCTGCATAGGAAGCACATCTAAAGTATCTAATTGCGCGCAATATTTTAAATCTTCAATCACACCCAAACCCAGGAGGCGCTGGCCGTGACTGGCTTTTTCCAACAATTCATGCAGCCGATCTTGCCAGTGCAGATAAAGAGCGATCGCCCCAAACACTTCATCGTTACCAGCAAAATCGATCGCAGGAATACCGCTTTCTGCTAAAAGACTTTGGGCGATCGCACCAGCACACACCGTATCCTCCAACGAATAACTCCCTTCCCAACCAGAACCCACAATCCAAATACTTTCCGGCTTTTTGCTTAACAGAAACTGCACCACAGATTTGCGGTTGTTCAAAGCCGCCGTCAACACCGTAGCAGCATCTTGCACTCGTTGCAGAGCCCGAGTACCGTTAGTTGTGCTGATAAAAATTCGCTTTCCAGTCACCTTTTCTGGCGGGCAGTCCAGCGGCGAATTCCCCATGTCAAAACCGTCAACTTTCGCGCCACCGCGCTCTCCGGCGCGAATCCGCTTGTCTCCAGGCCATTTTTCGCTCTCGGCCATCAGCTTATCTAAGTCGCTGAAAACTTGCACAGCTTCCGCCCCATTATTCAAGGCCGTCGCCATCGTCGTAGTCGCCCGCAGTACATCAACTGCGATCGCGCAAGCCGGCATCTTGTCTGCTGGCGTAAGTTCCGGGGTATGGTAAATAAAAAGCTTCACTTTTGGGGCTACCTGCAATAAATCCTCATACGTAATAATAATAGAATTTGTACCCTGAGCGTAGTCGAAGGGCTTTCTTCCTTCTTCCTTCTTCCTTCACCGAATAGCCGGGTTTGAAGCCCTTACTCATGAAGGCAGATTGTGATAAAAACGGAGTTTAAATCTCCGTTCTTATCAATTCGCTGTCAACTGTCAACTGTCAACTGTCAACTGTTTAACCATATGTCAAAACAGCTCAATTCAAATCCCGCCCCCGCAGCCATTACCGCTCCCCTTGGACTTTTGGTAGGTTTCACCTATCCTTTTCGAGCTTTCACGCTGATTTTGCAAACTCCCAAGCTGTGGACTTATGTATTAATTCCCGTCGTCCTAAATTTTTTAATTGGTATCGGTCTTTATTTAAGCTTGCTATTTCCTAGTTTGGCAGGCATAGACGTTTTAGTTGCCGATTTGTCAGTCAAATTTAATGATTTAATTGCGAGTTTGCCAGCTTGGCTGAGCTTTCTTGGCGTCTTAACAATCGGTTTCGGCTGGCTGCTGCGCGTACTTTTGGTTTCAGGACTTTTGTTAATAATCGGGTTTTTATTAGTCCAGTTTGGCGTGATTTTAGGTTCGCCCTGGTACGGCAAATTATCCGAACAATTGGAACTTCTGCGGAACGGTCAATTGCCCGCAGAAGCACCAATGAACTTGGCGAGTATTTTTCGGGATCTACAAATGGCGATCGGCTTTGAAATCCGAAAACTACAACTTTTGTTCAGCATCGGGATACCGCTCCTGCTGCTGAATTTTCTCCCCGGCCCCGGCTCTATTCTTAGCAGTTTAGGAGGCGTAGCTTTGGGCGCGACTATTGTCTGTTTGGACTTTTTAAATGCACCTTTGGAGCGGCGGAAGCTACCTTTTCAGGATAAATTTGAGATAATTCGGGCGAGTTTGCCGGCTAGCGGGAGTTTTGGTTTGGTTTGTTTGGGTTTGGTGAGCATTCCCCTGTTGAATCTGTTGGCGATTCCACTGTGTATGACGGCGGGGACTTTGTTTTTTTGCGATCGCATTTGGCCCGCCCGCTTCGCCACAGAAGAAACCAACAGCCCGACCGAATCTAACATAACAACTTAGGATCGCAAATTAAATAATTTACACTCTTGAAAGTGGGATGGGCGTCCCGCCCGTCCTTTCTGGACGGGCGGGACGCCCATCCCACAAGAACAATAAAGATTGTAAGTTATTTAATTCTCATTCCTTAAAAACTAGCGAGATGCTTCTACTTTCTGCCGAATGCCTTCTACCTTCCGCTGACTCTGGGAGTTAGAACTCAGAAACGGGCTTAAAAAAATCCAACTAACGAAAAAGAAGGAAGCTGTAAATAGCTGGACAATATCGATCGCGGACAGGTATCCGTCAGACAATAGTGCAATGCTTCTATCTGTCAGCCCGAATATCCAAGACAGAATCCCAAACAGCCAAATGCCTTTTTGGAGCATTGGCAAAAATGCTGAAACTTCGGAGTTTTGCTGCTTGTTCATTGATTTAGCCCTTGTTTGCGAAGAATCTGGTTAACCGAGCACCCCAAGGGCTTAAGGATTTTTGGTCTCCTCGGATTCCCTTTGTTATCTATATGTTAAGAAATGTTTCCCAATATTGCAATTTGCCCCTGGAGGTATTTGCACATCTATCTCAGGAGGTAGTCGCAGCGTGAAAAATAGGTAAACTTTGCTACACTTTTGCAGGAAGCGCGATCGACCTCTCACCACGAGTCCGCTCTTGGCATTAGTGCCACTCCTTGATATAGTGAGTGATAACTTTTTCGATTTTCGATTTTCGCTTTTTGCATAGAAAATCAAAAAGTTGGAAATGACTTACTATGTATGGGTTTAAAGCTTGCCAACAGTTGCATTATTTTAGGAAAATGGTGTCACAACTTAGGTAAAAAACTCTGAGACGCAGAAACTGGGTTTTTTCACAAAAATCCCACCAGACAACGCGAGGGATATCGGTTGAAAAACCGATGAAAAACCAAAGTAATCAACCCGCTGTCCGTTAGACTTATCAAAGACCGAAATCAAAAGAATATGTTATTTAACAGTATTGAATTTCTAGTATTTTTTGCAATTGTTTTCACCATATATTATTTGCCTCCCTTACAAAAACTGCAAGTTCCCATCCTCATAATTGCCAGCTTCATATTTTACAGTTGGAACGCTCCCGCACTGCTGTCAATCCTGCTCCTCTCAATTGCGATCAACGCTACAGCCAGCTTTCAAATTGCCAGAATTTCAGACAAGAAACAGCGTTTTTTTTGGGCCTTATTAGGAGTAGTTCTGAATGTATTAATTTTGAGCTTGTTTAAATACGCCGGTTTGCTCACTAACTTTGTTGCAGATGTTTTTAATATTGCTCGAACCGAAGGCAGTATTGCTTATTTATTCTTAAAATTACCTCTGCCAATCGGTATTTCTTTCTACACCTTTGAAGGCATAAGTTTAGTGGTAGATGTACTGAGTCAAAAAGATAAAAGCGAAAGCGAAACAGAATCCCACGCTTACGTATCACCCAAATTTAGCCAACACCTGCTCAATACTTCATTTTTTATTAGCTTTTTTCCCAATTTACTCTCAGGCCCTATTTTAAAATCCAAGACATTCTATCCCCAGATTGAGCCTAAATATTTAAAAGACATTTCTTTCAATTTCATTTTTAGATCGCTCACAGTCGGCTACTTCCTAAAAATGGTCGTCGCCGACAACTTAAAAGACTATACCTTCTGGATCAGCTTTCCCTACTACCAAGGATTTGGAACTATTACCAACCTGACGCTGCTGTTCGGCTACTCAATCCAAATCTTTGCCGATTTTGCCGGTTACTCCTTAATTGCGATCGGTTTAGCAGCGGCTTTGGGCTACGCAATTCCCGACAACTTCAACTTTCCCTACATCTCCCGTTCCCTCTCCGAATTCTGGAGAAGGTGGCACATTTCCCTATCAACTTGGCTCAGAGATTATCTATACTTTCCCCTAGGAGGAAACCGTAAAGGAAAAATCAGAACTTATCTTAACTTAATGACAGTAATGACTTTAGGCGGATTGTGGCACGGTGCTGCTTGGAGTTATGCAGTTTGGGGCATTTATCACGGATTTGGTTTAGCAGTAGAACGCTTTTTTGGGTTCGACAAATCCAAAAATAAATCCCCAGAACCCAATTCAGCAGAAACCAAACCAATCTGGCAGCAATTATTATTTGACAGCGTTAGCGTTGTAGGAATTTTCTCTTTTGTTTCCTTCGGATGGCTGCTTTTCAAACTCCCACGATTTGAAGAAGCAGTTGACTTCGTAGTTACTTTAGTTCGCAACTATAAAGTCAAGCCTGGTTGGACTCACATTATTCCGACGCTAACTTTTTCCCTACCAGTAGTAATTTATCACATTCCTCATTTTCCCACTTGGCAAAATCTGATGAAACATGATTCACTTAAAAAAAATCAAAAATTCTGGAGTATTTATCAAGATGTAGCTTTAGGAATTATGCTAGCAATGATATTCCTCAACAGTGGCAGCTCGAAACAATTTATTTATTTCCAATTCTAGAAGGTGTTCAATGTTTATAAAATACAAGTTGCGATCTATTCTGCGCCCGGTACTAATTTTCCTGTTTGTAATAAGTTTTTATCAAGTTCTCGTCAGTGGCGGAGTGTTGCCAGCTTCTGACGGAGTTAGCCTGATTCAAAATAATATTGTCAAAGCTCAAAGGTATGTATATGATGATTCCGATCTGAAAATTGTCATGGTGGGTAGTTCTCTATCTGCCAACCTTCATGTTACAGACATTGGAAAGGGCGTAAAGAGCATAGCTTTGGGGGGAGGATCGAGCCAGACGGGTTTAGAAATAGTTAAAAAAAGTAATAGCAACCCTCCGATTATTTTGGTAGAAATTAACGATACTATTAGTCGCACAATAGATAGGGATTTAGTTGAATCTTTGTACAATCCTGTTTTTTATTGGATGCGCCAGTATTTGCCAATACTGAGAGAAGAATATCGTCCAGTTAGTATTTTTATACATTCGTTAAAAAAACGCTCTAAACAAAATCAAAAAGCAACAAAAGAGGCACTAGATAGCGGAGAGGCTCGCAATCTTACTCCGGAATTATCGCAAAAAGCTATCCAAACAACAGTTGACATTCAAAGCCAACCTTTGTCTAAAAAAGATGCAGAAGATATCAAAAAAGAAGCTGCTGTAATTAGAGCTCAAATCGCTGAAATCAATAAAAATAGCGGGGCAAAAATAATTTTATTTGACATTCCTCAAGAGTCGCGAGTTGACGCTGCAATCAGGAGAAAACAAGTCCGAGAATTGACTAAAAAGCTGTTTCCGTCCGATCGCTTTGAGTGGTTGCCCCCCCCGCCCCCGCGAGAATGGCGCACCAATGACGGCATTCACTTGATCCGCAGCGATGCTAGGGATTTTGCCAAGTTTTTGAGTCATAAATTGTTGGGCTAGTCAGGGCGGGGACTCTTGGCATGGCCCCTCCAAAGGAAAGGTTGTCATTCTATTTGAAGTATGTCATACTACAAATGTCTGTGATGTCAGCTTAAAAATCGTAAGGTTTGCAGTCAGGACTTCAGTCCTCAAAGCCCTAAAAGCCACACGAGAAAGAGTTTGACGATCGCCCTGCAACCATACTCGACGTGAGTTCAGCATCAATAATATAGAACTATGGCACGATTAAATCAGATTATTGCGATCGAGAAAGGCATCAAAAGCCGATCGATCCAAGAACTAGCAGAAGCCCAAAAATCCCTCCAGAAGCCCGCCGTACTTTCGGGAATCTCCCGCACGTACCGCCCCAAAGACGAAGAAGGCGAACAACTGCCGCCCGAGTCCAAAAAAGTCGAAGTCAAAGCCGAAGAGATTATCCGCAAAACAACAGAAGTTTTGACCAAACTCTTCGACGTAACCGCAACCAAAGACTGGACAAATTGCAGAACCCGTGCCGACGTAACTGTAGACGGAAACGTGCTTTTGAGCCAAGTGCCAGTCAGCTATTTACTATTCATTGAAAAGCAACTGTCAGAGTTGCAAGCATTTATCAAAAAACTTCCTGTTTTAGATGCTTCCGAGACTTGGAACTTTGATGCTTCAGCCGACTGTTGGGCAACAGAACCGGTGCAAACTCTCAAGACTTTTAAAACTCCCCGCAATCACGTTAAAGCTGAAGCTACGGAACACCATCCGGCTCAAGTGGATGTCTATTACGAAGATATTACGATCGGCTACTGGCGCACTGTCAAGTTTTCTGGAGCTTTACCAGCGCAGCGGATCAATGAGTTGCTGCAAAGGGTGGAAATATTGCAGAAAGCTGTGATGTTTTCCCGCGAAGAAGCTAACAATTCTGAAGTTGAAGAACAGAGAGTAGGAGAGCGAATTTTTCAATTTATTTTCCGCTAATAGCTTGCTTTTTTGATAGTTATGGTTTAAGATATAAACAGAGTACAAGTTCAATCTCAAACTTCAACTTAAACCGTACAACTGTGACAGTACAGGTTCGACTCCTGTCCCTTCAACCTAATAATGAGGGGTAGCCCAAATTGGCAGAGGCAGCGTTGCGTACAAATTCAATAGCAAGTTATTACTCTAAACTCAGCATTCACCGCCGATCGCCAAAACGAATGTCAGGAACAATCAGGTCATCGAGGTTGCTGGTTCAATTCCAGCCTCCCCAACCAAACACTGGGGAGTAGCTCAATCGGTAGAGCGCGATGATATTAATCTTAAATCCTTGACTTAAATGTGGTAGCGTGTAAAATGGCCGGTAATAGAAACCCAGTAGTAAGGTCAGAACTACTGGGTTTCGCGCTAATAATTGAATCAATCCGTTAAATCCGTCAGTCCAGGACGCATCAAGACAGATGAGTTACTGTATCAATCCTCAATGCGAACAACGGGAAAATACTGCTGCTACTCAAAATTGTCAGGCTTGTGGCACGGCTTTACTAATTGCCGATCGCTATCGTATCATCAAGCCAGTGCGATCGCCCAATCCCGCACGCCCCACAGACATCTTTGAAGTCCAAGATTGGGGAACCGGGGACAATGAATGGGGAACACTCAAGGTGTTAAAAGTCTTGAAACATACACACAATCCCGATTTACTTCGTTTGTTTCAACAAGAAGCGCGGGCATTAATTTGGCTAGCGGGAAAGGGAAGAGTTCCCCAAGTCGAACCAGACGGTTATTTCCAGCTTAAATTCCCCCATAACTCGCAGCAATTGTCTTGTTTGGTGATGGAAAAAATTATTGGCGAAAACTTGGCAGAATTTCTAACTAAACATCAGTACATTTCTCAAACATTAGCTGTTGATTGGCTGCAACAAATGCTCTATATTTTGGAGGCAATTCACAAATATCATTTAGTGCATCGGGATATTAAGCCATCCAACTTGATGCTTGCAGCCGATGGGAAATTGAGATTAATTGACTTTGGGGCTGCAACAGAAGCAGGGATTGATACAACGCCTGTAGGTTCTGCTGGATACTCTGCGCCCGAACAAATTGCAGGTAAAGCTGAAGTGCGATCCTCTTCGAGGGCTTCGCTAACGGACTTTTTCGCTTTGGGCCGTACTTTTGTACATTTATTAACGGGTTTGCAGCCGATCGACTTTCCCGTCAATGTAAAAACTGGTAAAATAAATTGGAGAAATCAAGCTGTAGGCGTTGACGAGTTGTTCGTAAGCTTGATCGACCAATTGATGGAACCGCTACCCGAAAACCGACCTGAAAATACCCAAGTTATTTTAGAAAAACTCAAAAATATTAACCTTTTGATTACCGACGCAGAACCGAAGTAACAATCACCGTGATCGTGGCACTAGCAATCAGAGTAAAAGCAAGCTGCACAACCCATTGAGTCGCTTGCTGGTAGTTGGAAAATCGATCGTTGAACTTCTCGACATCAGTCGCTAGGTTGTCAACACGAGTTGATAGGTGGTCAACACGGGTTGATAGGCTGTCTAATTTTTCGATTACATCTGTCAGTGTTGGTTCGGTGGATGGTGTGTCAATCATCTCTGGTTTCTCAACTCAATAATTCTATGATACCAGATCGGAATTGCCGAGCGTAAAAAATAGTAAGGTGCGCCCCATCTACAATCTGCAAATTTCATCGAACATTTCATAGTGACGCACCCTACAAGTTGATACAACACAGTATAGTCTTTCGATTACCTGCACAGAACCAATGCCCAATTCCCAATGCCCAATTCCCAATGCCCAATTCCCAATTCCCAATTCCCAATTCCCAATTCCCAATTCCCAATTCTCAATGCCCAATTCCCAATTCCCAATTCCCAATTCCCAATTCCCAATTCCCAATTCCCAATTCCCAATTCCCAATTCCCAATTCCCAATTCCCAATTCTCAATGCCCAATTCCCCAATCAATAAATCTCTTCCAACCGGCGAAAATCCCGCTCAACTTCCGCCCACAAAGCCCGATTGTGAGGGTCAGTTTTCACCGCCTTTTTCAAATAAATTCTCGCTTTGTCAACCTGCTTTTCTCCGATCAAATACCGTCCCCACCGCTGATAGGCGATCGCCTGCCACTGTCGCACCTCCCGATCTTCGGGCATCCGCTGGGCCAAACCCTCAATTAGGGCGATCGCCCGCGGGAACCTCTGATATTTCAGCAACTGTTGCAGTTCAAAATAAGCATCTTTTTTTAACTTGTCTTCCGCCGCCGACAGATCCTGCTTATCTTCAGTGGGTTGCTGTTTCCGAGTCACCTTAACTGCTTGCGGTTGAGCTTTCACCGCCTCCGCTGGCGCTGTCGGAGTCGGCGGTACAGTTGAATTGGCAACTTTCGATTCCGCAACATCGGCGGGTGCAATATTCACCAGGAACTTATAAGCCTCAGTAATAGCAATAAACTTATTCTTAGCCTGTTCGTTTCCCGGATTCACATCCGGGTGATACTGTCTGGCTAACTTTCGATAAGAGGCCTTAACTTGCGATAAACTCGCACCAGATCTTAGCCCTAACTGTCGGTAATAATCTGCAATATCCATTTAGCATGAATCAAGTTTTCTAATACCATTAAATATGGCAGAATCCTTAAATGTAAAGATTCTGCCAAAATTTACCGCGAACTATGGTAGTGCGAGGGTTGCCCGCACTACTACACTATCAAAACCACTTACCAGAAAGAATTGGTTTAAAGCCTCTCCCTTAAGCGGGAGAAATTAAAACAAGACTATTCATTACTCAAATCCTCGGACTTGCAGGTCAACTGTCAACTGTCAACTGTCAACTGTCAAGGACGATCTTCTACCACTTTGTCGATCAAGCCGTATTCCTTGGCTTCCTCGGCGGACATGAAATAGTCGCGATCCATGTCTTTCTCGATTTTCTCGATCGGCTTTCCGGTATTTTTAGCATAGATACCGTTGAGTTGGTGGCGCAAGCGCAGAATCTCCTTCGCCTCAATCTGAATATCCGTTGCTTGTCCCCGCGTCCCCCCAGAAGGCTGGTGAATCATGATCCGCGAGTGAGGCAAAGCCAACCGTTTGCCCTTCGTACCCGCAGCCAGCAGGAAAGAACCCATCGAAGCAGCCAAGCCCACACAAATCGTCACCACGTCAGATTTAATGTGCTGCATGGTATCAAAAATAGCCATGCCTGCCGACACCATCCCCCCGGGGGAATTGATGTACAAAATAATATCTTTGCCCGAATCTTCCGAATCGAGATACAGCATCACCGCGATGATTTGATTGGCAATTTCATCGTCAATGTCCTTGCCCAAGAAAATAATCCGTTCCCGGTAAAGGCGATCGTAGATATTAATCCACTGAGTATCATAACCACCCGGCATTTTGTAGGGAACTTTTGGCACACCTATAGGCATAATTCGGAACTCCGTTTAGTTGGTAATTGGTAATTGGGAATTGGGAATTGGGAATTGGGAATCGGTAATTGGGAATCGGTAATTGGGAATTGTTAGTCATAAAAAAACTATTGAATAACTAATTCAGGGTAGAAACTACTAGCCATTAACCCTTAATTTTTACTCATGCCACATTCCCCATTCCCCATTCCCCATTCCCCATTCCCCATTCCCAGTTATACGACGGCCGCAGAAAGGGCTTTCGGCAATTCTTCCGAACTTTCAAGAACGCGATCGATCAAACCGTATTCTTTCGCTTCATAGGGCGTCAGGTACAGCAACCGATCCATATCTTTAGTAATTTTGTCGATCGGTTGGCCAGTACAGCTTGCAAAAATATCGAGCATCGTCGCCTTATTTGCCAGCACTTCCTTCGCCCGAATTTGAATGTCGCTGGCTTGACCTCGCGTGTAAGCCTTGGGTTGGTGCAATACAATCGAAGCGTGGGGCAAACTCGCCCGAAAGCCCTTTGTACCAGCCGCTAACAGCATCGCAGCCATGCCCATTGCCGAACCGAGACAAATAGTCTGCACGGGCGGCTTAATGTACCTGATCGTGTCGCAGATAGCGAAGGCTTCGGTTTCAAAGCCGACGGGTTCGCCACTGTAACCAGAAGTGCCGGTCGAGTTGATATAGATTTTGATCGGCTTATCCGGGTCTTCGTACTGCAAGAACAGCAGTTCAGCGATAATCAGTTCTGTTACCGCAGGCACCAGAGGCATACCCAGATAAACGATCCGCTCCTTCAGCAACAGGGAAGGTAAATCGGGAGGGGGAGTTCGAGAGTTGCCCTCTCCGTAGTATTGCGATTGCACGGCTTTAATGGGTGTGTTCATGTTTGTTTTTGCCTGGGGACACCCACCATACTTCGGCTACGGCTCGCTTGAGCTAAGTCGAAGGGCTCAGCACAAGTATCTGTACTCAGCTTGGTGGGACGAAGAAAGGAGGGCAGAGTATGTGCCTTTCCTCAAAAGAATGGGGTTGTTGACAACCGAAATGTTGCCTGAACTCATGGAGTTATTCTTAAAGAAATAGTAACGCAATCTTTAGGTATCCCGCATGAAAGTTAGTTTGCTCCCGGTCTTGAACGACCCCAACCTTGATGCTGCTGCGCCATCAACCCAGCGCCAGCTAGCCGTTTCAGTGTCGGCGACGGCAAGCGCGATCGACTCCAGCGTACCTTTAAACCTGTGCCTGATTCTCGATCACAGCGGCTCGATGGGCGGGCGCCCCTTGGAAACCGTCAAACAAGCCGCCGGACGGTTGCTGGACAGGTTAAAACCTGGGGATCGCTTTTGTGCGGTGGCTTTCGATCACAAAGCCAAAGTTCTCGTCCCCAATCAAGTTGTGGGAGATCCCGCCAGCATTAAACGGCAAATCGAGCAATTGCGCCCCGCTGGCGGCACGGCAATTGATGAAGGGATTAAGTTAGGTATTGAAGAGTTGGGGAAAGGCAAAAAAGAAGCAATATCTCAGGCGTTTCTGCTGACTGACGGCGAAAACGAACACGGCGACAATAACCGCTGTTTGAAGTTGGCGAAACTGGCCGCTGAGTACAACATGACTTTGAATTCTCTGGGATTTGGGGATAACTGGAACCAGGATATTTTGGAAAAGATTGCTGATGCTGGCGGCGGTGCTCTGGCTCATATTCAGCGGCCGGAAGATGCGGTTGATGAGTTTGGCAAGTTGTTTACTCGCATCCAAGGTGTAGGTTTGACTAATGCTTATTTGCTATTTTCGCTGATGCCAAAAGTGCGGTTAGCCGAACTCAAACCGATCGCGCAAGTTGCCCCGGATACGATCGAATTACCGGTGCAGCAGGATGGCGATCGCTTTATGGTGCGTTTGGGAGATTTAATGAAGGATGTAGAGCGAGTAGTTTTGGCTAATATTTATATTGGACAGTTGCCGGAAGGTACGCAGGCGATCGGGCAATTACAAATTCGCTATGACGATCCGACAGTCGGTGAAGGTTTGCTTTCCGATCCTGTTGCAGTTTCGGCTAATGTCCTAAAAGTTTATCAGCCTGCACTTAACCCGATGGTGCAGCAGCACATTTTAGCTTTGGCTAAGTACCGCCAAACTCAACTCGCAGAAACTAGGTTACAACAGGGCGATCGCGCTGGTGCGGCCACGATGCTACAAACGGCTGCTAAAACTGCTCTGCAAATGGGCGATAAAAGTGCCGCAACTGTGCTGCAAACCTCTGCTACTCGTTTGCAGTCTGGTGCAGAATTGACGGAAGCCGATCGCAAGAAAACTCGCATTGCTTCTAAAACTGTATTGAAGTAATATTATTTTCGCTTAATTGCGATCGGCAGCATTGTTCGTAGTAAGGAATGCAAGTCCTAATTTACTAAAAGCCTTAGAGAGGACTAAAGTCCTTACTACGAACCGGTTTATAATGTTTGTACCACCTATCGAGAGTGCTTGTATGAGCCAGACAATATCTGATAAAGTACGCTGGACTACCGCCGATTTAGAACTCTTACCCGATAACGGCGATCGTTATGAACTTATTGATGGAGAGTTATTTGTGACTAGAGCACCGCATTGGGGTCATCAACAGACTTGTGGCAGATTTTTCTCTGTGCTTGATACTTGGTCGATGTCTGCTGGTTTAGGACGAGCTGCAATCAATCCAGGGCTGATTTTCACAGAGGCCGATAACGTCATTCCTGATGTAGTTTGGGCGAGCAATGAACGCTTGGCCCTCTTGCTAGACGAAGCCGGTCATTTAACCGCCGCTCCTGAGTTAGTGGTTGAAGTATTATCTGCTGGTACAGATAATGAAAGAAGGGATAGAGATTTGAAACTCCGACTTTATTCAGTGCGGGGAGTACAAGAATACTGGATTGCTAATTGGCGGTTGCAGCAAATAGAGGTTTATCGCAGGGAACAAGCAAGTTTAAGATTAGTTGCTACGCTGTTGAGAAACGATCAACTTACTTCACCTTTGTTACCTGGTTTTAGTTGCTCTGTAGCTCAGGTTTTTGCTTAGACTTATGAAATATTTGTACAGAGCGATCGCACTTTGCGGATTTGTTACCGTTTTGGGCGGAATATCCCCTGCCATTTCTATTCAATCCCCACCAATATTCATCGTTCAAAATTCGGCTGAAGACTTATTTAACAGCGGTTTAGCCAAGTCAGAGGCTGGAGATATCCCAGGGGCGATCGCAGATTACACCGAGGCCATTCGCCTCAACCCCGACTACGCCAAAGCTTATAACAAACGCGGCATCATTCACGGCCGCTATCTCAAGGATTATCCAGCAGCCAAAGCCGACTTCGATCGCGCCATTGAAATTAACCCGAAGTATGCCGATGCTTACTACAACCGTGCGAAAGTCCGCTATTTATTAAAAGACAAACCGGGCGCGATCGCTGACTATCAAAAAGCCGCCGATTTTTATCAAAAAGACGGCAAGACAGAAGATTATCAAGATGCAATAAAACACCTGCACAGGCTGCTATTATAAATGTTTTGGGAAACAGGGTATAATATAACCACAGCTTTAAAATTTTCAAATTATGACCTTAAGCAAAAGTTACAACTACGCCTCCCATGAAGACTATTTAGAAGGGGAAAAATTTAGCCCGATCAAACACGAATACAGACAAGGAGAAATCTACGCAATGGCGGGAGCAAGCGATGCCCATGAAACAATTGCAGGCAACTTATTTGCGCTGCTGAGAAACCACGTTCGGGGTACAGGATGCCGCATTTACATAGGAAACATGAAAGCCAGAATTGAGCAAGCAGACGTGTTTTACTATCCAGACATCATGGTGACTTGCGACGAAAGAGATAGAAGCCTTGAATATTTCAAACGCCACCCGCGCTTAATCGTAGAAGTTCTATCTCCAACAACAGCATCATTCGATCGCGGAAATAAATTTGCCGACTACCGCACCGTAGAAACTTTGCAAGAATACGTAGTGATTAATCAAGAAAGAATCGGTGTAGAATGTTATCGGCGCAATGCAGAAGGGCGCTGGGAACTTTACCCTTACGGTGTTGGCGAAGAAGTTCGCTTGGCTAGCGTAGACTTTCAATGCCCGATCGCACAAATTTATGAAGATGTTTTAGAAATCGGTTAAAATAGTCGATCGCACAAACACCAAAAATTCATCAGCGTTCATCAGCGTCCATCAGCGGTTGAACACTCCAAATTAACCATTCAAAAAATGCCTGCAACCTCCACCGTCACCGTCACCGTACCCGCCACAACCGCCAACCTCGGCCCCGGATTCGACTGCATCGGCGCCGCTTTAAGCCTCCACAATCATTTCCAATTCTCCCTAATAGAACCCTCCGCAACAGAGAAACTAAAAATTACCGTTACGGGCGCAGAAGCTGCCAAAGTCAAGACAGACGACAGCAATCTCGCTTACCAAGCCTTTGTCAAGTTATACGAATACCTCCGTCAATCCCCCCCACCAGTGGCGATACACATAGATATGCAAGTGCCGCTGGCGAGGGGTTTGGGGAGCTCCGCTACAGCTATTGTCGGCGGGTTAGTCGCTGCGAATTGTTTAGCCGGCAAGCCTTTGAGTCAGGTGGATGTGATGCAGTTGGCGATCGAACTTGAAGGACATCCCGACAACGTTGTCCCCGCTTTGTTGGGAGGTTGTCGCCTCGCTGCTAGTAATACACCCCCCCAACCCCCCCTTAGCAAGGGGGGGCTAAGAGAACAACTCCCCCTTAGCGAAGCGGGGCTAAGAGAATCACCCCCCCTTAGCAAGGGGGGGCAGGGGGGGGGTTCCTGGCAAATTTGCGACATTCCGTGGCATCCCGATCTCGTGCCCGTGGTAGCCATTCCCGATTTTGAACTTTCTACAGCCGAAGCGCGACGAGTTTTGCCAACAGATTACAGCAGGGCTGACGCGATTTTCAATGCTGCACATCTCGGTTTGTTGGTGCGGGCTTTGGCTACGGGCGATCGCAATTGGCTGCGTTGCGCCCTCCAAGACAAGATTCACCAGCCTTACCGGCGATCTCTGATTCGGGGATATGAAGCGGTGCAAGAAGCAGCGTTGAATGCAGGGGCTTGTGGGATGGTAATTAGCGGTGCGGGGCCGACGCTTTTGGCTTTAACGGATGTTACTAATGCTGATGCGGTTGTGAGGGAAATGGCGGCGGCTTGGGGGGAATTTGGGGTGAAGGCTGATGTCAGGGCGATCGGGCTTGATACTGAAGGAGCACAAGTCTCCAGTTAGTTGAGTAGGACTTACATGGGAGTCCAGAAACCGGGTTTTTACGAAAATACCTGATTACAGCCCTCAGATTCGGTAAAAAACCCGGTTTCTTTGGTGGCGTGCGTGACTCCTGTTAGGTTAGCTTGATAAAAAATCTATTGTACGATCGAACTCCGATACTGCACAAATTGATAAATTAGTCAATAAAAAACTCGATGCACTGGAAACTGGGTTGTTTTGCGAAAATATATACTTGCTCAATACCTGAAATCTCAGTAAAAACCCAGTCTCTTGAGTATGAACGCGCAAGTCTCAAATTTAGGGTTGTAAATTTAAACAACAATTCTTTACATATTCCTGAAAAACAGAAGACAATTTAAACAAAATTTTATCCTCTTTTATCTTCCTTACTACATACCTTTGTTGTAAAGATTGTAAACCATTAATTAAATCCATTGATGATAAATCTAAACTCTGTCTTAAATATTCTCTGGATACAGGCTGCTCGAACTTACTTAATTCTAAAACAAGTTGCTGTTCAATAGGTGATATTCTCTTAAATAACTGGTGAAAGTTATATTGCATATCCTTGGTAATAATCAAGCTATTCTCGGCTAAAAACTCAGCAACCTCACCATCAAAAATCTTTTTAATTAAAATAGCAATACTTTTTAAATAAACCGGATTACCCTCATATAAATTAATTAATTTTAACCAACAGTCCTCATCTTTTAGTCCTGTACTTTTCAGAATTGCCACATCATCTAAATCTGATAACTCTAAACATTTAATCGGATATAATTCCTCATCTAAACACTCCATTTCCGCACATTGCTCTTGACTGATTAGAATCACATTACTTTGATGCTCAGTTTCTGCAATCATGGCGAACAAGTTTTGATAATCTTGATATTCAGATTTATATTGTCCGGCAAATTGACCGGGAATAAAGATATTATGAACATCATCAAGAATAATCAAACATTTTTTGTCTCTAAAAATATCTAATAATTGTTTTAACTTATCATCTATAGTTTGTTTAGCTTCTTGTTTACAAGCATTCAATAAATCATTAACCAATAACTCTAAAGATTTAGGGAATTTTAGGCTTGTCCAGATAATTACTTCAAATTCTTGTAGATTGAGATCGACAAACCTTTTAACTAGAGTAGTTTTACCAATTCCACTCAATCCCAATACTGAGATTAAACGAGTATTGTCATTGCTAATCGAATTATAAAGGGTTTTAACTTCAGATTCTCTTGCGTAAAAGTTGATTATTTGAGGTGCTACTGTTAAATCGTGATAATGTGATGTAGATTGAGTATTTATCTCACTTTCCTTGAGCTTATTTATTGGGCAGAGTTGATTTGATATTTGTGTAGGACAAAAATTATTATTACTGCCATTTATATTGTAAATATTAGAATTGTCAGATGATTCAATATATACTCTTTCTAAGCTAGAACAAAAATTAGATTTTTTTATATCCTCACCCAATATTTCAGATAAAAGTTGCCATAATTCAGCACCTACATCACCTACATAATTTTTAGTGACATGGCACTTCTGGGCGATATCATCATAGGTTTGTCTTTGCCAAGTCCCCTCAACTACAGCCCTTTGAACATCATCTAGGTGCTTTCCAGTTCGTTCAACCACTAGCCGATCGACAAATTGTAACAGTTGGCTTACATTCACAAAAGCTATAGAGGGTAAAGGTTTTACCCATTATAGCTTAACCTGATTCCTATTTTTTCCTATCTTTTCCTATTTTTTGCTTAATATTGTGTCACAAAACTCCAGTTGAAATCCGGCTTTTTCCGATCGCACTCCCATATTTAATTTTGGTATGCTATTAAAGCAAGCACAAGCTACAACAGTCATGCTTTTTCCGTTACCTATAATTTATTAGGATCATTTCTAAAATGACACAAGCAAAAGAAGAATTACTAACTGATACTCACTCACAAAATGATTGTATTGTTCTGGATCTTGAAGAATTTGACTTAAGTGACATAGGTTTACTCAAAAACACAGCACTTGGTAATGTTTTGGAAAAAAACTTTTCTTCCCGTTCATCGGGTCATCCCAAACATTCTAGCTATAGTTCTTATACAAAGCATAGTAAAGGTGCTTGGTAATATTTAACAATTATAACAAGGTCAAGTAGTATTAAATAGCTACAATTTGCCCCGAATAGTAGCTATTCAATCTAGACAAAAGTTAAATATTTTATGAAGACACGATAGAGTTATGACTGAATTTGTACCTAAACCCTTACATTCACTGGTTTGTAAAGTAGTATCCCGTTGCAATCTTAACTGTGATTATTGCTATATGTATCAGCATAGCGATCGAAGTTGGCAACAGCAACCTTTTAAAATGTCAGAAGCAACTATTACACAATTAGGTAAGAGAATTGATGAACATACCCAAAAACATCAATTATCAGAATTTGCTGTAATAATGCACGGTGGAGAACCTCTCTTAGCGGGATTAGAATATATTAAAACTTTTAAAGATATTATAACCACAAATATTCTCAACATAAAGTTAGAATTTGGTATACAAACTAACGGAGTTTTGTTAAACAATGAAATTTTAGATTTTTGTGTTTCTAATAATATCAGTATCGGCTTAAGTATGGATGGGAATCGAGAAGCTAACGATCTGCATCGCTTAGACCATCAAGGTAAATCTTCATTTTCCAGTTTGGAAAAAACTCTTGAATTATTAAGTAGCGATCGAGGACGTAAAATATGGACTGGTTTTTTATGTGTGATCGATCTCAACAACGATCCTGAAACAGTATATTCGTACTTATCACAACATAAGCCTCCTTTTATTGATTTTTTATTCCCTTTACATCACCACGATCTAAGACCTTTTGGTAAAGAACAATCTCTTGATGTAAGCCCTTATGCAGATTGGTTACTTAAGATTTTTAACATTTGGTATCATCAAAAACCTCAAACAATCAAAATCAGGAAATTTGAAGAAATTATTTCGCTAATGCTAGGATTGCAAGGGAATTCAGAAGAATGGGGTTTAGACCCTGTTGATTTTGCCGTTATTGAAACCAACGGTGATATTGAAGCAGTTGATTCTTTGAAAGTTACTTATCCCGAAGCTACCAAGTTAGGAATGAATATATTTACCCACAGTTTTGATGATATTTTTAACTCGCCAAAAGTTATTGAGCGTCAAGAAAAGTGGCAATATTTGAGTAAAAATTGTCAAGAATGTAACTTAGTTAAAGTTTGTGGTGGTGGTTATCTTCCCCATAGATACTCTCGCGAAAATTACTTTCATAATCCATCAGTGTATTGTTCCGATCTCAAAAAACTGATTACTACAATTCGCCGACAAGTAATTGAAGATATGCAAACAATAAAGAGGAAAAAAAATACGGAAGTTAAGTCAAACTTCCTTTGATTAAATTAGGGTTAATGCAATGAAAATCGAGCTGAATAGTAATACGATAAAAAAATTAGTTTCTCCTACAGGGGCTTCCGATCCATTAGTTCAAGTAATTTACTTGGCAGAATATCATAGAACTTTGCTAAGGTTAAGCAATCTCTATCAAAAACTGCGATCTGAATCACCTCCGTTAATTGACGATGATACCAACTTTCGTCAATCTTTTGAGTTGGTAAAATCTTTTTCTAAAAAAGCCCAAAGAAAGATTTTACGCTATCCATCCTTTAGTATTTGGTTAGATACCGCTTGGCAATTGGTGAACCGAAAAGCTCATATTCTTTTTCCAGAAATGCACATTAAGTTTCATCTGGAATCTTTCATAAACTTTATTTTAGCAATGGCAACATATGACAAGATAGAAAATTTTGAGTGTTATTTATATACCGATAGTGCTGGAATTATTGCCATACCCGGAACTGGAATTTATTTACAGCACCCTCAACATATTGCCTTTAAAAGATTGCGTTTTACTACCACAAATAATGACAAATTTAATATTTATACAGATGACAATCAAAAGTTGGAAATGATTCAAAATGAAATACCTCATCTCAATAATGGAATTGAATTAAATGGTTTTGATAGTGACTTACATTTAGGAGGTCGCTATGATTTAAGATTTGAAGAATTAACACCAAATACCACTATTAAATGGTTATCTAGTTTAGAGGAAGCTTGGTTTTGGATAGATAGTTGTTCAAGTTTATTAGCAAGTGAAATTCTCATGGGTGTCCAATCTTTAGTCCCCGTACATTCCCATGCTATTGATGTTCATATAAGCCAGACATTTCGTGAAATACCCGGACTTCTCATTTTATCTTGGATGTCAGATACCTCAGTAATAGTAGAAGCTTTAGTCCATGAATATCATCATCACAAACTTCATGCTTTATTAAATTTAGATCCAATCCTTGTAGAAGGTAGTCCAGAAGAAATTTATTATTCTCCTTGGCGTGATGATCCCCGGCCTCTCGGTGGTATTTTGCAGGGAACTTATGTATTTCAAGCTGTTTTAGAATTTGGGAATAAACTTCTGAAAACAGATATGCCTATTTTACAGGAAAAGCGTTTGCAACAAAGAGTATATACTGTTAAAAAACAACTGCAAACAGCACTTAAAGTTTTAAGAACAAATGCAGGATTTTCTTCGATTGGTCGAGGCTTGATTGAAGGAATAGAAGAAAATATCGATCGAGTTGAACCTGAAATTCCTCAAATAGAACAACAACTGATTGACTTGAGACTAAAAGAACATCAGCGGCAATGGGAAGCAGAAAATCCTAATTTAGTGGAAACTAAAATATTTCCCATTAAACTCTCTGTTGATTTGGAAAATAAGGACATCAATACAATATTAAGTCAATCGTGTCAATGGTTAGGAATTGCCCCAAATATTGATTTACGTCCCTTAACTTATCTAAGACAACCCTTGGATCCAATTCTTGAGACTTTAGTAGCTATTTACCACGATCGAGGCTTAAAAGAATTAGAAGAGATCTTAAAATCAACTCAGTTGGGAGATTCAATTTTATTGGACTTAATATGCGGACATACTGCTTATCTCGATCGAGACTATCAGAAAGCGGCAGAATTTTATCAAAGTTGTATCGAGCAATATCCTAATGCTCCTTATTTTTGGCAATGCTTTATGTTTGCATTGAGACATTTAAACCTGCTGGAAGATTGCGAGCTAATCTTACTTAACCTCGATAAACTTGTTGCTAATAGTTTAGCAATTCAAGAAATATTACGGCAAGATTTAAGCTCTGACAACAAAGTTCAATTGCTGGTTAAATCTGTGAAAAAATTAGTCAAGTAAAAAAAATATGAATTTAGCAAATTTGAACACGCATTTAGTAATAGGCAGACAAATATTTAGCGGAGGAAAACAAAATGTATACTTTAGTTTTAATTAGACATGGTGAGTGCGTATCTAATCAACCTAAAACACTCCTTGAAAATCATGAAGAAGATGTACTTACTTTAAAAGGATGTACTCAAGCAGAACGTACTGGACAAGCCTTAAAACCATTTCTTGTAGAAAGAAGTTTTAAGTTATATTCTTCTACTCTTGTTAGAGCAAAGTTATCAGCAGAGATTATCAAAAATGAGGTTAATTCTTTGATGGAAGTTAACTATGATGAGCGGTTAATTGAAAAAAATCTAGAAGAGTCCTATGAAGAGGCTTTTAGAAGATTTAATGATTTTGTGGGCGATGTAATATCAAAAGATAACGACCAAAACTTATTTTTGATAGTTACACATGGCAACTTAATTCAATCGGTAATTGGGAACATTTTAGAAGCTAAAGATTGTTCAATAATTGAAGTAACTAACTGCGGAATTTCTGTAGTAACAGATCGACGCCTTTGGGCTTGCAATATGATACTTCATTTAGTGGGAGTTCTGTGAATCAAGTATAAAATATTGCTCATTTTTAGGTGGGGATTACCATATTGAGTTAATTTGTAGGAGCGGATTAATATAATGAGTTTGGTAGAAAAAGTCATTAACAATATTCAAAGAAAAGACTTACAATATGTTATTGATTTAGAAAAAAAGATTTTGACTTCTAAATTAACTTTAGGTTGTCAAAATTTGTTAATAGATGTGGAGGATCGAGAAACCGCCCAACAATATTTCTATCTTCACACACTACCTATGTTAGAAGGACTAGGATTATTAGAGCAGCAGGAAAATGCTATTTTTTGGGGAACTGTACAACTATGTTTAGATTTACATCTAAGATATGTCGATTACATAATAGATGATGATAAAATAGACATAAGTAGATTATTAATTACGCAAAAATCTTATGATTATTTATTCCGAGCGCAAATGCTACTAAATCAAAGAGGCTATTTGTGGCGTTCCGAGCAAATAGCTATTTATACCCAATATTTTGACTATGAGAAAGAGGTTAATTCCGATCGATTTCATGATTTTGGTAGTTTGTGGAGAAGAGTATCTCCTCTATTTGTTATTTCTGGAAGTTACTTAAAATCTTGCAATCAAATAGTTGATTTTGATTTTTATTACAAACGGTATATAAGTTATTTGTTGCTCAAAGCAGATTGCTTGGATATTATTAAGGATATTTATAAACAAAAAACTCCGATTACCAATTTAGTATATAACTACGATAGTCAAATTGATAAGAATGTAATGTTGATGGCTGACACTATTAAGTCTATTGAGGTTAAATTAGATCGAGTTTTAACTCAAATCAAAAACCACATATTTAACAAACTTCCAATTTGGGCAATAATTATTGAAAGTTTGTTGTCTTAAAGTTTCGCGATCGGGTTCGTTCTGCAAAGTATGATTTATAACTTAATTATAACATTCGTTTCGCTCGCCGATGAGATATTCCAAAAATTAAGCGTCCTCTGCGGTTAAATAAAAAATTTAGTGATTTTGAATACAATTCCCGACTAAATAGTCGATCGCACTCCTCAATTTTGTCTGGGGATCTAAAGTTCCCCTAAAGTTCCATGCCCGATCGCAAAACCCTCCCTAAAATAGAAGTTGCAGGACTATCGGTCTCATCGCCGATTCAGGAACACCTGAAAAATCCCAAACTAGCGAGCCACAAGACAGGGAGAACATCAAAATCATGGTAAACGCGCCGACAGGGGAAGCCCGCCTAGGCCAAACCGAGCAGGTACAAGCCTTAGACCGCGATTGCACGACTCTATCCCGTCACGTACTCCAGCAACTCCACAGCTTTAGTGCAGATGCTCAGGATCTGAGTGCGCTAATGAGTCGCATCGGGCTCGCGGCCAAGCTGATCGCGAGGCGACTCAGCAGAGCCGGATTAATGGAAGATGCTTTAGGGTTTACAGGGGCTGTAAACGTGCAGGGAGAATCTGTCAAAAAGATGGATATCTATGCTAATGAAGTGTTTATCTCCGTATTCCAGCAAAGTGGACTTGTCTGCCGCTTGGCTTCGGAGGAAATGGAAAAACCCTATTACATTCCTGAAAATTGTCCGATCGGGCGTTACAGTCTGCTCTACGATCCCATAGACGGTTCTTCCAATCTTGACATCAATCTCAATGTCGGCTCCATATTCAGCATCCGCAAGCAAGAAGGGGATGATGCAGACGGTTCTGCTGCCGATTTGCTCCAACACGGGCACAAACAAATCGCAGCGGGCTACGTGCTCTACGGCCCTAGTACCATGCTGGTTTATTCGATCGGGCAGGGCGTTCATTCATTTACCCTCGACCCCAGTTTAGGCGAGTTTATTCTATCAACCGAAAACATCAAGATTCCAGATAACGGCCCGATCTACAGTGTCAATGAAGGTAGCTTTTGGCAGTGGGAAGAATCTTATCGGGATTACATTCGCTACGTACATCGAAATCAAGGCTACACTGCTCGGTACGGCGGGGCTTTGGTGGGAGATTTTCACCGGATTTTATTTCAGGGAGGCGTGTTTTTGTATCCCGGAACCGTGAAAAACCCCGATGGCAAATTGCGTTTACTCTACGAGTCGGCTCCTTTGGCGTTTTTGATGGAGCAAGCCGGAGGGCGCGCTAGTACGGGTATTCAAGACATCTTGGACGTGGTGCCGACTAAAATTCATGAGCGCACGCCTTTGATTATTGGCAGTAAAGAAAATGTAGCGCTGGTTGAGTCTTTTATTAAAGAGCGATCGCGCAATCCCATAACACTTGAGGAGTGAAGTTAGTTGACAGTTGACAGTTGTCAATTGATAGTTGTTAGTTGTTAGTTGTTAGTTGTTAGTTGTTAGTTGTTAGACCGAAGTTGGAAGATAGTAAGAGGAAAAAAGGAAGAAGGAAGAAAGTTTTCACTGCCCATTACCAATTGCCAATTACCCATTACCAATTATCCAAGTTTAGGAGTTAAATCAATGACGGACCAGACAAAGAATCACCTGTTAGAAATCAAAGAAATTGGCCAGAGTATCTGGATGGACAATTTGACTCGCAATCTGATCGAGTCCGGCGAACTCAAGCAGATGATTGAAAGTCGGGGACTGCGGGGGATCACATCTAATCCGGCGATTTTCGAGAAGGCGATCGCGGGTAATGTGATTTACGATGCTGATATTGAAGCGGGCATCCGGGCTGGTAAATCTGTACTCGAAATTTACGAATCTCTGGTATTTGCAGATATCCGCAATGCTTGTGACATCTTCGCCCCAGTTTACGCAGAGTCCAAGGGTTTGGACGGTTACATCAGTATCGAAGTGCCACCGACGATCGCGAATGACACAGAAAGTACAATTAGCGAAGCCTTGCGCTATTATCAGGCGATCGGCAAACCAAATGTGATGATCAAGATTCCGGGAACTGCTCAAGGTTTGCCCGCCGTAGAGCGAGTCATCAGTGAAGGGATTAACGTTAACGTGACTTTGCTGTTCTCGGTTGACAGCTACGTCGAAACTTTCTGGGCGTACATTCGCGGTTTGGAAGCGCGGGCAGCTAAGGGTTTGGATGTGAGCAACATCGCTTCTGTTGCCAGTTTCTTCTTGAGCCGGATCGACATCAATATTGACGGCAAGATTGACGAGAAACTCAAAAACGTCACAGATATTTCCACCAAAGCCAAACTGGAAGCAGTGAAGGGGAAAATTGCGATCGCCAATGCCAAGGTAGCTTACCAGAAGTATAAAGAGATCGTCGCGAGCGATCGTTGGCAAGCATTAGCAGCAAAGGGAGCCGAAGTGCAGCGTTTGCTGTGGGCTTCCACCAGCACCAAAAACCCCAACTACAGCGATGTGATGTATGTGGATGAGCTAATCGGCCCCGACACGGTTAACACTTTGCCGCCGAACACCGTGGAAGCTTGTTTCGATCACTGCGATGTCGCGCCCCGGATTGAGAATAACGTTGCAGAAGCTTACAGCCTGATCGAAAGTCTCAAAGATCCCGACATCGACATCAACTTGGACAAAGTGATGGAAGACTTGCTCCTGGACGGGATCGAGAAATTCGTCAGCCCCTTCCAATCCCTGATGGATTCCTTGGAAGAGAAAGTTAAGAGGCTCGCACCCGTATAGTTCGCCGATTTGGTATCGGTAAGGGCAGAAACTCTCAGGAGTCTGAACACATAATCGTTTTGGCTCCTGAATCCTGATTAAATGCTCGTCCCCAATTATTGACGCGACTGAGATTATGGAAAATTTGTGTACGAACGTACACAATTCCCTTGTCAAAGAATATTTTGTGTACGAACGTACACAATTCCCTTGTCAAAGAATATCAAGTCCGCAAATTCCTGATTTTTCATACCTGACTGCTAAAGAAGTGTTATGTTAACTCCCCATACCATTCAACAAAGCGAGGAAGTCAACGCCCAACTGGATATCGCTGAACGGGCGAGGCTTCAACAACTCGAATCGATCGTAGAACAAGGACTTCATACTTTTTACGAAGTTGGCAAAGCCCTTGAGGAAATTCGGGAACAAAAACTGTACCGGGAAACCCACAAGAATTTTGAGGCTTATTGCCACGAAAAGTGGGGAATCACGAAACGAAGAGCTTATCAGTTCATTGACGCGGCTGAGATTATGGAAAATTTGTGTACGAACGTACACAATTCCCTTGTTAAAGAATATCAAATCCGCCCATTAAAGGGATTGCCCCCCGAGGTACAGCTAGAAATTTGGCAAGAAGCAGTAGAGTCATCGCCCAACGGGATTCCTACTGGTGCAGCAGTTCAGCGTTTGGTTGAACAGCGATTTCCATCGCTAGGAAGCGGGCGAACTCCCAAGGATACTGCTTCAGAATTGGAAAAATTGCGATCGGACAATCAACGCCTCAGACAGCAAATCCGAGAGCAAAACAGAGAGAGGGATCGGCGTGCTGCTGCTGTGGCGTTGGAAATGGAGCAACTTCGAGCCGAAAACAGGCAGCTAAAAGCTGAACTGCGACAACGAGATAAAGATTGGGAAGTTCGACTAGCTGCTGAAAGGGTTAAAATCCGGGCGGAAGTTATAGCGGAACTCAGAGAGGAAATCCGGGCGGAAGTCAAAGCCGAATATGAAGGGCAGATCAACTCTCTGACCCAGCAATTAGCAGAAATGACGGCAAATTATCATGCTGTACTGGCAAGATTAACAGCACTAGAACAAGGAAAATAAATGGTAACGATACTTGAAAATCCACTGCGGGTTGGTTTGCGAAAAGAACGGATGCCGGAACCGCAAATTCTGGTGATATTTGGAGCTTCCGGCGATCTCACCCAGCGCAAACTGGTACCAGCAATTTATCAGATGAAGCTCGATCGGCGTTTACCACCAGAAACTACCGTCGTGGGTGTGGCCCGCCGTCCCTGGAGTCACGATTACTTCCGAGAACAAATGCGGGAAGGCATCGAAGAATTTGGCGGCGGTATTAGCAATGAGGAATTGTGGCAAGATTTCGCCAAAGGTTTGTACTACTGTCCCGGCGACATTGATAACCCCGAAAGCTATCAAAAACTCAAAGCTTTCTTAGCCGAACTCGATGAAGAAAGGAGAACCCGCGGCAATCACATCTTTTATCTGTCCGTTTCTCCGAACTTTTTCCCAGAAGCAATTCGGCAACTGGGCGCAGCTCAAATGCTTGCCGATCCAATAAAACATCGCTTGGTAATTGAAAAACCCTTCGGCCGCGACTTGAGTTCGGCAAAAGCTCTCAACCGTGTGGTGCAGCAGGTTTGCCAAGAACAGCAAGTTTACCGGATCGACCACTATTTGGGTAAAGAAACGGTTCAAAATTTGATGGTGTTCCGGTTTGCGAACGCGATTTTTGAACCGCTGTGGAACAGGCAATTTGTGGATCACGTACAAATTACGGTTGCAGAAACTGTGGGCGTAGAAGACCGGGCCGGTTACTACGAATCCTCTGGGGCGTTGCGGGATATGCTGCAAAACCACTTGATGCAGATTTTCTGTCTGACGGCGATGGAACCGCCAAACTCCCTCGATGCTGACAGCATCCGCACCGAAAAGATGAAAGTTCTGCAAGCAACTCGCTTGGCGGATTTGAATAACTTAGAGTTTTCCGCGATTCGCGGTCAATATTCCGCAGGGTGGATGAAAGGCAAACCCGTGCCGGGTTATCACGAAGAACCGGGGGTTGCTCCCAACTCGACAACGCCGACTTTTGTGGCGATGAAGTTTATGATTGACAACTGGCGATGGCAGGGAGTGCCTTTCTACCTGCGGACTGGTAAGCGGTTGCCGAAAAAAGTTAGCGAAATTGCAATTCAGTTTCGGGAAGTGCCGCTGTTAATTTTTCAGTCGGCGGCCCAACAAACTACTCCTAACGTTTTGACGATGCGGGTGCATCCCAATGAGGGGATTTCGCTGAGGTTTGAGGCGAAAATGCCGGGGCCAGATTTGCGGACGCGGACGGTGGATATGGATTTTAGTTATGGTGCTTCGTTTGGGGTGACATCTTCGGATGCTTACGATCGCCTGTTGATTGATTGTATGCTGGGCGACCAAACTTTGTTTACCCGTTCTGATGAAGTGGAAGAAGCTTGGCGGGTGGTAACTCCGGCGCTGATGGCTTGGGAATCTTCCAACGACCAAAGTTTGGTTCCTAAATATGAAGCTGGTACTTGGGAACCGGCAGAAGCAGAATTAATGATTAACAGAGACGGCCGCAAGTGGCGACGACTTTAAAAGTCAATTGTCAGTTGTCAGTTGTCAGTTGTCAGTTGTCAGTTGTTAGTTGTTAGTTGTTAGTTGTTAGTTGTCATTAGGTAAGAGTTGCTAACTTAAGAATCATCAAGGACTAATTTAGTAATCCTAATGTTCGGGAACTCTTGCGTGATAGCAGTTGTGACCAATGACCAATGACCAATGACCAATGACCAATGACCAATGACCAATGTCCGATGCCCGATGCCCGATGCCCGATGCCCAATGACCAATAACCAATAACCAATAACCAATAACCAATAAGAAAGGAGAAAAAACCGATGACGATGACACCGATGAAAGCTCCGCCTCTGGTTTCGCTGCAAAACCCTAAAGATGTGTCGATCGACCAAATAGAGGCAGAACTGAGTAAAATCTGGGAAAGTTACAGAGAATCAGGATCGAAGGGCGATTTTCCGATCGCGACTAGGGCAGCAACTTTTACTTTTGTCGTGTACGAACCGGAAGAAACCCAGCAATTATTGGCGGATCTGGGATTTTATGACGGGCCTGTCGATGGTATTAGCGGGCCGATGACGGCATCTAGCATCAGGGCTGCTCAAAAAGCTTACGGAATGCCCAGAAGTGGCAAACCTAGCGCTGAATTGTTGGCGATGTTGCGCGAAGAAGTGGCTCGCAAAAATGCCAAGGGAGAGCTTTTGGGTTCGAGTGGCTTGGGTTCCGGGGGTTCGGGGGTGGCTGATGCGATCGTAGCTGCGAATCCCTGCCGGATTATTGCTCTGTGCCCGACGGCGGGAGAAGATACGGGCGTGCAGGCTCAAGTGGCTGCTTACTGTCCGGTGCACAAGCGCGGCAGCGGCAATCTGATCTGCTGCGAGTATATTACGCTGCGGGGTACGGAAGCTGCTCTGGAACGGGTGAGCGCGATCGTGACAGCGCTGACGATCGCGGATTTGCCGACTTTGTTATGGTGGAAAGCGAATCCCGATGCCGATCGAGGTTTGTTCCAGCGGCTGGCGGCAACTAGCAGTTCTGTGATTATCGACTCTAGCAGTTTTGCCGAGTCTGAAGCGGAATTGCTGTTGATGCAAAGTCTGATCGAGGAAGGAATTCCGATCGCGGATTTGAATTGGCGCAGGCTGGCGGCGTGGCAGGAGTTGGCTGCCGAGGCCTTCGATCCGCCGGAACGTAGGGCGGCAATTCGGGAGATCGATCGAGTGACGATCGATTACGAACAAGGCAATTCTACTCAAGCGCTGATGTATTTGGGCTGGCTGGCGAGCCGGCTTCAGTGGCGTCCGGTTGCTTTCAAGCAAGAAGAGGGCGATTACCAAATTAAGCGCATTAAATTCGCAGGTGCGGACGAACGGGTTGTAGAAGCCGAGTTAGCTGCGATTCCGATTGCCGATACGGGCGATGTCCCCGGCGATTTAATTGCTCTGCGTTTAAATTCTACGAACGAGAAAGCGGCCTGCGGTACGGTTCTGTGTTCGGAAACGGGGGGCTGTATGCGGATGGAAATGAAGGGAGGCGCTCAAACCGATCGATTTAACCAGGTGACTCCTCTGTTCGATCAGGTGACGGAACAGTTGCTGGGCCAGCACTTGCAGAGTTGGGGCCGGGATATGCTGTACGAGGAAAGTTTGGCGGTGACGGCTCAAATGCTGAAGTTGGCTAAGAGGTAAAGAGAAGTTCGGCAACGGATGCAAGTAACGGATGTAACGGATGTAACGGATAGAATAAGGAAGAAGGAATTGAGTTAATATAAAGTAGAGCAGGCAATGTCTGCTCTACTTTATATTCTTCTTTCTTTCTTCGCGTTCTTCGTGTCTTCGCGGTTCGTTAAAGCATTATTTAATAGATGAGAGAGCTACACTCATAACTTTATCAACTATCTGTTTTCAGTATTTATTGTAACTAACTAGAACTATGGCTTTAGTAATTGCTGGCGAACGAAGCGGGGCAGGAAAGACTACTGTAACGATCGCCCTTTTAGCTTATTTAATCCGCCGCGGCTTGAACGTGCAATCTTTTAAGGTCGGCCCTGACTACATTGACCCGATGTTTCATGCTTTTGTGACTGGCCGCCCCTGTCGGAATTTAGACCCGGTTTTAACGTCTGAATCTTATGTAAAAAAGTGTTTTTCCCGCCACATTCAAGATGTCGATTGTGCTTTGGTTGAAGGGGTAATGGGTTTATTTGATGGGGTTTCTCCAAAGAAGGAAGAAGGAAGAAGGAAGAGGGAAGAGGGAAGAGAGAAGAGGGAAGAAGAACAAAATTATCCTATTTCCTTTGCTTCTACGGCTCATGTTGCTTATTTGTTGAATTTGCCGATATTGTTTGTGATAGATTGCAGCCGGCTTTCTGGTTCTGTGGCTGCGATCGCCCACGGTTTTCGTTCTTTTAACCCAAATCTTAAGTTCGCGGGTTTGGTGCTCAATCGGGTGGCGAGCGATCGACATTTGGATCTGCTGACAGATGCTCTGGAACCGCTCAATTTACCGATTTTAGGAGTTTTGCGTAGGGATGAGGCTGTGACGATTCCCGATCGGCATTTGGGTTTGATTCCGGCCGAGGAGTTGCCGCATCTTCACGGTGCGATCGATAAATTGGCTGATTTGGCTGCTGTTAGTTTTGACTGGGAGCAACTTTTACCTTTATTGGCTGCAACTCCTCATGGGGGGGGTGAGGGGTCTGAGCAACTTTTGGGTAGATACAGTCTCCCTTACTCAATTGTAACTAAAAAAGATGATGTTGTCAACTGTTTGGAAAAAAAGTTTTCGGTGAGGATTGCAGTTGCGCGCGATCGGGCTTTTAATTTTTACTATCAGGACAATCTTGATTTGCTGGAAGAGTTGGGCGCCGAGTTGGTATTTTGGAGTCCGTTGGATGACTCGGTTTTTCCTGAGAATGTGCAGGGGTTGTATTTTGGCGGTGGTTTTCCCGAAGTGTTTGCTGGGGAATTAAGCGGTAATGTTTTAATTCGGGATGCTGTCAGAAGTGCGATTTTTTCGGGAATGCCGACTTATGCGGAGTGCGGCGGTTTGATGTACTTGTGCGATTCGATTGTAGACTTCGACGGGAATTCTTGGCAAGGAGTGGGAGTTTTGCCGGCTGTGGCTGCGATGGGAAAGCGTTTGACTCTGGGATATCGAGAAGCTGTGGCGGTGGGAGATAGTTTGGTGTTAACTGCGGGGGATGTGGTTTGGGGACATGAGTTTCATCGATCGCATTTAACAGTGGAACCAACTAATCCAATTTATCACAGTTGGAGGTACGGCAAACGGGGAGAAGTTGAGGCGGTTGCTGAAGGTTGGGGGGTTTATGGGGTGCACGCTGCTTATTTGCATTTGCACTGGGGTGCGAACCCTGATATTGCGGTTCGTTTTTTGCAGCAGTGTTCTAATTTTGATTGTAAGGGTGTTTTGGGCGATCGAGTGAATTAGATTTTTTTAACCGCAGAGGGCGCAGAGGGCGCAGAGAAGAGAGATAGAGGAGTATTTGTATTATGTTTTTGATGAAATGAGTGAGGAGGTGTTGGGATTTATGAGTACATCAGTTTCAATGAAGCAATTGCCGGCACAATGGATAACATCGGAGAATTTTCGGAGTTACGGTCAAGTTATTTCTGCGAGTTTTGATGGCAAGTCTTTTGATGATGAGGATGCTAAGTTAAATTTGCAAAATGGCATTCCTAGATTTTACATTATGCGGTTGCACGAGAAGGGTCGCAAGTTTGGTAAAATTACGCGGCACGTTGAATGTACTCAGTGTTTGGGTTCTCTGGAAGGGAAGGATTGGTTGATGGCTGTTGCGCCTCCTGGGGATAGCGATCGACCTAGTTTGGAGGATATTGTTGCTTTTCGGATTCCGGGTGATTGTTTTATTAAGTTAGATGTGGGGACTTGGCACGCGGGGCCTTATTTTGATGCTGATTTTGTGGATTTTTATAATCTGGAGTTGAGCGATACTAATGTGGTTGACCATTTTAGCTTTGATTTGGTGAAGCATCACAATCTGGAGTTTGAGATTGTCTAATGTTGGTGATTTGTCGTTGCGCTTTCTTCCTGGTGATTATTTTTCGTTATGGGTTGTTTTTTTGAGTAAGATTTTTTGACCGCAGAGGGCGCAGAGGGCACAGAGGAAGAGATGGAAGAGAAAGAAATAAATAGGATGTGTGAACAAAAGTATAGCATGGTTCTGCGCCGATGTCGTTTGTTGGGTGCGGGCGATCGCGAAACGGTGGATATTGCGATCGATGATGATACAATAGTTGCGGTATCGCCGCGCATATCAGGAATGGGCGAACAGGAAATCGACATTCAAGGCAATTTAGTTAGTCCTCCGTTTGTGGAGTCGCACATTCATCTCGATTCTGCTTTGACTGCGGGGAACCGCGATGGAATCAAAGCGGCACTTTGTTTGAGGGAATTCAAATTTGGGGTGAACGCAAGCAAGGTTTAACTCTGGATGATGTCAAAAAACGGGCGATTGAAACTTTAAGGTTGCAAGCATCTCAAGGGATTTTGTTTGTCAGGAGTCACGCTGATGTTAGCGAACCGACGCTGACTGCTTTGCAAGGACTTTTGGAAGTACGAGAAGAAGTCAAAGATTGGATGACTTTGCAAGTTGTGGCTTTTCCCCAAGACGGGATTTATGGGAGTCCTGGAAACGACAAACTTTTAGATAAATCTCTGGATATGGGTGCGGATGCTGTGGGCGGGATTCCGCATTACGAGTTGACACGGGAAGATGGAGTAAAATCGGTTCACCGCATATTTGAACTTGCAGAAAAATACAATAAATTAATTGATATCCACTGCGATGAAATCGATGACGAACAGTCGAGATTTTTGGAAGTTGTAGCAGCTTGTGCGATTAGAAGCGGTGCGGGTTCGCGGGTGACAGCCAGTCACACGACAGCTTTCGGTTCCTACAACAATGCCTATGCGTTTAAGCTGATGGGAATTTTGCAAAAATCGCACATCAATTTTATTGCCAATCCTTTGATTAATATCACATTGCAAGGCCGCGCGGATACTTATCCGAAACGTCGCGGAGTGACGCGGGTTAAGGAGTTATGGCAGCATGGTTTGAATGTCAGTTTTGGACACGACTGCGTGCAAGATCCGTGGTACAGTTTGGGTACTGGGAATATGTTGGATGTGGCTCACATGGCGGTTCATGTTTGTCAGATGACGGGAATGTCTGAGATAAAAGCTTGTTTTGATATGGTGACTGGAAGCGGTGCTAAAACTTTAAATGTGGGAGATGAAAGTTATGGCATAGATGTGGGGAAACCTGCCAACTTAATTGTGTTAGATTCTGATAGCTGTTACGATGCTATTAGGAGACGTGCGACGGTTCTGTATGTGATTTCGCGGGGAAAGTTGCTGGCTGAAACTCTACCACCTAAAATTTGTTTTCATGGTATTTGACAAATAATATCTAAAAATGTTAAATTATGAGTCAAGGTGCTATTCCCGACGAGAGTCCGAGAAACTTGCAAGAGCAACTGATCCTCGAAGATGCTAAGGCTGGTAATTGTAGATCTATTCAGGGCGGGCCTGACGATATACTAGGAGATGTCTCTAGACTTGTTGCCATATACGGAGGCAATCCCGAAGACTGGTACAAAATAACTAGCATTCAGGCTTTTGCAATTAATGGAGCTTCCGTACAAGTACACTGGTTTGAAAATAAGCAAATTTTACAACAAGTTGAATTAAAATTCAAACGACAATATCCTAAAACAGCATCTAAGAATTTATAGGTAGACAAGTTATGAGAGTTCGCTGTATTGCTAATACTGGAGAACACTTACCGGAAAATTATATCGATCCGGCAAGAGGCTATACTCAAAAAATTGAATTGCCGTTGACTGTTGGCAAGGAATATGTGGTTTATGCTATTCGATTATGGCAGGGAATAGTTTGGTATTATATTTGTGATGATAATTACAGCTATTATCCCATACAGACTCCTGCACCGCTGTTTGAAGTAGTTGATAACCGAGTTTCTAAGTATTGGAGGTTTATACTTAACCCGAATGGGGTGTTGAGGTTCGTGTTTGAACACTGGTTTAACGATCCTTATTTTTATGATAAGCTGACGGATCAGGAAGAGGCGGAGGTTGAGATTTTTGAGAAGGTTAAGGAATTGATGGATGCTGAGGATTTTACTTTGCCTGCCCTGGATGTGGCTGTTGAAAAGTTGCGGGAAACTGTCAGCGTTTGAGTTGAGAAAGAGTGAAAGTCAATTTAATATTTTCCGTTTGACTCACATACTTTTTTGATCGATGACATCTGAAACTGTTAAACTATGAATCAAGGTGCTATTCCCGATGAGGAACCGAGAAATTTACCGGAGCAATTGCTGCTGCAAGATGCTAAGGTTGGTAATTGCATAGTAATTCATTGCGGTACAGATAAACTGCTGGGGGATGCACCGAGACTTGTTGCTCTTTATGGCGGTAATTCTGAAGATTGGGATAAGATGACAAGTATTGAGGCTTTTGAAGTTAATGGATATTCTGTACAAGTTCATTGGTTTCGGAACAGTCAGACTTTTCAAGAGGTGGAGTTCAAGTTCAAGCGACAGTATCCTAAAACAGCACCTAAAAATATGTAGGTAATCAAGTTATGAAAATTCGTTGTATTGCAAAGACTGGTGCATCTCTTCCTGAAAATTATATAGATCCCCCACGCGGTTACATCAGAACAGTTGAGTTATCACTAACTATAGGCAAGGAATATGTTGTTTACGCTATCCGAGAATGGAAAGGAACTATTTGGTACTATATCTGCGACGATAATTACAGCTATTATCCCATCCATAATCCGGCACCGATGTTTGAAGTGGTTGACAAAAGGGTTTCTAAGTATTGGCAGTTTGAACTTTCGCCTAATGGGTTGTTAATGATAGCGTTTGAACAGTGGTTTACTGACCCTTATTTTTATGATAAGCTAACGGATCAGGAAGAGGCGGAGGTTGAGATTTTTGATAAGGTTAAGGAATTGATGGATGCTGAGGATTTTGATTTGCCTCCGCTGGATGTGGCTGTTGAGAAGTTGCGGGAAACTGTCAGTGTTTGAGTTGGAAACAAACATCGAACCGGGATGAGTTCATAAAATATGGTAAGTAAGTAGACATAAAAAAGGTTAAAATAGTTGCATCCCTAGGGTGGACAGTGCCACCGAAAGATTTGTAACGTATGCCCTTACACGCCTAATATTTAACAGTACATGACTGCATAAAATTTTATGAATGATAAATTTCAACCCCTAGACCGCGATGACGATGTTTTGTTGTTCGATAACAATAATACATTTACAGTTGGAAAAATTAAGGATTTAATCAGTAAAGAATTTCACGAAAAGTTTTTAAGAAGTTATCAAAAAAAACCAGATTATCATGGTGGCTTTGATGAAAAACGTACTGATATTAAATCAGACTTAAGCACTATCTCGTTTGATTCAGGAGGTTTTTTTATATGCAGTGAGATTCAATGGAAATGTATAAAAGCAGTAAATTGTAAATTTCTCAAAGTGGGTTCTGGAGGATGGCAGGAAGGAAAATTGAGAATGCAGGCCACAGTCGTAAATTCATATTACGAAAATGATGATTATAAAAAGTATAATAAAGCTGTTCTTGATATATGTATAGAATTCACTCCCGATCGCCCAACTGAACCTATATCGCCTTTAGATGATATCAGACAATCTGAGGAATACAAAAAGCTGAGCAATAATAACTGATAGCCCGATCGCCCTTACAATACAATAATCGATCGCACTCCAACGCTAGCAAGAAAAAAAATGACAAATATAGAAGAATACGTCGATCGCACTTCCGAGCTAATCGACTTACCCCTAAAACCCGAACATCGTCCCGGCGTTGTGGTAAACTTCGAGAGGATAGTGCAGATCGCCCGACTCGTTACAGAATTCCCCTTACCCCCAGAAATCGAAGCTGCACCAGTGTTTGAACCTTAGATTTTTTACCGCCGATGAACGCAGATGAAGCCAAATTTTTAGCAGGAGCGGATGCAGTCGCTACAGCATCCGCTGTTAAAAGTGGTAAAATTGCAGCGACAGCGGTTGTGAATGCTGCATTAGAACGAATTGCCGATCGAGACAACACACTCAATTGCTTTACTGCCATCACCGCAGAAAGTGCGATCGCAGCAGCCGAAAAGATAGATAATGCGATCGCAAATAACGAAAACCCAGGCCCGCTAGCAGGCGTTCCCTTCGCAGTCAAAAATTTGTTCGATGTCGGCGGAATTACTACCCTAGCAGGGTCAAAAATTAACGCTGACAACCCTCCGGCGAGCCAAGACGCGGCAGGGGTCGCCCGACTCAAACAAGCCGGTGCTATCCTTGTAGGTACGCTCAACATGGACGAGTACGCCTACGGTTTTGTCACCGAAAACAGCCATTACGGCCCAACTCGCAATCCTCACGATACTGCGCGCATCGCCGGCGGTTCCAGCGGCGGTTCCGCAGCAGCAGTGGCCGCCGGTTTAGTACCCTTCACCCTCGGTTCCGATACTAACGGTTCCATCCGCGTACCCGCTGCTTTGTGCGGTGTGTTTGGCTTTAAGCCTACTTACGGCCGTTTGTCAAGGGCCGGTGCTTTTTTGTTTTCGAGTAGTTTGGATTGCGTGGGGCCGTTCGGGCGATCGCTCCGAGACATCGCGCTACTGTATGATATCCTGCAAGGCCCAGATTCTCGCGATCCAGTTTGCACTCAACGCCCGCCAGAACTTACCTCGCCACAGTTAAATACAGGAATTGAAGGATTGCGAATTGCTTTTGCTGACGGCTATTTCGCTACTGGGGCCGAACCGGAAGCTATGGATGCTGTAGAAATAGTTGCCCGAACCTTGACAAATGTCTTGAATTGTGGTATTGAGACGGAAACAACAACAACAAACCCCCGAAAAATCGGGGGGCTTGCAACTGTCAGCATACCGGAATCCGATCGCGCGAGGGCGGCAGCGTTTATAATAACTGCTTGCGAGGGTGGAAACTTGCATTTGGAGAATTTGCGGACGCGCCCTCAAGACTTCGATCCCGCCACGCGCGATCGTTTTTTGGCTGGAACCCTGATTCCTGCGACATGGTACGTGCAAGCACAGAGATTCAGACAGTGGTATCGGTCTCAAATTCGTGCAATATTCCAACATACAGATATCATTCTCGCACCCGCCACGCCGATCGCAGCTCCTGAAATTGGCGTCGAGAAAATGGTCATCGCCGGACAAGAAACAAGAGTGCGTCCTAATCTGGGACTGTTCACCCAACCCCTATCATTTATAGGCTTGCCGGTGCTTTGCGTGCCCGTACAGCGGCCCGGCGCTTTGCCCTTGGGGGTACAAATTATTGGTGCTCCCTACAGCGAAGCGGTGATTCTCCGAGTCGCTGCGGTACTAGAATCGCAAGGCATTATATGTGCCGAATCAATTTAGTGCTAGTTCTAGGGTTTGTTGTTGCGGTGGAAGCGTCTCTTAGTCCTTCTAGCAATAGCTTTGCGCTTCTGCTTTTCGAGGGGGGTTTCAAAGTGGCGGTGCTTTCTCATGTCGGGAAAAATTCCCGCTTTGGAAACTTGTCGCTTAAACCGTCGTAGGGCTGACTCAATCCCTTCATTTTCGCCGATTACAACTTGGGTCATTCTTTCTCCTTTGGTTCGTTAGATCAAGTTTTATCATATCAAGATTTCTGGCGGCGCGACCTGTTGGATGTCGGGCGATCGACCAAAACCCCAAAATTATACCAGAAAATAGGTTCTTCATTCAGTTGATAGTTGACAATTGACAGTTGACAGTTAATTGACAGTTGACAGTTGACTACTGACCAACTGACCAACGTATCCGCTCAATAAATCGGGGTAAATCGCTCAATGATGAGCGTTAAATATCGCAAAATCGTTCCAAACGCAGTAGTCTACCCCGAGCTATTGAGCGGATACTGACCAACTGTCAACTGTCAACTGTCAACTGTCAACTGACCAACTGATTTTCCTGGCGCAGGTAAGCTTGAATAAACGGCTCTAATTCGCCGTTCATCACATCTAAGACGGCAGTTGTTTCCACTCCAGTCCGCAAATCCTTGACCATTTGATAGGGGTGAAACACGTAGTTGCGAATTTGGTTGCCCCAAGCCGCCTCTACCATATCGCCGCGAATCTCGGCAATTTCGGCGGCGCGCTGTTCCCTAGCAACCACCAACAGCCTAGCTTTGAGTAAGGCGAGAGCTTTTTCTTTATTTTGCAACTGACTGCGTTCTTCGGTACAGCGGACGGCTAAACCAGTCGGAAGGTGAACGATGCGGACAGCCGTTTCTACCTTGTTAACATTTTGTCCGCCCTTGCCGCCTGCGCGAGAAGTCGTGACTTCCAAATCTTTTTCTGGAATATCCAGTTTAACGGATCGATCGAGCACCGGCATCACTTCAACGCCCGCAAAACTTGTTTGACGCTTGTCATTAGCGTTAAACGGCGAAATTCTCACCAAACGGTGAGTACCTTTTTCCGACCTCATGTAGCCGTAAGCGTAGCGGCCGACAATTTCCAAAGAGGCAGATTTAACACCTGCTTCCTCTCCCTCAGAAATCTCGGTTAAATGTACCTTGTAACCCTGACTTTCACCCCAGCGGGTGTACATCCGCAGCAGCATTTCGGCCCAATCTTGAGCATCTGTACCGCCGGCCCCGGCGTTAATTGTCAAAACGGCGCCGCCTTCGTCGTAGGGCCCCGACAGTAATTGTTGCAGTTCCCACTGGTCAAGTTCGCGGGTTAATTGGGAAAGACTCGATGAGGCTTCTTGGAACAGGGACTCGTCTGCGTCTAACTCCAGCAGTTCTAAAATAGCTCTAGCGTCTTCTAGGCTAGTCTGCCAGCCGTGGTATTGGTCTAAATGAGATTTGAAGTCATTCAGTTCTTGGAGGGTTCCTTGAGCTTGTTCTTGGTCGTCCCAGAATGCCGGTTGGGCGCAGATTTGCTCTAAATCTTGGATTTTGGCTGTGAGTGCGGGGATGTCAAAGATAGTCCTGGGTGGTACCCAGTCGATCGGACAATGTTTCAATATCGTGTTTGATGTCTAGAACTTCCACTGTGAGTTCTCCTAGTTTTGTGGTGTCTTGTCGATTTTAGCTGAAATTGGGTTCAATCTGTGCAAATCAATTTTTCAGCAGCAGACCAGCTTTGATGAATGGGTCAATCTTGCCGTCGAGTACCTCGGCGACGGCTGTTGTTTCGATTCCTGTACGGAAATCCAGAACTTTGTCCTGGTTTGCGCTGTCGCTGGCAAATTGATATTCTCGAATTGGTTGGTTGAGGAATGTTTTTAGCCGATCGCACTGAATGTCTGCAAGCTGCTGAACTCCTTGCCTTTGCATAATAGCAAACAGTTTGCTCTTGAGAACCGCCAAAGCCTTGTCTTTATTTTGCATTTGAGTGCGACATCCGTCACAAATGGCAGAAATACCAGTAGGAATATGCACAATTTTCACCCATGCTTTGGTTCCGTTAGTATTCTGATTGAGATTGGGTAATATGGCTCTTAAATCCTGCTGTGCAATCTCCAATTGCACGTACATTGGCAAAATTTCCACCGTCGCTGTAGAAGAGAGTCGCATTATGGTAATATTAAAAGGCGATTTCCGTTTAAGTCGGTGTATTCCGGTTTCTGACTTGAGATAGCCGCAAGCGTAACGTCCGTCTATTTCCAAGGTTGTAGAAATAATTCCTATTTCAGGCGCTGGGGAAGATTCAACGTCCGCAACTTGGTAGCCTCGGCTTAGTCCCCACATAATATACATTCTGAGCAACATTTCTGCCCAGTATTGAGCATCGATACCGTTTGTTCCGGCCTTAATTATGAGGTAGGCTCCATTTTTGTCGCAA
The DNA here is from genome assembly GCA_004292955.1 of Oscillatoriales cyanobacterium. GTDB lineage: Bacteria > Cyanobacteriota > Cyanobacteriia > Cyanobacteriales > Microcoleaceae > Microcoleus. The sequence continues at coordinate 42,581 of RDXX01000008.1, read as the reverse complement.
GGCCCGCTCAAGGATTGCTCTATTTCATACTCTTGGAGAGAGTGGTTTAGTTGAGCTAAATTAGTTTGAAGTTCTTGCTCTAGTTCGTCGTCTGCTTGAAATTCGAGTAACTCCAGTGCTGCTGTAGCATCTGCCAAAATTGTTTGGCACTGGTTGAGTTTTGCCTGATAGGATTGGAGTGCGTCTAGTTCTTGGAGTGGTCGTTCAACTGTCTTGATGCTTTTGCCAGATTCCGGCTGTGCTGCTAGCTGTTGTAACTTTTGGCTTTCGGCGGTTAAGGCTGAGTCAAAGACAGTCTTGTAGGTTGGTTAGTCGATCGCACAAAATTTCGATATTGTGTTTGGTCTCTAGAATTTCCACTGTGATTTCTCCAGCGTTGTGGGTGATTATATTAATCTTAGCTTGTGGCTCACTTGTTGTGCCACAAATACTAAAAAATATTTTTTGACCGCGGATGAACGCGGATGAACGCGGATGCAAGCGGGAATTGTCAAGGTAATAAAAAACCGCAGCCGGATGTCGATCGCGCTGCGGTTGTTTTTAAGCTAAACTTTCAATGATTAATCGCGACCGTTGAGAGCAATCATCAGGCGCAGAATGAAGATGAACAAGTTGATGTAAGTCAAGTACATCGACAGGGCGGCGGGCAAATACTGGTCGTCGTGGTAGGTGCGGGGTAAGATGTAAAAATCGACGATCGCAGCACCAGCAAATATAAACACGCCGATGCCAGAAATGCCAATTTCCAACCAAGTTGGGGTGTAAACGCCAAACAGCGACAGCAGAAATTGACCGCCAACGACTACTAACAAAGCAATGACACCTAAACTGATAGTCTTGGTGAGGGCCATGCCGTCTGCTTCCGACAAGTTGGAGCCTATTTGGCGGGCGGCGATGAAAGTAATGCCGCAGCCGAGGGCTGCAAAACCGATGCCGCCGATGCCGACGCCTTGGGTTCTGAGGGCTGTAAATACCAATCCGCTGAGGGTGTAGCCGGAAAGCAGGCTGTAGGTAGCCAGCAGGGGCAAGGCGGTGTTTTTGTTGTTTTGTTCGGCGGCGGCGCTGGCGACGAAGAACAGAATTAATTCTAGGACGATCGCAGCAATAAACGTGGGAAAGAAGATACCGGGATAGTTGCGGATGACTCCGAGGCCGCCGTAGGTGCCGACAGCAGTTAAGACAAGTCCGCCGCCCACGAAGGGGAGAGCGTTAGCGATGACGTTGGGGCCAACCAGCGCGTGGTTTTTGGCCTCGCGCACGGCTTCGCGGAAGTTGCTGGTGTTACTCACGAGGATGTTACCTAATTTTGGCTGAGATTTGCTATCTATATTTTGACAGCTTTACAGTTTGTTGACAAAACATGAAGTAGTTTAAAGATTTGATAAAGAACGGGGGTGAGATCACTTCCTACCTGGAAGTGATTGTTTATAATCAACGCCGTACCAGTAAATCTCCACCCTGCGGTCGTTGTCGGGGAACGATGTCTGAGACCGTTGTCAGTCGTCGTAGAGCTATAATTGAGGTTAAAGTACCGGTGCTATTGCCGGCGATGGGCAACCTAAAAGTCGATCGCATTGCAAATATATAGCTGAAGTTAATCAATTTGGAATTTGGGATTTACGATTTGGGATTGAGCAGTTTATGATTGAGTCAGGGACTCCCATTGATTTTAGGTTTTTGATTGGTGACTTAGTTGAAACTACAGCCCGGAAATCTGAATCATCTCAACTATAAAATAAATCTTAAATTTTTAAGCGGTTGGGTGGGTTGCGAAAGTGGTCGAGACAGGGTATGTAAAGCAAATTAATCGTGAAAGTATTTAGTTCGATCGACAAAATGCCAAACAGGTAATATCTAATGCCCACCTTTTTTGCTCGCACATTATTGCCACCTGCCGCCGGAATTCTATTGGCGGCAACTACCCTTATTTCCGGCGGTCAAGCTGCCCTTGCAGCTAATGTCAGTGCCGTTTCTACTGCCACTTCATCGCAGGGTTCAGAACATTTGCTGCTGGCTCTGACTGGTCAATCCGCGCAAGGTACAATTTTACCGAGCCCGAACTCGGGAACGGTAAACCGGGCGGCTGGGCCGGTGAAAATTCCTGAGCCTTCAATGCTGGCGGGGTTGGTTTTAGTCGCCGGTTCGCTGGTGATGACTCGCCGGAGAGGGAGAGTTAAACAGGAGAGTTTTGGCAAAAATCAAAGTTTTTAGATTGTTAAGAGTAGATGCAACACAGGGAAGATGCCTGTGCCACAATTCAGGACACAGGGAAGATGCCTGTGCCACGATCCAGGCTAGTGAATCTCGATGTGAACTACCCGACTCTCACCCTATCGGGTAGAGAGCGGGCTTCCAGCTTCAAGGGGAACCGCGTTCGACAAGACCGAAATCTTGCCACCACGACTTACATTCCCTCCACTGGCAGCAGCACTCGTTCCTAATGCCAAAAACCGCAAGGCTTCATCTCTGATATTTTTTGCCGCATTCACGTCGCGATCGTTTCGAGATTTACATTTAGGACAATCCCAATGACGAACATCCAAAGGCATCTCGGATACTTTGTGCAGACAATTATTGCAAGTTTTGGAGCTAGGGAAAAATCGCTCAACCTCAATATAGGTTTTCCCATCTTTCTCAGCTTTGTACTTGAGCATTGTTCCGAACATCCCCCAGCCAGCATCGCTAATTGCTTTGGCTAGACAGTGGTTGCGTACCATGCCTTTGACATTTAGATCTTCTACTGCAATGACTTGGTTTTCGTCTACTATCTTGCGGGACAGTTTGTGCAGAAAATCCTCGCGAACACGTTTGATTTTAGAGTGGACTTTAGCCACTAATCTTCTAGCTTTGTTTCTAGTGCTACTTCCTTTCTGTTTACGACTGAGTTTTTGCTGTTTGCGCTTGAGGTTTTTGCTATGTTTCTTGAGGTGACGAGGGTTTTTATACTTACTGCCATCGCTAGTTACACAGAAGTCAATCAAGCCTACATCTAAACCAATTGCCTTGCCTTTCGCAGTAGTTTCTACGCTCTTGATGCCATCATCAACCAAGATAGAAGCAAAATACTTTCCATCTGGGTTTTTAGATACGGTAACAGTCTTAACTGTGCCATCAAAAGTGCGATGAACTTTGCAATTCACTTCACCAATGATAGGTAGCTTGATCGACTTTTCGCCAACCTTGACATTCTGAGGATAGCTGACAGATTGCCGACCGTGCTTTGATTTGAAGCTAGGGAATCCAGCTTTTTTCTCAAAGAAGTTTTGGTAGGCAACAGACAGATTTAGCGCAACAACCTGTAGAGATTGCGAGTAAGCCCCTTTCTTCAGCCAAGGATATTCTATTTTTAGCTGAGGTAATAAACCTTGGATCGCACCTCGACTTAGCCCCTTACCCGTAGCCTTGTATGTTTCCTGACTCATATTTAGGCTGTAATTCCACAACCAACGCGAACAGCCGAAAGCACCAGCAAAATACTGCTGCTGTTCGGCTGTCGGATATAGTCGGAACTTGTAAGCCTGATACATTATCATTAACCAAGGTTGCTGATAATATTATAGCTGATATACAAAGAAAATGCAAGGAGTTTGCTCATCTCGTCGCCGAGGAGCCCATCTCTCTATGGCTTACGCCTAGTAGCTTGTGGGCAAATGGGACTCCTCACCTCGCTCGGCTTTCATCCCGACGCTCACGCCCTGCGTTAGAGCGCGGGACTTCCCGCGTGTCCGTTAAGGATTTTAGCCGATCGCGTCGCGCAGAGCATTTTTAGTCATAGCTGCGATCGACTGTTCCGAAGCTTTCGGCAAATGATAGTATTTCCCGCCAGAAGTCTTGGCCAACTCCTTCGCAAAGCCGGTCGAAATAAACTTGCTCTCGGTATCAATCACCAGCAACTGCATTCCCAAACCGCGAATTTTGGCAGCAATTTCTAGCAACTCCTTCTTAATATCCGGCTTTTCGCCATCTAAAATCGGTTCGCCCAAAGAACGAGCCAAAGGAATATTACCGCGTCCGTCAGTAATAGCAACAATCGCCACTTGACCGATATCTCCAGACTGCCGCGCATTAACTCCCACGCGCACCGCCTGAGTCAAACCGTGGGCCAGGGGGGAACCGCCGCCGCAGGGCAATCGTTCCAAACGCTTGCGGGCCAAGGCTATCGATCGAGTCGGCGGTAACAATACTTCTGCTTGTTCTCCGCGAAAGGGAATCAGCGCAACTTGGTCGCGACTTTGATAAGCTTCGGTGAGTAGCTGCATGACAGCACCTTTTGCCGACTGCATCCGGTTGAGCGCCATGGAACCCGAAGCATCCACGACAAATACGACTAAAGCCCCAGCTTTTCTGGCCAAGCGCTTCGCCCGAATGTCTCCCTGTTCCACAAATACCCGCTTATCTCGATTTGGGCTGGAACTCGCCGCGGGTTCTTGGTCTGAATTCCTTTGGCGGCGGGCTTTTTGGTAAGGTGCGGCGGCCCTAAGAGTCGCGTCAACGGCGATGCGACGGACTGGGCCTTTGGGCAATATTGGCTTGACGTAACGGCCTCTATCTTCGGAGAAAATGGTGGTTCTGCTGCCGGATTTGCCTTGTTTGTTGGCGGATTGTTGGGCGAATAAAAGCACGCTGGGGTCGAGAATTACGCCTTCGGGGTCAAACAGAAATTCTTCGGGAATGGTATCTTGCTCTGGTTCTTCTTGAGGTTCGGGGTTGTCTTCATCCTCTTGATTTTCTTCGTCTTCTTGCTCGTTTTCTGGTTCGTCTTGTTCTTGTTCTGACTGCTTTTGGGGTGGTGGCGGCGGGGGAGGAGGAGAGTTTTCGTCTGGGGGAGATTGGATGACGGTGGCGCGGGGTACGATGACTAATTCTACGGCGCGGCGCAAGTCTTCGGCGTTAACTTCTGTACGTCCTTCGATGGCGGCGCAGGCGCGGGCGACGCGCACTGCGAATATTTCGGCGCGGTGTCCTTGAACTGCGCCGCGGATGGCTTCTTCTACTAAGTAGGCGATTTGTTCGCGTTTAATGGTGACATCTTTGAGCCATTCTCTGGCGAGGATGATTTGGGTTTTGAGGTTGTCGGTGTCTTCGGCGTATTGAGTGAGAAATTGTTGGGGGGAGCTGGAGTAGGATAAAGCTTGTTCTACTGCGTAGACTCTTTCTTGTAGTTCGAGGGCTGCGTCGGCGGAAAGGACGATCGCGATGCGATCGAGCAAATGTTCTCTGAGGGGGCCTTCTTCGGGGTTGTAGGTGGCAATGAACAGAGGTTTGCAGGGATGTTGGAAGCTAATTCCTTCGCGCTCTATTTGGTTGCGGCCTTCGGTTAATACTGTGAGCAATTGGTTGGAAATATTGTCATCGAGGAGGTTAATTTCGTCTACATAAAGTACGCCTCGATTTGCTTGGGCTAAGAGTCCGGGTTGAAATACAGTTTGACCGAATTTTACTGATTGTTCGACATCGACTGAACCTAAGAGTCTGTCTTCGGTGACACCCAAGGGAATTTGAATGAATGGTGTGGGAATTATTTCGGTGGCTGGATTTGTATTTGTGGAACGGGCATCTTGCCCGTTTTCTTCTGACAGGTCAGAGGCATTTTCTGCAATAATTTCATCAGGTTCAGCGTTGCAAAAAGAGTCTTTGACAATTTCAATTGGTGGCAGTAGGGAATGCAAGGCGCGGGCCATTACTGATTTTGCTGTACCGCGGCGTCCGGCGATCGCAACTCCTCCCAATCCGGGATCTACTGCTGCCAACAGCAGGGCTAATTTGATTGCTTCTTGCCCAACTACGGCGGTGAGGGGAAAGGATGCTGTGGAAGGGCTAAGGCTGGCTGCGGGCATAGGATTTTCTGATTTTCGGATCTAAAAATTTGAACTTAATGTTTAGGTTACTGCTTGAAGTATTTTAACTTCTAAGGGGAGAATCACGGTAAAAGTTGAGCCGACTCCGATTTCTGATGCGAGCTCGATTTTGCCTTGCATCAGGGTAACGAGCCGCGATACTATAGCTAATCCCAAACCGGTGCTGTCGGGGGGAAAGTGCTGTTGGCCGGCTTCTGAGGCTTGAAAGAATGGCTCAAAGATGCGGTTGGTATGTGCGGGAGCGATGCCGATGCCGGTATCTGTAATGGCGATCGACCAATTTGCATTTCCAGCACGGCAGCAACTTAATTCAATGCTACCAGATTCTGTATAGCGAATGGCATTGCTCAGCAGGTTGGTGAGAATTTGTTGCAGCCGCTGTCCGTCGGCGATTACTTGTGTGGGGGCGCAGTCGCTGGTAACAGCGAGCTTTAATCCCTTAGCATCAGCCATTGGCTGCATCATTTCTACTACGGTATTAATTAGAGATTGTACATTAGTTTGCCGCAGGTTAAGTTTAATTTTGCCGGCATCGGCGCGAGAAAGTTCTAGGGTATCGTTAATCAGGCGCAGCAACTGTCTGCCGTTGCGCAATACTCGCTCGATGTGTTCGATGCCGGGGAGAGTATCTTTGATTTCGGCTTGCCATTTTTCTTGGCGCAAAAATAGTTCGGAATAACCGATAATTGAGTTGAGGGGAGTTTTGAGTTCGTGAGCTAAATGGTAGAGGTTTTCTTGGTTGACGCTGACCAGGCGAGAGAGTTCTTGATTGTTCAGTTCTAACTGAGTTTGGATTTGTTGAAGTTCCTGCATCCTCTGAGCGACGTAGCTATCGAAACACTGGGCAATTGCTTCGTCTACTACGGCATCTATGAGCCGAAAAGCTCTGAATACGTCGGCGGTGGTTCCTGCTAACAATTGTGCTTCTAAGTGGGAGAATATTACTTGACGCAATAAATGGTATTCCCGAGCTACTTCTGCGGCATCGTAGCCTTGTTCTGCTCGCAGAAACCCGTGGTCTAAACTAGCTTCAATTATTGCTTTTATGTCGCTGTTTTGAGATTGTGAAAGCACTGTGACCATCGCCCCCAACAGGTGAGGTATGTGATTTTCGATCGCAGAGTGTGGCAAGGTGTCAGCGCTTTCTATTTTCCGATCCAAGCGTACTGCTTCAATCCAGTTTTTGAGGATGGTATCGGTTTTGTCGGCGAGCAGTTGGCTGTAGTCCATAATGTCTGCGTGGGGGCGAAGTTTGGCAGATATTCCCCATGTTTCATTGTAGTTGAGCGATCGCCCGATCGCCATACCAAACTTCACCCCCACGCGAGCCTGCCAAAAGAAGTAGTTTCGCTCTAATTTTTCCCTGTGCTGCAACTCTCACTATGAATACATTCCAGCTTGGTGCTGCCAAAAGGAGCACTTAAACTTATTGACCTAATAGCCATAAAGTAGTATAATCCCTCAATCCGAGAGGTTTGAATTTTTAATTTTTAATTTTGTCAGGGGACTAAATGGAAAACGTGCAAGCTGCGATCGCTGCGGCCACATTTATCGGTGTAGTTTTCTTAATAATTACAGAATGGATACACCTCACAATTGCGGCATTTCTGGGAGCGCTGATTCTGGTTTTCACCCACGTAATGACGTTAAAGGATGCGATCGAATATATTAGTCGCAGTCACGGAACGCTGGGCTTGTTTTTTGGAGTCATGGTCATGGTGAGAGCCTTTGAGCCTACCAAGATATTCGACTACTTGGCAACTCAAATGGTGCTGTTGGCGAAAGGCAAAGGCAAAAATCTCTTGCTTGGTATTGTCGGAATTACTACGCCAATTTGTGCAGTTTTACCCAACGCCACGACTGTCATGCTGCTAGCACCGTTAATACCGCCAATGGCAGAAGAAGTCGGTGTAGATTTTGTGCCGCTGCTGATTTTAATGGTATTTGTGGCTAACAGTTCGGGACTGCTGACAATCGTGGGAGATCCGGCGACATTCATAGTCGGCGATGCGATTAACATGAGCTTTACAGATTACCTGTTAAAGTTAAGTTTAGGTGGGGCGATCGCCGTAGCAGTCATCTTAGTTATTCTGCCGTGGATGTTCCCCGAAATCTGGCACAAAGAATTGGATGATTTGGAACATTTGCCACACCCAAAAATCAATCATCCGCGAGTGTTAGCGGTGGGCGGTTTAATTATAGCTTTCGTGCTGACATTTTTTGTAGTGGGAGAGTCGCTGCCCGTGCCAATTTCACCAGCAGCCGTGGCTTTGTTGGGGGCGGCTTTGGCAATGCTCTTGGCTCACCATTCCAAAATAGATTCTTTGAACAATATTTTACGGGATTTAGATTGGAGTACGCTGCTATTTTTCATGTCGATATTTGTGCTAATTGGCGGTTTGGAAAAAACCGGAGTCATCGCTGGGATGTCGGGAATTTTAGCAGCTATTTTAGGTAAAAATATTTTTCTTGGTTCTTTAACGCTGTTATTTTTCGTGGGTTTGATGTCGAGCGTGGTGCCAAATATTCCGCTTGTTGTGGCGATGGTGCCACTGTTAAAACAGTATGTTGTGAATGTCGGACTCGCACCGACGGAGGTGCTGGCACCCGATTTTGCAGGGCAGTTTCCACCTGCTGTGCTGCCACTGTTTTATGCGATGATGTACGGGGCAACTTTAGGAGGAAATGGCACTTTGGTAGGAGCTTCTTCTAATATTGTGGCTGCGGGAATTTCTGAGCTGCACGGGCGCCGGATTTCTTTTCAAACTTTTCTGCGTTACGGGCTTCCTGTGATGGCTTTGCAATTGGTGGCTGCGGCTGTTTATGTAACTATCCGGTTTCTGATTTGAAGAAGTCATTAGTCATTAGTCATTGGTCATTAGTCATTGGTCATTGGTCATTAGTCATTGGTCATTAGTCAGCATTTATTATACCCCTTCAAAAAAAGCAACTGTAGGCCAGCGATCCAAACCCTTAAGTCATCAGTCATTGCCTAATCTCAAATCGAAAAATGGAAAATCTCAAATTGTATTAGTTCTGTTTCTCAACTTTTGGGCTTCGCCGATCATCGCCCCTACCTACTCCTAAAGACGTATTGACAGGATGAGAAGGTCGTGCTAGGTTAATTTAAATTGGCTTAAAAGTCAAGCCTAATCCAGCACTGCGCCCTTAAACAAAGCCTGTGGCTGGAGCGGAGGAACCAATTTTCGGGGCGAATCCCTACAGAATTAAAAACCAAAGTTAAAAATTGCCAAATTTGAGTGTAATTTTGAGTTTGAAATCTTTAGAGAAGGACATCTCTCAGTCCTAGCCCGTCAGCTAACTTCGCAGGCATTGAGAAGAGACTGAAGAGTCAACTTGTCTTCAATAGATAGTTTGGCTTCGTCAGTGTCTCCGGTTGGTATTGTTCAAGATTTCTTGTACCGCCCCTGACTCTGAGGAGATTTAAATGTCAATTCAACTTAATTTATCTGCGATCGCAATTGCCGGACAAGCTGCCTGGAAACGAACAAAACCCGTCATCATCCGAGATAATGTATTGTTGCCGGCGGTTGGTTTTTTGGGAATTCTTGGCCTGTGGTGGATTGTTGCCAGCTTCAAAAGCGATTTAATTCCCACTCCGTATCAAGCGTTAATCGCTAATTTAGATTACATATTGCATCCATTTTACCAGCGCGGGCCGGGAGATTTAGGCATTGGCTGGCTGCTGCTGGCGAGTTTGCGGCGGGTGTTGCTAGGATTTTTGCTGGGTGCCGTTGTGGCGATTCCCGTGGGATTTCTGATCGGGATGTCGAAACCGGCGATGATGGCGCTCAATCCGCTGATTCAAATCTTCAAACCGGTGTCGCCGCTGGCTTGGCTGCCGATCGCTCTATCAATCTTTAATTTAGCAGATCCGTCGGCAATTTTTGTGATATTTATTACGTCTTTGTGGCCGACAATGATCAATACAGCTTTGGGAGTCTCTAGCGTTTCCAAGGATTATCTGGATGTGGCGCGAGTGTTGGAGATGCCGCGCTGGAGGCGGATTACTAAGATAATTTTGCCGGCGAGTTTGCCTTACATTTTTACTGGTTTGCGGATTAGTTTGGGGATTGCTTGGCTGGTGATTGTGGCGGTGGAAATGCTGACTGGTGGTGTAGGAATTGGCTTTTTTGTGTGGGATGAGTGGAGCCGTTTGAATCTAAGTTCGGTATTTTTAGCGGTGTTTGTAATTGGCATAACTGGTTTGCTGCTCGATTGGGCTGTTGGCAAAGTTCAAGAAATGGTAACGCATCGATCGATCGAGAGTCATTAGTTATTAGTCATTAGTCAGTAGTCATTAGTCAGCAGTCATTAGTCATTAGCTAAAAACTCAGGTTTGAGATGGCGGATAGTTAGCGATTAACGATGGAGAATTATATCATAGTGAACTCCAAATAAAATGCAATTGATTTGCTAGAGCCAAACCCTTAACTCATCAGTAATTGCCAATTCTTCAATTCTTCAATTCTTCAATTCTTCAATTCTTCAATTCTAAAATCTAAAATCTAAAATCTAAAATCTAAAATGGTATGAGTGATAACTTTTCCAATGAATGGAATCGGCGGGAGTTTTTGCAAGGAATGGGTGCGGCGGCGGGAATGGCTTTATCTGGTTGTGGGATTAACGCCGATCGATCGGCAAAAGGACTCACAGAAGAAGCCGAAGCGGTAAAGCCGATCGTCAATTCCCAAACCTTAGAAAAACCAAATTTAACCATAGGGTACGTACCCGTTAACGATTGTGCACCATTTGCGATCGCCTGGAAGAAAGGATTTTTCCGCAAATACGGCTTAAACGTCAAACTCAACCGCGAAGCAAGCTGGGCAACCTCCCGCGACGGCCTGATTTTCGGCCGCCTCGACGCCTCCCCAGTCGTATCCGGCGCCGTCACAAACGCCCGCATTGGCGCTGAAGGAGCGCGTCACGCACCCATGTGCGCGGCAATGACAATTCACCGCCACGGCAACGCGATGACGATGAGCAAAGCAATGTGGGATTTTGGTTTGCGCCCGTGGCACGAATACAACGGCAATTTAGAAGAATTTGGCAAGCAATTTCGAGGTTTTTTTGAGAGTCAACCAGTAGAAAATAAAGTCTGGGCAGTTGTACTAAGTTCTGCTATTTACGAATACTTTGTGCGTTATATATCTGCCGCTGCCGGTATCGATCCGTTCAAAGAATTTAGGATAATTATTGTGCCGCCGCCTCAAATGGTAACGAATATGAGAATCGGGGCGATGCAGGCTTACATGGTGGCAGAACCTTGGAATACGCGGGCAATTAAAGGTAATTTGGGCGTGGGGTTTACCTTCGCGCAAGGTAAGGAAGTTTGGCAGGGACATCCCGATCGCGTTTTGGGAGTAATGCAATCATTCATTGACGAAAACCCGAAGACTTATTACTCGCTGGTGAAGGCAATGGTGGAAGCTTGTCAGTTTTGCAGCAAACCGGAAAATCGCAGTCAAATAGCAGCATTGTTGACCGATCGATCTTTTACGGGGGCTAAACCTAAAAACGGGGCGATCGACAAATTTACGCGACCGGGAATAGTTGGGGAATACAACTATGGTGGGTTTGATGAAAAAGACCGCACTATAATATCTGAAGATACCACAATTTTCTATGACATTCCTAAGAACTTGCCCCAAATACCGGGAAATCATTCAACATTTTTGTGGCAATCTCACAGTATTTGGTTGATGACTCAAGCGGCCCGCTGGGGACACATTAAGGAGGTGCCTAAAAATGCTGATGAATTAGCTAAACAAGCTTGGAGAACCGACCTTTACCGCAAGATTGTTGCCGAAATGGCGATCGATTGTCCCCAGGAGGATTACAAAGTCGAACCTGCGGAAGTTTTCATTGACAAAAAATCATTTGACCCCAGCGATCCGGTGGGTTATTTGAATAGTTTTGAAATTCGAGCCAATCGCCCTCAATCTTTTTTTCAGTCTTAATATTTGACTGCTTTCGCTGTTCCTATGACATCTTGCACCATTTTCAACAACCTGTATGGGCGGGGAAAGCCAACAGCCTAAAAGGTAGCAGACAGGTTAAATAAACCCGCCCCACCCCACGAAAAAGCCCCAATTGACATTGATGCAAGAGCTCAGTTGAAACCGACTGCTAAATTTGAGGCTTTAGGCAGTGGCAGTTAAATTAAATTACTTTACTACTTGTTAGGAGAATACCGTGACTCAATTTACTTCTACATCTACCCCCACCAACGACAAAGTTAACAGCAAATCTGCTAATTTTCTGGAAATAAACAATTTGTTCAAGTCGTATAAAAATGCTGATGGCAGCGAATTTAGCGTTTTGGAAAATATCAACTTAAGTATTGGATCTGACGAATTTATTTCAGTAATCGGTCACTCGGGTTGTGGCAAATCGACGCTGCTGAAAATAGTAGCAGGTTTGGAAAAACAAAGCGGCGGAATTGTGACACTAGAAGGCAAGGAAATTCGCAAACCTGGAGCCGATCGCATGATGGTATTCCAGCACTACGGATTGCTGCCTTGGTTGACGGTGCGGGAAAACATTCGCCTAGCAGTTGATGAAGTTTTGCAAAATCTCAACCGCGCTGAGAAGATTAGCCTTGTCAATGAACACCTAGCAATGGTAAACTTAACAGCAGCAGCAGATAAATATCCCGATCAAATTTCAGGGGGCATGAAGCAACGGGTTGGGATTGCGCGAGCTTTGGCACTTCGGCCGAAGATGTTATTAATGGACGAACCATTTGGAGCGCTGGATGCTCTGACTCGTGGCAAGTTGCAAAAACAGGTGCTCGATATCTGGGAAAATCACAGACAAGCTGCAATGATGATTACCCACGACGTGGACGAGGCTATCTATATGTCCGATCGCATTGTGTTGATGACAAACGGCCCGGCGGCGACAATCGGCGAGATTTTGGCAGTGCCGTTTTCGCATCCGCGCGATCGCCAGGAGTTGCGGGAATCTCAGGAATATTACGAACTGCGAAACTACGCTTTGAATTTTCTCGATCGCTACTTTACTCAAGACGAATAACCCAAGGGCGACTAGAAGAACCGACAAAAAAATTCACTTAAGAGAGGTCTAGCCTGTGAATCTCAAAACAATTTTAGCGCGTTTTGAAAGTGCATTAGGATGCCAAAACTTAGCGGAAGAAATGGTGTTGCTGCCGGAGTCAAAAGTCCCTGTTTCTAAGAAAAAGTCAAAACCGACAAAACCGACAAAATCTATCAATTTTATTGTGGGTTACAACAGTTCTCCTCAAAGTCAAACAGCTCTCGATATTACCCTTTGGATTGCTCATCAAACTCGTTTAGTAACAACTCAAGAAGTCACGGTGCAAGTCGTCTACGTACTCGACGAAACTCCCAACATTTACGATGAAAATACTTGTAGTTTGGGTGTGGAAAATGCCTGGGCTACGAAGCCCCAACTGTCGGATTTAGAGGAAAAATCGGCTCTTTACTGTGCAGCGCCTGCGATCGCATTACCTACAGCCGAAATCCAATCGGTATCCCAGCGAGCGACCTGGATCGATCCGCCTTATTTTCGAGCAATTTTCTGTCAAAATAATGAGTACGAGGTAGCAGATAAGTTGCTGTGGCAAGCCCGCTGTTTGGCTGAGGAATGGCGCGGTTTATTCAAAGCTCATTTACGCATCGGTAAAGTTGCGACAGAATTGAGAAATGTGGTAGAATTAGAATCGGCAAATTTACTATTTTTAGGCTGCAATTCTCGCAACCACCCGCTGGTTAGGCAACTCGGCAAGAATTTTCCCTGCTGCGTGTTGGGGATTCCTGCCGCACTCAGCTATCCGATGGATTTGGGGCCCGAAGAAAGTTTGAGCAACTTGCAGTTGGCTACAGCTATGCCTGCACGTTAAACTTGTGGGAAATGGAAGCCTCTGAGGTGAGATTTTATAGCGCGAGCGAGTTAAGATCCCTGCGCGGTTGGTGCTTCTCTTGCTTCAAAAACGCTAGATTGATGAGTGTTATTAAGGGTTGTTGAATGCTTATCGGATCGCAGAAAGTTCATCAACTAATTTTATCCTGCCCCGGCAGACAGAGCGCAGGAGGCGATCGATAGAGCGTTTGTCATCCTCAGTCAAAGTCTCGTCAAAAATAGCCGCCAGCAAACCGTAGCGATCGGCTATAGTAATGTAGCCTCTATGATTCACTTCGGCAAACAACTCGCCCAAAGCAGATGGAATCAGGTTGACAGGGGTTTGCATAGAGATTGACTCTCAACTCGACATCGCGCGATCGATCTTTTCTGCGGTAACAGAGATCGATCGGACTATTTTATTCTCTCGGTATATTGCCTTAAAAGATGTGATAATAAACAGCAAAATTTGTGATAATAAACATCAGAATTTGTGAACGAAATCACATTTAATCTTGGCGAATTATGATTCAATTTTACAGTTGCGTTGGGATCATCTCAGTTTTGCAAGAAGCATTTTTAAAGAGCGGACTGAAGTCCGTACTACGAAGCATTTTTTGAGCGGGGCAGCACTGTAAATGCAAAACTGAGATGCTCCCGTTGCGTTCGATCGCAAACAGAGCAACTGCAACGTTAATTTTTGTTAAAGATTGTAAATCGGCACTGGTTCCACCGGTTCAGCTAACTCAAACCCAAACACGCGGGAATAGAAATAGAATTCCCCATCAAGAGTTCTTTTAATATTTTCAGCGCGACGAAAACCGTGCTGTTCCCCTTCATAAGCAACGTAAGCAACCGGTAAACCTTTAGCTTTCAATATCTCTACCATCATTTCGGCTTGATTGGGCGGCACGACTTTATCTTCCAATCCTTGAAAGAAGATAACGGGACAAGATAAACCTTCGGCTGCATGAATGGGCGATCGAGCTACATACAAATCTTTTCGTGCAGGATAAGGCCCGATCAATCCATCCAGATACCGCGCTTCAAACTTGTGAGTATCATTTGTCAAAGCCTCCAAATCGCTAACTCCATAATAGCTCGCACCGGCCTTAAACACATCGCGGAAAGTCAGAGCGCACAGAGTTGTGTAGCCCCCTGCACTGCCTCCGGCGATCGCCATTCTTTCGCCGTCTACCAAACCCTGTTCGGCTAAATATTTAGCACCATTAGCGCAGTCATCAACATCAACAATACCCCAACTATCTTGCAGCCTTCTTCTGTATTCCCGGCCGTAACCAGTGCTACCACCGTAGTTGACATCAAGCACCGCAAAACCGCGACTCGTCCAATATTGAATTTTCAAATTCATGCTGCTAGAAGTAGCAGCAGTCGGGCCGCCGTGGCTTTTGACAACTAACGGCGGTTTTTCAGATTCAGGTGCAGCGAAGTCTTGGTTTTTCGGAGGATAGAAGAAGCCAAAAGCAGTCAAACCATTTTCGGTTGGAAATTCCAGCGGTTCCGGTACAGAAAGATAACCAGAATCGATGTTTAAATCGCTCGACTTTCGCAAAATTTTCCGTTGACTTGTGGCTAAATTTAGCTGTACAATAGCAGTAGATGCGATCGGCGAACCTGCCAGAAAAACTACAGTTTCTCCCCGCGCTTTCACCGACGAAATATCAGTGTAACCTGTCTCAATATTTGTCAACTGCTTTGTCGCTAAATCGAGACTTCCTAGATGCCACTTACCTTGCTGAGTGTAGGTGCAAATAATTTTGCTTTCCGAGACAAAGGCATAGGTAGACATTCCAAAAACCCATTGGGGAAGGCCGAATTCAGCGGACATTTCGCAGACTGGTTCAATTTCTGGTTGTTCGCGCAAGCTTTTTTCTATCTTTGCTTCCCCCCTTGCTAAGGGGGGATTGAGGGGGGTTCTGTAAAAATTCCACCAGTTCGACTTATCGGAAACAAAATACAAAACTCCATCGGGCGACCATTCTGGCTGAAAAATAGACTCATCAACTCCGCCCGCAACTAAATATTTTTCGCCTAAAGAACCATCAGCATTAATTTCTGCCACCCACAATTCTGTGCCATCCCACGGCATATTTGGGTGGTTCCAACAAATCCAGGAAAGTTGAACACCGTCAGGACTCAAACGAGGGGAAGCATAAAAATCGTTGCCCTGAGTTAAAATTTGAATATCTTCGCCGTTATCTAGATTAATACTAACAATTGTATTCACAGATTCGCCTTTTCCTGCATTGTCTTCGCGCACACAAATCAGGCGATTTCTTGGTTTGTCAACGATCGCATCTGCGTAGCAACATTTAGCAGCAGGTGTCAAGGGTTCTGGTGGAGAATTTAATGTTTGACAATAAATTCTTTGGTCGGCAAAATGAGAGAAATAAACCACGCTATCAGAAACTGCAAAAGCAGCGCCGCCGTATTCGTGGACGCGAGTGCGAACGTTGAACGGAGGCGGTGTTACGTCAGTTATTTTACCGTCGGGAGTCCGCCGCACGAGGACGCTTCTTCCTGCTTCCGATGGTCTTCCTTCTACCCAGTAAATATCATCGCCGTCAATGGCAATTTGTCCGAGTCCGACAGTTCCTGAAACAATTAAATCTGAGGTAATGGGAGATTTCCAAGAGCCGTAAGGTGATATGGTATTCATAATAAATTATTTAGTGAGTGAGGGACAGATTGGGAATTGGGAATTGGGAATTGGGAATTGGGAATTGGGAATTGGGAATTGGGAATTGGGAATTGGGAATTGGGAATTGGGAATTGGGAATTGGCGAGTACCTCACTTGAGAACGGCTATAGTTGAATCAGTTGTGTTTTTAGAACAAATAAATTTATATTTGTACTTTACACTAATTCAATGATGGGGAAGCAGAATGTCGAAAAAGCTGGTACTAATGGATCACGACGGTGCAGTTGACGACTATCTCTCAGTCGTGTTGCTGATGACAATGGAGGAAGTGCAAACTCTGGGAGTAATTGTCACTCCGGCGGATTGCTACATTCAGCCAGCCGTGAGTGCAACCCGCAAAATCCTCGATTTGATGGGGTGTTCAGAGGTGCCAGTGGCGGCGAGTACGGTGCGGGGATTGAATCCATTTCCGGTGTTGTTTAGGCGAGATTCCTTTGCGTGCGATCGACTTCCCATTCTAAATGAAAAAGCAACCGTTGACGCGCCGTTAATATCAGAACCCGGACAAAACTTTATGGTGCGAGTTTTGCGGGATGCAAAGGAACCGGTCACATTAATGGTAACGGGGCCGCTAACAACAGTGGCACAAGCCTTAGATATTGCACCAGAAATTGAAAGCAAAATCAAAGAAATTGTGTGGATGGGAGGGGCGCTCAACGCTATAGGCAATGTTAGCAAAGATATGAAACCGGGACAAGATATGTCGGCGGAATGGAATGCTTACTGGGATCCGATAGCCATTGAGAGAATTTGGCAAACACAAATTCCCGTTGTGATGTGTCCTTTAGATATCACCAATAATGTACCGCTGACTGTGGATTTTTCTAATCGCTTAGCCAGACAGCGCAAATATTCAATCTCCGATTTAGCAGGACAGTGTTATGCTTTAGCAATATCTCAAGATTACTATTTTTGGGATATTTTGGCAACGGCTTATTTGGTACATCCAGAATTTTACGAACTGCGAGAATGGGAAACCGAAATAGTTACCGAAGGTGTCAGTCAAGGGCGTACAAAAGTTGAAACAGGAGGGCGAAAAATTCAAGCAATGGATCGAGTAGATACGGAAAAGTTTTACAATTACATATTGCAACAGTGGGCGCGTTAAGCATAACAATATCTGGTAGAGGCGGGTTCTTAGCCAAAAATATCCCTACAAAACCCGCCCTAACTCAAATATTTACGCTATCTTCTCTTTCCTCTCTTTCTCTGCGCCCTCTGCGCCCTCTGCGGTTAATCAAAAAAAATCTCATTCACAAATCCAACAAAATTGCGGTAAGCGGCGTGGACTCGGTTCGTCAATTGTCGATAGTGGAAAAAATCCGATGAAATTATCCTCAAAAAAATTCTGGATTGTTGCGTGTGTTTTGTACTTGTTAATTATTCTCAGTATCATGCTGGTAGCAGATATGGGAAAGTTAACTAACTTTCCTCTGGCTCATCCGCCTTATGATAAACTCGGACATTTTATTTTGTACGGAATAGCATCTTTTTTGTGCCATAGAGCAACGGGCAAAAAAATGATGATGGTGTTGAATTATCCAATTCCTTTCGGGCCAGCACTGTTTACTATTTTCACTGCTGGGGAAGAAATGCTGCAAGCGATTTTACCGAATCGTACTGCTAGTATTGAAGATTTTTTATTTAGTTTTGCGGGGATTGTAGTTTTTTATTGGATTGGTGAAGCTTGGGATAGAAAATAAGGAAAGTTCGGCAACTGATTGTGTAACGGATGTAACGGATGTAACGGATGCAAGGAAGAAATAAGAAGAAGGAAGAAGGAAGGAAAGAAAGAAGGAAGAAAGAAAGAAAGAAAGAAAGAAAGAAAGAAAGAAAGAAAGAAGAAGGAAGAAGGAAGAAGTTGAGTTTGTAGGGTGATATTCGGCGCATCGGTTGATGGGGGCGATCGACTAATGTTGTGTTTATGTATTATCCAACCATTGCGATCGGGTGCGTAGCTATTAAATTAGCTAGGGATTGTTGGTGGATCCACACCCTAGGACTTTTTTTGGTATAGGGATATTTTTGCTTCATAAAATTGAGCAAATGTCAATAAAATGTGTTTGCGAAAGTTCAATTAGTCTCTTCCAAAAAGGTTTGTACTCGACCGTTTGGTCTTAAGACTACTCTAATTTTCGGGTTTTTTCCATGAGTAACGGCAGAAACAAACGGCTCGCCGACTAAGGGCATACTAGCCCGATCGATATAATCGGCGGCTGCTTTGCCCATCGGGACAATAGTTTGAATTGAGCCGTTTTCATCGATCTGGAGGCTGTATTCCAAGGTTTGTTCCATTCCTTCTGGTGGCTTCCAGCGTTCCTCAAAGTAGGTTCTAGCTTCTGAAACTTGAGGAATTGTATCAAATAAAGTGCGGTTTTTTTTGCTGGCGGTAGCCCGGTTGTTGTCCTCTGACTCGGCTTGCGGTTTAGTGTCCTCAAGGGGTGGGAGTTCGGTGCTGGGGGGGGAAATCGGCTGGGGGAGGGGGGGGAATGATTGCGGTGGGGGAACTGGGAATCGCGATGCAGATAGGGATGGTGGCAGGGGGGGCGGTACGGCGGGAGCTAGTCTCGGCGGTATGGGGGGCAGCAGGTAGGGTGCTTGGGGGGCGGCAATTGGGGGCCCTGCGGGATCGGGAATTGTGATGATTTGCCCTTGGGGGAGGGCTGGGGCGCTCTGTGATGCTGCGGGTGCGCTGCTGTTGGGGGGGAATAGCAGGGGTGGCTGCTGGATGGGGCTGGGTTTGTTGGTGCTTGGGCTTGGGGCTAGGGCGATTGGGGGCAAGCTGGGGCTGGGGGTGGCGGCGGCGGTGTTGATGGGCGGGGGCGGTAGGGGGGGTAAGCCTGGTGTGGCTGCGGCTGTTGGTGTTGCTGTTGGGGATGTGGTGGGGGATGTGGTGGGGGCGGGAACTGGGCTGGGGGTGGCGCCGGCAAGTATTTGGGGCTGCGGGAGTGCGGGGGTAAATTGTGGGTTGGTGGGGGCTGTGACGGGGGCTGTGGCGGTTGTTGGGGAGGTGTTGGAGGAGGATCGATCGAGCATTTTAACAATTCCCGTCGTCATTCCGACGCTGGCGACTAGGATTGCTGCGATATTCAACCATGGTAATGCTTTCGCTTCTGGGCGATCGCGGTTGAGGTTGGGGACTGCCATGACTTCGGCGGCGCAGTCATCTAGTGCGGTGGCTAAGTCAAAGAGTTGGAGGGTACTCAAGTGTACTTCCGGCCCGGATTCGGCGGCGCTCAATGAGCCTAAGAACAAGTTGTGGGCGAGCAAGCCGCGGGGTTCTAGGCGGGGGGGAACTGGCAGGTAGGTAGTGTTTGGGGCTGCGGTTGCTAGTTCGGATGTGCTGAGGGGTCGATCGAATGTAACGACATTGCGCGCGACTTCTGGCGAGTCTGGGGCTATGGTAAAACCTGTTTGGGAGTTGAGGTTGTTGTCCCAATCGCGGGCTTCGCCGAGGAAGTTTTGGACGTAGTTGGTGACTGCTTCGTGGAGGGTTTCGAGTTGATTGCGATCGCCCCTGAGAGTAACGTGTTCGGTATCTGGTAGCCTGGGGTCATCTAGTCGCAACTCAAAATTTAAAGATTTAAACACGGGTTTGCCCGCCCAACGAGATAGAGGCGAACTTTTGGCTGTAATTTCCAGCGTGCAAGTGGGGGGCGTGTAGCGTTTGAGAGCCATAGCAAGAAGACTGTATGTTATTTGTTATTTGTTATTTGTTATTTGTTATTTGTTTGTTCTAATAACCAATAACCAATAACTAATGACTGGTGACTAATTCTTAGCACGATCTAGGAGGGCGAGCCAGAGGCGCCGGTGGCCGCCGGGACTGCTGTAAAACAGCAAATCGATCAGGAGTTTCAGGGCCAAATTAGTTAGTTCTTTTGCCGATAAAGTTTCTGCATCTTCCATGCGATCGGCATAAGTGTTGCTGAACCTATCAATATAGTCTCCCAACAAAGCGACTGTGTGAGGTTCGCGGTTTTGCTCAGCCATTTGTTCGAGCAAGGCCACGGCGCGGCGGATTAAAGCTTGATGCTGTTTTGCCAAATTACAGCTTATCAAAACGAGCGATCGAGCTTCCTCCACATCCAGTTTTTTCCGTCCTCCCTGGCCTTTTCGCAGCGGGTTCGATTGGCGCAGCCGCCACAAAGCTACGCGATCGGCTACCATTGGCTCTAAATTCAGTTCGGCTGCTACCTTGAGCATCGCCTCTGAGCCAATTTCTGCCAGGGCTTCTAGGGCTAACAGCACTAAATCCAGTTGGGCTTTAATGTTGTCCAACTGGGTAGGTTCTGGTGCTTTTTGGGTCAATTCTTCCCAGTTGGGAGATGGGCCCGTTTCGTTTGTGGGAGCGGAGGGCTTTACAGTCGAGCGCATGGCTTGGGCACGGGAAATAAGACAGGTTGATGCAGGATATCGACAGTATGCAGTAATGCAAGCTTTGTGGCCGGACAAAAGCTGATCTGTTAATTTTTCTCCATAACTCGTGGCTTTGATTCCGGCAATCCTAGTTGCTGGACGGATTTGCGAGTTGAAAGTTGCGGTTGCAAGTTCGATCGCCCAACCGCAGCAAAACCCAAAAATTTTCACCCCCAACCATCCTACGCCGCAGAGTGACCGAAATCAAATCAGTGTTTTGAGGCGATCGGAACTTATATCAAGGCCAAACTCTTAGCATTCTCGAATGCTACTTATAGTCTGTCGCTACTTATAGTCTGTCAGATTATAGTTGTCATTGCTTAATCTGGCGCAATCTATGGATATTACGGAGCAATTTGGCAAAAAAGTTAGACATTTCAGAAAGCTCAGAAATCTTTCCCAAGATCAGCTTGCAGAACTATCTGAATTACATCGTACTTATATTGGCTCTGTTGAACGAGGAGAAAGGAATATAACGCTGCTGAATGCAAACAAAATAGCCAAAGCATTATCCGTTAGTTTAGCTGAACTGGTAACTGATGACTGAAAGAAAACTAGATCAAATTTTAGCAAAATACCAAAATTCATTTACCGAGAAAGTTTACGCAGAAGAGAATGAAGAACACGATATTTTAATGGATGTGTTTGGTATTTCTCCCATAATAAAAAGAGAAAATAGGCAATATTGGGGGCGCGAGTTAGGTATGTGTTGGCAATTGTTAGTTATTGAAACGTGCAAAACATATTGCAGTAGTTTTCAGCCAGCATTTAAAGTGGGAAGCGATGAGCCGTGCGATCTAATTGTTGATGGGTATGCGATAGATACAAAATATCGTATTGGCTCAGGAGATTCTGGAACACTGAAAAAGTTTAAATCCTATGGCCAACTACTTCGTACCTATAATTATGAGCCAGTTTTTTTAATACTTAGACAAGATAATTTGTCCGCAGCTATTACAGCGTGCCAAGTAGGGACTTGGAGAGTTTATACTGGCGATGCTTCGTTTGAGTTTATACAAACAATAAGTGGGTTTGATTTAAAGTCATTTCTTATTGAAAGAGTGGGAGAATTCCCTGTACACCGATGAAACTATCAAGGCGCTTGTTAATAATATCTATGTAGTCAGGTACTATTTCAATGCCAACATACTTAATCCCAAATTCTTGCGCCGCCAGTAATGTAGTTCCCGATCCTGCGAAAGGATCGATTAGAATAGAATTTTCCAAACGCGGTACAAATATTTCAACCAACTTTCTCATTAGAGCGATCGGTTTGACTGTGCAATGAACGTTAAACTCCTCGGTTTTCTCACGCTGTATACCTTCTAAAATATTTGACTGAAAACCACCGCACCGATCTTTAGTATAAAATAGACCAGTACCATACTCCTGTAGAGTTTCCAAGTAATTATTGACCAGTGGTTTTTGAAGTACGCAGATTGCTTCCCATTCGTTCCTCAGACAACTGTGCCAACCCTCCCATTTTTCAGAATTTTCATATCCTTTCTTCTCGAACTGTTGTTTGATATTGACGCCTTTGGGGATACCACTGGATCTTTTATAAACAAGCATATCTCTCGCATAGAATCCAGCATTTTCAAGGGCTACTTGTACGTGAGCAACAGTTCGTGTGCTGTTGAAAACTAAAACTGTCGCACCCGGTTTGCAGATCCGAAAAAGCTGCTCACCCCAATCAAAGCACCACTTCTCATACTCCAGAGTGTTGTTACGATTCCTTTGATACCATTTTTCGTTTCTGACTCCACCTGCTAAACCACTACCATAGGGAATGTTTTTAACAAGGGTTTTACTTCCTTTGTCATTGACTTTTTCAATACGTCTTTGAATTTCTGAGTCATCCCATTTATGCCCAATAAATTCATAATTGTAAGGTGGGTCAGTGATACACGCAGAAATATAATTTTCTGGCAATGTCTTCATCACTTCACGACAGTCGCCAACCAAAACTTCATTTGAGGGAGTTTTTTTCATTAGTCAGGCAGTTAGTTACTCAATATGATACTTTATGGTGTTTATATCATATCAATTCCGGCTGCGCCGGAATGACAAGCGAGGAGACGGCTTGGCCTTAGTCCCTACGCCAGATTAATTGTAGGGACTAAGGCCAAGCCGTCTCCTAATTTCGACTACTAATAATTCCGATGGTACCGGATTTGATATCAACCGGAAATGTGTAAATCCTGACTATTTCAAATAAACCAAGGTCACACCTCCACCTCCTTCTTTTTGACTGGCGAGCTCGTAGCGGGAAACCTGCGGGTGAGAATCGAGGAACTCGTGAACCCCGCGCCGTAACTGTCCCGTACCTTTGCCGTGAATTATCCACAGCGCACCGTATTCGACTGCTTTGGAAAGAGCTCTGTCGATTTCGATTTCGGCATCGGAGACTCTGGCGCCCCGAAGGTCGATCGAATTATTAGCAGTGCGGATGGCAATTTCGGGATTGGGTTTTGCTGGTTCCGACGCTGCTTGTTTAGCTTTGGCGGTAGCGGCTGCTTGAGCTGCAACCTTGGCTAATTGAGCCTTAGTTTCCGGTTTTTGACCGTCGAGGGATTCAATTTCTGTTAGTTTGACGGTCATTTTCATAATCCCAAACCGCACGCTCAACTCTTCGTTAGCATCTGGCCCGCTGAGAACTTCGGCGGTTTGGCCTAAGCTGGGAATGCGGATACGATCGCCCGTTTTCGGCATAAAACCCGGTTTTGGTTTCGCCGGTTGCTTCCGAGAGGGCAGGTGTTTTTCGGAAATTTGATTTAAGGTTTCTGTTGCCATTTGGGCATTTTGAGCCGTTTGGTCGCCCGCCTGCAAGCGACGAATAATTTGAGCAATTTCTGATTTTGCTGTGCCTATTGCCTCATTTACTGCCACTTCCTGAGCTATTTTTAGTTCTCGCTCCCGCTCTTGCAAAGCCGCTGCTTTTTGAGAAACTTCCTTGTGCAGTTTTTCGGTTTGGTGCAGCAGTTGAGTTGCTTCTCTGGCCTTGGTTTCCTGTCTCCGGCGCTGGGCTTCGAGTCCTGCAATCACTTGATTGACATCTTGAGATGCTCCGCCGACATAGGTTTGAGCTTCATCGACTATCGATGCTAGCAAACCGAGTCTTTTAGCAATAGTTAGGGCGTTGGAACGTCCGGGAATTCCCCACAGCAAGCGGTAGGTTGGCTGCATCGAACTGTCGTCAAATTCTACTGAGGCATTTTCAAAGCGGGCGTCTTGATATTTGAGGGCTTTGAGTTCGCCAAAGTGGGTAGTTGCGACTGTTAGCAGCGAATGTTGGGCGAGATATTGCAATAGGGCGATCGCCAATGCACTACCTTCAGATGGGTCTGTCCCCGCTCCTACTTTGGGAATTGGGAATTGGGAATTGGGAATTGGGAATTGGGAATTGGGAATTGGGAATTGGGAATTGGGAATTGGGAATTGGGAATTGGGAATTGGGAATTTTCTTCTCCTTCTCCTGCACTTTCCCCTTCCGATTTATTATGCAAAACTTCTAAAATGCGGCTGATGCGGCGGATGTGGCCGGAAAAAGTAGACAAACTTTGCTGCAAAGATTGTTCGTCACCAATATCAGCAAGAATATTGTCGAACCAAGGCAATTCTACGGGTTCGCGGGCGGCGACAAACATTCCTGCTTTCGCCATTAAAGCTGCCAATCCCAAGGTTTTGAGGGTGACAGTTTTGCCGCCGGTGTTGGGGCCGGTGATGGCGACGACGCGGATCTGGGGGCTGATTGTTAAATCGACGGGAACGACTGCAAAGCCTTGTTCGTGTTGTTGCTGCCAAACTAATAAAGGATGGCGCAATTGACGGAGGGTAATTGGCGATCGCAGATTGCGAATTAATACTTGGCTTTTTTCTGGTTGTTCCTCATCTAAATTTTCATCACTCGAATTTTCATCATCTAATTTTTCTGTATTTTTTGGTGCTAATTCTGGCTCTCCCAAGTCGATAAATTTCGGCGGGTTTGCTTGGAGCCAATAACCGTAGCGCGCTTTAGCCGCAGCTAAATCTATAGTTGTTACTACCACCACCAATCTATCTAAATCTGGTTTGACTGCTGCGACTTGCTCGGTGAGGGCGCGGCGGACTGCTTCTTCTTCGGCTTGTTCTTGCCGGAGCAACTGCCGCATTTGGTTGTTAAGATTGACTGTGTTGTGGGGTTCTACGTACAGTGTCGCGCCGCTGGCGGAGGAGTCGTGAACGATGCCCGGTATAGCATCTTTTTGGGGAGCTTTTACCGGAATCACAAAGCGCGAGCTTCTTTGAGTAATTACCTGTTCTTGGACGGCGTTGGATTGGCGCTGTAAAATTCCTTGCAATATTTGATAAATGCGATCGCGCAACTGTCGCATTTGCACTCGAATTCCTGCTAATTTAGGAGTGGCGCGATCGGCTACTTGAGCGCGATCGTCTATACAGCGATGGATTTCTTGCTCAATTTCGGGATAAGTCCGCAGTTGCGATGCCAGTTCTTTGAGCGTCGGGACATCGGGCGCCGAGTCAATTATCCGGCGCAATTGCCTTGCTCCTGCGAGTGTAGTAGCAATCGCGAGCAATTCTTCGCCACCGAGCAAACCTTGAAGTTCGGCTCGTTGCAGGGTAGAGCCGATGTCTTGGATGCCCTCAAAACTCAAAGCACCCCCAGCGCGGCTTTCTAACTGATAAGCTTCCTGAGTTTGGGCTAGGAGTTCGGCTGTTTGAGCTTGAGTTGCTGGGATTTGGAGGTCGAGGGCGGCCGCGACGCCGAGTTTAGTAGCAGCGAAGGTAGCCAAGTGCTGACACAGGCGCGGCCATTCTAATAGTTCTAGTGTTTCGGATTGAATCAAAGTTGAGGTGGTGTTGGTGATTGGCATTCCCAGGCGCTGACCGAGAAGGTTCATTTGACGATACTATTAATTAATTTTAAAGTTTTTTATGGTTTCCGGGCGCAACTTGAGAAAGTATCTGGGATAACCGTCAGTCTATTTTCCATGTTTGGATTTGAGATTTGAGATTTATTGCACAGGTGAATCTGCGAACTTTAACGGGGTCTAAATTTGTGGGATCTCCACGACTCCTGTCGGGGGCTGGTATCTGTTTGCGGGCGGGTGACAAATTAGCAAGGCGAGAATTTGTATTTTTGGGTTCGCCGTCTCAAATTATACATTCTACTGATACCTGTTTGGCAAAACGATGCAACTGTAGGCCCGCAATCCAAATCATTATCCAGTAACTCCTGCCCAATCTAAAATCTCCAATCTAAAATCTCAAATGGTATGAGCATTTTTGCTGTTGAGGGAGCTAGCATCTACTGTTTTTTGCTGGGATTAAACTATTTTGTTTTAAATATGTCCGGGTAATTGTGGCGGTTGT
Organism: Oscillatoriales cyanobacterium; assembly: GCA_004292955.1. GTDB lineage: Bacteria > Cyanobacteriota > Cyanobacteriia > Cyanobacteriales > Microcoleaceae > Microcoleus. The sequence goes on along the minus strand of RDXX01000008.1, from coordinate 16,304 downwards.
ATCCTAAAGAGAAAGTTGTGGAGCTGGTGTTATGGCAAAGATTCTGACGATCGCAGATAGTGTGACTTGGGAAGTCGTCCAAGAGTTACTGGAAAAGGAGGGACATCAGGTAAAAGTCGCTTCCGACGGCAAAGATGGTTTTGACATGGCGAGGGAATTATCTCCGGATGTGATAATTTGCGATGGGACTTTGCCTCAAATTCACTGGTTGGAGGTGTGCCGGCTGGTGAAAGCCGATAGAGAATTGAGTACAGGGTATTTTCTGCTGCTGACAACACCCGAGCAATTTGCCGAAGTTCAAGAATTGGACGCGCTGGTGGACGATTTTCTGTTGAAACCGATAGTGAAGCAAGAATTGTTGGGGAGGCTGCGGGCGGGATTGCGCGAGCGCGAGTTGAGGCTGGAGTTGGCACGAACTCAGCAAGAATTGCAACTGTCGCGCGATCGATCGCTGGAAAGTGAAAAGATGTCCAACTTGGGGGAATTAGTGTCTGGTATTGCCCACGAAATTAACAACCCAATTACTTTTATTTACAGCAATCTCACCCACGTCCAAAGTTACGCTACCGATTTAATTGAACTACTGCGATTGTATCAAAAACAGCTCGTCAATCCTGACGCGGAAATTATGCAAAAACAGCAAGATATGGATGTGGAATTCCTGCTCGACGACTTGTTGAAAATTGTGAGTTCCATGCGTACCGGGAGCGATCGCATCCGCCAAATAATCTTGTCGGTACAGGATTTTTCCCGCAGCGATCGCTCTGGCTGGCAGTTATTCGATATTTCCGACGGTTTAGAAAACACTTTGTTGTTGTTGCAGCACCGCTTGCCGGCCCGCGATGGCAGGCGGGATATCAAGGTGATGAAGGAATACGGAAATTTGCCGCAAGTTGAGTGTTACGCGGGTCAGCTCAATCAAGCTTTTCTGAATATTATTAATCAGGCGATCGATGCTTTAGAAGAGTCGAGTCAAGAGTTGGAAGAGTCGGAATCAGTTAAATTCAAGCCTGTGATTTTGATTAGCACTCAGGTAATCGATGCTCAGCGGATTGCTATTGAGATTGCTGATAACGGCATGGCAATCAGCGAAGAGATTGCAGCGGAAAATTCGGACAATTTTTTGATGGGGAAACCTGCGGAATACAGCAGCACCTTGGGGATTGCTGTCAGCTATCGGATAATTGTAGAGCAGCATAAAGGAGAGTTAAAGTATTTTTCGGAACCGGGTAAAGGTACTAAGTTTCGGATAGAAATCCCGCTCAGGCACAGTTAATTAATGGGAGGTTAATGTTTAGGTACGTTGTTGCGCTTGGGCGCTCTTTCCTAATATTATAAAGAGCGCCCAAGCGCAACAACGTACCTTATTTTTCGTGAGATATTGTGGCGAATCCGCCCCAAGCGATGGGTGCATCTCACCGTTGAAGAGGGCGAAGCATGACCGCATATAAGTTATTCGTTATAATCCCATATTGACTGCGGTCATGCTTCGCCCCTACAAACATATTTGCCAAAACCAGATGCACCCTTTATATTTATATAATAGTAGATTTAAATGATTTGTAAGATGCTGTTTCTCTGGATCAAGAGCCTGCTCTGCGGTTAGTTGTAAAAACTCTGATCAACCGCCAGACCCGGAAATTGAGAAACTACTTCGATATCAAATATTGGAAAATGTAAAATTTTGTATAGAAATTACCCAAATTTCCGAAATATAGACGATAGTTGATATTCAAGAGACTTCAATCGTCAACAAAAACAAGTTTAAATTAGGTAATAAAATGGTAGTAGCAGCACCTGTTCAATCCGGCAGTCAGTCGATTTTTCAAGCTCGTTATGACAACTTTATTGGCGGTAAGTGGGTAGCACCGGTGAAGGGGAAATACTCGGAAAACCTTTCTCCAATTACCGGAAAATCAATTTGTCAAATTCCCCGATCGAGCGCGGAGGATGTAGAATTGGCACTAGATGCTGCCCACGCCGCGAAAGACAAGTGGGGTAAGACTTCCCCCGCAGACAGGGCACGGGTGTTGCACAAAATTGCCGATCGCATCGAAGAAAACCTCGATCGCCTCGCCATCGCCGAAACCTGGGACAACGGTAAACCAATTCGCGAAACCAGACTAGCAGACATCCCGCTGGCGATCGACCATTTCCGCTACTTCGCAAGCTGCATTCGGGCCCAAGAAGGGTCGATCGGCGAACTCGACGAAACCACAGTCGCCTACCACTTCCACGAACCCCTAGGCGTCATCGGACAAATCATCCCCTGGAACTTCCCAATCCTCATGGCTGCGTGGAAACTCGCCCCAGCCCTCGCCGCCGGAAACTGCGTTGTCCTCAAACCCGCAGGGCCAACCCCCGCATCCATCCTAGTATTGATGGAAATCATCGCCGACTTAGTACCGGATGGCGTCATCAACGTCGTCAACGGGCCCGGCGCCGAAATCGGCAAAACCCTCGCCACCAGCCCCCGGATTGCGAAAGTAGCCTTCACCGGTGAAACAACCACGGGCCGGCTGATCATGCAGTACGCCTCCCAAAACGTCATCCCCGTCACCCTAGAATTAGGCGGAAAATCGCCCAACATTTTCTTTGAGGATGTCTGCGCCCAAGATGACGATTTTCTGGACAAAGCAGTGGAAGGCTTTGTGATGTTTGCTTTCAACCAAGGCGAAGTTTGCACTTGTCCTTCGCGGGCGTTAATTCAAGAGTCAATTTACGATCGATTCATGGAAAGGGCGATCGATCGCATCCGCCAAATCAAACAAGACAACCCCCTAGATCCAACAACCGCCCTCGGCGCGCAAGTCTCCGTCAACCAGATGGAAAAAATCGCCGAATACGTCAAAATCGGGCGTGAAGAAGGCGCAGAATGCCTGATTGGCGGCGAAAGAAAAATCTTATCCGGCGACTTACAAGACGGCTATTATTTCCAGCCGACAGTCTTCAAAGGAAACAACAAAATGCGAATTTTCCAAGAAGAAATCTTCGGCCCAGTATTAGCAGTCACCACCTTCAAAGACGAAACCGAAGCCTTAGAAATTGCCAACGATACCCTCTACGGTTTAGGCGCCGGAGTTTGGACGCGCGACATCAACACCGCCTACCGCATGGGCCGCGCCGTTCAAGCAGGCCGCGTGTGGACAAACTGCTATCATTTGTATCCAGCCCACGCAGCCTTCGGCGGCTACAAATCATCCGGTATCGGCCGCGAAAACCACAAAATGATGTTGGATCACTACCAACAAACCAAGAACTTATTAGTCAGCTACAGCCCGAAAGCATTAGGCTTCTTCTAAAAAGGTACGTAGTTGCGCTTGAGCGCTCTTAGATTATCTAAAAAAAGAGCGCCAAATCGCAACAACCAAGAACTTCTTATAAAAAGGTACGTAGTTGCGCTTCAGCGCTCTTATCCATATACAAACAAGAGCGCTAAAGCGCAACAACGTACTTAATTACCATACAATAATTTCTCCCATGGAAACAATCCCCAAAGTCACAGCCACAGAAGCCGCCTTAAAACTAATAGAATACCTCAAAACCCAGCACGGAGAATTGATGTTTCACCAATCGGGCGGCTGCTGCGATGGTAGTTCTCCCATGTGCTATCCCAACGGGGAATTAATCGTCGGCGATGGCGATGTATTGCTGGGAAAACTAGACGGTTGTCCCTTTTATATTGCAGCACAGCAATACGAACATTGGCAGCACACGCAGTTAATCCTAGACGTAGTACAGGGGCCCGGAGGCAGCGATTTTTCCCTGGAAGGGCCGGATGGAGAGCGTTTTATTACTCGTTCTCGCTTGTTTATCAATGTTGATTAATTGTATTTTGCCTCTTGTTTGGACTAAAGAAATTTTATTTGTATTGAACCGCAGAAGGCGCAGAAAACGCAGAGATAGGACTTACGAGAGCAGTCAGAAACCGGGTTTTTTACGAATATCCTTCGCCGCAGCTACAAAATTTAGGAAAAAACCCGGTTTCTTGGGCCTTGATGCGTAAGTCCTAAGAGAAAGAGAACAGAGAGATATCTTATAGATGTTGACAATCTAGGCGTTTTTTGCTAGATGTACTTTGTCTAAGGCAAGCGCGTTTCTTTAATAAATGAGATGCCATCAAAAATACTGTTTTTAAAGGCTTGAGTGCTGCGAACTCGGTGATTTTCGCTGAGTAATGTCATTGTTTCCATAAAGGTAATAAGGACGTTATCTTCAGTTTTATTTGCCCGAAAGCATACTGTTTCCTGGCCTGCATCCCAGGCGATCGCCGAAAAATCAGAATAACTGCTAGAATACAGTTTCAGAATCCGTTCTTCAAACTCTCCTTGAAAATTAAGCTGAACGCGAGAACCGTCTGAAAATTCATAATTGTTAACTTGTTGGTAGTGACTTCCTTGAATCCAGATGGTAAAATTACCGAAAAAGCTGCGAGAAAAATGTCCGCGAGTATCGGTCTTGATGTATTCTCCTTGCCAAGTACCAATATGACGGGTAAAAATTTCAGGTACTTTCTCCAAATCTGGAGAACTTACAGGGGTTACTGTATTTTCACGAATTACAGGATTGTTACTCATTATTTCCTCTCCAGTTTTTCTCGACACCTGATTTGCTTAAGACTGACGGAAAAATCAAGTTAATTTCATCATTAAACCACCCAGAGTTTGTTGATCTGTACTGCATTTAATTAAATTGTAAATTTCAATTTCATCTCCCCCTCTCCCCCTCTCCCCCTCTCTCTTTCTTAACGACGGCCAACTTTTTGACTAATTTCTCGGCTGCTGCGTTGATATTCGTGGACAATTGGGAGTCTTTCAGTTTGGAAGTTTTCCAGGGCTTCGGGAATATTTGCACTATTTGCGAGATGTTTTGCTAAATACAAACCATCTTCCCAACCGGAAGTCATTCCTCTGGCGCGTGTGGAACTTTTGGCGTGGGCTGCATCTCCAATTAAGATAACACGACCATCGTAGATTTTCGGTAGGGGGTCAATGTCATAGGAAAAACGACAGACAATATTTTCTAAAGGCGTTGATTCTATAAGTTTTCGGGCATCTTCTGGGAGTTTTGCTAGTTCTTCGGGAGGAATGGTAATATTGGTAGGTTGCAGTTTCCCGATTTCAGATTCAGTGCGCTCTTTTTCAATAAAGAAGCCCCAATGAGTGCGACCTCCACCGATGTGAAAGAAGTTGGCATAAATTCCCCGACCCCGTACATAAACAAAAAAGTTTCCTTCGGGACAGAAGCTGTTATCTTCGACTATTCCCCGCCAGACGACATCGCCTAAATAAAATAGTTCTACGTTAGGAACTATAAATTGACGGACTTTTGAGACAATGCCATCGGCACCAATTAATAGATCGCCTTCCCATTTTGTGCCATCTTTAAAGTGGGCGATCGCACTGTGCTCGGTTTGGGCGATCGATGCCAATTCTGCATTAAAATGAATACACTCGGGGGGTAACTCGTCAAGGATTGCTTCTAATATAGCTTTGCGGTGTACCAGCATTGCTGGGACTTCGTTTTCTTCGTAGGTGACTGGCTCGGAATTGATGACACCGCCGCGCAGGTTGCGAAACTCGAATAATTTAACTCGATCGCCCGAGTTGATGATTTTTTCGGTAATTTGAGCGTTGCCTTGATGCAGTGCTTCCATACCTGCTTGCACGATCAGAATACCACAGCCATCGGTACGCGGATAGGGTGCTTTTTCAAACAAGTCAACTTTAAACCCTTGTTGAATCAGCAAAATTGCCAGATAAGCTCCTGATGTTCCTGCGCCGATAATACCTATCCTGGTCTGGGACGGAACCATTTGTGCTGCTCCTGATTTTAAGATTGCGATCGCTCCTCAACCAATATTATTATTACATAAAATAAGATTTGGGCTAGGTCTGGATGGGCGATCCTCTTTGAGGGCTTTGCTAACGAGCTTTTGGTGATAGCGACTGGTTTCAAGCAGCAGTTAAAATCAGTATCGGAAGTGATGCAGGATTAATAATTAATATTATGTCAGATCTAACGACCATATTGGTTTGTAGTGAGGACTTTAGTCCGCATCAAAGAGAGGACTGAAGTCCTCACTACGAACCGTTACTGATTGTGGTCAATTGACCGGACATAATATAATGGGTGAGTTGAAAATTATCGCACTCACAACTTAAGGCTGGTTTAAGCTTTAGGAGTGGTAATTAAAGCCAATTCAATTTTGTCATCAGGCTTTTGAGTGACTTTTGCGTCCAAACCAGGACCAAAAAATTTAGCTATTTTTTCTTGCTTTTCTTCCCAAAGTGCGATCGGCAGCAGCGGCGAATAAAACTCTAGAATTAAAGCATAAGCACCGTCAATATCAACTTCCCGCAAGCTTTGGAGGAGGGGGCGTTCCTCGTCAGTCGGGGCCATTCCCAAGCGTTCCAGAGCGTCATCTAAGTGGGCGGGTTGGCCGTAACGAAATCGGGTGATATCTTTGCGGACTTGGTTTTGAGTATCCGTGGCCTGACTTTCTCTCAACAGGAGAACTTCAGGAGAAGTCGGTTCGGTGAACTCCACTGGCTCGAGTTCGGCTGCTTTCAGGGCCAAACCTCCCAGCAAAAGGGGAATTCCATAAAAAAAACCGGCTAGGTTGAGGGTAGCTTGGTCGGTGAAGTAGGCATAGAACCCGACTACTGCTAAAATACCGCCCACCACTAAGGCTAGGCTTGCTAAAGAAATTTTACGTAACATATTAGTGAGGTAAGTAGCTGGAATCAACAATATACTTTAATTATTATCGGGCAAGAAGTCTGGAATAAATTTAGTTTTTTTGCCAAAATACCGGTCAAAACTGCTAGCATCTATGAGAGCGGGTTCTCTGTGCATCCACAATCTTGTCTCTAGCTTCAAAAAAATATCCCGCTTTCCCTCGCCGCGGCGCCACCGATAAATATCCGGTTAATTGGACGCCGTTGGTTCCAGAAGGTAATCGAGATCGGCAGTATCATCAAAGTATAGAGAGCGGCGATCGCGATCGACGCTCTTGCCCTTTCAACCAATTTTAGGACGTCAGGAACTCAGGGAATCAACGCCACTGAGCTTGTAAGAAATTACAAGCTGTTCTGACCAGACCCCTCGGAAGAGGAGACGTTATTTAGGTCACGACACCGGAGAATGCGACGCCAGTTACCCCGAAAGGGGATTCAAGGCGGTTGAAACCGCGCCCGTCGTTTTCCTCTCAGGTCTAAAGACTTGCTCGTTTCCCACTTACCGAATATTTTTTATGATTAAAGACGAAGACAAACAGACTGCGGTCGCCAACAAGTCTGTTCTAGACCAGATTAACTCGCTCAAACGCGAAGATGAAAGGCTTTATAATATTTTAGCGATCGATGTCTGGGCCCTAGCCAAGACAATGGATGAATATCAACCTGGATTTTGGGCTGCTTTCATGAAAAACCGCGAGAAGGCCTTGAAGCGATTTTTAGCTGAAATGATGAAAAACAAACCCGCAGATAGCAAACGTCCGCCTTTCCTGCGCTAAAGTTTTGATGTACAATCAAACTATAACACAGACTCAAAAAAACCAGATCGCGCTCATCACTTCTATATAAAAATAGTAAAGGATTGGCGCCGAAAGGCACGTCGGTGAATTAAGAATTCTCGTCTGTTCGCAGGGGGGAAAGTCAAATATTTTTGTTAATACTAGCCAAGGCAAAAAACAATGGATGTACAGACAATCAAAGAGCGCGTAGCAGAAATCGAAGTCAAGCGGGAATCCCTCGTGCGGCTGTTAGATCGATCGGACTTGGGAGCTCTGAGAATTGATGTCAGTCAGGCGATCGAGGAAATTGATGATTTGTTAGAAGAATTTAAGCGCACTTTTGACAGTTGACAGTTGGCAGTTGACAGTTGGCAGTTGGCAGTTGTTAGTATTTGTAGGGTGTGTCGCTATCGATAGTATCCAAAAAAGATGAAAAATCGAGCGGGCGACGCACCAGCGACAATAATATTTGAGAAAACAACCTCAACCTCAATCGTTGTAGCAGCAATGATTTGTTGAATTGCTATTACTTATCGCGCCTTTGATTTGCATATTTCGGTGGGTTAAAAACTTTGTGGGGTGGGCATCTTGCCCGCCCTAAAAGTTAAAATTAAATGCAGTACAGCTTAATAACTAACAATAACTGACCACGACTAACTGCAAAATTTGACCGCTGTCAACTGTCAACTATCAACTATCAACTGACTAATTCATCGCCATATCCATCAAAATCTGCTGAGAGTTAACCTCCGGGTTATTAGCAGGTGGCCGCCGCTGAGAATAGTGTCCCCCAGGCTGCAAATCCCAAGCTTGACGGTTGTCCGCCAGCATCACACCGAGAATTTCTTGCAATTCCATTACTATAGTCGGATCTTCGACTTGGACGATCGCCTCAACCCGCCTGCTAAGATTGCGCTGCATCCAGTCAGCAGAACCAATATACACCTCTTCGCTGCCACGGTTGAAAAAATAAAACATCCGCGAATGCTCTAAAAAGCGGCCGATAATACTGATAACTCTGATATTGTCGCTAACACCCTCAACGCCCGGACGCAAACAGCAAATCCCGCGAATAATCAAATCAATTTTAACTCCCGCTTGCGAAGCTTCGTACAAAGCAACAATAATTTGAGGGTCAACTAAAGCATTCATTTTAGCGACAATCCGGCCGCAGCTACGAGTGCCGCTTTCCGCATTCAAGCGGCATTCGTCGGCCTCGCGGCGGATTAATGCTAAAAAACGATCGCGCATATTGACAGGCGCCACCAACAATTTACGATAAGATAGCTGTCGCGAATAACCGGTTAAATAATTAAACAAATCTGTCAAATCTGCACCCAAATCCTCGCGACAACTCAACAAACCGACATCCGTATACAGTCCGGCTGTTTTGGGATTGTAATTTCCCGTGCCGATGTGGACGTAGCGGCGAATACATTTGTCCTCGCGGCGCACTACCATCACAACCTTAGTGTGGGTTTTGAGTCCCACCAAACCGTAAACGACGTGGACTCCTGCTTGTTCTAACTTGCGCGCCCAATTAATGTTATTTTCTTCATCAAACCGGGCTTTGAGCTCTACTAAAACAGCTACTTGCTTGCCGTTTTCCGCTGCTTGAATTAAGGCGCTGACGATCGGCGAATCACCAGAAGTGCGGTATAAAGTCATCTTAATCGCTAACACCGAGCGATCGTTCGCCGCCTCAGTAATAAACCGCTGGACAGTCGCTGCAAACGAGTGATAGGGATGGTGTAGCATGATATCCCCTCGACGGATGACCGTAAAAATATCCTCACCATCCTCAACATCCAACATCGATTTGCCTAAAATCATTGGCGATTCCGAATTCCGCAAGCGCGGCGGCACCACCGGAGTCCAAGGCGGGTCTTTGAGTTCCGGCACAGGCAGCCCCACAAAAGACATCAAATCCTTGAGGCCTAACAGCCCCTCCACCGCGTAAACATCCTGCTCGCCGAGTTCCAACTCATCCATCAGCATATCTCGCAGCGCAAGCGGCATAATCGCTGGAATTTCCATCCGTACCGCAGAACCTGTAAACCGGCGCTTGCGGAGTTCCTGTTCAATCGCCAGCAGTAAATCATCTGCCTCATCTTCCTCGACAGTCAAATCGGAATTGCGAGTAATCCGAAATGGGTGATATTCCTGAATATCCATCCCCGGAAACAAAGCCTCTAAATTGTGGGCGATTACCTGTTCTAAAGGTACGCCCGTCCACACAGGAGTTTTGCCCCTTTGCTGCCACTGCAAATGGGCCGGTAAGGGCAAAAATCTCGGCAAAACCTGCGGTACTTTAACCCGCGCAAACAATTCCTCGCGGGTGTCGGGATCTCTGACAACTACTGCTAAATTGAGGCTGAGATTGGAGAGGAATGGGAATGGGTGGCTGGGGTCAACTGCTAGGGGAGTGAGTACGGGAAATACTTGTTCTTTGAAGTAACGGTGCAAGTAATTTCGTTGTTCTTGATTGAGGTCAATGTAGTCGAGAATGTGGATGCCGCTTGCTGCTAATTTGGGCCGCAGAGTTTGGTCAAAATAGGCGTGTTGCTGAGTTACCATCGGCAAAAGCCGCTTGTTGATGGCATCTAGCTGTTGTTGGGGCGTGCTACCATCGGAGGTTAATTTGGTGACTTTTGCTTCTACTTGCTGTCTGAGGGCCGCCACTCGCACCATGAAGTATTCGTCTAGGTTTGAGCTAAAAATAGCGAGAAATTTGAGTCTTTCGAGGAGGGGCGTGCGGGGGTCTAGGGCTTCGTGGAGCACGCGGTTGTTGAATTCTAGCCAGCTTTGTTCTCTGTTGAAGTAGTATTGAGGGTCGCTGAGGTTGATTTCGGTGTAGGTTTTGACTGGGGTCTTTTTTGGCTTGGACATGGTTTGCGGGGGTCTTGCGGGGAGGCTCGATCGTATCTTTACCATTAGTATTGCAGTAGTATCGCGGTAGTGGGGCGGTTGCGGGCGATTGAAATCGCGTCTAGACAGACAAAACCCGAGCTCAGAGGGTTCGAGAAATTAAAACTCTTGTGGGGCGATGCTCCTAGCCCGCCCCGGAGTAGCGGGCGATTGAAATCGCACGCCAGACAGACAAAACCCGGATGGTGCGCGGGTTGAAGAGAATATGTCATTGCGCGCGAAGCAAAGCAATCGCAGAGCCCAGACAACAGCATGACTTTCCCAACATCACGCACCAATCCCGCGAATCCAATCCTGCACCGCCTCCAACACATCCTCTCCATCGGCGGCAAAACCTGTTAACGGCAATTCCAGCGGTGTATCGGTAATCCAGGCGATATGAATTCCCATGTGAGTGTCGGCGAGTTTGCGGGTGAAAGACGAAAGCGCATCTTCGCAGGGACAGGAGTGCAAAATTAAGGCGATGTGCTGTTTTTGCAGCCGATTTTTGAGTTGGGGAATTAATCGCTTGAATTCGGGGGCGTTGCGAATGGCGGGGATGTCTGTATCTGCGGGGAAGATTGTTTGATATAGTTGGGTACAGAGCTCTTGGGCGATCGCGCTTATATCTGTTTCGCCTTCTAACGCGCGAATGTTGAGGGGAACGGGGAAGGTTTTATCGGTGGATTGGAGTTGTTTGAGGAGTGTGGGGATATCTGTATTTTGTCGGTGGTTGCGATCGGGTGTTGGGGAATTGGTGGGTTGGGTGTGCCATGCTTGATAAAATTCTGGGTAAGTCATATTTTGGGCACAGGCCCAGATAATTGGGTAGCGATCTTTATAGCGATTAAAATCGTTTTCGTAGACTTCGGAATTTAGACAATCTTTCAAACCTGAGAGTGCGAGGACGAAGTGTTTACCTTTGATAATTTCCCCTAAGATATCTGCCGCTTGCCACCGGGCAATGTTATCATTTGAATTTCTGATTAAATCGACTAAAGTGGCGATCGCAACTACGTTATCTTTGCATATTTTCCCTAAGCTTACGGCCGCTCTCCTCTGGGTATTTTTATCCTGAAAAGTACCGATTAAATCGACTAAAGCTGAGATCGCAACTGAGTTATCTTTGTCGATTTTTCCTAAGCTATCTATGGCACTCCTCCAGGTATTATCATCCTCAGAAGTACCAATCAACTCCACTAAACCGGACATAGCAACTGGGTTCGATCCACCTATTTCTGCTAACTCTTTTACTACTTCTATCTGGGTATCTTCATCAATCTGAGAAGTACACATTAACTTCACTAAATGGTAAATCGCGCTTTGCCCCCGATCCGTCTCTTTCAGTATGTCCCTTGAACCCTCTGCAATTGGATCAGAATATGTTTGCCACTCTTTCTTCTCCTCATTAAAATAACCAAATCCCCACTTAATAACCTGCGACACAATCTCATCAGCAAAACTACAATCCTTAAACTCAGCAATCCCCGCAGCCGCTAGAAAATACGCACGATAATTATAAAAATCACCACACCCATCCTCAAACTCAACCAACCTATTAATAAACCCTTCCTTCTTCTCCTTCCCTACCTCCTCACGCCCCAACCACAACAAAATAACCTCCTTCCACTGCTTCTCAAAAATCCGGTACACCCCATCCCTCGTAGGGGCGGTGCCCCCGTGCCCGCCCTCTGGGGGAATATGATTCAAGAAAAAGTGCCAATCCTCAACCGCCAACGCCGCAAAATATTCCTGAAAAGTCGGATGGTAAAAAGCATAAATTCCTTCCAGCGTCTCCCCATCCCTCGCCACTAAATTCAGCCAACCCAAACGACAAGCTAACTCAAACAGCGATGCACCCATCACCCGATATCCCACACTTTCTCGCAACTGAAACCGCGACGTTTCATTTAACATCCCTGAAAGTGCCAATTTCCCCAAAGCCGCATTCAATTCCTGCTGCTGAATCCAATTCAAGTGCGGTTTTTTCCACTGATATAAAGTAGTCACAAACCGCTGATAAAGCTTAGCCTTAGTATCCGGCAAATCCCCATCCAACGACTGCCAAGTGCCGCACAATAGCGAACATCTCAGGGGATTTTTCACTAAATCTCGAATTCGCTCTTTTCCCGGTGCTGCTAATGCTTCCCGTAGCTGTTGAGAAAGCACCCCCCCAGCCCCCCTTGGTAAGGGGGGAGTAAGAGTTTCTTCTGTATTTAGGGCTGGGAAAGAAAGGGGAAGATCCCCCCCAGCCCCCCTTAAGAAGGGGGGAGTTAGAGTGTCGCCTTCTCCTGTCGCCTGCGTTGAGAAACCGGGAGTAAGAGAGTCCCCTTCTTCTCTTGTCTCCCCCCTTACCAAGGGGGGGTTAGGGGGGGTTCCAAACTGGGGGTTAAGGGGGGTTCCAAACCACTTATCAATAAACATTTCCACCTGTTCGGGATAGGAAAACTCCAGAGTGCGATAAGTATCAAAACTATCCAACGCAGAGCCGATCGCATCCCAGACATTCTGCCGACAACTTAGCACAATCCGCGCCCTTTGAATACAGCCACCCGTCCTAATTTGCCGCTCAATTTCCGCCAAAGGATTCCCATCACCCACCGCCATCTCATCCGCCCCATCCAACACCAACCAAACGCGATCGGCATTAAACTGTGCTAAAAAATCATCCTTAATATCCGCCGTCGCCTCAGCCTTCCCAATTCTCTTAATTGCCGCCACCAACCAATTATCAAATAAATAGGTTTCTAATTCCTTCCCCTGCAAATCTGCCAAGGATACCCAAATTACCATAGCCTCGGAAATGCCCGCCGCTACCCAATTCGCAATCTGCCGCAACAGCGTTGTTTTCCCCGCCCCCGGTTCCCCAATAATTCCTAACCGCTTCCCATTGCTTTTCGGGCTAATTCCTTGCTGGATTACTTGTTCGAGAAACTCGCTATGTTCAAATGTCTGAGTTACTTCTTTTTCTCGATACAAATCCGAACCTTCTTCAGCCCCAAGATTCTCGCGCTTCTCAGTCACTTTGTGCCGTTCCACCAATCCCAGCGGTACATAAACATCATCAATTTGATGGTTGCCAAAAGTTAGTTGATTGCTACTGAGTCGCTGCTGTTCTTTCTCGTCTAATATCTGCTGGCAAATATCCTGCCAATCAATCGGTTGATAAACAATGCGGCTCTTTTCAACTATCTCCTCTAGCCAATCATACATCTCTTGGGTTCTGCTATCAATCCGCGTTAAGGTTTGCCCGGTAAAAATCTGAAAAACTTTCTCATTTTCCTTGATTTCCTGAGCAAAGTATGCAGATACCAAGGCAAATAATTCTTGCTCTAACTTTGTCTTGTAGGGTGCGACATCGCAATTTTCCAGGGCGACTTCTAGCAGTTTTTGCTTGAGTTTTTCAACCTGATTCTGCTTTGACTCATCTGCGGCAGTCAGCAGCAATTCTATCTCATCTAAACCTGCAATGGGAATCCCAGACGGGACTGTTTCTTTATCGACTTTTTCCAATTCAGATTTTAACTGCTTAATCTTCTTATCGAGCCATTCTAAATCTGGACGGTGTTGAGGTAAGTAAATAACGATTCCTTTAGAAGCCCTGCGAGATGGCTCAACCAATTCTTTATGACATTCTGAGGCGATTTGTTGTTGAGCTTTCAAGAAAGAACGTTTCAGCGCTTTTTCTAAATCGTGATTGACTATTTTCCCGTTTCGTGATACTTTTTTGATTCCGGTCAAACAAAGGTGCTTTGCTGCATCATTAACTTGAGTCCCCAATATGGCTTGCCACACGACTGTGAAAAGTCCTCCCAATAACGCAGCATCTAGCATTTGACAGTTTCTCCTAATTTCAGGCTCTAGGGGGTTAGTTTGATTGTAGGCGATCGACTTTATTTGCGATCGCACGAGTGGACAGAGGTGCGTCGCCCGCTCGATTTTTGATGTTTGGCTAAGGATTTTTTGTGGCGACACACCCGAATACATGATTGTAGGCGATCGACTTTATTTGCGATCGATAGCTTCAGGAATTTGTCTGCTTAACAGTCACCGTCAGTTGAAAACCGAGTGGTAACTGCTCAAAAACCGCTGAAAAAATACAAAAACCGCTGGTAAATCAGTGAATAGGAAGGCTGGAACCACCTAAAATCGTTGGCTATCGTTCAGATTCTCGAAAATCACCAGCGGTTATTGAGTAGTTATATATAAACTCTAATTAAATGTTTTGTATGTAGTCAATAATTCTTCTCCAATATACTAGATTGTGTTAACATAAAGTTTAGATGCGTTCGCCCTGAGTCTAACCCAACGCTCAGTAAATCCACCTGCTAATTCAACGTCAAGTATGGATAGCTAAAAAACTTACTGTATATATATCTTCTTCCTTCTTCCTAATGACGGCAGAACTGATGGGTAATCGGTAATCAATGATGGGTAATCGGGAATTCTATCCGTTACATCCGTTACATCCGTTACATCCGCTGCCGAACTTCCTTCTTCCTTCTTCTTACAATGCCCAATTTTAGATACTCGTCGCTGATAAACGCCACCGTTGAAACAGTCTGGAACTTTTACGAAAGGCCGGATATTCTGCAACTGTTGACTCCGCCTTGGCAACCGGTGAAAATCATCCGCCGCGAAGGGGGACTCGATGTGGGGGCTGTGTCAGAATTTCGGCTGTTATTGGGGCCGATTCCAGTAAAATGGGTGGCGACTCATACTGAATGCGAACAATATCGCTTGTTTGTTGACGAACAAACTGAGGGGCCGATGGCACGTTGGACTCACCGACACGAGTTTACTACAGAAAATGGTCAGACCCGATTGACGGATGCGATCGCATTTTCGATACCGGGCGGCCCGATTGTCGATTTGCTGTTAGGTTGGTGGGTAGAAATGCGGTTAACTGATATGTTTCGCTACCGCCACGAAGTCACTAAGCGAGAGTGCGAAAAAAATGTAAATAATGGCTGAAAAATTTCATGCAGATATAGTATAATTGATGCACTTGGAAGCTGCTGCTTCGACGAAAGCCCGAAAAATTCCGCAGTCGGGGAGACTTTTTGGCGACATTTCTGGATGCCACTGAACTGCTACCATCCAAGGGTGATATTTGTATTCGATTGCTTCTATTAAACCGTCGGGTGCTCGTGCTACAATTTGCCAGCCGGGAATCATTGTTTGTACGGCTTGATGGTGCCAGGAAACGACGTTTGTAGAGGTAGTTCCCATGATTTTTGCTAGCCGGCTGTCGGGGTCTATTTTAATGATATGCTCGATCGCACGAATCGGGTTTTCTTGTCGGTGATTCACCTCCTCTCCGTAAGCATCCGGTACGTGCACGACCAAATTCCCCCCGCTGGCTACATTCAGGACTTGCATTCCGCGACAAATCCCCAACACGGGTATGTCAGCCCTCAAAGCTAGCTTAGCTAAGCTTAACTCAAAATTGTCGCGTTCTGCGTTAACCGAGTAAACCGTGCGATCGACAAAACCGCCATAAAGTTCTGGATTGATATCTCCACCACCTGAAAAAATCAAACCATCTACGGCATCAAAAATACTAGCCGGATCTAATTGATTGGGAGGCAGTAAAATTGGAATACCACCTGCTGCCTGCACTGCATCAATATATGCTCCGTTGAGGCAATATTCGCCTGCTTGACTGCGACAGTAAGTTGTGATACCAACGATGGGATGTTTTTTCATTTTTTAGAGAGTGGGAGATAATTATTTACATTAGTTCTAGGATATTCTAGTATTATCAATAAGTTTTTCTTGCACGGGCTAGAAGCCCATGCCACCAGAAAATTTACTGATTGTGGAACAGGCATCTTGCCTGTTTTTTGCACGGGCTAGAAGCCCATGCCACCAGAAAATT